>NTHE01000080.1 GCA_002551355.1 Streptomyces sp. man185 | reverse complement strand
CCCGTAACCCCCGCCCCGGCCGCCGCCCCCGAACAGCCCGCCGAGGATGATGCCGCCGAGCACCGCCCCGCCCATGCCGCCGCCCCCGCCGCCCATCCCGCCGGGGCCCTGCGGGGAGCGGAAGCCGCGGACGTCGTGCTCGGCCAGGGCCGTCGCCTGCCCGGCCAGCGCGTCCGCCTGCCGCGCCTCGGCCAGCGCCCCCTGCGCGTCGGTGGCCGACAGCGCCCGGGCCCGCTCCCACCGGCGCTGCGCCTCGGCCAGCCGGGTACGGGCCTGGCTGCCGACCGCGCCCCGGTTGGTCGTGATGTAGTCGGCCGCCGCCCCGATCGCGGACCGGGCGGTGAGCATCGCCTGATCGAGGAGGGACCGGGCCTTCGCCTCGCCGCGCTCCTGGTCCCGGGCCCCCGCCAGCGCCTCGTCCAGGGCCGCGTCCGCCTCCTCCACCCGGCGCAGCGCGTCGATCGGGTCGTACGGTCCCGCGCCCATCGCGCCCCGGACGTCCGTGAGCACGGCCTCGGCGCGGGCGATCCGGCCGCGCAGATCGGCGGTCGACGCGCCCTCGGCGGTCCCTTCGAGCAGCCCGCCCGCATCCGCGAGGTCCGTATCCGTCTCGGTGAGCGCGGCGGGCAGCTTCTGCGCCGCCTCGCCCAGCTCCGCCGCCCGCCGCTCCACCGAGTCCAGCAGCGTGGCCGCCTGGCCCACCGCACCCTCGGCTCCCCGGATGTACACCGCGGCCCGGGAGTTCTCGCCGCCCTCGACCGCCGTACGGGCCTGGTCCACGGCCGAGCCCGCGAAGACGAGCCGGTCCTTCGCCTCCTCGACATCGGCCGACACGGGTGCGGCGGCGCCCTCGCCGTACCGCTCGCGCAGCGCGGCGACGCCCGACTCGGCCGCCGCGACCCGACCGGTGAGGTCGCGGTGCGTGGCGTCCACGGTGGCCAGGGCCTCGGGAGCGGTACGTTCCAGGGCGCGCAGCCGGTCGAAGTCCTCGGAGACGGTGTCGAGGCCCTCGTTCGCGGTCGCGCACCGCCGCAGGATCTCCTCCAGCATCCGGCGGCGGGTCGCGTCGTCCTCGGGGAAGGCGTCGTCGAGCTGCTGGCGCAACCGGAACGACCGCGTCAGCTCGTCCTTCGCCCGCGCGACCGCCTCCGTGAACGGTTTCGCCGCCTCCTCGCCGAACTGGGCGGTGGCGAAGCCGAGTTCCTCCTCGCTCGTGCGCACCGCGTCGTCGGTGTCCACCAGCACCTGCTTCGCCTCCGCGTCCAGCTCCGGCAGCGGCGTCGGCGGCTCCGGCGCACCGCCCGCCCCCGCAGTGCGCCCCCAGCCGGTGGCCGCGGGGGTGGTGCGGGTCGTCGTGCGCCGTCTGCGCCGGGCGTACGCGTAGACGCCGACCGCGCCGACGCCGGCGACGACGGCCACCGGCAGGATGAAGTCGCGCGCGCCGGTGTAGCCGGAGTCGCCCGTTCCGGGGTCGGCGGGCCCCGGGGTGATCGCGGGGGCGGTCACGGGGCGTCCGGCCAGGACCGAGGCGTAGCCGTCGGCCGCGCCGATCGCGGCCCCCGCCCAGTCGTTCTCCCGCAGCGCGGGCTCGATCGCGGTCCCCGCCACGTCCCGCAGCTGGGCATCGGTGAGCCGTGCGTCCGCGTCGACGGAGTACGCGTACTGCCGGTCGTGGGTGGCCACGGAGAGGAGCACGTCCTCCTGGCCCAGGCCGTTGCGGTCGGCGGTCTCCTCGCTCCAGGCCTGTCCGGACCGGCCGGAGAAGTCGCGTACGTACACCACGAAGAGCTGGACGCGCTGCTCGTCGTACAACCGGTCGAGCGCGTCCTCCACCTGCCCCGCCCGGTCGCCCAGCGCCCCGACCCGGTCGGTGATCTGCCCGTCCCGGGACAGCTCGACGGGGTCGTCGGCGCGGGCGGTCCCGGCGGCCGGGAGCACCAGCCAGCACACGGCGAGCAGCACGGCGGACAGTGCGGCGAACGGCACGGCGGACAGGTCGGCGCGTCGGCCGGTGGTCCGTGGCAGTCGAGGAGACGTCACCTTTGCGAGGCTATGTGCGCTTTTTCACCCCCGCGACCCGGCGTTCCGCCGAACCGCGCCCGCCGTCCGCAGGGGCGTTCCGCCGCCCCACGTCGGCTGTTCGCATGAAAGGGCGCGGGAAAGCGGTCCACCCGCGCGTGTACGGAGGGACGGAGGCCGCCGCCCGTCGTCAGATGGGGCGGACGTGGCGCGCCCCGGGCCCCGGCGCCGGAGGCCGACGGCACCGCGCCGGTCAGGCACGGTCCCTGAGAGGCCCGAAGTCCGGAGGTGGCGAGTGACTGGCCTTCAGCTGTCGGTCGTCGTGCCGTGTTTCGACGAGGCCGAGGTGATCGAGTCCTTCCACGCCGCCCTCCTCGGCATCCTGGGCTCCCTCGGGGACAGCTTCGAGATCTGTTACGTGGACGACGGCAGCCGGGACCGCACCCGCCTGCTGCTCAGCGCCATGGCCGCGCGTGACCCGCGCGTCCACTACACCGCCTTCAGCCGCAACTTCGGCAAGGAAGCCGCCATGCTCGCCGGCCTCCGCATGTCCCAGGGAGCCGCGGTGGTGATCATGGACGCCGATCTCCAGCACCCGCCCGAGCTGATCCCCCGCATGCTCGAACTGCACCGGCACGGCTACGACCAGGTCATCCCGCGCCGCGACCGCGCGGGCGAAGGCCTGATCCGCAGCACCCTCAGCCACACCTACTACGCGCTCGTCCGCCGCTGCATGGACGTGGAGCTCATCGACGGCTCGGGAGACTTCCGGCTGCTGTCGAGGCGGGCGGTAAAGAGCGTCCTGTCCCTCCCCGAGAGCAACCGCTTCTCCAAGGGGATCTTCTCCTGGATCGGCTTCGACACGGTCACCTTCCGCTACCGCAACAGCGAGCGGGTGGCGGGCCGGTCCAAGTGGGGCAGCAAGCGGCTGCTGAACTACGGCATCGACGGACTGCTCTCCTTCAACAACCGGCCGCTCCGCCTCGCGATCTACACCGGCTTCTGGGTCTTCGTCTCGGCCCTGGCCTATGCCCTGTGGACCGTCGTGCGGGTGGTCCTGCACGGTGTGGACACCCCCGGCTACGCCACTCTGCTCATCGCCGTCGTCGCCCTCAGCGGCATCCAGCTGGTGACGCTCGGGGTCATCGGCGAGTACGTGGGCCGCATCTACCACGAGGCGAAACACCGCCCGCCCTACGTGGTGCGGGAGACCGACGCGACCTGCCGGGCGCTGCCGGACAGCCCGCCGCCGCGCGTGCGGCTCACCAGGGACCAGGACCCGGCGCTCACCGCGGGCCGCCCGGCCGAACGCGCCGTGACGGCCACCGCCGGCCCGGGTTCCGCCACCGCCGTCAACGGCTCCCGCTCCGCCGCCACCGTCCACGGCTCGGGCTCCGCCACCTTCGCTCCGGGCTCCGTCACCGCCCCGGGCCGGTCCCGTACCGTCCGCCAGTTCGGCAGTTTCGTTCTCATCGGCTGCGTGAACACCGCCGTCTACCTCGGGATCTACGCCTCGCTGAACCGCTGGATCCCCTACCTGGCCGCCCACGTCATCGGCTACACGGTCAGCATCGTGTGCTCCTTCCTGCTCAACTCCTACGTCACCTGCCGGACGCGGCCGACCTGGCACGCGTTCGTCCGCTATCCGCTCTCCAGCCTGGTCAACCTGGTGGCGTCGGGGGCGCTGCTCTACGGAGCGGTGAGCGGCCTCGGGATGGACAAGAACCTCGCCGCGCTGGCCGCCGGAGTCATCGTCACGCCGATCTCCTTCCTGCTGGCGCGGTGGGCGATCACCTCGGGCCAGGCCAAGGCCGCGGCCGCCGTGGCGGAGGGCGAGGGGGGACCGAAGAGTCCGGCCGAGCCGCTGCCCGGCCGCCCGGCGCCCGCACCGCTGCCCACCCGCTCGTCCCAGGACAGGTGAGGCCCGCGATGCCCGACGACGTTCCCGTAACCGCCGCCCCGGCGGACCCGCAGGACGCGACGACGCCGGGCCGGGCCGGACCGGACCGGGCCGGTAACCCCTCGGGCCGCCCCTGGACGGCCCTGTGGGTGACCGCCCTCGCGCTCCCGCCGCTCGCCCTGCTCGCCGCCGCGTCCTGGTTCGGGCGGTGGGTGAGGCCCGGCGCGGACGACTGGTGCTTCCTGCCGCGCGTACGGGACGACGGCATCAGCGGCCTCGTCGGGAAGTTCTACTTCGACGACAACGGGCGGGTCGCCAACGCGCTTCTGGTCGGCGCGTACGCGAAGTTCCAGGTCGCGGGCCACCAGTGGTTCCCCGTGATCAGCGGGGTCCTGGTGCTCGCGGTGCTGTGGACGGTGGCCGTCCTGGCGCTGCGCCGGGCCGGGCTGCGCACCCCGCGCGGGCTGCCGCTCCTGCTCGCGGCCATGGCCACCGCGCTGTTCCTGTTCGTCACGCCGAACACGTACAAGACGTTCTACTGGCCCGCCGCGTCCGTCTCGCACACGTTGCCGCCCGTCCTGGCCTGCGCCGCCCTGATCCCGCTCCTGCTCGCCCGCACCCACCGGGGGCGGGTACTCGCGCTCGCCGTCGCGGTGCTCGCCGCGGCCTTCCTCGCCACGCTGTCAGAGGAGACGGCGATCGTCGTGGCGATGGTGCTGCTGGCCGTGCTCCTCGTCTCCCGCCGGGTCGTCCCCGCCGCCGAGCGGGGGTTCGTCCGTTTGTGGTGCGCCGGGGGCATCGCCGGGACGGCGGCCGGGGCCCTGGTCCTCATCACCTCGCCCGGCTCCACGACCCGCAGGGACCGCTTCGGGGCGGAGACGACCTCCCTGCTCGACCCCGACTCCCTCGCCGCTTCGCTGCGCGCGTTCGCCGAGATCACCGTCACCGTGGTCACCACCTGGCAGTACGTGGGCGGCGTCGCAGTGGGCGTCCTGCTCGGGCTGCTGTGCCGGAGGGCGGACGGGACGACGCCCCGCCCGCCCGCGCACTGGCCGCTGCTCACCGCCGCCGCAGTGGTCACACTCCTGGTCGCCGGCTGCCTCTGCACGGTCATCGCCTACCCGGTGTTCAACGACCGGGTGAGCGACCCGAGCGCCAACCGGCTGTGGAACGACTACCTCCTGCTGTACGTGCTCCTCCTCGTCGGCGTCGGAGCCCTGCTGGGCCTGGCTCTGCGCCGGTACGCCCGCAGCACCGCCCCGGCGAAGGTCGTGTGCGCGGCGCTCTGCGTCCTGGTCTGCGTCGGCCCGGCCATCGCGCTGACCAACCTGGACACCGCGCTGCGGGCCCGGGCCGAGAAGTGGGACGCCCAGGACCGGCGACTGCGCGAGGGCGCGGCGGCCGGGGAACGGGTCCTGCCGTACGAGCGCCTGGTGATCAGCCAGATGCTGGAGCCGTTCAGCAAGGGCGGGGAGCAGTACTGGCCCGGCGGCTGCGTTGCGGACCTCTACGACATCGACCGGGTCACGGACGGGGCCAGGGGGCGGTGAGAGGCACCGGCGCTCAGATGGTGACCACGATCTTTCCCCTCACGTGCCCGCGCTCGGAGTGGGCGTGGGCCTCCGCGATCCGGTCGAGCGGATAGGACGCCTCGATCCGCGGGGTGTAGCCGCCCTGCCGGCCCAGCTCCCCGGCCGCCGCCAGCAGGGCGGAATCGTTGCGGGCGTTGGCCACGTGCGTCCCCAGGAGGGGCCCGCGGGCGTGGTCGGCGACGGTCGACACCCGGGTCGGATCGCCCACGATCGCCACGAGGTCGGCCAAGGACCCGGAGGCCGCGGTGTCCAGCACGAAGTCGACACCGTCCGGGGCGAGGGCGGCGACCCGGTCCGCCAGCCCGGCGCCGTAGGTCGTGGCCACGGTTCCGAGAGAACGCAGAAACGCGTGGTTGTGCTCGCCCGCCGTGCCGATGACCGTGGCCCCCTGCGCGACGGCGATGGCCACCGCGGCGCTGCCCACGCCGCCCGCCGCGCCCTCCACCAGCAGCGTGCGGCCCTTGAGCGGGCCGAACACCTCAAGACCGGCCAACGCCGTCGCGGCGGCCAGACCGGCTCCGGCGGCCTCCTCGTCACTCCACGCGTCCGGCGCCGGGGCCCAGGCGGAGAGCACGACCAGCTCCGCCGTCGCGCCGGTGACACCGCCGAGACCGAAGACCCGGTCCCCGATCCGTACACCCCGCACCTCGGCGCCGATCTCGTCCACCACGCCGACGGCATCGCGTCCGGGGATCGCGGGCAGTTCCACGGGGAGGAAGTCCCGCGCCGCGCCGCTGCGCACCTTCCAGTCGACGGGGTTGACTCCGGCCGCCGACGCCCGGACGCGGATCTCGGCGGGGCCGGGGCGCGGCTCCGGCACCTCCTCGATCACCAGGGTCTCGAGACCGCCGTACTCGTGATAGCGGGCTGCGCGCATGATGTCCTGCCTTACCTGATCGGTCTGCTCGGTGAGCCTCGACCCGACTACGCTAAAACCTGACGTCAATGTCAGGTGCAAGTCGGGCGGGTCGCCCGGGAGCGGAGGACCGGTGCGGATCGGAGAGGTCGCGGAGCAGGCCGGGGTCAGTGTCCGGGCCCTGCGGTACTACGAGCAGCAGGGGCTGCTGGGGGCCGGCCGCAGCGCCGGGGGCCAGCGTCGGTACCCCGACACCGCGGTCGGCCGGGTCAGGCTGATCCAGCAGCTCTTCGCCGCGGGCCTGCCGAGCAGGTCCGTCCGGCAGGTGCTGCCCTGCGTGGATTCCGGCACGGCGGCCCCGGGGCTCCTGGAGCACCTGGAGGCCGAGCGGGCCCGGATCACCGACCGGATCGCCGACCTGACCGCGGCGCGCGAGCGGCTCGACGACGTGATCGCCAACACCCGCAACCCTCCCGCTCACTGCGGCCACGGGCGGTGACGGCGGTCAGCCGAAGTCGTCGGGGACGATCCTCATCTTCTCCGCGATGCGGACGAGGGCCTTCTGGTCGGCCGTGTTGAGGGAGTCGAGGACGGTGCCGCGCACGGTGCGCAGGTGGGTGGGGGCCGCCTGGCGCACGAGGCCGAAGCCCGCGTCGGTGAGTTCGGCGAGGGTGTAACGCCCGTCGGCCGGGTCGGGGGTCCGGACGACCCAACCGCGCTGTTCGCACCGCTTGATGACGTTGGACAGCCGGGAGAGCGACCCGCTGGCGAGGAAGGCGAGCTCGCCCATCCGCAGTTTGCGCCCAGGCGCCTCGGAGAGATGGCTGAGCACGAGGTACTCGAACAGGGTGAGGCCGTGCTCCTGCCGCAGCGGCGACTCCAGCTTGCCGGGCAGCAGCAGGAGCAGGGAGATCAGCCCCGTCCACGCCGCCTTCTCCTGTTCGTCGAGCCAGCGCGGCCGGTCGCCGTCCGCGGGCCCGTCCGTGTGCCCGTCCTCGTGCTCGTCCGGGTCGCCCGCGGGCCTTTCCGTGCTGCTCATCGGTCTCTCTGTCCCTTCGACGCGATCCGCGATGACTTTGCGCTTGAAGTCATCGCTTGCTACTATCACTTTACGCGTGAAGTCATAGAAGCGGAAACGCACCCCCTGGGGTGCGGGAAGAGGAAGCATCATGAGCACCGTCACCTTCGGCATCGTTCCGGGCTACGGCGAGAAGCTTCACGAAGCCCTCGGCTACAGCGGCGCCGTCCGCGTCGGGGACCGGGTCGAGATCTCCGGCCAGGCCGGAGTCGACGACGACCTGGTCATCCCCGACTCGCTGGAGGACGAGATCGTCCAGGCCTTCGACAACGTGGAGCGCACGCTCGCCACGGTCGGCGCGACCTGGAAGGACGTCATCCACGTGAACTCGTACCACAAGGTCGCACCGGGGGACGACGTCATCGGCGAGGACCACAACCGGGTCATGGCCGAGCAGTTCCGCCGCCGCCTCGGCGGCCGTGCGCCGATCTGGACCGAGACCGGCGTCACGGTCCTCGGCCTCGCCGCCATGCGCGTGGAGATCCGCGTCACCGCCATCGCCGGCTCCGGAGCCTGATCGCCGCCTCCCGGGGCGGGACCCGGGCGGTCGCCTACCAGGGCAGCGCCCCGCTCTCGTCCTGGAGGGTTCCCGTCGGGCCGTCCCCGTCGAGGGTCGCGAAGCGTACGACGACCCGGGCGCTCTCCTCGGGGGAGCGTCCGATGCCGAACTCCGCGGTCATGTCGGTGGCGGTCGGGCCCGGCTCGACCGCGTTGAACCTGATGTCCGGCTCGGACTTGGCGTACTGGACCGTGAGCATGGTGGCCGCCGCCTTCGAGGCGGAGTAGAGCGCCAGCGGCAGCGTGGACTCCACCCGGTCGGGGTTGTTCACCGCCCAGAACGACCCCGCGCTGCTGGAGACGTTGACGACCGTGGCGTTCGAGGACTCGCGCAGCAGGGGGAGCGCCGCCTCCGTGACGCGGACGATCCCCACCGCGTTGGTGTCGAAGACCCGCAGGGCCTTGGGGCCGTCGACGTCGCCTTGTCCCAGAAGGCCCGCGTTGTTGACCAGGACGTCGAGCCGGCTCTCGGCCGCGCCGATCGCCGCCAGCGCGCTCTTCACCGACGCATCGTCGGTCACGTCGAGCTGGACGAACCGCGCGCCGAGTTCGGCGGCCGCCTTCTCGCCGCGCTCGACGTCACGGGCACCGATGTAGACGGTGTGGCCCAACGTGACGAGCTGCTTGGCGGTTTCGTAGCCGATGCCCTTGTTCGCGCCGGTGATCAGGGTGACGGTCATGGCGTGCCCCAGGTTCTGTAGTGATCGATGCAGAACTTCACCGTAGCACTTCCGCATCGATCACTACAGAAGGCGTAGGATGAGGGCGTGGAGACGAGGAAGAAGGGCCCGAGTGGCCGGCCGAGGGGGTTCGACGCCGACGCGGCGCTGGAGCGCGCGATGCTGGTGTTCTGGGAGCACGGTTACGAGGGCGCCAGCCTGACCGCGCTGACGGACGCGATGGGCATCTCCACCACCAGCATGTACGCGGCCTTCGGCAACAAGCAGGAGCTGTTCCGCAAGGCCATGGAGCGCTATGCCACGGGCCCGAGCGACTACCTGGTCCGGGCCCTGGAAGAGCCGACCGCCCTCGGCGTCGCCACCGAGATCCTGGCCGGCACCCTGCGGACCACCACCCGCCCGTCCGGTCCGCAGGGGTGTATGGGCGTGCAGGGCGCGCTGGTCGCGAGCGACTCCGGGCGCGAGGTCCGCGAGCTGCTCGCCGACTGGCGGAACGACAGCTGCAGCCGGGTCCAGGAGCGGTTCCGGCGGGCCGTCGACGAGGGCGATCTGCCGCCGGACGTCGACCCGGGGGTGCTGGCCCGCTACGTGACGACCCTGGCCTTCGGGATCGCCGTGCAGGCCGCGAGCGGAGTCTGCCGCGACGAACTCCAGGCGATGACCGACGCCGCTCTGCGCGCCTGGCCGCCCGTCTGACGAGGACGGACGGCCAGGTGGGATGTGCGCGGGAGGTTCAGTACCCGTAGATCATCTTGTACGCGACCTCCGGCAGGAACTGCCCGGCCACGGAGCCGGCCCCGACCCCGCAGTCGCCGTCCGACTCGCCCGGGGTCTTCAGCCAGAGCAGCATCTCGGCCCCGCCGCCCGTCTGGCTGACCGCCCCCGTCCTGCGTCCACCGGGGTTGCACCACTCGCCGTTGGAGCCGTTGCCGTTGCGGCTGGTGTCGATGACGTACGGCTTCGTGTAGCCGTAGGACGCGGACAGGGAGCCGTTGATGGCGTTGCCGTACGCGGAGTTCTCGCCGGTGCCGTAGTAGTTCGAGATGTTCAGCGTGAAGCCGTGCGCCTGCCGGGCGCCCGCGCCCTCCAGGTGCTGCGCCATGGTGGCCGCGCCGATCCAGGCCGGGTTTCCGGCGTCCAGGTAGGTCCAGGTGTTGGGCGCGTGCGCGCTGAACCGGTCGAGCGCGTCCCGGAGCATCCCGTTGCGCTCGTCGATCCGGGCCTGGCTCAGGCAGCTGAAGTCGCCCAGGGAGTCCGGCTCGATGACGACCAGCGCGGGCCGTGAGCCGATGGCCGAGGCGAACGCGGAGATCCAGGTGCGGTACGCGCTCGGGGTGCCCGCGCCGCCGCCGGAGTGGCCGCCGCAGGCATCGCGGCCGGGGATGTTGTACGCGATCAGGACGGGCAGCTTGTCGGCGGCGTCGGCCGCGCCCACGTAGGAGCCGACCGCCGCCCCGATGTCGCCGCTCCAGGCCCCGAACCAGCGGGCCATCGACCGCGAGGCGATGTTGTCCCGGATGGCGGCGGCCCGGCCGTCACCGGGATTCGCGGCGGCCCAGACGGCGGGCGTCGAGTTCGGGTCCGTGTAGAACCCGCTGGTCATGCCGATCGGGTCGGCCGGCGCGGTGGCCGGTGCTGCGGTGGCCGGGTGGCCTGCGCCGAGGGGGAGCAGGAGGCAGGCGAACGCCGACGCGACGAGCGTACGCATCAGGCGTCCCGTGCTGGTCGTGCTTCTCAGCATGAGTGCGGCCCTTCTGTGGGAGCGCTCCCAATCTGCGGCGGCCGAACGGTGGGGGAGGGAGCTGTGGGGGTGGTGGGGAGTGCGTACGGCGGACCGGTGGGGCGTCGGTCCGCGACTGCCGCCGTCAGTCGAGACGGTGACAGCGGGGCACGCCGCTGTCAATGATTCCGGCAACGGGCGTCCCAGGCAACGGCCTTCCCGCGCACCGGTGTTCAGGCGGCGGGGTGGTGGACGCGCGGGATGCCCAGGTCCGGCAGGTCGAGGTGGAAGCCCTGTCCGCGACCGCTCATGGTGCCGTCGTAGGAGAGCTCGGCCGGACCGACGCCGAGCCGCCGCAGCTCCTCGACGAGCATGCGGGCGGCCGTCGCGGCGTGCGCGCGGTCCTCCGCGGCGTGCGGGAAACGGCGTTGCCACACCGAGCGGGAGTCCTCCCAGCCGCTCCCGGCCAGCCGGGCGGGGTCGGCCGCATCCGGCTGGTGCACGTAACCGGTGGCCTCGATGACGAGCCCCAGGTCCTGGCTCCAGCACTGGACGAAGCGCTGAGCGTCCTGGGCCGCCCCCAGACGCAGGATGAACCTGCCCGGGAAGTACGGGGTGTCGTGGTCGAGGGACCGCAGTGCGTCGCACAGGCGCTTCTCCACCACCTCCCAGCCGGTGCCGGAGCGGGCCGGCATCACCCGGGGCGAGAGGGCGGTCGGCTGGTCGGACGGTTCGCCGGCATGCCAGCGGCCCCGGGCGCGGGCCTGTCCGACGTTGTCGGCGTCCGTCTCGGGAGGCAGGAGTTCGAGGCTCATCTCGCCGTCGTCATGCGCGTGTACGAGGAGGGAGGGGAGGGCGGGACAGGGTTGCCGCCACAGCATCCACGGGCCCGAGCAGCCGCCCCACATCGCGGGCGGGCCCAGCTCCTCCTCCATGATCCACCAGGCGGCGCGGGCGCGATCCACGGCGCCGCGCACGTCCTCGTCGGGCAGGTCGACGACGCGGACGTTCAGCCTGCGCACCTGCTCGGGTTCCGAGGCGTCGCCGATCAGGGTGCCGTAACCGGCCGAAGGCCCCTTCCGGGCAGCGAACCTGCGCCAGATCTGGCCTGCGACCTCCTTGGGCTCCCGGAGTTCCCAGCCCAGCGCGGATGTCGCGCGCTCGAACTCGGACAGGCTCCACGAGCCCGGGCGCAGCGGCGCGACCTCTCTCACGAACGTACGGAAGGTGCGGTCGTCGAGCCAGCTGCCGCGGGGGACCGTGTTCTCCATCCGGCAGACGGTAGCCGCCGGTACTGACAGGGCCATGTCCTCACGATGCGCCGGCCTCGTGCGCCAGGCGGAGTCTGCCCAGGCCGCCGGCGTCGGCGTGCTCCGGCCGAGCGGAACCGCAAGCGGGATGGGAGGGCCGAGGTGTTCGCATCTGCCGGATGGGTACCCGAATGTCCGCCCGGTTGTCCTGCGACCGTTTCCGTCTCGCACGGACCTCGTCCGGGAGTTCTCCGCGAAAGGAAGTCATGAGTACCTATCGAGTCGTCAACCCTGCCACCGGTGAGACGGAACAGGAGTACCCCACCGCCACCGACGGGGAGCTGCGCGACGCACTCGCCCTGGCCGACGACGCGCAAGGCGCCTGGGCCGCCCGGCCGGCGGCGGAGCGGGCCGAAGTTCTGCGGCGGGTCGCGGACCTCTACGAGGAGCGCAAGGACCAGCTCGCCGCCATCATCACCCGCGAGATGGGCAAGCCGGTCAAGCAGGCCCTCGGGGAGCTCGCGACCGTCGTGTCCATCTACCGCTACTACGCCGACCGGGGCGAGGGCTTCCTGGAGGCGGAGGAGCTCGACGTCGCCTCCGGCGGCCGGGCCGTCATCCGCAAGGAGGCGGTCGGGGCCCTGCTGGGGATCATGCCGTGGAACTTCCCGTACTACCAGGTGGCCCGCTTCGCCGCGCCGAACCTGATGCTGGGCAACGCGGTCCTGCTCAAGCACGCCCCGCAGTGTCCGGAGTCGGCGCTGGCGATGGAGCGGCTCTTCCTGGACGCGGGCCTGCCCCAGGGCGCCTACGTCAACATCTTCGCCACCAACGAGCAGATCGAGACGCTGATCGGTGACGACCGGATCCACGGCGTCTCCCTGACGGGTTCGGAGCGGGCGGGAGCGGCCGTCGCGGAGATCGCGGGCCGCAACCTGAAGAAGGTCGTGCTGGAGCTGGGCGGCTCCGACCCGTACCTGATCCTCGGTACGTCGAACATGGAACAGGTGGTGAAGAACGCGCTGATCGGCCGGATGGGCAACGCGGGCCAGGCCTGCAACGCCGCCAAGCGCATCATCGCCCTCGACGAGCACTACGACGGCTTCTCGACCGCTTTCACCGAGGCGGTCCGCGGCATCACCGTCGGCGACCCCACCGACCCCGGCACCTTCATGGGCCCCCTCTCGTCGGAGAAGGCGGTCGAGACCCTGGACGAGCAGGTCCAGGACGCGATCTCCAAGGGGGCCACGGTGCTGGCCGGCGGCAAGCGCATCGACCGCCCCGGCGCCTGGTACGAGCCCACCGTGCTCGCGGGCATCACCCCCGACATGCGGGCCTACAAGGAAGAGCTGTTCGGACCGGTGGCCCTGCTGTTCAAGGTCGGCTCCGAGGAGGAGGCCGTGGACTTCGCCAACAACTCGCCCTACGGTCTCAGCGCCTCCATCCAGACCGACGACGACGCCCAGGCCGAGCGGGTGGCCCAGCGCCTGCAGACCGGCATGGTGTTCGTCGGCGCACCGTCCGGCACCGCGGCGGAGCTGCCGTTCGGCGGGGTCAAGCGGTCCGGATTCGGCCGGGAGCTTGGCCGGTTCGGCATGGAGGAGTTCGCCAACCACAAGCTGGTCCGGCTGGTGCGCTGACGTCCGGCACGGCGCTCCGCCACCCCACCCTGCGCGTCCGGGCGGCGGCTCAGGGCGTCCTCGGCGCTCCGCGCGTAAGGGCGGGGCTCACGGCGTCCTCGGCCCGATCCCGGTCGTCGTGCGGCTCACCGAGTCGTAGGACCGGGCTTCGGCCCACCACCCCGGCAGGGTTCCCGGCCCGGTGGCTCCCCAGGGGAGCCACCGGCCGTCGGGGCCGGGCCACACCGCGCCACGGCCCCGGCCGAGCGTGATGTGCGGCACCCAACGAGTCGGGGAGAGCAGCGGGTTGGACCGGTCGCCTCCGGGGGTCCCCCGCAGGATCCTCCACACCGTCTCGTGCAGCTCCAGGAGGGCGGCTTCGGGCCGGACCGCCCAGGCCAGCACATCGACCCGGCCGGAGAAGCGCAGCAGCCCGGTCAGGTGGAGGGGAAGGGGAAGCTCGGCGAGGGCCTCCGCCAGCGCGGCACGGGCTCCGGCGGGGACGGCCTCGGCCGTGGCGAGCGTGAGGTGCGGCCGGTTGGTCGGGTGGTGGTGCGCGCTCTGGCTGGGCAGGCCCTCGTCCGCGAGGGACTGCCACACGCCCCGTACGGCTCGGTCGGTCGCCTCGTCCGGGAGCAGCTCGATGCTGTGCACGGGTGCAGCGTAGGACCGACGCACCGCGTGCGGTGGCTGCCGCGACCGTGCGCCTCCCACGGCCGTTCCGTCAGAGGCGGATGTTAGACCTGAGGTGCAGTAGCCGTCGTACACGTGCACGCGTCCCGACGCAGACATACCGACGAACCCGAGGTCCCCGTGATCGCTTGCGCGCCGACGGGCGTGTTCCTGCTCTGGTTCGTGGTGATGCTGGGGTCGGGCCTCGTCGGCGGCGAACGCGTTCCCCCGCTGCTCGCCTCGCGTCTGCGCTCCGGACTCCGCGTGCAGGAGCGGCAGTCGGCCCGGGGCGGACCGGCCCCCGTCCTGCTGGTCTCCGGCGGCCAGGGCCCGGACGAGAAGCTGCCGGAGGCCGAGGCGATGGGCCGCTGGCTGGTGGCCGAGGGCGCCGACCCGGACCTCGTCCTGGAGGAGAACCGCTCCCGTACGACGACGGAGAACCTGCGCTTCAGCCGGAGCCTCATGGAGGCGGCCGACGAGGGTTACGTCTGCGTCGTGGTGACCAACAACTTCCACGCGTTCCGCGCCGCGATGACCGCCCGCAGGGAGGGCGTGCGCGGCCAGGTGACCGGCTCGCCCACCGCCGCGTACTTCTGGCCGAGCGCGACGATCCGGGAGTTCGTCGCGGTGTTCTGGGGGCACCGGATCGTCAACGGCGCCCTGTGCGTGCTGCTGGCGGCGCTGGCCGTGGTGGCGGGGATGGGCTGGTCGTCCTGGCGGGAGGTACGAGCACGAGTACGGGGGCCTCCGGTCCGCCGACCGGAGGCCCCCGTACGTCATGAGCCCGCCGCGGCGTCAGATGCCGCAGCTCGGCGCGGACCAGAAGCGGCCGCTGCCCCCGGCGACGTGGGTGTGGTCGTTGTGGCCGGGGTAGCCCGGGCCGAGGATCTCGGTGAAGCCGTGGTTGCGGGCCGCCTGGGCGAGGGCGCAGAAGCCCTGGGATCCCGCACCGAGGTCCGCCGCGTGGCCGTACATGTGGCGGCTGTTGGCGGCGCCGCCGACGGCGCTGTTGCAGGACACGCTGCGGAAGCCGCCGTTGACGGTCATGGGCCGGTCGCCCATCGCGTGCCGCATGGCCTGGAGCTTCCACATGGTCACGAGCGCGTTGGCGCGGGCGGTGGCGGCGCTGACCTTGCCCCCGGACCAGTCGGAGTTGCAGCGGTTCAGCTCGGCGTAGGTGAAGTTGACCGGGGTGCAGTCGTCGTCCTGCAGTTGGTAGATCTTGTTGAAGGTCGCGGGGCCCGCGATGCCGTCGGCGGCCAGCCCGTACGCGGCCTGGAAGCGCGACACGGCCGCCTTCGTGGCCGGGCCGAACGCCCCGTCGACGGCGATCTGGTTTCCGGTGCCGGGATAGCCCGAGACCCGGATCTGGAGCTGGCGTACCGCCTCACCGCTGGACCCCTCCCGGAGGGTTCCGCTCCAGGTGTAGCAGCCGTCGGCCGCACGGGCGGCGCCGACCGACGCGGAGCCGGCGGCCGGGGCGGGGGGCGGGCTCGCGGAGGCGGTGGCGGTGGTGCCGCCGAACGCCAGGGCCGCGCCGGCGAGGGTGGAGAGAACGAATCCGATGGGGCGTGATCGCATGGGGGTTACACCTCATTGTCGTCAGCGGTCCATGGGGGGATTCCGAGCCTCGGGCGCGGACTGGCGAGTGTCAAGGTCATGTCAACATCCTGCCAAGAGGGCCGGCTCGGCGGGAAACCCTGCCGCCCCGGCGGGGTGTGGTGGGCGCGGTGGCGGATCCCCTCTCTGTCAGACCCCTTATCCGGTACCGATGGGTTCCCGGGTGTTCAGAGGTCCGCACCGAGGTGATCTACCGTGCCGGGCCTCCGTGCGCGGGCCGCCACCCGGGAAGCTGTGCGGCGGCCGTCCCGCGGACGGCCGTCAGCGCTTCGATGCCGGGGCGCGGCGCCGGATCAGCCCGCCGTCTCGCCCCAGCCCAGCGGATGCGGCCCCGGGCTCTCGTCCGGCAGCCGCGCGGACCGCTCGCCGCCCGCGCTGTTGAAGTCCGTCAGCGCACTGATCAACGCCGTCCGCTGGTGCGGAGAGAGACGCTGAACGATCGAGGCGATCTCCTCGCGTCGGCGCGCGGTGACGTTCTCCACCGTGCGACGCCCCTCCGCGGTCAGCCGGAGCAGGGTCTCGCGGCGGTTGCCCGGGTTGGTCTGCCGGTCGGCGAGGCCCGCGGTGATCAGCCGGTCGATCATGCGCATCGCCGTGGACGGGGCCACGCCCAGCAGCTCCGCCAGCGTGACGAGTTTGGTGTCCCCCCGGGAGGAGAGCACGACCAGCATCCGGAACTGGGGGAGGGTCACCCGCTCCTCCACCTCCGCCAGGGAGCGTGCGGAGACCGCGACCAGCAGGCGGGAAGCCGTCAGCACCGCCTCGGTCACCGCGTCCACATCGTCCATGCGCCCCGCCGGAGCGGCTTTCCTGCCCATGACACCTTTCTATCCTGCGTACGCCCTGGCCGATGCACCGCGACCGGTGCCCGCGCGGCGTCACCGCCGCCGGTAGCGGAGCAGCAGCATCGCCGCGTCGTCGTGCGAGGAGCCGTCGGCGTGGCGCGTGACGTCCTCGCGCAGTGCTGCGAGAGCCTGCCCGGCATGCGGGTCGCCGAGCAGCCCGGCCCGTTCCCGCAAGGGGTAGAAGACTCCCTCGGCGTCACGCGCTTCGGTGACCCCGTCGGTGTAGAGCAGCAGTTGGTCGCCCGGAGCGAACCTGGACCGGTGGGTCCGAGGAGGCTCCCCGCCGTGCATGCCCAGGCCCAGCGGAAGGGCGTAAGCGGGCGGATGGGGAAGGTCGGTGGAGCCGTCGGCGCGGACGATCATGGGCGGGGGGTGTCCGCAGTTCAGGAGGACGGCGACCCGCTCGTCGGTGTGGATCTCGGCGAGGATGGCCGTCACGAACTTCTCCCCGTCCGCCTCGCGGGCCACGGTGCGCTCCAGCCTCGCGGCGAGTGCGGTCAGATCCGGCTCCTCGTGCGCCGCCTCCCGGAACACCCCCAGGACGGAGGCCGCCGTCGCCACCGCGGCGAGCCCCTTGCCCTGGACGTCCCCGACGATGACGCGAACCCCGTAGGGCGACGCCACCACCTCGTACAGGTCGCCGCCGATCCGTGACTCCGCGACCGCGGACGTGTAGGAGACCGCGGCCCGCAGCTCTCCGACATGCCGGGGCACGGGACGCAGCAGCACGCTCTGGGCCGCCTCGGCGACCGAGCGCACGCCGGCCAGCTCCGCCTCGCGCCGCATCCGGGAACCCGCGGCCAGGGCGCCGGCCAGGGTGACTCCGGCGACCGAGGCCATGGCCGTCCACCCCCGCCGGGTGTCGAAGAGTCCGTCGTAGACGCCCAGACCGGCGCAGAGCAGCAGGGCCGCGCCGCCGATGAGAGCGGTACGCCGCCAGGTGCCGATCAGCCCGGCGAAGGCGGGGCCGAGGGAGACCAGCGGGAGGAATCCGCCCTCCGGGCCCGCCGCCAGGTCTATTCCGGCGACGACCGCCATCACCGCGATCGGCAGCCAGGACAGCACTGCTGCGCTGTCCCTTCGCTTCCCAGTGGCCACGGTGCTCCTAGCAGACGGACGTCCTCCGGCAGGCCGTCTTCCCCGGCCACCCAACTTTAGGCTATGCAAAGATTGCTCATGCTAAAGGTTGGCCCAGGTTTCCGTTACGCAATCGGTTCCCCTGCACGACGCGAGGAGGCGGCTCGATGACGAGGAGACGGTACGGCGTTCAGCACAACCGTCCACCCCCGGGCGGCGGGCGGCGACGCCTCGCACGCCTCTGCGTCGTTCTCTTCCGGGTGGGACTGGGACCGGTCCTGGGCCGCCGTCTGCTGCTCCTGCACCACACCGCCAGAACGGACGGCCGCCTGCGCCACACGCCGCTGGAGGTCATCGCGTACGACGCGGAACGCGGCTGCTGGATCCTGGCTTCCCCCGCTGACGCACCGTGGTTTCTCGATCTCCTGGACGCGCCTTTGACGACCGTCCAGGTCGGCAACCGCCACTACGCCGTCACCGCGCATGTCCCGGAAGCCGACGAAGCCGCCGAGATCATGGCGCGGCACGTCACGGACGGGCCGCGCCGCGCGCGCCGGCCATGCCCCGCCGGGGGAATGGCCGAGAACGCCGACGCCCGGCCCGACGCCCGGCGGGCTGACCTCCCCACCCTCGTGCGCCTCGACGCCGCCCCGGGCCAGCGTCTCCCCGGGCCTATGCCGTACAGGGCCGCCGACCGGAACGGCTGACCTTTCCGCAACGTCAGCCGCTGCAGCGCGTCTCCCGCTCAGGCAGGGACCGGAAGGTGCGCGGGGGCCGCCCGGTGAGGCGTTGGACGGTGCCGGTGAGGCGGTCCTCCGCCCCTTCGGCGATGGCGCGGTCCATCCCGGCCAGCATCGCGGCGAACTCCAGCGGAACCTCCTGCGTCGTGAGGCGATCGCGCAGCTCCTCGTAGGACAGGCGATGGTGCACCACGGGCCTTCCGGTGACCTCGGTGATGATCGTGGCGATGTCGTCGTGGCCGAGCGCCTCGGGTCCGGTGAGGACGAGATCGGTGTCGGGGGCCTGCTCGTCGGTCAGAGCGCGTACGGCGACGGCCGCGATGTCCTCCGCGTCGACGAAGCCGACCCGGCCGGTCCCGGTGGCGGTCCGGATGACGCCCTCGTCGCGGATGCTGAGCGCGTGGGCGTGCGTACCGGTGAAGTTCTGCATGAACCACGAGGGGCGCAGCACCGCCCACTGCCCGAAGAGGCCGGGCAGAGCCTGGTGCACCTTTCCGACCGCCGGGCCGCCCTCCGGGATGGCCGAGGAGCTGAGCAGCACCGCGCGGCGCACGCCGGCGGCGCGGGCCCCTTGGAGGAACGGCAGCATCGTTGCCGCGGGGTCGGAGTCGCCCACGGGCGGTACGAGGTGGACGCGGTCCACGCCGTCGAGAACGGCCGCATGCGTCGCGGGGTCGTACCAGTCGAAGGGGACGTGCTCGGTCCCGGCGACCGGCGTGGCCCGGCGGCTGGCGGCCCTGACGCGGTGACCCGCTGCTGTGAGCTGCGCGGCGGTGCGGCTTCCGGTGGTGCCGGTCGCGCCGATGACCAGCGTGGTGGGTGCGGTGGTCATCGGCTGCTCCCGGTGAAGTCGGCGCCGGGTTCCTGGACGGCGAGGGGGTTCCAGTAGTCGCGGTAGGAGGTGAAGTGCCCGTCGCGCACGGTCACGACGGCGATGTACGTCATGTCGAAGGGGGCGTCGCTCTCCACCAGTCGGCCGACCCCGCGCATCTCGACCACGACGGTCTGTGGGTCGGTGGTCTGCAGGATCCGCAGCTCGGGGAAGTCGTGCAGGTCGATGTGGTCGGGGTAGTGGCGCATGTAGGCGGCGACGGCCTCCTTCCCCTCCAGACGCCGGGGCCAGCCGTCGGGAGCGAACGGGAACTCCATCACTCCGTCCTCGGCCCACAGGGCGACCCAGGCGGGAATGTCCTTGTCGAGCATCAGTCGCAGGCTGTGGCGGAAAAGGTCCGCCGGGGAGGTCGGTGCGGGCATGGGTGTCCTCCAGTCGTAGAATCCGGACCCTGGGTCCATTTAAAGATATGGACCGTGGGTCCGTTTTGCAAACGGAGGGAGCGGCATGTCCGAACGCCAGTCGTCCCGCAAGGACGCCATCCGCAACCGGGAGGCCGTACTCGCGGCTGCCGATGCCCTCTTCAGCCGCCGCGCGAGTCCGGAGGACGTCACGATGGCCGACGTCGCGGCGGCGGCCGGAGTCGGCAAGGGCACGCTCTTTAGGGCCTTCGGCGATCGCGCCGGGCTGCTGCGCGCGCTGTACGAGGCGCGGTTGGAGCCGATCGGACGGGCCGTCGAGACCGGACCGCCACCCCTGGGGCCCGCGACCCCACCGCGGGATCGCGTACGCGCCCTGCTCGATGCCCTCTTGTGCTTCAAGCTCGACAACGGACGCCTCGCGCTGGCCCTGGAGGGGAGCGCCGGCGGCAGTAGCCCGTACCGGGCGGATCACTACGAGCGGTGGCACGGCCTGCTCCGAGCCGTACTGGAGCAGATTCCCGGCCTGGCCGACAGCGACTTCACCGCCCACGCCCTGCTCGCCGCCACTCGGGCCGACCTCGTCGAGCACTTGGCCGGCGAAGGAGGGATTCCGCGGGAGCGGTTGCGGGAACAGCTCGCGAGCTTCGTCGCCAAGGTCCTGGCTCCTGGCCCACGGCCGGACGGGCCCGTCGAGGAGTGAGTGGGAGGGGGGCCGCGCCCCCGGGAGCCTGGGGGGCTGCCGATCGGTCGACCGCCCCCACCTGGTCTCCAGCGACTGACACGGCTTCCCCCGGCCGTGCGAACGTTCACAGCGGGCCGCAGTTGAGACGATGATCAGCTCCGACTAGGGTCCGTGGCAGCCGTGTTCGGTGCTGACCACATCGTCGTCATGCGGCTCAACAGCAGGGGAAGTACACGGGGGAGTGAGGGTGCGCGCTGCGTGCCGTTTCCGGGGTGACACCCGGTAATTCGCCGATCAATCAGGCGAGTTCTTCCGTCATCAGTCACAGGAAGGACGTGCTTTCGGCGTGACGTCACTATCGGGGTCGACCTCCTCGAACGGCGAGGTGAAGATGCTCCCGTTCGCAGTGGGGCTCGTCGTAGCGTTCGGCACGGGCTATGTGTGCGGGGAGTTCTTCGGCTTTCCGTGGTGGCAGCGCCTGATCACTGTCGTGGTCGTCGTCATGGCCCTGGAAGGCGCGACCCAGGCCGTGGGTCGCGCCCGCGCCAGAAAAAGGGCGCTGAGGGAACCCGGTCCAGAAGCGGATCAACGCTCGTCCCGCTCCTGACGCGGCGGAGCAAGCCACCCCTCGTCCTGGAACTCGGGCGGGATCGGGTCTTCCCATGGATCGATCCCGCGACGCTCCAGTTCATCGAACCAGCGGTCCCGCTGGGACTCGGGGAGGCGCTGTCCGCACCACGGGCAGAAGTCGATCCCGAGGGTCGATGCGCCGCCGTCATGGATGACCAACCCGTACTCCTGGAGCCTCGCGCTGAAGCGGATCAGCGCGTCCGGACAGGTGGAGGGGGTGTCGTGCTGGTCGCAGTGCCAGTTCACCTGGGTCGTCATCACCGCGCAGCAGTGGTCGGTCATCGCCTCGGTTCCTCGCTGGTCAGCAGGACGACGTCGCCGGGCGGCCCAGGGTCCGCTGCATCAGCAGGGTGTCGACCCAGCGGTCGTGCTTGAAGCCGACGGCGGCCAGCCGGCCCGCGTCCGTGAAGCCGTAGCGGCGGTGCAGGGCGGCGGACGTGTCGGTGCCCGCGTCGGCGATGACGGCGATCATCTGGCGTACGTGCGTCCCGGTGCAGGCGGCCAGCAGGGCTTCCAGCAGCGCTCCGCCCAGACCTCGGCCCGTGCGGCCGGGGGCGAGGTAGATCGAGTTCTCCACGGTGTGCCGATAGGCGGGCTTGGGGCGCCAAGGGCCTGCGTAGGCGTAGCCGACGACCTCGCCGGACAACTCGGCGACCAGGAAGGGCAGGTTACGAGCGGCGAGGTCGTCGAGGCGCTGGTGCCAGGCTCCCACCGGTGGCGGGTTCTCCTCGAAGGTGATCACGGTGTGGCGGACGTAGTACGTGTAGATCTCGGCCACGGCGTCCAGGTCGGCCGGGACCGCCGGGCGGATCACTGGATTCGGCTTCGGCTCCGGTTCCACGGCTTTCACGGCTTTCACACCGGGAGTGTAGGCCGCGCTGGGCAGGTCAGGGGCGGCGGCGGGCCTCCGCCACCTCCTCCTGGTACTCCAGCCTGGCCTGCGTCAAGCTCTGCCGGCCGTTGGGCCCGCCTCGCACGACGTGCGCGTCCGCGTCATCCTGGCCGTCGTCCTCCCACCCGCACTCGGGGCAGATCTCGAAGTTGGCCCGTTCCTCCAGGGTCTCCTCGAAGCAGCAGGGGCACGGGACGAGGCCGTCGACAGCGTTGCTCGACAGACCGGGGAACGATTCTTCGGAGGCCGTGGCCGGCATCATTCCACCCCCTTCTTTTTCGGTGATCCAGTGAACGACCCGGCCTGGGTGGGCCCAGGGCCTATGCCGGAGCGCGGGATGCCCCACCATGCGAGCACGGTGGGGCGTAGCCGGAGTGGTGGCAGCGGTGGCGGTCAGGCGGCGTCGAAGCCGCCTGCCTTGACGCCCGCCACGAAGGAGGTGAACGCGTCGGCGGCGAGGGCCAGGGCCGGGCCGCCCGGGTTCTTCGAGTCGCGTACGGGGACGATGCCGGTGGTGGAGGCGGTGGCGGGGGCCCACTCGACGCAGGTTCCGCCGTTGTCGCTGTAGGAGGACTTGACCCACTGCTGGGTCGTGGATTCGGTCGTCACGGGGTGCCCTTTCGATGCTGGTGGATCATGTCCACGGTATCTGTCTGCGACAGAGACACAGCCTGCAACTGATGGTAGGACCTCACCATCGGGATAACAGAGCTGAGTTCACGGTCCAGATGGCCCTGCGTCTCGGACTCGACGTAGGAGACCACGGACCGGTCCTGGAGCGTCAGCAGATTCACCGCCCGATTGAAGGGCCGTTGCTCACCGATGCGGTACGGGGCGATCTGCAGCATGGTGTGCGACTGCGTGGCGAAGTCGACCAGATACTGCAACTGAGCGTCCATCACGGCAGGGCTGCCGATCGGGCGGCGGATGCAGCTCTCGTCCAGCACCGCGATCAGCATCGGAGGCACGGTACGTAACAGCGCGCCCTGACGCTCCATGAGCAACGACACACGCTGATCGGCCTGTTCGGAGATGATGACGCCCCGGTCGACCGCCCCGCGTGCCAGCGCCTCCGCGTACTCCCGGGTCTGCAACAGCCCCGGGATGACGCCCACCTCGAAGAGCCGGATCTCCGCCGCCCGGCCCTCCAGCGCCACGTACTCCGGGAAGCCCTGCAACAGCACCCCGTGCTTGATCTTGCGCCACTCACGCTCGAACGAATCAGCGGTTCCCGTGTAATTCATCGCCACGTCAACGGCGATCGAGAACTTGCGAGTTGGGGACTTGTGACACAATTCCACGCCGGAAACGTGCCGCCCCGTGTAGCCGATACGGCCCCCGAGATCGTCCTGTTTCCAGCCCCGAGCCTCTCGCTCCCGCCGCAGACGCGCTCCGTAGGCCGCCTCAGGGCCCCCGTCCGGGTTCACTTCCTTGCGGTTGACCAACGTATCCCCCAGTTCCGAAACGTTGAAGACGTATCCACGCTAGGCCACGCTGAGTCGCCCCGGTAGTCGTTCGGCTACAGAGAGGAGCGATCGGTGTACGGCGAGAACGCCAGCACGAATACGGATCAGCCCCCAGGCGTCCCCGCCCCCGGGACTCTGCTCGCGGACACCAGTCGCGGTGACCGCGTGGGGGAGTTCCAGGGCGTCGCCGGCCCGTACTGGTCCCTCCGGCCGGTCGGCGGCGGGCGCGAGTGGGAGGTCGAACCCCGTTACGTACGGCCCGCGTTGCTCATGGAGCAGTTACGGGCCCGTACCGCACGGCTCAACGCCCGCAGCCGGGGGGAAGTGCTGTGAGGGCGGCCCTTCCCGGCGCGGGCCGTGCGAGGGTACTGGACTACGTCGCGGCCGTCACGGTGACGGCCGGCGGCCGGGCCCTTCCGCTCGGCGGGGTCGCCCTGCCGAACCGCCGGCTCGTCCTGCGCTGGCTGCGGCGGCAGGCGCTGAGGCTGGCGGACGGGCACGGGCGCAATCCGGGTCCGGCCCCCGCCGTCCCGTGGCTCGGGGTGAGGGACGTTCGGCCCGTCACGTTCCACGGCTCCGACGCTCCCGAGGCGCTCCGGGCGTGGGCGGACGACCGCGGCCGCCAGGATCACGCCCTGGGCGCGCTGGAGTCCGGGCGCCCCGCCCTGCTCACCGTGGTCGATCCCTTCGTGGGGCTGCGCGTAACCCTCGGCGCGTGGCCCGTGGACCTGTGGGGGTGGGCGGCGGAAGCCTCGGCGGACCACCCGTCCCCGCCTCGCCCCCGTACGGAAGGGGCCTGACCGCGTGCTGCAATGCACCGCCGTGACCCAAGTGCCGTACGCGGAAGTGCTGCTGGCGCTGGCGACGATGGAGGGCGGGCCGGAGCACCCGCCCGATGCCGTGGAGCCGGAGGAGTTCGTCCTGTGCGAGCTGGGCGACCACGGCGAGTCGGCCGAGCACGCCGGGCACCTGTGGACGGCGGACACCCCGGACGACCGGGACCTGTGGCTCCTCTGGTCGGGGACCGGCGCCCACCGCGTCCACCGGCTCGACACGCTGCGGCTGTGCCCTGCCGTGCTCCGCGAACTGGCGACCCGCACGGTGACCACGTGCGCGTACTTCGACCACCACTCCGGGCCGCACTCCTTCTCCGTGACCGACCCGCTCGGCGACCTCATCGCCGCACACGTCCACAGCGAGGTCCGGCGACTCGTCTCCGAGGACGACGCCCCCGGCATGCCCGATGCCCCCGGCACGCTCAACGGCCCTGGCGCCCCCGGCCGACCCGACCCCCCCGACGTACCCGACACCGACGCGCCCTGAAGGCGACGACCGGAGGATTCCCGCCCCATGGACCAGTGCACCGCCGTAACCCTGCTGCCGCCCCCGGACTTCGTGCTCCGCCTCGCCGCTGCCGGGGGCGGCAGCCGCCCGGAAGCCGGACACCTGCTCTGCGAATTGGCCGCCGACCACGACGGCGACCATGCGATGGCGTTATGGGACAACGACGCGAACCAGACCGCCGTCTGGGCCCGCTGGAGGGGTGAGCGGGCCACCCTGGCGGAGCTGGCCTGGTGCGGGGCGATGGACCCCCGGGGCGAGGACGCGTGCGGGCTGTTCACCGGTCACCCCTCCGCCCACGACTGGGACGTCACCGATCCGACGCGCGCGGCGGTGGACGCCGTACTCGCGGGGGAGTACCCGCACCTCGCGCCACGCGACGGCGTGTGATTCCCCGTCGCGGCGGCCCGGCGTCGGAATGATGGCGCGCATGTCAGAACACCCCGAAAGCGACATGAGCGGCAAGAGCGACAGGCCCGATGAATCCGGCCGGTCGCGGCGCAGGCTCATCCCGATGACCGGACGTGACCCCGAGGAGGACGGGCGGGTCTCCTCGCCGCTGGAGCTGCTGTTCGACCTGACCTTCGTCGTCGCGGTCGGTACGGCGTCGTCCCAGTTCGCCGAGCTGCTGGCCGAGGGACACCTGGGGCACGCGGTCACCGCGTTCGTCATGGCGATGTTCGCGATCAGCGTCGCCTGGATCAGCTTCAGCTGGTTCGCCTCGGCCTTCGCCACCGACGACTGGCTCTACCGGGTCCTGACGATGCTCCAGATGATCGGGGTCGTCGTGTTCTCGCTCGGCCTCCCGGCGATGTTCCACTCCGTCGACGAGGGCGGCCACCTCGAACTGCGGGCGATGGTCGCGGGGTACGTCGTGATGCGGATCGCGATGGTGTTCCAGTGGGCGCGTGCCGCCCGCCAGGCCCCCGAGTACCGGGGCGTCTGCCTGGCCAACATCCGCTGGACGGTGATCGCCCAGGTCGGGTGGGTCGTCCTGGCCTTCGTCGGGCTGCCGGTCTACGCCGTGTTCGCGGCGTTCGTCGTCCTCGGAGCGCTGGAACTGGCCCTGCCGGTCTTCGCCCAGGGCGCGGCGGGCGGCACGCCGTGGCACCCACACCACATGGCCGAGCGGTACAGCCTGTTCGCGATCATCGTGCTCGGGGAGAGTGTGGTCGGCACGGTCGCCTCATCGGGCGAGCTGCTCGGCGGGGCCGACGGCACGGCCTGGACGGGGAACGCGGTCGCCGTCGTCGTCGCGGGGGTCGGCCTGACCTTCGGCATGTGGTGGGTCTACTTCACGACCCCGTTCGGCGAGGTCCTGGAGCGCCGCCGCAACCGCGGCTACCTCTTCGGCTACGGCCACATCCCGCTGTTCATCGGCGTCGCCGGAGCCGGGTCGGGGCTGCACGTGGCGGGCCTCTACCTGGAACACCACGCGGAGATCCCCGAGACGACGGTCGTCCTCGCCCTGGCCCTCCCGGTGGCCCTCTACCTCCTGGTCGTCTACCTGCTGCACACCCTGCTGCTCTCGGCCGTCGACCGTTTCCACCTGCTCCTCATCGGCCTGACGCTGGCAGTCCTGCTGGCGGCCTGCCTGCTGGCCGTGACGGGCGCGCCGTTGGCCGTGTGCCTGATCGTCGTGATGTTCGCGCCCTTCGTGACCGTGATCGGTTACGAGACGATCGGACGCGAGCACCAGCGGCGCATGCTGGAAGGGCCCGGGGTGGGGGTAGGGCCGCCGACGAAGCTGCTGTGACCTCGGTGCCCGCTTCGCCTGTCAGAGCGACGAAGCGCGAACCTGTGTCAGCAGGTTCAAGGCTGACCGCCTTTCCCTTTCTGGGTGAAATAGTAAGTCACCATCAAGATGGCTGTGATGAGAACCAGGAGCCCCCACCCTCCGTTGTTCCCGATGATGATAAGGAAAATAGAGAAGGCGATCCCTACAACTGCAAGTGCGGCGGTGAACTGGGCGTACCTCTTGACGAGGGCTCGCTGTTCCATGGACCATCCGACGCGAGGCATATCGTTTCCCATCTGTGTCGCGATCCGGGAGGGAAGGACTTCCAGCCCTTCCCTCCCGGAACTCTTTTATCCGCTTACGAGGTTGGAAGCTATTTGTCCTGAGCTCCATGAAATGGCATAACACCCGGCTGTGGCACCCAAAGATGTTCCCAGAGTGGGAGCGGCGGTGGCGCCGACCACGGTTGCGCAACCTACGGCCGCGAGACCACCGACGACCACGCCTGCCACGTCGCCTCAGAGGGCTTTCGTGTCTCCCTGGGCCAGGTGAGCGATTCCCGTACCCACGTCACCGATGGGGCCGAGTGCGTCCGCGACACCGCTCAGGCTGAGCAGCCCGGTGGGGTCGATGCGGTTGACGGGGTCGCCTGCGGCGTAGAGGTAGGGGTTCTGTTCCTGGCCGGAGGGGTCGGGGGTGGTGAAGCGGCCGATGTTGGGGTCGTAGTAGCGGGCNGTTGACGGGGTCGCCTGCGGCGTAGAGGTAGGGGTTCTGTTCCTGGCCGGAGGGGTCGGGGGTGGTGAAGCGGCCGATGTTGGGGTCGTAGTAGCGGGCCGCGTAGTGGTAGAGGCCGGTGGGGTCCTGGTAGCCGCCGGCGAAGCGGTAGGGCTGGGGGACCTGTTCGGTGGTGGCGGCTCGCTGGACGCCGCGGGGGCTGTAGGCGTACGTGTTGACCTTCGTGCCCGCTTCGTCNGGCGAAGCGGTAGGGCTGGGGGACCTGTTCGGTGGTGGCGGCTCGCTGGACGCCGCGGGGGCTGTAGGCGTACGTGTTGACCTTCGTGCCCGCTTCGTCTGTCAGGGCGACGACGCTGCCGATTGCGTCGGTCAGGTAGTAGTGGTTCTTCCCCCCACGGGTCATGGAGTTCAGCGTGCCCCCGGGCTCGCGGTTGAATCCCGTGTCCACTCCGGCCGTTGAGGTGGCGGACAGGCCGAGAGGTCCGTTGTGGAAGAAGGTGTCGCCGAGCTTGATGCGCTCGGACTGGTCGGTGGAGCCGTACTGACCCGCGTACGTCTTGCCGCCGGTCGTGATCGACGTCATCTGGGAGTAGTCGGTCCACTTCATCCCGGTGCGGACGGACTCGGGGGTGGAGGCGGCGGCGGTCTCGTTGCCGAGCTTGTCGTAGGACCAGTCCGTGGCCGAGCCGTTCTTCGCGGTGATCTGCTGGGCGTCGTTGACCGTGTAGGTGGTGCCGCGCGGGCAGCCCTTGTCGACGCCCTGCGAGGTCAGGTTCCCTGCGAGGTCGTAGCAGTACTGCCAGGAGGAGGTGAGGGTGCTGCCCTTCTTCTCCGCGGCGTAGGCGAAGCGGCCGGACGTGTCGTACTCGTAGCTCGTCTTCGTCCCCGCGACCGCGTCGGTCGTGGTGCCGATCTTGCCGCCGTCCTTACCGTCCGGGCGGGCGTAGGTGTAGGCCAGGTCGACCAGGGTGCCCTTCGGGCTGGTGGCCTTGATCTTCTCCGGGCGGCCGGACTTGTCCGGGGTGACCTCCTGGACCGTGTTACCGGGGTAGGTGGTCGTGGTGCGGACGTCGTTCTTGTTGTACGCGTACTTGGTGATCTTGCCCTTGGGGTCCTTCAGCTCGGCGAGCTTGTTGACCTCGTTCCAGGTGTAGTCGGTCAGGCCCGCGGGGTCCTTGTAGGTGTCGACGTTGCCCGCCGGGGTGTAGGCGAGGACCGTCTCGGAGCCGTTCTGCAGGGTGCGGACCGTCTCGCGGGAGAGGGGGTCGAAGTCGTACCTGATGACTCCCGTGCCGTCGGAGCGCTGGATGAGGTTGCCGTCGCTGTCGTACTCGTAGGTGACGGCCAGGTAGTTGGAGGAGTCGACCTTCTTCACCCTGTCACGGTGGTCGTAGGTGTAGACGACCGTGACCCCACGGGCGTCCTTCACCGTCTCCGGGCGGCCCAGACCGTCGTAGGTGTAGGTGGTCGTGCCCAGCGGGGCCGGCGCCTTGACCGTCTTCAGGTTGCCCTGGGCGTCGTAGGTGAACGTCGTGGAGACCGACTTCGACTCCGTCATCTTCGTGGTGACCTTGCAGACCTGGCCCTCGAAGCCGCCGCAGGTGGGGGTGGCGGGGTTGTAGTCGAAGGACTGGTTGCCACCGCCCGTTCCCTGGACCGCGACGGACTTGGTGTTGCCCGCCGTGTCGTAGGTGTACTTCGTCTTCTCGTCGTCCGCCGTGGTCATCGTCTCGGGCAGGTCCGACCCCGCGATCGTCTGGTAGCCGGTCATCGTGGCGGTCGCACCGGTGGGCAGCTCGGACGATGTGGGGTTGTTCCGGGAGTCCCACCCGTACTTGGTGACGTTTCCGGAGGCCCCGCCCACGCCCATGGCGTCCGCGGCTTCCTCCACGTTGCGGTTCGCGTCGTACTTCTTGGAGCGCGACCGTTCCAGTGCGTCGGTGACCTTGTCGACCTGGCCGTCCGCGTCGTGCTCGTACTTCGTCGCGTGGTTCTCCGGGTCCGTGACCGTCGTCCTGCCGGCCGCCGACGGGGTGGCGGCGGAGTAGGCGTAGGTCCAGGTCGGGCCGGTGTGGCCGGAGCCGCCCAACTCGGTGGCGCGGAGCATCGAGGTGACGCGGTTCTGGTCGTCGTAGGTGAAGACCGTCACCCGCCCCTTCGGGGTGGTGATCTTCGTCAGCCGGCGCGAGGAGTCGTAGCCGAAGACCGTGGACTTGCCCTCGGTGTCCGTCGTCTTCGCCAGGTCGCCTGACGCGTTCAGGTCGAAGACGGCCGTGCGGCCGGTGTGGTCCTTGGCCTGCCACTGGTTCGGGTACGTCTTGACCAGGTCCACCCAGCGCCCGGAGCGGGTCTCGGTCAGCTTGAAGCCCTTGTGCTCGCCGCCCTCGTTGTGCTGGGCGACCGTGATGGCCCCCTTGTTCTTGTCGGTCACCTTGGCCAGCGTGCCGCCGGCGTTGTACGTGTCCTTCGAGCCGGACTTGCGGTCGGTCAGGGTGTACGTGCCGTCCGCGTTCTTCTTCAGGTCCTTGGAGTAGCCCTTCGGGGTGGTGAGCGCCCCACCCGACTCCTTCGCGAAGCGGACCGCCGCCCCGGTGGCGTCGTACAGGACCACCTCGTCCGCGTTCTCGAGGTTCAGATAGCGCTCGTACTCCTGCCACCACCGCTGCGACACCTTGCCCCAGGGGGCGTCCAGCGAGTTGTACGTCCGGGCGAGGCGCAGCTTCTGCCCCACCCCGGCGATCTCGAAGTCCGTGCCCGCCAGCATCAGGTTGCCGGTGGAGTAGTTCACCCGCGCCACCAGCGAATCGGTGATCCGGAAATCGGATATCTGGTGCCAGGGCACCGAACCCTGACCCTCCGGAACGTACGAGGCCGCGGCCGCGGCCGTTCCCCGGGCCGCCTCCCGGGCGGCCGGAGCGGGCGGCGTGCCTGTCGTCGCGCGCTCCTCCTCGGCCTTCAGCCAGGCCGCCTTCTTCGCCGAGGGCGCCGCCTCGGTCTCATTGCCGACCGGCTTGTTGGAGCCGACCTTCACCGGCGGGATCTCCGCCTTGGGCCCGCCCGGCCCCCAGGCGGACGTCGCCGCCCCATCGGCGGCCGGACTTCCGCCCGGAGCTGCCAGCGACGGCAGGGCCGAGGCTCCGAGAGCCGCCACCACCAGGGCGGCGGTCAGAGCGCTTCTGCGATGGATACGGGCACGCCGAGACGGCGTGCCGAAAGCACGCGAAACCATGCGATCCCCCCACGGGATACGTAGACACGGTGAACACCGCGCTCACCGGAGCGGCACACGCTGCCACGGTTTCTTCACTCGACACGAACACTTATGCGCGCTGAAACGAGTAAACGCGTCAGATCAAGCCAGAGTTGCTGTCCGGTATCGCCGTGGATGGGGAGGGTACTGTCCCCTCTCTTGCCGTGTGGAAACTGTTTCCGTGTGAACGAAACGGGGCCGGAAAACGACCGTGCGCAGAGCCTCGGGATGGGGGCGTGACCGTGGTTGGACGCCTTGGACAGCCGGGTGCCTGTCCAGGTGTTCGTGACCCGCATTCCCGTTGAGCAGGTCGAATGGCACTGGCATACTCCCGCCATGACCAACGTGCCGCCGCCCGGAGTCCTCGAACAGAGCTGGGACCAGCCGTGGTAACGCGTCCGCACCGATCGATTCGAGGCGTCGTTCGTGCTTGGCGCGGGCGAGGAGCTGGATGCCGTCTGCAACATCGACGTAGAGGTGCGGATGCTGGCGGACGGCTCCCGCTGGACCGCGACCGTCTTCACTCTCGACGAGGTCGAGCGGCTGATGGAGAAGGGCTCCCGCACGGGTGAGGATCTGGGCGGCCGCTACTTCTGGTGCTATGACGGTCTGATCGTCCGCGATCCCGGCATCGACAACATCATCCAAGTGCTCATCGGCCTGCTCGACGAGGGCGACTTCTCGCAGATCCTTCAGCGCCTCGACGACGAGGGTGATCCGGGCGAGGTCTGATCCCGGCGCGCGGGACACCGGGGCAGCCTTCCCGCGCGCCGGCAAGGCCTCTCCGTGCCGTCGGCCTCAGACCGAGAACCGCTCCCGCTCCAGCAGTGGCCGCACCCGGCTCCGGAACCCGCCCGTGCGGAAAGGCCGTTGAAGCAGGCCAGGGCGCAGTTCCTGGGCCAGGGCCGCGACGATCATGCCCTGGTCCAGCGCGAGCATGAAGTCGCTGACCCGGCCCGTCGACACGTTCACCGAGTCCCGGAAGCCGAGCCCGTCCTCGTACGCGCCGAAGTCCCTCTCCAGGTAACGGAGGTTGGCCACCGCCTCCCGGCCGGCGTACGGCAGGGCCAGGAAGGAGGCGTGCGGGGTGACGACTCCGTTGGTGAACGCCGAGGGGGGCGGCAGGGGTTCGCCGTCCGTGGTGTGCGTGCGGTCGGTGTTGGAGGCGTAGCCGTCGACCTGCATGCCGAGCGCGTCGACCCCGTACTCCTGGTAGCCGTCCTCGGGGACGTTGGCGGGGGAGAAGCCCCAGTAGCCGTACTCCGCCTCCCGCAGGCCGTGGTCGATCTGGCCGCGTACGTAACGCTGGTGCGTCACGCCCCACGCGCGCGGCGACCACTCCGGCTCCGGCACGAACAGCGGCACCATCAGCGCCTCGAACATCGAGCCGCCCCAGGTGGGTACCACCTTCCGGCCGCGGTATGTGTAGTGGCCGTTCCACACGCGTACGCCGTCGACCGTGACGTAACCGCCGCCGGGCTTCTGCTCCTGCTCGTGCTCCGGCAGCATCGTGCGCAGCAGGTGCCAGTAGTGGTCGCCGGGCAGTGATCCGTCGGCTATGCCCAGGTAACTCGCCATGCGGGGCTCGGTGTTGAGGGCGCCGTAGTGGTGCGGGGTCGGCTCGTCCGTGTCCGTCCAGACGCCGCCCCGGAGCTGGCCGGGGCCCGCCACCGGGTCGGACGGGTCGTACGGGGTGTAGAAGTACGACCAGTCCGCCGTGGCCAGGATGCGGTCGATGCGGGGGCGCAGCGCCGGGGCCGCGTCGGCGGCGATCCGCAGGCCCGTCACCAGCCACGCGTTGTCCACCGAGGACAGGAACGGGCGGACCGGGTCGCCCGTTCCCGGCCACTGCGCCAGCACCGAACCGTCGTGCGCGTCGTACCAGTTGAGCCAGAAGCCGTGGTGGCGCTCCAGCTTCTCCACCGCCGTGACCGTACGGGTCAGGACGCGGACCATCGTGCTCTCGCGGATCACCCCGAGGCCCGCGGCGGCCACCGTCGACCACAGGCCGCAGCCGATGTTGGTCGGTGATGTCTGGGGGGATTGGGCGGGAGCCCCGGGGCCCCTGAGATCGATCTTGTCGGTGACCAGGCCGAGGTCGGTCGTCATCGCCTCGATCGAGCGGTACGTGTCGCGGAACCAGGTCCGCAGGAGGCGCCGGTCGGTGGGGGCAGCTGCTGTTGCGGGGGCGGTCACGGCTCCGAGCGACAGGGCCGCGGCCCCGGTCCCTGCGGCGGTGAGAAACGTGCGACGGTCCATCGGTCCGGCTCCTGGTGGCAGAAGGGGGAGAGGGGAACAGTGCTCGTGCGGACGGCTCGGGAGCCGGCGGTCGTCAGGTTCCGCCGGCTCCCGGGCCGGAGGGAGCCGTCAGGTGGCTCCCCGTATCAGGGGCGTCCCCCGGTATCGGGAGACACCGGAATCACGCTGCCGTGCGCGGGAGTTCGCGCGTGCGGCCGAGCGAGCCGAGCCACTTCGCCGAGTCGCGCGGGGTGCGCTCGAAGGTCTCCCAGTCGATCGCGATCAGGCCGAACGTGGCCTTGTACGTACCCCACTCGTAGTTGTCGAGCGCGCTCCACGCCAGGTAGCCCCGGATGTCGAGGCCGTCCTCCAGCGCCGAGGCGACCTCGTTCAGCGCGCCCGTGTAGTAGTCGACCCGGCGGCTGTCGTCGGCGGTCGCGATGCCGTTCTCCGTGACGATCAGCGGGACGTCCCCGACCACCTCGGCCGTGTGGCGCAGGGCCTCGCCGACCGCGCCCGGGTAGTACTCCCACGTCGTCAGCGTCCGCTCGACGTCGTCGGCCGCCGGAATCGGTCCGTCGGGGCCGATCCGCGTACGGGTGTAGGACTGCACGCCGATCCAGTCGTCGCCGCGTGCCGCCTCGATGAAGACGTCCTCGCGCGGGTGGCGGTAGGCGGCGGTGACGTCCTCCGCGCCGGGGAGGGCCTGGTAGACCTGGTTGGCGATGGTCCAGCCGACCTGGATGCCCGCGTCCAGGGCCCGGACCTCCTTCACCGCCGCGTGGTGGGCGGCGATGACGGCCTCGGTCGTCTCGTCGTCGGGGGTCGGCAGGCCGGCGGGCGGGAAGCTGTTGTCGCCGCGCTTGGCCTGGCCCGCCATCACGGCGATCATGTTCGGCTCATTGATCGTGCAGACGTGGGAGACCCCCTCGGAGATCACCGGGGCGCACGCCGCCACGTACCGGGCGAACAGCTCCACCGCGCCCTCGGCCGTCCAGCCGCCGCGCGCCTCGAACCACTGCGGGACGGTGAAGTGGTGCAGCGTCACCATCGGGCGCAGACCGCGCTCGATCGCGCCCTCCACCATCCGGCGGTAGTGCGCGAGTTGGGCGCGGGAGAAGTAGCCCTCGACCGGCTCGATGCGGGCCCACTCGATGGAGAACCGGTAGTCGGTGAAGCCGAGCGAGGCCAGCAGGTCCATGTCCTCGGGCCAGCGGTGGTAGCTGTCGCAGGCGTCCAGGCTCGGCTCCGCGATGTGGGTGCCGGCGGCGTGCTCCTTGACCCACCAGTCGCAGTCGGTGTTGTTGCCCTCGATCTGGTGGGCGGCCGTGGACGCGCCCCAGAGGAAGCCCTCGGGGAACGGGACGGAAACCGTCGCCGGCTGGTTCGGGGCAGGGGTGTTCGTCATCGCGACATGTCTTTCTGGTGGTGGTGTGGGGTGTGGCCGCGCCGGGGTTCCTACGGGGTGGGGCGCGGTCTCTGTACGTGAAGTGCCTCGGCGGGGGCGTTACTTCATGCCCGCCGTGGCGATGCCCTGGGTGAAGTGCCGTTGCAGCGCGATGAAGACGATCAACACCGGCAGCACGATCAGGAAGGCCCCGGCCATCAGCATCCCGTTGGAGCCGCCCGCCTTGTTGGGGTCGGTGGCGAAGGTCGCGAGGGCGACCGGGAGGGTGTACTTCTCAGGATCGTTGGTCGCGATCAGCGGCCAGACGAAGTTGTTCCAGGAGCCCAGGAACGTGAAGATCGAGAGCGTCGCGAGGGCGGGCTTCACCAGCGGCATCACGATCCGCCAGAAGATGTACCACTCGCTCGCGCCGTCCATCCGCGCCGCTTCCAGCAGCTCGTCCGGGATCGACTGCATGAACTGCCGCATCAGGAAGACCCCGAAGGCCCCGGCGGCGAAGGGCAGCACCAGACCCGCGTAGCTGTCGATCAGCCGGAGCTTGCTCATCAGCACGAACAGGGGCAGCAGCATCAGGTTGCCGGGCACCATCAGCGCGCCCAGCACCAGGCCGAAGATCTTGTTGCGGCCGACGAAGTTCAGCTTGGCCAGGGCGTAGCCGAGCATCGAGCAGAAGACCAGGTTCGAGACGGTCACCAGGACCGCCACGATCACCGAGTTCATGAAGTACAGCGGCAGGTCCAGCTTGTCGAGCAGCTGCCGGAAGTTGGTCAGGGTCCACTCGGTCGGGATCCACACGGGCGGGCTGGCCGACAGCTCGCTCTGCGTCTTGAAGGCGGAGAGCCCCATCCAGAGGAAGGGCGCCGACATGACCAGCAGGCCGAGCGAGAGCAGCGTGTGGACGACGGGGCGCGAGGCGCTCCGCTTCTTCGGGGCCCGGGACTTCCGGGCCCGGGACTTCAGCGGCTCGACCGGTGCCTTGCTGCTGGTGGCGCTCATTTCGTGTTGTCCTTCAGCAGTCGGAGCTGGAGCACCGTGATGCCCATGATCACCACGAAGAGGACGTACGCCATCGCGCTCGCGTAGCCCATGTGGAAGAAGTTGAACCCTTCGCGGTACATGTTCAGCGAGACCGTGAGGGTCGAGTCGGACGGGCCGCCCTGGGTCATCACGAACGGCTCCTCGAAGACGTTGAGGTAGCCGATCGTCGTGATCACCGTGGCGTAGAGGACCGTCGGGCGCAGGAGGGGGACGGTGATGGCCCGGAACTCCTGCCAGACACTCGCGCCGTCGAGCTTCGCGGCCTCCCGCACCTCGGTGGGGATCGCCTGGAGGCCCGCGATGAAGAGCACCATGACCGTTCCGACGTTCCGCCAGACGGCCATCACGATCAGCGACGGCATCGCCAGCGTCTCGGAGCCGAGGAAGTCCGGTGCGGTCCACCCGACTTCGGAGAAGAGCCCGGCGATCAGCCCGTCGCTCGGGTCGAGCACGAACCGCCAGACGACGGCCACCGCGACGATGGTGGTGACCACCGGGGCGTAGAAGCCGACCCGGAAGAAGGTCCGCGCCCGGTCGATGCCGTTGTTCAGCAGGACGGCGACGACCAGCCCGATCCCGATCGTCAGCGGCACGCCGACGACCACGAAGTACCCCGTGTTGAAGAGGGACGTGAGGAACTTCTCGTCGCCGAAGAGCTCGACGTAGTTCTCGAGGCCGATGAACTCCGCCTCCCACGGGCGCGTCACATTGCGCAGCCCGAAGTCGGTGAAGCTCATCGCCAGCGTGGCGAGGATCGGGAACGCCATGAAGACGGCGAACAGGACGAGGAACGGGGTGGAGAACAGCCAGCCCGCCGCGTTCTGCGTACCCAGCGTCCGCTTGCGGCGGGGGCCGCCCGCGGTGGCGGGGGAGGGCGTCGCCCCTGCCTTCGCGGGCCGTGCGGCCTTCTCGGTCGTGGTGGTCGAGGTGCTCATGGCTACTGCTTCACGAGGCTTTCGATCTCGGACTGCGCGGTCTTCAGCGCGTCCTCGGCGGAAGCCTTGCCCTGGGTCACCTTGGCGATGGCCTGGTCCACCTGATCGGTGATCTCGGTCCAGTTGGCCAGGGACGGCGAGGACTTGGCGGTGTCCATCTGCTTCTTGAAGGTCTGCAGGTCGGCGTCGTCGGCGAGGACGCCGGACTCCCATGCGGAGGTGTTGGCGGGCAGGTCCTTCGTCCGCTCGTACCAGTCGGACTGACCCTTCGTGTCGGTCAGGTACTGGATGAACTCGGTGGCTGCCGCCTTGTGCTCGCTGTCCTTGGAGACGACGAGCGAGGAGCCGCCGGCCATCGAGGTGGAGGAGGCGTCCGCCGGAACGGGCGCGATGGCCCACTTGCCCTTGATCTGCGGCTGGCCCTCGTCGAGCAGCGTCACGTGCCACGGGCCGCCGAAGAACATCGGGACCCGGCCGTTGCCGAAGTCCTTCACCACGTCGTAGCCGGGCTGGACGGACTTGTTGGCGAGGCCCTTGTCGAAGTAACTGCCGTACTCCGTCAGCGCCTTGACCGCCTCCGAGCTGTCGATGGCCGCCTCGCCCTGCTCGTTGACGATCTCGCCGCCCGCCGAGTACAGGAAGGAGTAGAAGTTCTGCACGGTGTCCAGACCGCTGGGCTGGATGGACAGCCCCCACTTCGTGCCGGCCTTCTTCTGGTACGCGGTCGCCAGGTCCTGGAGTTCCTTCCAGTTCGCCGGGGCCTCGCTCACGCCCGCCTTCTCGGCCAGGTCCGTGCGGTAGTAGAGGACCCGGGTGTCGACGTACCACGGCACGCCGTAGGCGGTGCCGTCCACCTCGCCCTGCTCCCAGCCCGCCGGGAAGAAGTCCTTCTTGTCGAAGACCTTGGTGTCCACCGGCTCCAGCACGCCCAGTTCGGCGAACTCGCCCAGGTAGCTGCCGCCCATCTGCGCCACGTCGGGCAGGGTGCCCGCCGCCGCTGCCGAGACGAGCTTCTGATGGGCGACGTCCCAGCCGATCGGGGTCACCTTCACGGTGATGTTCGGGTTGGCCTTCTCGTAGACCTCGGCCACGTCCGCGAGCTTCTCGCCCTCGGCCCCCATGGCCCACACGGTGAGTGTCTGCTTCTCGTCGGCCGCGACGTCGCCGCCGGAGGAGCCGCAGGCGGAGAGGGTCACGGCGAGCGCGAGCGCTATGCCGGCGGGAGCGGTTCTGGCGATGCGGGACATGGGAGGGCTCCTCCTTGAGCAATCCGGATGCTGCGCTATGTATGCGCTGCCTGTAAGCGCATACATCACTCTGCGCCAGTCGTTCGCGAATACGCAAGAGGGCGCTGGGTCACACTCGTGCAACGTGCTCGACACCCCGGCGACTTGTCGGCGTCCCGGCGCCTGTCGTTGAACCGTAAACGCGCTGTTTGTGGAACAACAGGTGATGTGACCGATTCGTCGCGCCGGGGGGCGGAGTCCCGCCGGAGAGTCGGCGTCTACCCTCGCGGCATGGCCTCATCCGTCGCGCTCTCCCACGGCTTCCCGTTCGACCCGGCCTATGGGTACGACGCGCCGGACGCCCTTCTCGGCATCCCCGCCCCGACCGCCCCCGACGGCTTCGACGCGTTCTGGCGGGGCCGCTACGCGCGGGCCCGCGCGGTGGACCCACGGCCGGTCCTCGGCCCGGTGGAGGAGGAGCGCGACGGTGTGCGGATCCACGGCGTCGCCTTCACCTCCGTGGGCGGCGTCCGGCTCGGCGGCTGGCTCGCGCTGCCCGCGGAGGGCCCCGTGCGGTACGGATTCGTCGTCGGGCACGGCTACGGCGGACGCCGGGAGCCCGGCCGGGACCTGCCGGCTCCGCTGCCCGGGGCCGCCGCGATCCTGCCGTGCGTACGGGGCATGGGGGAGCGGGGCCGGGTGGCGGACATCCCGGACCTGGCCGACGAGCATGTCCTGCACGGGATCGGCTCCCGCGACACGTACGTCATCGGGGACTGCGCGGCCGATCTGTGGTGCGCCGCCTCCGCCCTCACCGCGCTCGTACCGCAGTTGGCGTCGGCCGGCCTCCCGGGCGGGCCCCGGCTCGGCTATCTCGGCGAGAGCTTCGGCGGTGGGCTCGGGGCCCTCGCGCTGCCCTGGGACGACCGCTTCGGCGCGGCCCAGCTCACGGTCCCCACCTTCGGCAACCATCCGCTGCGCCTGACCCTGCCCTGTGCGGGGAGCGGGGAGGCGGTCCGGGCGCATCACCGCGAACACCCCGGGGTCACCGGCGTACTCCGCTACTTCGACGCGGCGACGGCGGCGACCCGGCTGACGCTTCCCACGCTGGTCGCGGCCGCGCTGTTCGACCCGTCCGTGCCGCCGCCGGGGCAGTTCGCGGTGCACAACGCGCTGGCCGGGGAGCGCGAGCTCCAGGTGCTGACGGCGGGGCACTTCGCGTACCGGGGGATGGTGGCCGAGGCGGCGGAACTGGACGCGCGGCGGACGCGGTTCTTCGGGGAGCGGCTGGCCCCGGCGGTCTGAGGGGCCGGCCGCTCCCCGGGGCTCAGGCGTCCGGGGCGCGTCCCGGGCCCCGGGTTCACACGTCCGGGCTGCGTCCCGGCTACGGCCTCAGGCGTCCGGTCTGGTCTCGCTCCGGGGGCCGTGCCAGTCCAGGCACAGGACGGTGGCGTCGTCCTTGGGCGGGTGGCCGCCGTAAGCGTCGGCGACCGCGGTCACCATCGTGCGGACGACCTCACGCGGGTGCTCGGCGGCGGTCTGGAGCAGGAGCCCGGGCAGGTCGACCGTCGCCGCTTCGCGTTCCTGCACGCCGTCGGTGTAGAGCATGAGCCGGTCGCCGGGGCGCAGATCGAGGTCCTGTATCCCGTAGGAGCCCTGCTGGGGGAAGCCGAAGGGCATGTCGACCCGCGGGGCGATCTCCTCGACCGAGCCGTCGCGCAGCCGGAGCGGCCCGGGGTGGCCGGCGTTGACGAGCTGGGCGCGGCTCCCGTCCAGGTCGATGCGGAGCAGCTGGCCGGTGGCGAAGGTGTGGTTCCCGTGGTCGAGGAGGGCTTGATGCATCCGGCTGGCCTGTTCGGCGAGGTCCGCTCCGGCACGGCGGGCGCCGCGCGACGCGTTCACGACGAGGGTGGCGATGAGGGAGGCGTTGACGTCGTGGCCCATGGCGTCGGTGACGGACAGGTGGAGGGCGTTGGTGTCGAGGCTGTAGTCGTAGGTGTCCCCGGCGATGTCGGAGGCGGGCACCAGGGCCCCGGCGAGGGCGAACTCGGCCGCGTCGCAGGAGGGGGCGGAGGGAAGGAGCTGGCGCTGGATCTCCGCCGCCAGGCTGACCGGCGTGGTGCGGTTGCCCCAGTGGTAGAGGTCGGTGAAGCGGCGGTCGGCGACGATGATGTACGCCAGTGCCTGCGCCGCCTCCTCGACCTGTGCCAGCACGTCCTCGTCGACGGCTTCGAGGAACAGCTCCAGCACGCCGATGGCGTCACCGCGGTTGGACACGGGCGCGAGCACGCGCTGACCCTGCCCGTCCTGCTCCACCTGCACCAGCTTCTGGGAACGCAGCACCTTGTCATAGATGCCGCTGCCGGCCAGGGGAACCCTCTGGGTCCGGTACTCCTCGGAGACGCCGGCGGTGTCGTTGACCCGCAGCAGGCGATTTCCGACCACGTCCACGAAGAGGAACGACACGTATCGCGCACCGAACCGGGTGCGCAGGTCGCGCGCCACGACATCGAGCGAATTCACCGGCGCGGCATCCTCCGCGGCCGTCAGAACGGCAGCCAGCCCCATACGATCACTCACCACCACAGCCTCCTCGGTCAGGAGGTGCTTCTGCCCTCCCAGCCCCGGCTCAGTACCTCGTCCGAGAAATCCGACTGCTTTATGCGCATAAAAGTGCCCGAACCGGTCGATGTGTCGACGGCTCGGCAGCGGGGTGTGGCCCGGCTCAGCCGCAGCCGCAGCTCGCCCGGCGCGTCACCGAGACCGGCAGCTCCAGCGAGACCGGGGCGCGGCCCGGGTCGGCCAGTCGCTGCACCAGCAGCTCCACCGCCTCCTCGCCCAGCTGCCGGATCGGCTGGCGGACGGTTGTCAGGGGCGGGCGGACGATCCGGCTCAGCGGGATCCCGTCGAACCCGGTCACGGCGATGTCCTCGGGCACCCGCACCCCGCGCCGCTCCAGGGCCTGGAGCGCGCCGACCGCCATCTGGTCGTTGGCGAACAGCATCGCCTCCGGCCGCTCCACCCCCGTACCCTCCGACCGGTCCAGCAGGGCCCCCGCCGCCAGCGCGCCCTCGGCCTGCGTCATCATCCCGGCGCGCAGTTCCGGCCGGGAGGGCACCGGAAGGCCCGCGTCCCGGCATGCCTCCTGGAAGCCCCGGAACCGGGCCTGCGCGTCCGGCGAGTTCTCCTCGCCGCCGATGAACGCCAGCCGGCGCAGCCCGTGGTCCTCGATCAGATGGCGGGTCAGTTCGCGTTCGCCCTCGGTGTTGGCCACCACGATGTGGTCCAGGTGGTCGATCTCGCGCGGCCCGGCGAGCATCACCACGGGCAGGCGGCGCGATATCACTTCCAGGTCCGCGGTCGGCACGGTCCGCGCCAGTACGGCGAATCCGTCGACCCGCCCGGCGACCTTCGCCACCAGGCTCTCCGGTCCGCCGTCCAGCGAGGCGGCGATCAGCAGGGCGTAGCCGTGCCGCCGGGCCGCCCGTTCCATGCCCCGGATGATCTGGTCGGAGTAGAGCATGACGGCCTGGTCGTCGTCCGCGTCGCTCGCGGCCGCGGCGGTCTCGGCGTCCTGGTCCGCGAAGTCCGGGAAGCACAGCCCGAGCACGCCCGTCGTCCGGCTGGCCAGGCCCCGGGCGCTGCCGCTCGGCACGTACCCCAGCTCGCGGGCCGCCTCCATGACCTTCTCGCGGGTCTGGGCGCGTACGGAATCGGGGTTCCGGTAGACCCGGGAGACCGTGGCGATCGAGACGCCCGACCGCTCGGCGACGTCGTACACCGTGGGGGCGCTCACTCGACCCACCGTCCGTCCGCTTCTTCCGCAGCTCCGCGTCCGGCGGCGCGGGGCTGGTACCGGGCCGGCGGTCTGCTCGCCGGGCGACGCGATCACGAGGCTCGTGAAAGCGCATTCACCCTAGATCCTGGGCCGCGCGAGGAGCAAGGTCACCCGGTGTCACGCGGACCGTTCGCCGGGGCACGGGGCACGGGGCACGGGGCACGGGGCGCGGGGCACGGGGCACGCGGCACGCGGCACGGGGACAGGGGACACGGGGGCCGGGGACAGGGTGCTCGGGGGCATGTGGCCGGGTGCTCACGGGCCCCGTCGGGCGGAACGTTCCTCCGGGCGGGTGAGCTTGCGGCTCCCGCCCGCCGTGTCTGCGCCCCCTCGCGCGAGGCGGCGCTTTCAGTAAGCGGAAGGAATCAGTGTGATCAACTGCAAATGCCACCACATACGCACTATCCGGTCCATTCCGGTACGGGGTGGTCCGGGCCGTCCCCGGAGGTAATCAGCCATGTCCCACGTCGGCGTCCCGCGCGGGACGGTTCGAAAGCGCCGAACGCTCGCGCTCCTCACGACCGGAGTGCTCACGATCCCGGTGCTGGCGGGCTGCAGCTCCGGCAGCGAGGAGACCTCCCGGGGAGTGCCCCAGGACATCGCGCCCGCCGCCCGCGAGACGGTCACCGACGGCTCCACGGTGAACTGGGCGGTCGACGCGCTGCCCGCCACCTTCAACGCCTTCCAGGCGGACGCGGACAGCGCCACCACCCGGATCACCGGAGCCCTGCTCCCGACCTTCTTCCCGATGGACAGGTCCGGGCAGCCGAAGCTCAACCCGGACTACCTGGAGTCCGCGAAGGTCATCGAGCGCGAGCCGAAGCAGGTGGTGCTCTACAAGCTCAACCAGCAGGCCGTGTGGAGTGACGGGCGGGAGATCGGGGCTCCCGACTTCGTCGCCCAGTGGCGGGCCCTCAGGGGCAAGGACTCCGCGTTCTGGACCGCCCGCAACTCCGGTTACGAGCGGATCGAGAAGATCGAGCGGGGCGCGGACGACCTCCAGGTGCGGGTCACGTTCTCCAAGCCGTACGCGGACTGGCGCTCGCTGTTCTCGCCGCTCTACCCGAAGGAGATCACCGGCTCGCCGGACGCCTTCAACGACGGCGCGCGCACCGCCCTGAAGAACACCGCGGGCCCCTTCGTCCTGCGCTCCGTCAGCAAGTCCAAGGGCACCGTCACGCTGGCCCGCAACCCGCGCTGGTGGGGCGACAAGGCCAAGCTGGACACCCTCGTCTTCCGGGCGGTCGCCGCCGAGGACCGCACCCAGGCCCTCACCGACGGCACGGTGCACATTGCCGACATCGACGCGGCCACCGCCGACCGCATCACGCTCGCCCGCCGGGACCGGGGCAACAACGGCCAGCCTCTCGCCCACGGCCCGGGCTCCGAGGTCACGCCCGCCGAGGCCCTGCGTTCCTGGGCCCAGGCGCACGGCAGCGACGAGGAGACCGCGGAGATCGCGCAGGTCGCCCGGGAGAAGAACCGCAAGGCCGTCGTCGCGTACGCCGCGGAGCAGAAGGCCCTGCGCGACTTCGCCGTCCGCAAGTCCCTGGAGCCCGCCTACACGCAGCTCGCGCTGAACGGCGAGTCCGGCCCGCTCGCCGACGACCGGGTCCGCCGGGCGGTGGCCCGCGCCCTGGACCGCCAGGAGCTGGCCCAGACCGTGCTGGGGCCGCTGGGCCTTCCGGCGAAGCCGCTCGGCAGCCACCTCGCCCTCGCGGGCCAGCCCGGCTACAAGGACGGCAGCGGGGCGCTCGGCGAGCAGAACGCCAAGGAGGCCCAGGCCCTGCTGGCGGACGCCGGCTGGACCCTGGGGGGCGCGGCCGAGCCGCCCAAGGACACCAAGGCGGGCAGCGAGGCGGAGAAGAAGGGCGACAAGGACGCCGACGCCGACCCGGAGAAGAAGACCGCCGAGGACGCCGAGGAGGACAAGGACGCCAAGAGCGAGAAGGACGGGAAGAAGGCCGACGAGGAGGAGGGCTCCGAGGACTCCGCCGACTCCGCCGCCGAGCGCAGGAAGGCCGGCCAGGCCTCCGAGGACAGCGCCGCCTCCCGCGCCGAGGGCCTCTACATCGTGGGCGAGGACAACAAGCCCGGCGCCCACGCCCCCGCCCCGGCCTCCGCCGGCGCCGCCTCCGCCGTCCACGTCCTGGCTCCCGCCCGGACCGCCGCCACCCAGGGCGCCGCCCTGCTCCGCCAGGCCGGCACCGTCGGTGAGGACGGCACCGTCGCCGCCCAGGACAAGCAGCCCGGGGGAGCCGCCGGAGCGTACGCCCCCGTCGGCACCGCCGCCCCGGCGCCCGCCGCGGTCAAGGGACAGCTCGGCAAGGACGGCAAGGCGCTGACCCTGCGCTTCGTCCTCCCCTCCGGACCCGGCTCCCAGTCGCTGCGCAGCGTCGGCGACAAGATCGCCGTGATGCTGGAGAAGATCGGCATCGGCACGGAGATCACCAAGGTCCCCGACGAGAGCTACTTCAAGGACCACATCGCCTCCGGCGCGTACGACCTGGCGCTCTACTCCTGGCCCGCCAGCGCCTACCCGGCCACCGACGGACGCCCGATCTACGCCAAGCCGGAGCCCGCCACCGACGGATCGCTCCTCGTGGAGCAGAATTACACCCGGGTCGGCACCGACCACATCGACCAGCTCTTCGACCGGGCCGCCGCAGAGCTGGACGAGAAGGCCGCGCGGGAGCTGATGAAGCAGGCGGACGCCCGGATCTGGGCCGCCGCCGGATCGATTCCGCTCTTCCAGCGCCCGCAGCTCGTCGCGGTCGACAAGAAGCTCGCGAACGTCGGGGCCTTCGGTTTCGCGGCCCCCCGGTATCAGGACATCGGGTTCAAGAACCGGCAAGCGGCAGGTTCCCCCGCAGACCGCAAGAAGTAGCGGGCAATTACCACACCCTCCCGACGCCAAGCTCAGATGCACCTCAAAACCCTTGCCCGCCGGTTCCGCCGGCGGGCAGTGTGGTGTCTGCCCTGACCCGGGCCGTTCATCGCTTCACCGCTCCTCACCCCCCCCACAGCTCCGCCGCGTTCCGGCCACATCGATGGCCCGGCCGCTCCTTGACACCGGCTGAATATCGCCTGAATCACACGGGAAGACCGCTTCCGCGGATCGGCCCGGGAAGCCCGGCGCGCCCGAGGCCCGTACGATGGGACGAGCCGTGGCGTGCCGCCCGGCGGGCGTACGAGGACTCGAAGACCGACTGAGACGCCTGATCCCACGATCCGAGAGAAGCGCAAGCCACCCATGCCCACGCGCCACGACATCCGTAACGTAGCCATCGTCGCCCACGTCGACCACGGCAAGACCACGCTGGTCGACGCCATGCTCAAGCAGGCCGGAGCGTTCGCCGCCCACGCCGCCGAGCACCTCGACGACCGCATGATGGACTCGAACGACCTGGAGCGTGAGAAGGGCATCACGATCCTCGCCAAGAACACGGCGGTGAAGTATCACCCCAAGGACGGCGGGGACCCGATCACGATCAACATCATCGACACCCCCGGCCACGCCGACTTCGGCGGCGAGGTCGAGCGCGGTCTGTCGATGGTGGACGCGGTCGTGCTGCTCGTCGACGCCTCCGAGGGCCCGCTGCCCCAGACCCGCTTCGTGCTGCGCAAGGCGCTGGCCGCGAGGATGCCGGTCATCCTGTGCATCAACAAGACGGACCGCCCCGACTCCCGGATCGCCGAGGTCGTCGACGAGACGTACGACCTGTTCCTGGACCTGGACGCGGACGAGGACCAGATCGAGTTCCCGATCGTCTACGCCTGCGCCCGTGACGGCGTCGCGTCGCTGACCAAGCCCGAGGACGGCACCGTCCCGCAGGACAGCGAGAACCTGGAGCCGTTCTTCAACACCATCCTGTCGCACGTCCCGGCCCCGGAGTTCGACGCCGACGCGCCGCTCCAGGCCCACGTCACCAACCTGGACGCCGACAACTTCCTCGGCCGTATCGCGCTCTGCCGCGTCGAGCAGGGCGAGCTGCGCAAGGGCCAGACCGTCACCTGGATCAAGCGTGACGGCACCATGGCCAACGTCCGCATCACCGAGCTGATGATGACCGAGGCGCTCACCCGCAAGCCGGCCGAGGTGGCGGGCCCGGGCGACATCTGCGCCGTCGCCGGATTCCCGGACATCATGATCGGCGAGACCCTGGCCGACCCCGAGAACCCGATCGCGCTCCCGCTGATCACGGTCGACGAGCCGGCCATCTCGATGACCATCGGCACCAACACCTCGCCGCTCGTCGGCAAGGGCGGCAAGGGCCACAAGGTCACCGCCCGCCAGGTGAAGGACCGCCTCGACCGCGAGCTGATCGGTAACGTCTCGCTCCGCGTCCTGGACACCGAGCGCCCCGACGCCTGGGAGGTCCAGGGCCGTGGTGAGCTCGCGCTGGCCATCCTGGTCGAGCAGATGCGCCGCGAGGGCTTCGAGCTGACCGTCGGCAAGCCCGAGGTCGTCACCAAGCAGATCGACGGCAAGACCCACGAGCCGATCGAGCGCATGACGATCGACTCGCCGGAGGAGCACCTCGGCGCCATCACGCAGCTCATGGCGACCCGCAAGGGCCGTATGGAGACCATGACGAACCACGGCTCCGGCTGGGTGCGCATGGAGTGGATCGTGCCGTCCCGCGGCCTCATCGGCTTCCGTACGGAGTTCCTGACGCAGACCCGCGGCACCGGCATCGCGCACTCGATCTTCGAGGGCCACGAGCCGTGGTTCGGCGAGCTGCGCACCCGTCACAACGGCTCGCTGGTGGCGGACCGTTCGGGTTCGGTCACGCCGTTCGCGATGGTCAACCTCCAGGAGCGCGGTGTCATCTTCACCGAGGCCGGCACCGAGGTCTACGAGGGCATGATCGTCGGCGAGAACTCCCGCGCCGACGACATGGACGTGAACATCACCAAGGAGAAGAAGCTCACCAACATGCGTGCGGCCTCCGCGGACACCACGGAGAACGTGGTCCCGGCCCGCAAGCTGTCGCTGGAGCAGTCCCTGGAGTTCTGCCGCGAGGACGAGTGCATCGAGGTGACCCCGGAGACCGTGCGTATCCGCAAGGTCGTCCTGGACGCCAAGCAGCGTGGCCGCACGGCCTCGCGCGCCAAGCACGGCTGAACCGCGGCCTCCAGGGCGTAGCAGCCCCCAGGGCGCAGCAAGCCCTCCCAGGGCCGCCCGGACGCCCCCCGAGGGCTTCCGGGCGGCCCTGTCCGCGTTCTCCGGCACCTCCGGCGCCCCGGAGCCGAACGCTCCGTATGCGGAGACCCGCAGCGCCCTCCGAGGACGCGTCGGACGGCCCGTCAGCACAGGCATTGACAGAAGGCCCGGCCCACCACGGACACTGTGGTGGGCCGGGCCTTCGTCAATCTCTTTTCCTGACCGGGGTGTCCGGATATCGGGGGTCGCTCTCCGGAACATGTGTTAACAGTCCGTTTCGGGCGTGTCTGTCTGGGATCGCTTTGTCCGGATTTCGGGCACACGGGCGGGTCTGATGTTGTCAAACCGAGACCCTTTAAGTGTGGTTTACAGCCCGGCCGTACTCAATAGTTGGCTCCATTGAGCTCGGGTCAATGGGTCACGCACTGTGGGGAGTGCCGACTCACGAGCACACTCGGGGCACTGAACGATCACCGTCAGGGGTGTCGGTGAATCTCTCCAGTGCCCTTCTTGTAGTCAAAAGTGGACTCATGAGGAGGAAACCCATGCGCGGTGCCAAGAGCGCCAAGTGGGTCGCGGGAGCGGCCGTCATCGCCCTGGCCGCGACTGCCTGTGGCGGCGGTAGTGGCGACGAGGACAAGAAGAACACGTCGGGACAGCCCGCCGGTTACGTCTCGATCGACGTCGGTGAGCCCCAGAAGCCTCTGATGCCGGCCGACACGAACGAGAGCAACGGCTCCTACGTCATCCAGTCGCTGTTCACCCAGCTGCTGGACTTCGACGACAAGGGCGAGATCGTTCTCACGAACGCCGAGTCCGTCGAGACCGAGGACTCCCAGACGTGGACCGTCAAGCTCAAGTCCGGCTGGAAGTTCCACAACGGTGAGGCCGTGACCGCGCAGTCGTACATCGACGCGTGGAACTGGTACGCCAACGTCGAGAACAAGCAGCAGAACGCGTTCTGGTTCTCCGACATCAAGGGCTACGAGGACGTCCACCCCGAGAAGGGGGCGCCCAAGGCCAAGGAGATGTCCGGCCTGAAGGCCGTGGACGACACCACGTTCACGATCGAGCTGAGCAACAAGGTCCCGTACTTCAACTACAAGCTCGGCTACGCGACGTTCGCGCCGCTGCCCAAGGTCTTCTACGACGACCCGAAGGCGTTCGGCCAGAAGCCGATCGGCAACGGCCCGTACACGTTCGAGAAGTGGACCCACAAGAAGCTCATCCAGGTCAAGGCCTGGGACGAGTACCAGGGCCCGAACAAGGCTGCCAACAAGGGCATCCAGTTCAAGAACTACTCGACCGTCGAGGCCGCGTACTCCGACGTCATCTCCGGCAACCTGGACATGATCCGCCAGGTCGGCCCGCGTGACCTCCCGAAGTACAAGACGGACCTCGGTGACGGCGCGATCGACCAGCCGTACGCGGCGATCCAGTCGCTGAACCCGGCGTTCTACTCGAAGACGTTCAAGGACATCGACCCCAAGGTCCTCCAGGGTCTGTCCATGGCGATCGACCGTGACACCATCACGAAGACCGTCCTGAACGGCACGCGCATCCCGGCGACGAGCTTCACGCCTCCGCAGGTCAAGGGCAACCAGACCCTCGACTCGGACATCCTGAAGTTCAACCCGGCCAAGGCCAAGGAGCTCATCAAGGCCGGCGGCGGTGTCCCGGAGAACAAGATCGCCATCCAGTACAACGCCGACGGTGGGCACAAGGAGTGGGTGACCGCTGTCTGCGAGTCCATCCGCAACGCCACCGGGGTCGACTGCGTGGGCGACGCCAAGCCGGACTTCCCGACCGACCTCGAAGCGCGTGACAACAACGAGGTCAAGAGCTTCTACCGCGGTGGCTGGGTGGCCGACTACCCCGTCAACGTGAACTTCCTCAAGGAGCTCTACCACTCCAAGGCGGAGTCGAACAACGGTCGGTTCGCCGACAAGGAGATCGACGAGCTGATGGCGAAGGGCGACAAGGCCGACTCCCTGGAGGAGTCCGTCGCCGCCTACCAGGAGGTCGAGAAGGCCCTGGTGGACAAGATGCCCGCCATCCCGCTCTGGTACTACGCCATCAACGGCGGCCACGGCAAGAACGTCGACAACGTCAAGGTCGACTTCCACGGTGACCTCGAACTGACCGGCGTCACCACCAAGTAACGCCTGCGGGTCATTCCCCAACTGGCCGTCATCCGCCCGCGCTGCCCCTCAGCGCGGCCGGAGGCGCGGGGGTCGTCTCTGCCAAGAGGCGGCCCCCGCGCCGCAGTTATCCCCACACGGAGGCACCCATGGGGCGCTATGTCGCACGACGACTGCTCCAGATGATCCCGGTCTTCATCGGGTCGACCCTGCTGGTCTTCCTGATGATGTACGCACTGCCCGGCGACCCCGTCAGAGCTCTTGCCGGTGAACAGCACGTAGATGCTTCGCAGATCGCCGCCCTGAAGGCGGATCTGGGCTTGGACCAGCCGATCTGGCAGCAGTATTTGAACTACCTGGGCAATCTGTTCCAGGGCGACCTCGGCAACCAGATCGGAACGCAGCGCCCGGTCGCCGAAGTCATCGCCGACGCTTACCCGATCACCGTCAGACTGGCGATCTTCGCCTTCGTCTTCACGGTCGTCGCCGGGATCTCGCTCGGCATCGTCGCCGGCCTGAAGGCCGAGTCCATCCGGGACCGCAGCCTGCTCGGCCTGACGCTGGTGCTGATCTCCATGCCGTCCTTCGTGCTGGGCTTCCTCGTCCAGTACTTCTTCGCGTTCCAGCTCGGCATCGCCAAGCCCAACGTGAGTCTCGAACCGACGAACACCGAGTTGATCATGCCGGCCATCGTGCTGGCGTCGCTCTCACTCGCGTACGTGGCCCGGCTCACCCGTACCTCGGTCGCCGAGAACATCCGCGCCGACTACATGCGTACGGCTGTCGCCAAGGGACTGCCCCGCCGCCGTGTCATCGGCGTGCACCTGATGCGCAACTCGCTCATCCCGGTCGTCACCTTCCTCGGCACCGACATCGGCGCCCTGATGGGCGGCGCGATCGTGACCGAGGGCATCTTCAACATCAAGGGCGTCGGATCGCTCGTCTTCGAGGCCCTGTCCAAGCGTGAAGGCGCGACCGTCGTCGGCGTCGTGACGCTGCTCGTCATCGTCTATCTCGTCTGCAGCCTGCTCGTCGACCTGCTCTACGCGGTCCTGGACCCGAGGATCCGGTATGCCTGACACCACCGCACTCACCAAGAGCACCGACGTTCCGGCCGCCGTCGACCAGACGCCCGCCGCGACGGACGCCGGCCCCGCGCCCGGCAAGCCGCGCAGCCTCTGGTCGGACGCCTGGCACGACCTGCGCCGCAACCCGCTCTTCCTCATCTCGATGGTGCTGATCCTGCTGCTCGCCGTCATGGCGATCTTCCCGGGGCTGTTCACCAGCGCCTCGCCGAGGGACGCCAACCTGGCCGAGCACTACCTCCAGCACCCGAACTGGGGCCACTTCTTCGCCCCCGACTGGCTCGGATACGACGTCCAGGGACGCTCGATCTACGCGCGTGTCGTCTACGGGGCCCGCGCCTCGATCACCGTCGGCGTGGTCGTGACCATCGCGGTCACCATCACCGGCCTGGTCATCGGCATGATCGCCGGTTACTTCGGCGGCTGGATCGACACGATCCTGTCCCGCATCACCGACGTCTTCTTCGGCGTCCCCTTCATCGTCGGCGCCATGGTCATCCTGACCACCTTCGAGGAGCGCTCCGTCTGGGTCGTCATCCTGTCGATGGCCTTCCTCGGCTGGACGTCGATCGCGCGTGTCGCCCGTGGCTCGGTCATCACGATCAAGCAGGCCGACTACGTGGTCGCCGCCAAGGCGCTCGGCGCCTCCACCACCCGGATCCTGACGCGGCACATCCTGCCGAACGCCATCGCTCCGGTGATCGTGGTCGCCACCATCGCGCTCGGCGGTTACATCGCCGCCGAGGCCACCCTGTCGTTCCTCGGCATCGGCCTCGCCGAGCCGACGGTTTCGTGGGGCATCGATGTGTCCGCTGCGAAGGACCAGCTCCGCAACGCGCCGTACGTCCTGGTCATCCCCTCGGTGATGGTCTCGATCACGGTGCTGTCCTTCCTGATGTTCGGCGATGCGGTCCGCAACGCCCTCGACCCCAAGATGCGCTGAGGGAGGCGTTCGTGACCACCATCGACAAGACGGCTCACGTCCCCGCACCGCGGGAGTCCGTGAGTGGCGACGGTCCACTGCTCGACGTCCGTGACCTGCACGTGGAGTTCCACACCCGCGACGGCGTGGCCAAGGCGGTCAACGGTGTGAACTACACCGTCAGCGCCGGCGAGACGCTCGCGGTGCTCGGCGAGTCCGGCTCCGGCAAGTCCGTGACCGCGCAGACCATCATGGGCATCCTCGACATGCCGCCCGGGAAGATCACGCAGGGCGAGATCCTCTTCCGGGGCCAGGACATGCTGAAGATGTCCCCCGAGGAGCGCCGGAAGATCCGCGGCCGCAAGATCGCGATGATCTTCCAGGACGCGCTGTCCTCGCTGAACCCGGTCCTCTCCGTGGGCTATCAGCTCGGCGAGATGTTCCGCGTGCACCAGGGCCTGTCCAAGAAGGAGGCCAGGGCCAAGTCCATCGAGCTGATGGACCAGGTCAAGATCCCGGCGGCGGCGGCCCGTATCTCGGACTACCCGCACCAGTTCTCCGGCGGTATGCGCCAGCGCATCATGATCGCCATGGCGCTGGCCCTGGAGCCCGACCTGATCATCGCGGACGAGCCGACCACCGCGCTCGACGTGACGGTGCAGGCCCAGGTCATGGACCTGCTGGCCGAGCTCCAGCGCGAGTACAACATGGGTCTGATCCTGATCACCCACGACCTCGGCGTCGTCGCCGACGTCGCGGACAAGATCGCCGTGATGTACGCGGGCCGGATCGTGGAGACGGCCCCGGTCGGCGAGCTGTACAGCCGCCCTGCGCACCCGTACACCAAGGGTCTGCTGGACTCGATCCCGCGCCTGGACCAGAAGGGCCAGGAGCTGTACGCGATCAAGGGCCTCCCGCCCAACCTCACGCGTATCCCCGCGGGCTGTGCCTTCAGCCCGCGCTGCCCCAAGGCACAGGACATCTGCCGTACCGAGATCCCGCCGCTCGCCCCGGTGACCGAGCAGGACGGCCTCGAGCTCGTCGGCCGCGGCAGCGCGTGCCACTTCTGGAAGGAGACGATCCATGGCTGAGCTCAAGAAGGAGCCCGTGGACGCCACCCCGAACGTCTCCGCCGTGGAGACCGTGGACGCCGCGACCGAGGCGGAGGCCGTAGCCGCCATCGACGCGCCCGTCAGCCAGGGCGAGCCGATCCTCCAGGTGCGGAATCTCGTCAAGCACTTCCCGCTGACGCAGGGCATCCTCTTCAAGAAGCAGATCGGCGCGGTCAAGGCCGTCGACGGGATCTCCTTCGACCTGTACGCCGGTGAGACCCTCGGCATCGTCGGCGAGTCCGGCTGTGGCAAGTCCACGGTCGCCAAGCTCCTGATGACGCTGGAGCGGGCGACGGCCGGCGAGGTCTTCTACAAGGGCCAGGACATCACCAAGCTGTCCGGGCGCGCGCTGAAGGCGGTGCGCCGCAACATCCAGATGGTGTTCCAGGACCCGTACACCTCGCTGAACCCGCGGATGACGGTCGGCGACATCATCGGGGAGACCTTCGAGATCCACCCCGAGGTGGCCCCGAAGGGCGACCGGCGCCGCCGGGTCCAGGAGCTCCTGGACGTCGTGGGTCTGAACCCGGAGTACATCAACCGGTACCCGCACCAGTTCTCCGGCGGTCAGCGCCAGCGCATCGGGATCGCCCGCGGCCTCGCGCTCAACCCGGAGATCATCATCTGCGACGAGCCGGTCTCCGCGCTCGACGTGTCGGTGCAGGCGCAGGTCATCAACCTGATGGAGAAGCTCCAGGACGAGTTCAACCTGTCCTACCTCTTCATCGCGCACGACCTGTCCATCGTCCGGCACATCTCCGACCGGGTCGGCGTGATGTACCTGGGCAAGATGGCCGAGATCGGCACGGACACGCAGATCTACGACCACCCGACGCACCCCTACACCCAGGCGCTGCTCTCGGCGGTCCCGGTTCCGGACCCGTCGGCCCGTGAGGGACGCGACCGGATCATCCTGACCGGTGACGTTCCGTCACCGGCGAACCCGCCCTCGGGCTGCCGCTTCCGCACCCGGTGCTGGAAGGCGGAGGACCGCTGCGCGACGGAGGAGCCCCTGCTGGCGATCCCCGAGCGCTTCGTCGCGGGCGTCACGCCCGCCACGCACGAGTCGGCGTGCCACTTCGCGGAGGAGCGGGACGTCGTGCACGCGGCGTAACCGCTCCGGTTGTCGAACGCCTGATGCCCGGTCCCCTTCGGGGGGCCGGGCATCGTCGTGTCCGCGAGCCCTCCTGCCCGTACGGGGCAATCCCACATGCGATATATGCCGTTATGCGGTGATATGAGGCATTGAGCTACTCGATGACTCTAGGAGGCACTTCATGCGCGGAGCCACACAGGTCAGGTGGGCCGCATGTGCGGTGGCCGTCGCCCTGGCAGCGACGGCCTGCGGCGGCGGTGGTGACGGCGGCAGCGGCGGCGGCGCCGACGGCATCGTCAGCTCCTCCTGGGGAGACCCGCAGAACCCGCTGGAGCCGGCCAACACCAACGAGGTCCAGGGCGGCAAGGTCCTCGACATGGTCTTCCGCGGGCTGATCCGCTACGACCCGAAGACCGGCGAGGCCCAGAACATGATCGCCGAGTCCATCGACTCGACGGACTCCCAGAACTTCACGGTCAAGCTCAAGGACGGCTGGACGTTCTCCAACGGCGAGAAGGTCACCGCCAAGTCCTTCGTCGACGCCTGGAACTACGGCGCGGCCCTGAAGAACAACCAGAAGAACGCCTATTTCTTCCAGTACATCGAGGGCTACGACAAGGTCCACCCCGAGTCCGGCTCAGCCTCCGCCGAGACCCTGTCCGGCCTGAAGGTCGTCGACGACCTGACCTTCACCGCCAAGCTCACCCAGAAGTTCTCCCTGTGGCCCGACACCCTCGGCTACTCCGCCTTCGTCCCGCTGCCCAAGGCGTTCTACGACGACCACGACGCCTGGCTCTCCAAGCCCGTCGGGAACGGCCCCTACACCATCGAGTCCTACGCCAAGGGCTCCTCGATGAACCTGCGCAAGTGGGACGACTACCCGGGCGACGACAAGGCGAAGAACGGCGGCGTCGACCTCAAGGTCTTCACCGACAACAACACCGCCTACACCGACCTCACCGCGGGCAACCTCGACCTCGTCGACGACGTGCCCGCCTCCCAGCTCCGCAACGTCGAGGCGGACCTCGGCGACCGGTACATCAACACCCCCGCCGGCATCATCCAGACCCTGGCCTTCCCCTTCTACGACGAGGAGTGGGACACCGACGACGCGCGCAAGGTCCGCCAGGGCCTGTCGATGGCGATCAACCGGCCGCAGATCACCGACCAGATCTTCCAGAAGACCCGCACCCCCGCCTCCGACTGGACCTCCCCGGTCCTCGGCGCGGACGGCGGCTTCAAGGAAGGGCTCTGCGGCAAGGAGTGCACGTACAACAAGGCCGAGGCCAAGAAGCTGATCGACGACGGCGGCGGCATCCCCGGCGGCCAGCTGAAGATCTCGTACAACGCGGACACCGGCTCCCACAAGGAATGGGTCGACGCCGTCTGCAACAGCATCAACAACGTCATGGGCAACAACAAGGCCTGCGTCGGCGGCCCCGTCGGCACCTTCGCCGACTTCCGCGCCCAGGTCTCCACCCAGAAGCTCACCAGCGCCTGGCGCGCGGGCTGGCAGATGGACTACCCGCTGATCCAGAACTTCCTCCAGCCCCTCTACTACACCAACGCCCCGTCCAACGACGGCAAGTGGAGCAACGAGGAGTTCGACGACCTGGTCGACAAGGCCAACGCCGAGAGCGACAAGGCGAAGGCCGTCACCACCTTCCAGGACGCGGAGAAGATCCTCGTCACCGAGATGCCGGTCATCCCGCTCTGGTACCAGAACGGCAGCGCCGGCTACTCGGACCGGGTCGACAACGTCGCGCTGAACCCGTTCAGCGTCCCGGTCTACGAAGAGATCACCGTCAAGTGACGCGCTGAGCGACGCGGACGGCCGGGACGCCCGACACCGGCGCCCCGGCCGTCCGCGCTCCCGCACCTCCCGCCCGGTACCGCTCGCCTCAGGGGGTGCCTTACCGGTCATGCCGGGCGCGCGGGGCCTGGCACCGCACCTCGCGGCGTTGTCGTCGGTCACCGACGCTCCGCGTCGACTCCCTCCTCCGCCTTGCGATGCACGGCACCAGACCCCGCTCCCTGATCCGGCCTGACCGACAAGGCACCCCCCAACCCCCGGAGCCCCTCATGGGACGTTATGTGATCCGGCGGCTGCTGCAGATGATCCCGGTCTTCTTCGGCACCACGCTGTTGATCTTCCTCATGGTGAACGTGATGGGCGACCCCATCGCGGGCCTCTGCGGCGACCGCCAGTGCGACCCGGCTACCGCCGCCCAGCTGCGCTCCGAGTTCGGCCTCGACAAGCCGGTCTGGCAGCAATACCTCACCTACATGGGCAACGTGTTCACCGGCGACTTCGGCACCGCGTTCAACGGGCAGAAGGTCACCGAGCTGATGGCCACCGCCTTCCCCATCACCATCCGGCTCACCATCGTCGCGATCGTCTTCGAGGTCGTCATCGGCATCAGCCTCGGCGTCGTCACCGGCCTGCGGCGCGGCCGCCCCGTCGACACCACCGTCCTCATCCTGACGCTGGTCGTCATCGCCATCCCGACCTTCGTCACCGGCCTGCTGCTCCAGCTCCTCCTGGGCGTCGAGTGGGGCATCATCAAGCCCTCGGTCTCCGCTGACCCCACCTTCGACGAACTTCTCGTCCCCGGGCTGGTCCTCGCCTCCGTCTCGCTCGCCTACGTCACCCGGCTCACCCGGACCTCGATCGCCGAGAACGCCCGCGCCGACTACGTACGCACCGCCGTGGCCAAGGGGCTGCCGCGTCGCCGGGTCGTCGTACGGCACCTGCTGCGCAACTCGCTCATCCCCGTCGTCACCTTCATCGGCACCGACGTGGGCGCGCTGATGGGCGGGGCCATCGTCACCGAGCGGATCTTCAACATCCACGGCGTCGGCTACCAGCTCTACCAGGGCATCCTGCGGCAGAACTCGCAGACCGTCGTCGGCTTCGTCACGATCCTCGTCCTCGTCTTCCTGGCCGCCAACCTGATCGTCGACCTCCTGTACGCCGTACTCGACCCGAGGATCCGCTATGCCTGAGCCGCAGTCATCGGACGGAGCGATCTCCCCGGCGGGCGCCGGCGGCCCCATGGACCTCGCCCTGGAGGAGGGCACCAGCCTGGAGAAGGGGCCGGGCGGCGCCGACGGCACCGGGCCGGCCGGAAAGCCGCGCAGCCTGTGGTCGGACGCCTGGCGCGACCTGCGGCGCAACCCGGTCTTCATCATCTCCTCGCTGGTCATCCTCTTCCTGGTGATCATCTCGATCTGGCCCTCGCTCATCGCGAGCGGCGACCCTCTCCAGGCCAACCTGGACGACGCCCAGAAGGGCTCCGAACCCGGCCACCCCTTCGGCTTCGACCCGCAGGGCCGCGACGTCTACACCCGGGTCGTGTACGGCACCCGGACCTCGGTGACCGTCGGCGTCTGCGCCACCCTCGGCGTGGCGATCCTCGGCAGCCTGTTCGGCGGACTCGCGGGCTTCTTCGGCGGCTGGTGGGACTCGATCCTCTCCCGCCTCACCGACGTCTTCTTCGGCATCCCCGTCGTCCTCGGCGGCCTGGTCTTCCTGTCCGTCGTCACCAGCTCCACCGTCTGGCCCGTCGTCGGCTTCATCGTCCTGCTCGGCTGGCCCCAGATCGCCCGCATCGCCCGCGGCTCCGTCATCACCGCCAAACAGAACGACTACGTCCAGGCGGCCCGCGCCCTCGGCGCCTCCAACTCCCGCATGATGCTGCGCCACATCACCCCGAACGCCATCGCCCCGGTCATCGTCGTGGCGACCATCGCGCTCGGTACGTACATCTCGCTGGAGGCGACCCTCTCGTTCCTCGGCGTAGGCCTGAAGGACCCGGCCGTCTCCTGGGGCATCGACATCTCCGCGGCCGCCAACTACATCCGCAACGCCCCGCACATGCTGCTCTGGCCCGCCGGAGCGCTGGCGGTCACCGTGCTCGCGTTCATCATGCTCGGCGACGCGGTGCGCGACGCCCTCGACCCCAAGCTGCGCTGAGGAGCCGGTTGCCATGTTGCTCGAAGTGCGCGATCTGCACGTGGAGTTCCACACCCGCGAAGGCGTGGCCAAGGCCGTCAACGGGGTCAACTACTCGGTGGCCGAGGGCGAGACGCTCGCCGTCCTCGGCGAGTCCGGCTCCGGCAAGTCCGTCACCGCCCAGGCGATCATGGGCATCCTCGACATGCCGCCCGGGAGGATCGCCGACGGCGAGATCCTCTTCAAGGGCCAGGACCTGCTGAAGCTCAAGCCGGAGGAGCGCCGGAAGATCCGCGGCCAGGAGATGGCCATGATCTTCCAGGACGCCCTGTCCTCGCTGAATCCGGTCCTCACCGTCGGCCAGCAGCTCGGCGAGATGTTCGTCGTGCACCGCGGCATGTCCCGCAAGGACGCGAAGGCCAAGGCCGTCGAGCTGATGGACCGGGTCCGCATCCCCGCCGCCAAGGAACGGGTCGGCAACTACCCGCACCAGTTCTCCGGCGGGATGCGCCAGCGCATCATGATCGCCATGGCGATGGCCCTGGAACCGTCCCTGATCATCGCCGACGAGCCGACCACCGCCCTCGACGTCACCGTCCAGGCCCAGGTCATGGACCTCCTCGCCGAACTCCAGCGCGAGCTGAACATGGGCCTCATCCTGATCACCCACGACCTCGGTGTGGTCGCCGACGTCGCCGACAAGATCGCCGTCATGTACGCGGGCCGCATCGTCGAGACCGCCCCCGTCCACGAGATCTACAAGGCACCCGCCCACCCGTACACCAAGGGCCTCCTGAAATCGATCCCGCGCCTGGACCAGAAGGGCCAGGAGCTGTACGCGATCAAGGGCCTGCCGCCCAACCTCACCCGCATCCCGCCCGGCTGCGCCTTCAACCCCCGCTGCCCGATGGCCCAGGACGTGTGCCGCAGCGATGTGCCGCCGCTCTACGAGGTGGACGAGCAGCGACGGAGCGCCTGCCACTTCTGGAAGGAGACGCTCGATGCACACTGACCGCGACGGGAGTGCCGAGGGCGGCTCCAATCTGCTGACCACCGCGCGCGAGGAGGCCGTCGCCCCGTACGTGGAGGGCGACCCGATCCTCCAGGTGCGCGGCCTCGCCAAGCACTACCCGCTCACGCAGGGCATCCTCTTCAAGCGGCACATCGGCGCGGTCAGGGCCGTCGACGGCGTCGACTTCGACCTGTACGCGGGCGAGACGCTCGGCATCGTGGGCGAGTCGGGCTGCGGCAAGTCGACCGTCGCGAAGATGCTCGTCCACCTGGAACGCCCCACCGCCGGTGCGATCCGCTACAAGGGCGAGGACATCGCGAAGCTGTCCGGGCGTGCGCTGAAGGCGGTGCGCCGCAACATCCAGATGGTGTTCCAGGACCCGTACACCTCGCTGAACCCGCGGATGACGGTCGGCGACATCATCGGGGAGCCGTACGAGATCCACCCCGAAGTCGCCCCCAAGGGCAGCCGTCGGCAGAGGGTGCAGGACCTGCTGGACGTCGTCGGGCTCAACCCGGAGTACATCAACCGGTACCCGCACCAGTTCTCCGGCGGCCAGCGCCAGCGCATCGGGATCGCCCGCGGCCTCGCGCTCAACCCGGAGATCATCGTCGCCGACGAACCGGTCTCCGCGCTCGACGTCTCCGTCCAGGCCCAGGTGGTCAACCTGCTGGACCGGCTCCAGGCGGAGTTCAGTCTCAGCTTCGTCTTCATCGCGCACGACCTCTCGATCGTCCGGCACATCTCCGACCGGGTCGGCGTGATGTATCTGGGCCGGATCGTGGAGATCGGCTCCGACGCGGAGATCTACGACCACCCCACCCACCCGTACACCCAGGCGCTGCTGTCCGCCGTTCCCGTACCGGACCCGACGGCCCGCGAGCACCGGGAACGGATCATCCTGCACGGCGACGTCCCCTCACCCGCCAACATCCCCTCCGGCTGCCGCTTCCGCACCCGGTGCTGGAAGGCGCAGGAGCGATGCGAACTGGAGGTCCCGCTGCTGGCGGTCCCCGCGGAGTTCCGGCTCGTGGACACCCCGGCCCGGCACGACTCGGCGTGCCACTTCGCCGAGGAGAAGCGCGTGGTGCCGCCGGAGGGCGAGCTGGAGGTCCCTGGGCCGGCGGCGGAGCCGGGGCCCGAGGAGCCGCAGGAGTCGCAGGAGGAACCGGGGCTCACGGAGAAGCGGGAGACCGGGGAGAGGCCGGAGTCCGGGGGCACCGGAACGTCGTGAACCGGCGTCAGGATCGTTAACAAGCAGGCAACTCCGCTGTCGCCGCTCCGATATACGAACGCCCCAAGCTGAACAGCGTACGGCCGTGCGGGTGCCGTGGTCCGGCCGGAGCGTCGTCCTGTCGCTCCGGCCGGTCGCCCGCCGGGACCGGCCCGCCCCTGAACGCCTTGTTCATCCGTTCGGGGCAATGGAGTATCACCGGGTGACACTTACACGGGGAGCGAGAATCACCGGCGCCGTTCTGTGCGCGGTGCCTGCACTACTCATCGTCGCCTGGCTCGTCCGGGACATCCGGGCCGTCGACGGACCGGGGCCGGTCTGGGACTACTGGACGGGCTTCACGACCCTCCGGGGCGTGGCGCAACCCACCACGACGGCCGCCAGTTTCGTCCTGCTGCTGGCCTATGCCGCCGCCGCCGTGGCGGCGCTCCGTTCCGCCGCCGCCGCTTCGGTCCTGATCGTCACCGGCGTCGTCACCTTCGTCCTGCGGCTGCCCGGCGTCTGGACCATCGCCGACGCCGCGGCCCCCCAGGAGCTCCGCGACCGGGCACTGCTCACCACGTACGCCGCGCTGGCGGCAGGGCTCGCGCTGATCGTGGTGGGCGCGGCGGGCCGCCGCCCCCTGCCGGAGGGCGCGGAACGGCCCGCCGGTCCGGGGCGCGGTGCCGGGGTGGCCGTCTTCCTGCTCCTCGGTCTCCAGGCGGCGGTCTTCACCGCCTGGGAGATCCGGCAGACGTTCCTCTATCCGTCCGGGCTCTATCCCGCGTGGTTCATCGGCGGCCGGCCCCTGAACACCCCAGTGACCGAGGGGCCGCCCGGCTGGATCACCGGGGCGATCATCCTGATGGCGCTGGTGGCCGCCGTCGGCGCGGTCGTCGGAGCGGTCCACGCGCGACCGCTCGGCCTGATCGCGGCCGGGTTCGTGTTCTCCTCCGGTGTGCTCGGCACGGCGCGCATCATCCACTTCGAGATGTACGAGCGGTTCACCGACCTGGACATCGAGGCGCAGCTCAATCTGCTGAGCTTCCTCTCCTCGCTCCTCGTCGGACCGGTGGTGATCATCCTCCTCGCCCGCAAGGGCGTCGAGCGTGCCTCCGGCGGCCACCCGGGGCCGTGGGGCGGCGCCGGGCCCCGGGGCGTCCAGCCCCCGGGCTACCCGCCGGCCCAGGCAC
>NTHE01000008.1 GCA_002551355.1 Streptomyces sp. man185 | reverse complement strand
ATCCGGCGGCGCGCAGCCGCTGGGGCGGTGCGCCTCCGGCGGCGGCCCCGCGCGCCGCCGCGTCGAGGGCGTCGGACAGCCGTTGCCGGTAGGAGGGTGCGGCCGGATCGGGCAACAGGACTTCGCAGGCGGCGAGGAGCAGCACACCCGCCGTGAGTCCCGCCAGCCGCTCCACGAGGGTGTCGGGGGCGTACGGCGGAAAGCAGGCGAGGATGTAGAACAGCTGGAGGCCGGGGGCGATGCCCGCGGGGCGGGGGCCTGCCACGGCCGCGAACGCCAGCAGGAATCCGACGACGAGCATGCCGCCGACGGCGGCCCAGGTGTCGACGGCGAGCAGGGTTCCCAGGGTCGCCAGGACCAGCGCCGGGGGCAGGGCGCGGAGCATGACGGACGCCCGTTGGCGGCCGGAGCCGGGAACGGCGGAGAGCATGCCCATGGCGATGGGGGCGAAGAGCGCGTACAGCGCGGTGACCGGGAGCCCGGCGCCGTACAGCAGCGGGTAGAAGCCGACACTCGCCGCGACGGAGACCCGGACGGCCCGGCGGAGGATCGTCGCCCGCTCCGGCCCGGCGATCACCCGCGTGCTCCCTCCGGGGGCGGGGCTCCGCACCTGACCGGGCGGGGTGCGACGACGGCGACCGGGAGCGGCCGTGCGCTCATGCCGCGCGCTCCTCTCCCGGGGTCCGGCCCTGGTGACGCCCGTCGGACTGCCTTTCGCCATTGTCGGCCGGGACCGGGCCGCCCGCGCGCGGGACGGTGCCCGGCGCGACACGAGCGTCCGCCCCGGGCACCTGGGGTGCTCGGGGCGGACGCTCGTGAGGAGGGGGCCGCCCGGCGGGCCGGGCCTCTGATCGTCAGATCGTCGCGGTGTCGATCACGAAGCGGTAGCGGACGTCGCTCGCGAGAACGCGCTCGTAGGCCTCGTTGACCTGGTCCGCGTCGATCACCTCGATCTCGGCGCCGAGGCCGTGCACGGCGCAGAAGTCCAGCATCTCCTGGGTCTCCTTGATCCCGCCGATCGCCGAGCCGGCGATGGACCGGTTGCCCATGATCAGGGAGAAGAGGTTCAGCGAGATCGGCTCCTCGGGCGCGCCCACGTTGACCAGGGTGCCGTCCGTGCGGAGGAGGCCGAGGTAGGCGCCGAAGTCCAGCGGGGCCGAGACCGTGGAGAGGATGACGTCGAACGTGCCCGCCAGCTCCTCGAAGGTCTTGGGGTCGCTGGTCGCGTAGTAGTGGTCGGCGCCCAGCTTGAGCCCGTCGTCCTTCTTGCGCAGCGACTGGGAGAGGACCGTGACCTCGGCGCCCAGCGCGTGCGCGATCTTGACGGCCATGTGGCCGAGACCGCCGAGGCCGACGACGGCGACCTTCTTGCCGGGGCCCGCTCCCCAGCGCTTGAGAGGGGAGTACGTGGTGATGCCCGCGCACAGGAGCGGCGCGGCCTCGTCGAGGGCGATGCCCTCGGGGATGGAGACGGCGAACCCCTCGGTCACCACGATGTGCGTGGAGTAGCCGCCGTAGGTGGGCTCGCCGCTGCGGTCGAGCGCGTTGTAGGTCTGGGTGTTCCCCTCGGCGCAGTGCTGCTCGCGGCCCATCAGGCAGGCGTCGCACTCTCCGCAGGAGTCGACCATGCAGCCGACGCCGACGCGGTCGCCGACCTTGAACCGGGTGACCCCTGGGCCGGTCTCGGCGACGATCCCGGCGATCTCGTGGCCGGGCACCATCGGGAAGATGCCCTCGCCCCAGCCGTCGCGGGCCTGGTGGATGTCGGAGTGGCAGATGCCGGCGAACTTGATGTCGATCAGGATGTCGAACTCGCCCACCGGACGGCGCTCGATCGTGGAGCGCTCCAGCGGGGCCTTGGCACGGGGAGCGGCGTAGGCGGCAACGGTGGTCATGCCGGAGGTTCTCCTCTGGGTGATGCGGTAGGAACGTTTCCCAGCGTCACACCGTGTCCGACGTTTACCCAGGTCACCGCTTTGCCTACGTCCAGCGGTCCTACTACTGACAAGGACAGGCTCCGGCGCCTACGACCAGGATTCCCAGGAATAATGGAAGCCATGGACGATCAGCCCGAGGCCGCCGCTCCCGAGCCGCTGGACCGGCGCGCCGAACTCAGCGAATTCCTGCGCACCCGGAGGGCCAAGCTCCAGCCGCAGGACGTGGGGCTGCCGGAGTTCGGCCGGGCCCGCCGGGTACCCGGGCTGCGCCGGGAGGAGCTGGCGCAGCTGGCCGGGGTGTCGGTGGCGTACTACACGCGTCTGGAACAGGGCAACGGGCGCAATGTGTCGGCCGAGGTGCTCGACGCCATCGCCCGCGCGCTGCGGCTCACCGATGCCGAGCACGCGCATCTGACCCACCTGGCGAGGCCTGCGCGGCACAAGAAGAAGCGCCGCCCGGCCAGGGTGCAGCGGGTGCGGACCGGGCTGCTGTATCTCCTGGACAGCTTGGACGGCATCCCCGCGTACGTGACCGGGGCGCGCTCCGACATCCTGGCCTGGAATCCGATGGCGGCCGCGGTGTTCGGCGACTGGGGCGCGCTGCCTCCGGGCGAGCGGAACTGGGCGCGGCTCGTGTTCCTCTCCCCCGCCTACCGGGACCTGTTCGTGAACTGGGACTCCAAGGCCTCGGACATGGTCAGCTATCTGCGGCTGTACGCGGGCTGCCACCCCGACGATCCGGAGCTGTCGGCGCTGGTCGGTGAACTCTCGGTGAAGAGCGACGAGTTCCGGCGGCTGTGGGCCACGCACAACGTCAAGGAGAAGGGGCACGGCGTCAAGCTGATCCGGCATCCGCTCGTCGGCGACCTGACCCTGTCGTACGAGACGCTGAACCTCCCGGACGACGAGGAGCAGCATCTGGTGACGTACCACGCGGAGCCGGACTCGGAGTCGGCCCAGGCCCTGCGCCTGCTGGCGAGCTGGGGGGCCGACGCCGCCGGGACGGACGTGGTCAGCGGGGCGGGTCGCGGGCCTGCCGACGAGCGATGAGGACGAGCTCCCCGCCCGGACGGCGCCCGTCGCACGACAACGCGTAGGTCCGACGGACCCGGCCCCGGCTTCCGCCGTCCGGTCAGGTGACTTCGGCCGCCTCCGCCGGCACCTCCGCCTCGCCGACGACGAGCCCCGCGAGCGCGGGTCCTCGGGTCGGCGGCGCGGAACCGGTGCCGGACGGGTCGACGCGTGGAAAAGTCTCCGCGGCGGCGAGACGGGGCAGCAGCAGTTGCCAGAAGCCGGTGAGCCGGTACGGGGACAGCCACTCGGGGTCCTGCCGGCCGAGCGTCTCGAAGCCGGCCGTCACGGCGACGGTCGCGGCTGCCGCGTCCTCGCGGGAGATGCCGTCGGCGAGTGTTCCGGCGGCGGCCGCCTCGTCCAGCAGTTCCCGCACGCGGTGGTGCCACTCCATCCGCAGGTCCGGGGCGGCGGCTCGCTCGCCGTCGCAGCTGAGCCGGAATCCGGCCCGGCTCACCGGGTCCTCGCGCAGCCGCTCCGCGAGGGCGTGCGAGCTGTCGACGAGTGCCTGGAGGGCGGTGTCCGTCCTGCGACGGATCGCGGCGGACAGGTCGCGCAGCCCTCGAGACGCCTCCGCCACCACGGCTTCCGCGACCGCCGCCTTGTTCTCGAAGTGGAAGTGCAGCGCGCCCGTGCTGACGCCCGCGCCGGAACTGATCAGCACCAGCCGCGCCTGCGCGTAGCCGTGCTGCTCGAAGACGACGGCGGCGGAGCGGATCAGCGCCTGGCGGGTACGGGTGGCGCGCTCCTGTTTGGTCACCGGGGCCTCCGCTTGGAGGAGTGGCGGCCGGAAAGGGGACCGGCACCGGTCGGGGGCTCCCCGCCGGGGCAGTGGGACGGCGTCATGGAGTTATCAAACCAACTTACCGGTTTGATTTCCAGGGAACGGAAAGATACGGCAGGGACTCCCGGGCCCTTTGTGCGGCCAGCACCTTCCCCACGAGCCAAGGAAGCGAACGGAAAGGAAAACGCACATCGTCGGACTTTTCCGTGGCCCGCGAGGGAGCCGACGCGCCGTACTCACCCGCGAAGCGGGCTCATTCGGCCGCGAACGCGTCCGCGTGGTCGACCGACCAGGCCTCATAGGATCTGGCTTGACGCCCCGTCAGCTCCTGGATCGTGGGCACCACGGCCGCCTTCTCGCCCGCCCGCTGCCGCTCCGCGCTCTCCAGGAACGCCTCCGCGACGGGTCGTGGGTACTTCGCCAGCAGAGCCGTGCGCGCGGCGTCCACGCCCAGTTCCTCGAAGCGCAGCGGTCGCCCCAGCACCCGGGAGAGCTGGGCCGTCTGCTCCCGCGCCGTGATCGCCTCCGGGCCCGACACGGCGTACGCCCTGCCCTCGTGCCCTGTACCGGTGAGAACGGCGACGGCCGCCGCCGCGACATCGCGCGGGTCGACGCACGCGACCGGGGCGTCGCCGTACAGGGCGCGCACCACTCCCGTCGACCGGATACCGGGTGCCCAGGACAGCGTGTTGGACATGAACGTCCTGGGGCGGACGAACGTCCACGGAACCCCCGATTCCCTGACCGCCTGTTCGTTCTCCCGCTGACGCCGGGTGATGAAGTCGTCGGCGCCCGGCTCCTCCACCGCCATCATGGACAGCTTGACCAGGTGGCGGACGCCCGCCGCGGCCGCCGCCGCGGCGACCCGCTCGTCGTCGGGCTCCGTGGGGCTGTTCGTCACCAGGAACACCGAGGTGACGCCCCGCAGGGCCCGGTCGAGGGCGGGGCGGTCCCCGTACTCCCCCTCGACGACCTCGACTCCGTCCCCCCGTACCGTCAGGCGCCCGGGACGGCGCGCGAGAATCCGTACGGGGCCGGCCGCCGCCAGCAGTCCGGCGACCTCACGGCCCACCGCTCCGGTCGCACCCGTCACGAGAATCACTGGGGAAACCTCTCAGCCGCCGGCCCGCGGGCCGGACAGGAGCGTGGAGAACACCGGTTCGCCGTCCTGATGGCCTGTCACCTGGACCGTCACCGTATCCTCGGCCGTTTCCGGCAGGACCACCGCCCCGATCCAGCACGGGCTGCCGAACTCGGCGTACCGGTGGAACCGGGAACTCGCCTCTGCCGGAACGATTCCGCCGGGCCCCACCGCCAGGCAGGCCGCCTGACGGGCCGCCTCCAGCAGAAGCATGCCCGGGACGTGGTCGTTGGGGTGCTGGAACAACGTCGGATGCCGGGTGTCCACGCGCAGCTCCCAGACGCCGTCGCGGCCTGCGTCCGACAGCACCACGTCCTCGGCCCTGCCGCGCCCCGCGCGGGGGGCGGAGACCGGCGCCGCCTCCGGTATGGATATCCCCTCGACGGCGGCGTCGCCGCGCATCCTCCGGTACACCTTGGGGCTGGTGAAGCGGGTCGCGCCCGTCCCCGTGGCCGCCAGCTCCCCGTCGCGGTGCACCGCCCAGCCCACACGCCCCTGCACGGGCAGTCCGCCCCGCCACTTCAGGTCCGAGCAGAACACCTCCACGTCCATCTCGGTGGGGACACCGCCGACGCGCAAGTGGTCCTGATGGCAGACGTAGTCGAGGTCCGCCATCAGGAAGTGGTAGCCCAGCGGGACGCCGTACCCGGCGTGGAAGGCGAGCATCGCCGCCTGCCGCATCGCTTCCGCGACCAGCAGCGGGTCGTGCCGGTCACCGTCCACCGGGGCGAAGAACGGGTGATCGTGCGGCAGGACCGCCGCCACCGAGAACCGATCGTGCGCCAGGCGCACCCAGTTACGCGGAAACGCGTCCTCGGGCCTGGTTCGGTGCACCATGTCGATTCCCACGGGACGCACCACCTCGACCTCCGAATCCATGGCCGGCACCGGGTCGATCAGGGCTGCTGCTTCGGGCATAACTCCCCCCAGGGGTCATGTGATGGCGAGCCATTCCTGCGATGCACGTGCGCTGATAACATACAGACTCAGCGGTTTTTTTTCTATCCCCGGCAGGGCCGCCCCTCCCCACACCGTCCCGGCCGTTTCCCGGGCTCCCGGCCCAGCAAAGGAGACAGGATGGCCAAGCAGGACCGGGCGATCCGCACCCGCCAGACAATCCTGATGGCAGCGGCGCAAATCTTCGAGAAATACGGCTATCAAGCCGCGACGATCACCGAGATACTGAAAAGCGCCGACGTCACGAAAGGCGCTCTCTACTTTCATTTCCCGTCCAAGGAAGATCTCGCGCTCGGTGTTCTCGACGCCCAGGAGCCGCCCCAGACCGTTCCGGACCAGGCGCTCAAGCTCCAGGAACTCATCGACCTGGGGATGCTGTTCAGCCACCGTCTTCAGACCAGTCTGCTCGCCCGCGCCGGCGTTCGCCTCTCGATGGACCAGCAGGCCCAGGGCCTCGACCGCAGCGGCCCTTTTCTCCGCTGGCAGGAAGCCACCCATCACCTCCTCGCCCGGGCCGAGCGCAACGGTGAGCTGCTCCCCCACGTCAACCCCACCGAGACGGCGGACCTGTACGTGGCCGCCTTCGCGGGCACCCAGGCCGTCTCCCAGACTCTCACCGACTACCGGGACCTGCAGCGCCGCCACATCACACTCCAGCGGCACATACTCCCCAGCATCGCCGCGCCCTCCATCCTCACCGCCCTCGATCTGACACCCGAGCGCGCCGAACGCCTCAGCCTCCTCGACCCCGTCGGCTGAACCGGTCGGGGGCGGAGCCCGCACCGACGCCCTGGCCCTTGGCGCCCTCGTCTATCGGCGCCCGGACGCGAGAACGGCGCCGCGAAACGTACGGCGGTAGGCCAGCGGGGTGACGCCGATGGCGGCGTGCAGGTGCTGGCGCAGCGACGCACCGGTGGCGAAGCCGACCTGGCCGGCGATCTCGTCCACCGCCAGGTCCGTGGATTCCAGGAGATGACGAGCCCGGTCGACCCGCTGCTGGACGATCCAGCGGCCCGGACTCATGCCGACCTCCTCGTTGAAGCGTCGGGCGAAGGTGCGCAGGCTCATCCGGGCGTGGTCGGCGAGGCTCGCCAGGCTCAGCGGTTCATGGAGGTTCCGCAGCGCCCAGTCGCGGGTGCCGGCGGTGCCGTTCGCCGCCGGATCGGGCACGGGCTGCTCGATGTACTGGGCCTGTCCCCCGTCGCGCCACGGCGGCACGACGCAGAGCCGGGCGACCCGGTTGGCGACCTCGCTGCCGTGGTCCGCGCGGACCAGGTGCAGGCAGACGTCGACGCCGGACGCCGCGCCGGCCGAGGTCAACACGTCCCCGTCGTCGACGAAGAGGACGTTCGGGTCCAGCCGCACCTGCGGGAACCAGGACCGGAAGAGCTCCGCGAGCGCCCAGTGCGTGGTGGCCCGCCGACCGTCCAGCAGTCCGGCGGACGCGAGGAGGAAGGCACCGGTGCAGATCGACACGATGCGGGTGCCGGGACGCACCGCCGCGAGCGCCGCGACGGCGTCCGCGGGCGCGTCCCGGGTGAGGAGGGAGGTGTCGAACGGCGGGATGACGAGCGTGTCCGCCGTAGCCAGCGCCTCGGGGCCGTGCTCGACGGTGATCGAGAAGTCTGCGTTGGTGCGCACCGGCCGACCGTCCACCGTGCAGGTCACGACGGAGTAGCGGCCGTCGGCCGCGGCGAGGACCCGGTTCGGGATGCCGAGTTCGAACGGATACACCCCGTCCAGGGCGAGTACGGCGACGCGGTGCACGTTTCCCATGGCACGATCCTGTCGAAAGATGGCAATCATGCCATGGTACGCCGGGCGGACAGCCGTGAGGCTGGACGCATGACGAAGAACGAGAACATGCGCGCCATCAGCCAGAGCGTCTACGGAGGCCCCGAGGTACTGGAGGAGGTCCGGCTCCCCCGGCCCGTACCGGGACCGAGTCAGATCGTGGTCGCCGTCCGCGCGGCCGGAGTGAACCCCACGGACTGGAAGCACCGGGCCCAGAGCATGTTCCTGGACCGGCTGCCGCTCGTCCTGGGCTGGGACGTCTCCGGGGTCGTCGAGTCGGTGGGCTTCGGGGTGACCCTCTTCAAGCCGGGCGACGAGGTGTTCGGCATGCTGCCCTACCCCTACGGCGTCGGCTCCCACGCCGAGTTCACGGTCGGCCCGGCCCGCGCCTTCGCCCACAAGCCCGAGGGCGTCGACCACGTCCAGGCGGCCGCGCTCCCGCTCGCCGCGCTCACGGCGCGGCAGGCGCTCGTCGACACGGCGGACGTGCGCCCCGGGCAGCGGGTCCTGATCCACGCCGCCGCCGGCGGGGTCGGCCACCTCGCCGTGCAGATCGCCAAGTCACTGGGGGCGTACGTCATCGGCACCGCGAGCGCCGCCAAGCACGCGTTCGTGCGAGGGCTCGGGGCGGACGAGGTCATCGACTACCGCACCGTGGACTTCGGGGACGCGGTGAGCGACGTCGACATGGTCCTCGATCCGCTCTCGGGCGCGACGCGGGCGCGTTCGCTCGATGTCCTGCGCCGGGGCGGCACGCTCGTGTCGCTGCTGCCGGGCACCGATCCGGCAGAGGCCGCGAAGGCCGCCGAGCGGGCGATCCGGGTGGAGAACCTGCTGGTCGAGGCCGATCACGCGGGCATGGCGGCTATCGCCGGGCTGGTCCGCGCGGGCGAGCTGCGCGCCCATGTCGAGGCGGCCTTCCCGTTGGCCGAGGCGGCGAAGGCGCACGCGCTGGGCGAGACGGACCGCACCACCGGCAAGCTCGTCCTCGTGGTGTCGTGAACCGCGTAGTGCCGTGAACCGCGTGGTGCCGTGAACCGCGTGGTGCCGTGAGCGCGGGGCGCCCGGTCGCCCTCGCCTCTCCCGCGTGCGGAAGGGGCGCCGGGCGATCAGGCGCCCAGCGCCAGTTTCGTACCGAGGCCGATCATCATCACGGCGACCAGGCCGTCCAGCACCCGCCACGCGGAGGGCCGCGCGAGGACTCCGCTCAGCAGCCGGGCGCCGAACCCGAGCGCCGCGAACCAGCACAGGCTGGCGAGGATCGCGCCGAGGCCGAAGGTCCAGCGCAAGGGCCCGCGGTCGGCGGCGACGGACCCGAGCAGGAACACGGTGTCGAGGTACACGTGCGGGTTGAGCCAGGTCATCGCCAGACAGGTCAGCACGACGCCCCGCCGCGACGCGGTCGGGGCGTCCCCCGGGCGCAGGGCCGACGGGCGCAGCACGCGGCGGGCGGCGAGCAGGCCGTAGGCGATCAGGAACAGGCCGCCGAGCAGCCCCACCACGGTCAGCGCCGACGGCCAGGCGACGACGACCGCGCCGACCCCGGCGACGCCCAGCGCGATGAGCACCGCGTCGGACAGGGCGCAGATGCCGACCACCGCGAGTACGCCGTCCCGGCGGACGCCCTGGCGCAGCACCAGGGCGTTCTGGGCGCCGATGGCGACGATGAGGGAGAGGCCGGTGCCGAATCCGGCGGCCGCGGTGGTCAGGGCGTTCGTCATGCGATCGACGCTACGGAGCACGACATCCTGATGTCCAGCTAAGGATTCTTACGTATCATTAGCTTTCATGATGTCCGAGCTTCCTCTCGACCAGGTGCGGACGCTGCTGGCCGTGGTCGACGAAGGCACGTTCGACGCGGCGGCGAACGTCCTGCGGCTGACGCCGTCGGCGGTCAGTCAGCGCGTGAAGGCGCTGGAGCAGCGCACGGGCCGGGTGCTGCTGATGCGCACGAAGCCGGTACGGGCCACCGAGTCCGGTGAGGTGGTGGTGCGCTTCGCCCGCCAGTTGGCACGGCTGGAGCGCGACGCGCAGGCGGCGCTCGGGATGTCCGGGCCCGGCGAGCCGACGCAGTTGTCGATCGCGGTGAACTCCGATTCCCTGGCGACCTGGTTCCTGCCCGCCCTGCGTCGGGTGCCGGAGGGGCTGGGCCTCGCGTACGAGCTGCGCCGGGAGGACCAGGACCATACGGCCGCCCTGCTGCGGGAGGGGCTGGTGATGGCCGCGGTGACCTCGTCGCCGGAGGCGGTGACGGGGTGCTCGGTGCGCGGTCTCGGCCGGATGCGGTATCTGCCGGTGGCCAGCCCCGGCTTCGCCGACCGGTGGCTGGGACGGCGGGAGGGCGCCGCGTTGCGCGAGGTGATCGGCGACGCGCCGGTGATCGGTTTCGACCGGCGCGACGACCTGCAGGACGCCTTCGTGCGCCGCCTCGGCCCCGCGCCCCGAGCGAGCGCCAGGCGTCACCTGGTGCCCACGTCGGAGGGGTTCGTGAGCGCCGTGGCGGCGGGCATGGGCTGGGGCGTGGTGCCCGACGTCCAGGCGGAGCCGTTGCTGAGCGGCGGCCGGCTGGTGCTGCTCGCCCCGGACCACACAGTGGACGTCCCGCTGTACTGGCAGCAGTGGAAGCTGGACTCGCCGGCTCTGGCGACCGTGGCCGAGGCGGTGGCGGCGGAGGCCGCCGAGGCGCTCGCCGGCTGAGGGCCGATTGCCCCGCCACCCGCCTCGGTCCTGCGCGAGCATCTTCGACGATCTGGAAGATGTCGGGCGCGGGCAGCGGCGTCACGCTCCGCAGGGCGAAGCCGCCCGCCGTGCACAGGGCGGCGAAATCGTCTGCGCGGTCCGCCAGGGCCTGTCGTCAAACTGCCGTCGTCGCCCGAAGGACGGAGTCTGACGACAAACCCTAGGCCTCACCGGCCTGACGGGCCGCCTCGGGGCGGGGGCGTGGAACGGCCTAGGATGGCGGGTCTCTCCCCTCGCCTCCCCCGGCCAGGGGCTCTCGCGGACAAAGACTCGGAGGCGTCCTCCCCATGCGTGTGCTGCTGGTGGAGGACGACGACGACCTGCGGGAGGTGATCGCGGCCGGACTGCGCGACGGGGGCTTCGCCGTGGACTGCGTCTCCGACTGGCCGGAGGCGGACGAGTCGCTGCACATCACCGCGTACGACTGTGTGGTGCTGGACCGGATGGTGCCCTCCGGCGACACCCTCGCCCCGCTGGAGGGCAGGCGTCGGGCCGGCTGGTCGGTGCCCGTGCTGTGCCTGACCGCCCTGGACTCCCTGGACGAGCGGTTGCGGGGGCTGGAGAGCGGGGCGGACGACTATCTGGCCAAACCGTTCGCGATGCGCGAGCTCGTCCTGCGCGTCCGGGGCCTGACCCGGCGGGCGCCGGTCCGGCTGCCCTCCTTCCTGAGCTGCGCGGACGTGGTCATGGACGTGGCGCGGCACGAGGTGCGGCGCGGCGGTGTGCTGCTGTCGTTGAGCCCGAAGGAGTACGCCGTACTCCAGCAGCTCCTCGTCCACCGGGACGCCGTCGTCACCCGTACCGGGCTGCTGGAGCACTGCTGGGACGAGATGGCCGACCCGGTCTCGAATGTGGTGGACGCCGTCGTCGCGGGCCTGCGCCGCAAGCTCGGCTCCCCGGGTCTGGTGCACACCGTGCGCGGTCAGGGGTTCCTGCTGTCGGCCGAGCCTGGATCCTCCTGATGGCTGGGGCCGTACGGCGTTCCCCGGCCAGGAGGCGGCTGCGCCGACTGCAGCTGCGGCTGACCGCGGCCTACACCCTGATCACCGTCGTCGGGCTGGCGTGCCTGTCCTGGGTGGTGATCCGGACCGACGACCGGGCGCGGCAGGACGCCGAGTACGACGAGATGCGCCGCCGGGCCTCCGTCGCCGCCTCGCTCGTCTACTACGAGGACGACCGGATCCGCCTCGACGGCCTCAGGGACGACGAGGCGACTGCGGGGACCCCGCAGATCCTGGTGCTGGAGGGCCGGCCCGGCGGTGATCCGGTCACCGTGTTCCGGGGCCGCACCGCGCAGTTCGCCGTGGGAGCCGGGCCCATCGATACGGTGACCCGTTCGGCGATGGGCGAGGAGGGGCCGGTGCGGGCCGAGGCGCGCGACCGCTCGGGAGAGCCGGTGCGGCTGCTGGCCGTGCCCTTCTACCACGACGCCACCGACGAGGTGGCGGGCGCGGCCGTCGCGGTCGGCGATCCGGAGCGCGGCGCGGCCGAGCACCGGAGTCTGGTCCTCTCACTGGTCGTCGGGGCCGGTGCGCTGACGGCCCTGGCCGCGGTGACCGGGCACGTGCTCTCCGGGCGCAGCATGCGGCCGGCCTGGCAGGCGCTGGAGCAGCAGGAACGGCTGCTGGCGGACGCCGCGCACGAGCTGCGGACCCCGGTCGCGGTGATGCGCGGGTCGGTGGAGGTGGCCGGCGGCGCCCCGGGCGGTCTCGACGCCCATCTGCCCCGGATCCGGCGGGCGGCGGACCGGATGGCCGACGTCGTGGAGAACCTGCTGGCCCGGGGGCGGCTGGAAGCCGCCGTGGACACCGTACGGGCGGAGCCGCTGCGGCTGGACCAGCTCGTCGAGGAGGTGTGCGCGGAGCTGCCGGAGAGCGGGCCCCGCCCGGAGCTGCGGCTGGCGGAGTCGGTGGTCGAGGCCGACGCGGCGCTGGTGCGGGTCGCCGTACGCAATCTGCTGGACAACGCCGTACGGCACGGCCGGGCGCCCGACGCACCGGACCGGGCCGAGCTGCTGGTGACGGTGCGCGGGCCGGAGGTGTGGGTCGCCGACCGCGGCCCGGGAGTGGATCCGGCGCGGCTGCCGGAGCTGATGGAGCGGTTCAGTTCGCCGGGCGGGGGCACGGGGATCGGCCTCTCGCTGGTACGGCGGATCGCGGAGGTCCACCGGGGGAGGCTCACCGTCCGGGCCCGCCCCGGCGGCGGCGCGGAATTCGTCCTGCGGTTCGCGCCCGACCGGTCGCGGCCGGGCCGGCGGCGCGGCGGGGGCCCGGCCCTCACGATTCGCTCATGATCGGCCGTCCATGATGCGGAGGAAGGTCCGAAGCCCACGCACGGGAGTACGTATGCCCCAGCACGCCGTCCGTCCTCTGCTCCACCGCAAGCGCACCCTCGCCGCACTGGCCGGCGGGATCGCGGTCGCGGCGGGAGCGGGGCTGCTCCTGTCCCACGCCTCCGCCACGGGCTCGGCCGCCAAGGCCACGCCGAAGGTCGTGCCGCCCACGGCGAACGCGGCCTTCGACTACCAGATCGGCGGCGCGTACACCCCGCCCGCCGGAGTCAAGGCGCTCTCCCGGGACCGTACGGCCAAGCCCGCCAAGGGCCTCTACAACGTCTGTTACGTCAACGCCTTCCAGACCCAGCCCGACGCCCTCGGCTGGTGGGAGAAGAACAACCCCGATCTGCTGCTGCGCGACGGCGACGGCGAGCTGGTCAATGACGAGGCCTGGGGAGAGGCGCTGCTCGACACCTCGACCGCGGGCAAGCGGACCCGGCTGGCGAAGGTCGTCGGAGGCTGGATCGCCGGCTGCGCGACGTCCGGTTTCCAGGCGGTGGAGCCGGACAACCTCGACTCCTACGAGCGGTCCGACGGTCTGCTGACCCGGACGCACAACGCGGCGTTCGCGAAGCTCCTGGCCGACCGCGCGCACACGGCGGGCCTGGCGATCGGCCAGAAGAACACCACGGACCTGCTGGGCCAGCGGAAGAAGATCGGGTTCGACTTCGCCGTCGCCGAGGAGTGCGGCCGCTACGACGAGTGCGCCGACTACGCCTCCGCGTACGGCAACAAGGTGTTCGTCGTCGAGTACACCGCGGGCGACTTCACGAAGGCGTGCTCCGCCGTAGGGGCCAAGGTCTCCGTGGTGCGCCGGGATCTCGACGTCGTCCCGGCCGGGCGGCCGGGGTACGTGTTCCGCACCTGCTGAGGGCCCGCGCGGCGGCTACACGGGGTGGGCGCAGACGGTGAAGATGCCGCCGTCGGGGTCCCTGATCACCGCTTCGGTTCCGTCGGCGGGCGAGTTGGCCGACGGGCCGGCCGTTCCGCCCGCCGCACGGGCCGCCTCGGTGACCGCCTGCGGGTCCGCGACCTGGAAGCGGACGTGCCAACGGGGGCGCAGCAGGGGGTCGGGGGACGACGCGTCCCCGCCGCCGCGCAGGGTGGCCACGGTGCGGCCGCCCTGCCGTACGACGACCGCGTCCTGCTGGTACGCGTAGCCGACCTCGCAGCCGCCGGGTTCCTCGGAGGCCCAGCCGAACACCTCGGCGTAGAAGATCGCGGAGTCGAAGGCGTGGCTGGTGCGCAGTTCGAGGGAGGCCGGAGCACTGTCCCGGCCGAACGACCAGGGCGGGGTCCGGCCCTCCCAGAAGCCGAACGCGGCCCCTTCCCGGTCGGCGGCCACGGCTCCCCGCCCGGGGCCCAGCCGGATCGGGCCGACGGCGATGGTGCCGCCCCGCTCACGGACCCGGGCCGCGGCGGTGTCGACGTCCGCGACGGCGAAGTACGGGGTCCAGGAGACGGCTGTGGGCAGACCGGGGGCGATCTGTCCGATCCCGGCGACGGGCAGGGCGTCGACGTGGGCGACGGAGAAGCCCTCGCCGAGGGTGCCGGAGCGGAAGGTCCACCCGAGAACGGTCCCGTAGAAGTCCTCGGTGGCCCGCAGGTCCCGGGTCATGAGGCTGACCCAGCACGGAATCCCGTGCACAGGGGTCCTCTGCTCTGCCTCGGTCATCGGGATCCGTCTCCTCGCCCCCGGTGGTGAGCCGTCGGACGCTGTCGCCGGTCCGCCGGGTGGGCCTGATGGTCACCGGCCGTCGCAGGCCGGTGCGCTCCGTGGCGTCACACGTCCTCCGGAGCGGCACGCCTCCATACCTACGCCGCCGGGGCGTCGGCCGCCACCCGGGCCGCGTCCCCGGACGGTGCGGAGCGCACGCCTCGGCACGCCTCCGCACGGGAGCCGCGCCCGGTCCTGCGGACGGGAGTCCCGCACCTCCGGCGCCCGGTGGCGGTCGCGTTGTCAGTGCCCGGTGACAGACTGCCCGCATGACCCCCTCGCAGCCGAAGGCCGACCTCCAGCGCTATCTGCAGTCAGCCCGCGATGTCCTGTGGTGGAAACTCGACGGGCTCTCGGAGTACGACGTCCGCCGTCCCCTCACACCGACCGGTACGAATCTCCTCGGGCTGGTCAAGCACGCCGCCGGGGTGGAGCTGGGCTACTTCGGCGAGACGTTCGGGCGGCCGTTCGGCGAGGTGCTGCCCGCCTTCGAGGACGACGCCGAGGCGAACCAGGACATGTGGGCGACCGCCGACGAATCCCGCGAGGACATCCTCGCGCTCCACCGCCGGGTGGCGGAGCACGCGGACGCCACGATCGCCGAGCTGCCCCTCGACGCGGTCGGGCGGGTCCGGTGGTGGCCCGGCGAGCGGGGCCGGGTGACGCTGCACCAGATCCTGGTCCACGTGATCTCCGACCTTCAGCGGCACGCCGGACACGCCGACATCGTGCGGGAGCTCATCGACGGGACGGTCGGGCTGCGGTCCGGCACCGACAACATGGCGCCGGGCGATGGCGCGTGGTGGGAGGGCTACCGGCAGCGCCTGGAGCAGGCGGCGCGCGAGGCCGCGTAGCCGTCTGCCGTCGTCACGCAGCCCGTTCGGGGCGTCCGGCGAGCGCCGCGGGTTCGCCGAGGTGGTGAGCGGCGGTGCGCCAGGCGGCGGTGACGGCCGCGCGGGCCGTCGCGGTCGCCGTCTCGACCTCCGGCGGGAGGTGCAGCGGAGCGCCGATGTGGACGTGGAGCCGGGGGCGGCGGGCCGGAGCGGTGAGGAGCCCGGAGATCTGCTTGACGCACGGGCCCGAGGTCACCCGCCGGGCGCCCGCCTGGCCGAGCGGCACGACGGGCGCCCCGGACGCGTGCGCGAGGCGGGCGAGGCCGCTGCGGAAGCTCTCCGGCGGAGCCTCCGCCGCGTCCGTCCGGCAGGGCAGCCGCCCTTCGCCGTAGATGAGCAGATGGCGGCCGTCCCTGAGCGCGGCGGCGGCCGCGTCGAGGGCGCCCGCCGCCCGGTCGGTGTTGCGGTGCACGGGCACGTGGCCGCCGCGCTCCAGGAGACGGCCGAGGACCGGGATGCGCCACAGGCCCGCGGTGGCCATGACGACGGGTTCGACGCCGAGGCGCAGCAGTGCGGCGAGGACGATGCCCGGGTCGGCCAGGGAGGTGTGGTTGGCGACGATGATGCTGCCGGCGGCCGGGGCCGTGGCGTGGTCGGACGTGACGGTGAGGCGTCCGAGCGAGGGGACGACGGCGGAGGCGATGCGGCTGAGCACGGTTCTCCCAAGGTCCGGCGGGCGCAGCCGTCCTGGTGGGCGGCGGTGCGGTGCGGGGCCCGCCCTTCTCGGCTTCGCCCGCGACGCCCTCATCGTCGCGGCGGCCGGGGCACGGGGCCTGAGTGCGGGTACTCAGGCCCCCTGGGTGGATCGCCCCCGCATCGGGTGCTCCCCCGCCGGTCTGCCGTACCGGTTCAGACGGCCAGCCACACCGCCGTGTCCCGGGGCAGCCGGCCCTCGGCGTCCAGGGGACCGCTGGCGAGCAGGATCTCGGTGTGGGCGGGGAGCTGTACGGGCCCCTCGGCGAGGTTGACCGCGCAGACCAGGGCCTCGCCGCGGGCGAACAGCAGGAGTTCCGGGTCCTCGCCCAGCCAGCGCAACGGTTCGGTGTGCAGTGCGGTCAGCGAGCGCCGCTGCCGCAGGGCCTCCCGGTAGAGGGCCAGCACCGAGTCGGGGTCCTGGGCCTGGAGGTCGGCCGCGCGGGACGGCCAGTCGGCGGGCAGCGGGAGCCAGGGTTCCACGGTGGAGCCGAAACCCGCGTACGGTTCGTCGGCCGCCCAGGGCAGCGGGGTGCGGCAACCGTCGCGGCCGGGGGCCCGCCCCTGGGAGCGGAAGTACATGGGGTCCTGGATCCGGTCCAGCGGCACGTCGGCCTCGGGCAGACCCAGTTCCTCGCCCTGGTAGAGGTAGACCGAGCCGGGCAGGGCGAGTGAGAGGAGGGCGGCGGCGCGGGCGCGGCGGGTGCCGAGCCCCAGGTCACTGGGGACGCCGAACGCCTTGGCCGTGAAGGCGAAGCCGGTGTCCTCACGGCCGTAGCGGGTGACGGTGCGGGTGACGTCGTGGTTGCAGAGGACCCAGGTTGCGGGGGCGCCGACGGGGGCGTGTTCGGCGAGGGTCTCGTCGATGGCGCGGCGCAGCAGGGCGCCGTCCCAGGGGCAGCTGAGGAAGGTGAAGTTGAAGGCGGTGTGCAGTTCGTCGGGGCGGAGGTAGCGGGCGAAGCGCTCCGAGTCGGGCAGCCACACCTCGCCGACGAAAATGCCGCCGAACTCGTCGGCTATGGCCCGCCAGCCCCGGTAGATGTCGTGCAGCTCGTCCCGGTCGACGTACGGGTGGGGCCCCTGGTGTCCTTCGAGGTCCGGAAGCGCCGGGTCCTTGGCGACGAGGGCGGCGGAGTCGATGCGCACGCCTGCCACGCCGCGTTCGAACCAGAACCGCAGGACTTCCTCGTGCTCCTGGCGTACGGCGGGATGGGCCCAGTTGAGGTCGGGCTGCTCGGTGGCGAACAGGTGGAGGTACCACTCGCCGTCCGCCACGCGGGTCCAGGGCACTCCGCCGAACTCGCTCTCCCAGTCGTTGGGGGGCAGTTCGCCGCGTGCGCCGCGGCCGGGGCGGAAGTGGAAGAGTTCGCGCTCCGCGCTGCCGGGGCCTGCGGCGAGCGCCGCCTTGAACCAGACGTGCTGATCGGAGACGTGGTTGGGAACGATGTCGATGATGGTCCGGATCCCCGCCTCGCGGGCTTCGGCGATGAGCTTCTCGGCCTCCGCGAGGTTGCCGAAGGAGGGGTCGATGGCCCGGTAGTCGGCGACGTCGTACCCGCCGTCCGCCATCGGGGACAGGTACCAGGGGGTGAACCAGAGCGCGTCGACGCCGAGTTCGGCCAAGTAGGGCAGCCGGGACCGTACGCCCGCCAGGTCGCCGGTGCCGTCCCCGTCGCCGTCGGCGAAGCTGCGGACGTAGACCTGGTAAATGACGGCCGAGCGCCACCAGTCGTCGGCGGCGAGCTGGCTGCCTTCCATAAGGCGGGTTCCTTTCGGGCGGGGCGCGGTCGCCGGTGAAGTGGGCCGGTCCGCGCAACAGGGAGGAGCTGGAGGTTCTGACGCCGCCGCCCCGGAGCGGGGCGGGAAGGCCGGGGGCGGCGGCGGGTCCGGGGGCTTCGCCGGGGGCGGGCGTGGGTCAGCCTTTCGTGCTGCCCGCGCTGATTCCGGCGATGATGTGCCGCTGGAAGACCAGGAACATCAGGACCATCGGGATGCTCGCGATGACCATGGCCCCGATCAGCACGGTCAGCGGGACGTTCTGCGAGAGCTGCACGAGGGCCACGCTGATCGGCTGTTTGTCGGTGTCGGAGAAGACCATCAGCGGCCAGAGGAAGTCCTGCCACACCGCGACCAGCGCGAAGATCGACACGACGCCGAGGACGGGCCTCGACAGGGGCAGGACGATGGACCAGAGGGTGCGGAGTCTGCCCGCCCCGTCGATCTCGGCGGCCTCCAGGACGTCGCGCGGGATCTGGTCGAAGAATCGTTTGAGCAGATAGAGGTTGAAGGCGTTCGCGACGGCCGGCAGCCAGATGGCCAGCGGATCGTTCAGCAGGTTGACGTGGATCAGCGGCATGTCGGCGATGGTGAGGTACTTCGGTACGACGAGGGCCTGCACCGGGACCATGAGGGTGGCGAGGATGCCGCCGAGGATCACGTTGCCGAAGGCCGGCTTGAGCTTGGACAGGGCGTAGGCGGCGGCTGTGCAGAAGACGATCTGCAGCACCCAGGCGCCGGTCGCCTGGACGACCGTGTTCCACAGGTGGGTCGGTAGCCGCATCAGGTCCCAGGCGTCGGTGTAGCCGCTGATCTGCCACTGCTCGGGAACGAGGGTGGGCGGGGTGCGCACCACTTCCTCGGGCGGTTTCATCGCGCCCGTGACCATCCAGTAGACGGGAAAGAGGAACGCGAAGGCGAAGAGCAGGACGACGAGGGTGAACACCGACCAGTAGGCGACCTTGCCGCGGCGCCCGGCGAGCGCCAGCGGTGAGATGACGGTGCGTACGGACCGCTCGGCCGGGGCGTCGCCGGAGCGCTTGGCGAGGGCGGCGGGCGGCTGCTGTACCGGGGGCGGAGCTGTCTGGGTCATGGCGGGGCGACGCTCCTCTCAGTCGGTGCGGGTGAGTCGCAGATACAGGGCGGAGAACGCGCTGAGCACCAGCAGGAGCATCACGCTGAGGGCGGACGCGCCGCCGAAGTCGTTGTAGAGGAAGGCGTACTTGTAGATGAGGTAGAGCACGGTGACGGTGGAGTTCTCCGGGCCGCCGCCGGTGATGACGAAGGGTTCGGTGAACACCTGCATCGTCGCGATGACCTGAAGGAGCATCAGCATCAGGATGATGAAGCGGGTCTGTGGGATGGTCACGTGCCGGACGCGCTGCCAGACGGAGGCGCCGTCCAGCTCGGCGGCCTCGTACAGCTCGCCGGGAATGCCCTGGAGGGCGGCGAGGTAGATGAGGACGGTGCCGCCCATGTTGGCCCAGGTGGCGACGATGACGAGCGAGACCAGCGCGGTGTCGGCGCCGTTGGTCCAGTTCGAGGTCGGCAGGTGGAGAAAGCCGAGCACCTCGTTGGCCAGGCCCGCGCCCGGATCGTAGAACCACTTCCACAGCAGGGCGCTGACCACCGGCGGGATCATCACGGGGAGGTAGACGACGACCCGGAAGAACGCCTTGGCGTGCCGCAGTTCGTTGAGGACGAGCGCCATGAGGAACGGGATGGCGAACCCGATGACCAGGGCGAGCACGGTGAAGGTGAGCGTGTTGCGCCAGGCGGCCGTGAACTCCGGGTCCTGGAAGACCCGGGTGAAGTTCGCGGTGCCGACCCACTCGGGGTCGGAGCCGGGGGTGTACTTCTGGAACGCGATGATCACCGACCGGACTGCCGGGTACCAGGAGAACAGGATGAAGCAGAGCAGGCCGCCGATCAGGAACCCGTAGGCGGTGGCCTGGTCGGCGATCTTCCTGCGCAGCGGGCCCAGGGGCCCGCGGCCCGCCGGGCGCGCGGCCCCTGGGGGAGGCGCCGTACCGGCGGACCGCGGCCTTGTGGGCGCTGCGGGCTGGGAGGTGGTCTTCACGGCTGTCAGCCTCGGGCCAGGATTCCGTCGATCTTGGACTGGGCGTCCTTCAGCAGGGCGTCGATGTCCGCGTCCTTCTTCGTCAGGACCGCCGAGACGGCGCCGTCGAGCACCGCGTAGATCTGCTGGCCGTGCTTGGGCTCCAGCTTCATGTCGAGCTGCTGGCCGCCGTCGATGAAGGCCTGGTAGTTCTCGACCGGGACGTTGGCGGATGCCTTCTTCAGCTCCTGGTCCTTGGCGTCGGTGGCGCCGGTGAACAGCCGCGGCTCGGGCAGGCCGACCGGGGACTTGTCCGAGGCCGCGCGGGCGTAGTTGTTCATGTAGCCCTGGCCCGGGGTGAGGAAGGTCCACTCCAGCCACTTGAGGCCGGCCTTGATCTGCTCGGGGGTGGCCTTCTTGTTGAACATGTAGCCGTCGCCGCCCATGAGGGTGCCCTTGCCGCCGGGCATCGGGGCGAAGGCGAGGTCCTCGTACTTTCCGCCGGCCTCCTTGACGATGCGCGGGACGTTGTCGGGGGCGGCAAGGTACATGCCGAGCCTGCCGGAGCCCATCATCTGGAGCGTGTCGTTGATGATGAGGAGCTGCTTGGCGCCCATGGAGTTGTCGCGCCAGCGCATGTCCTTGAGGTTCTGCAGGACTGCCTTGCCCTCGGGGGTGTCGACCGTGGCCTTCTTGCCGTCGTCGCTGACGACCGCGCCGCCCTGGGAGTAGATCGAGGCGGTGAAGTGCCAGCCGCCCTGGTTCTGGGCGCTGTACTCGGCGAAGCCGACGGTGCCGTCGCCGAGCGCGGCGATCTTCTTGGCCGCCGTCTGGACCTCGGCCCAGGTGGTCGGCGGCTTGTTCGGGTCGAGCCCGGCCTTGGTGAAGAGCGGCTTGCTGTAGAGCAGGCCCATGGAGTAGTTGGTGCGCGGGATGCCGTAGATCTTGCCGTCGACGGTGTAGGCGTCGCGCAGGGGCTGGGCTATGTCCTTGTACGCCTTGAGGTCCTTGACGTACTCGGTGATGTCCGCGGCCTGGTTGATGGAGACGACGCGCTCGGTGTCGGTGAAGTACGTGTAGAAGACGTCCTCCATCTGACCGCCGGCAAGCTTCGCGTCGAAGGTCTTGGGGTCCTGGCACGGGAATGCGTCGTGCGCGGTGACGTCGATGTCGGGGTTCTGCTTCTCGAACGTCTTGACGTCCTCGTCGAACCGCTTGTGGTCGATCTTCGCACTCGGCTGCGGCCAGCAGTTGACCGTGATGCCCGTCTTGCCGTCCGCGGCGCTGTCGCCCTCGGAGTTGCAGGCGGCCAGGCCGGTGATGGCCAGGGCCGAGGCGACGGCTGCGGTGCAGGTACGACGGAGAACGGAACTTCTCATCGGTGGACCCCTCTAGGGCAGGAGTGCGGGAAGCCCACAGCCCCGAGCTGTGCGGCGACCCACACTCAACCACCGCCGACGAATGACCGCAAGATGTCGCGTTGGTTTCGTAAATCTTTGACAGAGCCTGCCCGTTGCCTGCTGTGATGACTGACGGAAGCAGTCGGATCGACGGCGGTCGCGGGGCGATCACGGGGTGCGCCCGGGGTGATCACGGGGCGGGGAGGTGCGGCAGCCGTCGGCGGGTGGCTCGGCACGGGGGCGCGCGCTGCCCGCAAGCGCAGTGCGAGCAGTGTTACGGTCGGATTTCCGCGCCTCGGCGGCCGACTGGGAGCGCTCTCCACGCGGCTGCGTGGACCGCTCACCGAAGCACGGCCGCCGGGGCGCTCGCGGCGGGCGGCCGGGGGGCCGCAGTGGCATCGGGTCCGGTGTCGGACGCCCGGCCTACCACGGCCGCACCCACTTCCACCGGCGACGGTTCTTCAGCAAGCCATCGCGTCGAGAACGCAAGAATATGGCAATAGTTGCAGGACGTTTATCGTCCCGTGATGGACATGGCCGCGCCGAGGCGGCTGCGACCGGGGTTCCGGCTCACGGCTAGCGGACGGCGGCGCCCGTCCGTACGGACCCGAAGTCGATGGCGCGGTCGGCCTCGCGCAGGACTTCCTCGGCCACCCGGCGCACTTCGGCGAGCACGTCGCCGTGCTCCTCCACGAGGCCGGCGTAGATCGGTGCTTCGATGCTGTCTGCGGAACTCATACGGTTCTTTTCCCCGTCGGTCTGGTGCGGAAAGCCTCTGCCGGTCGGCGGAGGCGGGGGCGAGTGTACGTGGTGGGCGACGGCGGTCGCGATTCCATTCCGGCGCGCGGACCCTGCCGCACCTGCTGGAACGGCTCGACGGGCCGCCTCGGAGGCCGCAGCCGACGGCTCCGTCACCGGCTGGGGCGGCCCGTGCCGAGGTGTCCCACGGGAAAGCCCGCCCGGGCGGCGAGAGCGGTCAGCTCGTCGGCCCGGGCCGCCCGCAGACCCACCACCGGGTAGCAGTCGGAGTCGATGTCGAGGACGGCCAGCGCCGCACCGACCTCCCGGTAGCGGCGGCCGCAGGCGTGCAGGAACTTCCCCGTAGGCATGATCATCTCCTCGGCCTCGAAGAGCACCCACGGATCCACCGACGGCCGCGATTCCAGCTTCCGCAGGTGGGTCCGGATCTCCCGCGGGTCCTCCGTCCAGTCGAACTCCGCGAGCAGCCCGTGTGCGGCCAGCGCGTCGATGAGCGCGATCCGGGCGAGGTTCTCCACCGGCTCGTCGATGCCCCGCTCCGCCAGGCGGCCCCCGAAGGCGCTCACGTAGTCGCGCGGGCTGTCGTGGGCGCGCAGCACCTCCTCGGCCACCACGGGGCGTGCGGGGGCGACCAGCGAGGCGATCTCGGCCAGGGCCGTGCGGACCGGGTCGGCGTCGTGCGGGTCGGACATCGGGCTCTCCTCCTGCGGCCGGGCGGCCGCCGGGTGTCGGTCGTGGTTCCGCCCCGCTCACGGCGGACGGCAGTCTGACGACACGCCCTAGGGCCGCCGTCGCAGGGCCCCGGGCAGGGGGCGGTGGCCCTCGGTCCATTCGTTGACCCAGCCGCAGCCCGAGCAGGCGTACCGCCCGTCGAGGCCCGCGATCAGGGTGCCGCACCGCGCGCATCCGATGTAGGTGATGTCCGGGTGCTCCGTGGCCGCTTCGCCATCGGCCGGCGGGCGGCGCTCCGGGTGGGATGAGGTCTCCACCGTCAGGCGTCCGTTCCCGCTGCGTCCAGAAGGATCCGGGCGAGCTCGCGGGGCTGCGAGAACATCGGCCAGTGACCGGTGTCCATCGTGACCAGCCGCCATCGCTCGCCTGTCAGCAGCTCGGCCACCTCGGGGCCCGGCTCGGGCCAGTCGAGCAGGCACTTGACGTACGTCGCGGGCAGCAGGCTCAACGGCCGTGCCAGGACGGCGGTATCCGTGAGGGTGGCGCCGGGGTGGGGCGTCGAGCCGCCGACGAACCGGGCGATCTGCTCCTCGGTGAGGCCCTGGCCCTCACAGTCGGCGGGGGTCGGCGACGGCCAGAAGCCCCCGCCCGCGGCGATGGCGGCCTCCACGCCGGCCCGGCCGTCCGGCCAGCCGGAGACGAAGGACTCGCCGTCGGCCGGAACGCTGGAGTCCACGAACACGACGTGGGCGAGCCGGTCGCCGATCCGCTCGGCCGCCTGCCCGACCGGAATGCCGGAGTAGCTGTGCCCGACCAGCACCACTTCGCGCAGGCCCAGGCGCTCGACCTCGTCGACGATGTCCTGGACGTGGGTCTGCTGGCCCGCTGCCACCCCTCGCTTGTCGGCGAGGCCCGACAGGGTAAGCGGGTGGACCCCGTGACCGGCCGCGCGCAGGTCGGGCTCCACGTCGCGCCACGCCCACGAACCGAGCCAGGCCCCTGCCACGAGTACGAATTGCGTCATGCCAGCAACGTAGCGCAGGGGTGTGACAGAGCCTCCGCGCTCACCGTCCCGTCGGCCCGCAGGCCCCGACGCGCTCACCGTCCCACCGGCTCGCGGGCCCCGGCGCGCCCGCACCCCTGGGCCCGTCGGCCGTCGGCCGTCGGCGCTTCGCTATCTTCGCAGGGCCGGAACGGGGTGGCGGGCGGGACGGTCGCCGCCGCCCGGCCGCCGATCGAAGGAGAGCACCTGTGCGTTCCCCCGCCACCGACCGGACCGTGGGCGTCCTGCTCCCGCGCGATGTGCCCGCCGACCGGATTCTCCCGTATGCGCGACGGGCCGAGGAGCTGGGGTTCGGCGCCGTCTGGGTGGTCGAGGACCTCGGCTTCCGCGGGGGGATCGCCCAGGCGGCCGCCGTGCTGGCGTCCACCGACCGCGTCCGGGTCGGCATCGGGCTGCTGCCCGCAGGGGCCCGCAACGTGGCGTTCGCGGCGCTGGAGATCGCGTCCCTGGCGCAGCTCTTCCCCGGCCGGGTCGACGTCGCCGTGGGGCACGGCATGCCGCACTGGATGCGCAGCGTCGGCCAGTGGCCCCGGAGCCCGCTCACCTTCCTCCGCGAGTACGTCGACGCCCTGCGGGCACTGCTGCGCGGCGAGCTCACGCGGCGGCGCGGGCAGTACGTGCACCTCGACGGCGTACAGCTCGACCCCAGCGCGCTGCCCGACGTCGTGCCCGACATCCTGGCGGGCGTCCGGGGCCCCAAGTCCCTGGCGCTCTCCGGCGAGGTGGCGGACGGGACCGTCCTGGCGGAGCCGGTCGCCCCCGAGTACGCGCGGGCCGCGCTCGGGCACATCGCAGCCGACGGCCCCCACCGGCTCATCGCGTACAACGTCGCGTCCGTCGACGCCGACCCGCTCACCGCGCTGGCCGCCGCCCGCCCTGGGCTGGAGTGGATCGGCGAGCCCGACTGGCACGCGCACATCGCCCCGCTCCCGTTCGCCGACGAACTGGTCGCGCTGCGGGCCGGGTGCGCGAGCCGCGAGGAGTTCGTCCGGCGCATGCCCGACGACTGGGTCGCCCGACTCGCCGTGGCCGGGACTCCGGTCCAGGCGCGTGCCCGCCTCGACGGACTGCGGGCGGCGGGTGTCACCGACACCGTCCTCACCCCGGTCGGTCCCGACCCGCTGGGGGCCCTGGAGTCGCTGGCCTCCGTTCTCGACGCCTAGGACGCCATCGCGGTCACACCGAGCCCCGCCACCACAGCAGGCACCGGCGAACCGCCGACGCCACCCGCACCACACGCCCCCGAGACGTCAACGCGCGTACGCACCGGCACCTTCCGATCTATGCCACTCGCCGATCGAACAGGATGCATTGTCGGCCGTTTCTGACTGCTTTTCGCTATGAAGGGAGGCGGTGGGTCACGGCGAGGCAGGATGTCCCCGTGATGGGCAACCTCCCTGTCGTGACGACCAGTTTCGTCGGCCGCAGCAGCGAACTGGTCAGCGTCGAACGGGCACTTCGAGATCATCGGCTGGTCACGCTCACCGGCAGCGGCGGGGTCGGCAAGAGCCGACTGGCCCTGCGCACCGCCGAGCGTGCCCAGGACCGCTACGCCGACGGCGTCTGGTGGGCCGACCTTTCCCATCTGCACGACGAGCAGCTGCTGGCCACCACCGTCTGCGACGGCGTGGGGCTCCTGGACCACAGCCCCCGTCGGCCGGTGGCCGCGCTCGGTGAATGGCTGTCCGGCAAGAGCCTGCTCCTCGTTCTCGACTGCTGCGAGCGGATCGTCGGCCCCTGCGGTCAGCTCGTCGCCGAAGTGCTCGCCACGGCGCCGGGGCTGACGATCCTGGCCACCAGCCGGGAACCGCTGGGCGTGACGGGCGAGATGTGCGTCGAGGTGCCGCCGCTGTCCGCGGGCGACGACGGCGACGAGGCCGTCCGGCTCTTCCGCGAGCGCGCGGCCGCCGTCGCCCCGGACCTCTCGCTCGACGACCCCGGCAGCGCGGCCGCCGTCGCCGAGATCTGCCGCCGCCTCGACGGCATACCGCTCGCCGTCGAACTGGCCTGCGCCCAGCTCCGTGAGAGCAGCGCACAGGAGATCACCGGGCGGCTGGCATCGCGGATGGACGACCTCACCGACGACACCGCCTGGCCCCGCCGCCACCGGGCCCTGCGCACCACGATCGGCTGGAGCCACGAGCTCTGCGCACCACTGGAGCGGCTGCTGTGGGCGCGGCTCTCCGTCTTCCGCGGTGTCATCACGGCTCCGGACGCGGAGGCGGTGTGCGCGGGCGGGCCGCTGGACGCCGAGGCCGTCGCCCCCGCCCTGGAGCGCCTGGCCGACCAGTCCGTGCTGCGGCGGACCGGGGACGGCTACCGGATGCTGGACACGCTGCGCGAGTACGGGGCGATGTGGCTGGCCGAGCTGGCGGAGGACGCGCTCCTCGCCGACCGGCACGCCCGGCACTTCGCCCATGTCGCCGTCCAGGCGTACGCGGGCTGGCTCGGCCCCTCGCAGGTCCTCTGGTACCACCGGATCGCCGACGCCCATGCGGACCTGTGCGCGGCCCTGGACCATCTGCTGGCGGAGGACCCGGAGATGGCGATGGAGATGGCCGGGTGCGCCGGTCTCTTCTGGAGCTGCTGCGGCCACCTTCACCAGGCCCGTACGTATCTGGAACGGGTGCTCGCCCTGCCGCTCTCCACCGGTCCGCACCGCACCCGGGCGCTCTGGGCCCTGGGGATCACCCTGACCCTCCAGGGGGACCACGAGGCGGCCCGCCACACGGGCGAGGAGTGCGAGCAGGCGGCCCTCCGCGACGAGGATCCGGAGGTGGTGCTCCTCGCGGCCCACTCCGTGAGCTTCACGTATCTGATGATGGGCGAGCCGCTCACCGCGTACTCCGTCAGCGACCGCGCGCTGCGCGAGCACCCGGGCGACCCCGCCGGCGCGCCCTCGCAGTTGCGCTGCCGGGTGATACGCCTGTTCGCCCTGTCCGCGCTCGGCCGGCTCGACGAGGCGTACGAGGAGGCCATGCGGCTCCAGCGGATCAGCCTGAGCTTCGGCGAGCACTGGGCGCGGGCGTACGCAGATCACCAACTCGCCCTCATCCACCTGCTCCAGGGCCGTCCCCGTCATGCCGAGAGCCACGCGCGCGCGATGCTCGCGAGCAAGCACGAGCTCCACGACAGCCTCGGCATAGCGCTCGGCCTCGATCTGCTCGCGGGAGCCATCGCCGCCCAGGGGAACGGGGTGGCGGCGGCCCGTGCCTCCGGTACGGGGCACACGTTCTGGCGCATGATCGGCCACCCGCACCGGGGCACCCCGGAGCTCGGGGCGATCCGCGAGCAGTGGGAGCTGAGGGCCCGGCAGGCCGCGGGCGACTCGGCGTACGAGCGGGCCTACCGGCGCGCCTCGGCCGACGACGCCGAACGCGGCCTGGCCCACGCGCTGGAGCGCGGGAACCCCGGTTAGGGCCGCGCGAACCCCGGCCGTGAGCGCGGGCTTAGCATCCTGCTATGACGACCATCAGCCGGCTCCGTCCCGACCACGCCGAGGCCCTGCTCGTCTTCGAGCGGGAGAACCGGACCTATTTCGCCGCGTCCATCTCCGACCGGGGCGACGACTACTTCGCCGAGTTCGCCGAACGCCATCGCGTCCTGCTCGCCGAGCAGGACGCGGGCTTGCACCACCTGCACCTCATCGAGGACCCCGGCGGCGGCGTCCTCGGCCGGATCAACCTCGTCGAGGTGAGGGACGGTTCGGCCGAGCTGGGCTACCGGATAGCGGAGAAGGCCTCGGGGCAGGGGCTGGCCACCTGGGCGGTCCAGCGGATCTGCGTGCTGGCGGTCGAGGACTACGGGCTCACCGCGCTGCGCGCGGAGACGACGCTGGACAACACGGGCTCCCGCGCGGTGCTGGCACGTACGGGGTTCGAGCCGCTGGAGGACGTCATGTTCGGCGACCGCCCCGGGCGGCGGTACGTCCTGGATCTGAGCGGGGGAGCTCCCCCGGCCCGCTGACCGGCGGCGTCGGGGGGAACCGGCGGGGTGGAGGGGCGGGCGCGGTCCGGCGCCGACGGTGTGGCGGTGATCGCCCGGATGGTCCACCTCGGGGGCAGGCACCGTCCGGCCGCCCGATGCTGGGGCTCGCGGGAGCGGACCGTACCGCTCCGCCCGCCCTTCGCCCACCGCCTTCAGGAGGCCCCCGTGCCCGCACGCTCCCATCCGGACGCCCCGCTCCCCCGTCCTCGGCCCCGGCGGCGCAGACCCGTCGTCGCCGCCCTTGCCGTCGCATCGCTCGCCGGGCTGATGAGCGGCCCGGCCCACGCGGGAGATGACAGGGGCGGGGACGGCGGCCCGCACGGGCCGGTCGACCGCCGGCTGCAGCGCGGTCTCCAGGCACTCGTGGACACCCCGGGAGGGCCGCCCGGCGCCATCGCCGTCCTCACGGCCGGCGGCCGGAACGAGGTGTACCGGGCGGGTACGTCGCAGCTCGGCACCGGGCGTCCGCTCCGGACCACCGACCACATGCGGATCGCCAGCACGGCGAAGGCCTTCAGCGGCTCGGTCGCCCTGCAGTTGGCCGAGCGGGGCGCGCTCGGCCTGGACGACACCATCGGGCGGCGGCTGCCCCGGCTGCCCGTCGCCTGGCACCGGGTGACGCTTCGCCAGCTCCTGAACCACACCAGCGGGCTCCCCGACTACACCGAGGACCCGACGTTCATCGCCGAGCTGACGGCCGATCCCCGCAGGCACTTCGACTCCCGCCGGCTGCTGGACTACGTCGCCGGGGACCCGCTGCGGTTCCGGCCCGGGTCCGCGTACCGCTACTCCAACTCGGACAACATCGCCGTGGCGCTGATGGCCGAGGCGGCGACGGGCCGGCGGTACGAGAAGCTCCTCGGCGAGCTGGTCTACCGGCCGCTCGGCCTGCGCGACACCAGCCTCCCGCAGGGCTACCGGCTGCCCGAGCCCTATCTGCACGGCTACGCGGTGGACCCGCCCGAAGCGCCGGAGGACGTCAGCACGGTGCTCAGCGCCTCGGGCGTGTGGGCGTCCGGCGGCATCGTCTCCACACCCCGGGACCTGGGGGCCTTCATCCGTGGTTACGCCGACGGGCTGGGTCTCGGCCCGGCGGTCCGCCGGCAGCAGTTGTCCTTCGTGGCGGGCAGCTCCGAGCCCGCCGGTCCCGGACGCAACAGGGCCGGTCTCGCCGTCTTCTCGTACGCGACGCGCTGCGGCACCGTGTACGGCCACACCGGAAACTTCCCCGGCTACACGCAGTTGGCCGCGGCGACCAAGGACGGCAAGCGGTCATTGACCGTCTCCCTCACCTCCCAGGTGAACAGCGCGACGAACCCTCGACTGCTCGCCACGCTCCGCAAGCTCCAGGAGGACTTCGTCTGCCGGCTGCTCGACCGCCGGAAGCCGGGCGGCGCGTCCTAGAAACGGAAGGGGTACGCCGGGTGTCCGGCGTACCCCTTCGCGGGTCGGGCAGGGCGGCGGTCAGTCCTCGTCGGTCTCCTCGCGGAGGATGGTGTCGTTCTTGGCGTCCACGTCGAAGGTGGTCTTCTTCCAGTCGGAGCCGACCACGTCGACCTGCCAGATGACGGCGTTGCCGTCGTCGGCGTCGAGGCTGACGGAGGTGACCGTCCCCTTCTTCTTCTCGGTGGCGACCTTGGCCGCCTGCTGCGGGGTCTGGGTCGCCTGGGCGAGCCGGTCGGCCGTCTGCTTCTTGTCGTCCGCGTCCTGATCCGCGTCGACGCGGGCCTCGATCACCTTGCCGTCGGCCGCGTTGATCCGGACGGTGTGGAGCGTGCCGTCCTTCTCCGCGACCTCCGCGGCCCAGACCGGGCCGTCGGCGCCCGGGCTCGCGCTCGGGCTGGACGTGCCGGTTCCGGTCGGGCTCGGGGAGCCGGTCGGGCTCGGCGATCCCGTGGGGCTGCTGGTTCCGGTCGGGCTGGGGCTCTGGTCGTTGTCGTCGTCGTCCACACCCTCCAGGTCGAGGTCGACGAGCTTGCTCCCGGCGACCTCGCCGATGGCGGTGGTGGCCGCGTCGTCGAAGGTGACCTTCGTGGCGTCGAGCACCTCCTTGCGCTCCTGCTGGTCCTCGGTCAACTGGGCGCTGGCCGACGGCGACGTCGTCTGATTCTGCGGGACGACCTTCGCGGCCTCGGAGGTGGCCGCGCTCGTCGCGCTGTCCGAGCTCTGGCCGCATCCGGTCATCAGAACGGCCGTGGCTGCGGCCATGCCGAGGGCGCCGACAGCCTTGAGAGTGCGGGAACGGGAGGAGGCACTGTTCATTCGTCGAGGCTCAAGTCTCATGCACGCATGCTTAGCCCCCCGGGACTCCGGTCATGTTGTCCTACCGGGCGGAGTCACCCGATCGACCGGGCGGGTCCGCCCGTTGGCCGTCGCTCCCCGGGCGGCGGACGCCGGGGTGCGAAACAATGGCGGCAGGGCCGTATTCTCCGCGCCCGGCCGGGAGGCCTTCATGGATCACATGGTGCACACCGAGCGTTACGAGTTGATCTTCCAGATGTCCGGCGCCGCGGACGACGTGGTCTCCGTCCGGCTGACCGACCGGCTGGGGGCCGGCGGGTTTCCGGTGTACGAGGACGAGACGGGAATCGTCCGGGCCGAGATCAGCGACCGGGGCGAGGTGCGGATGCTCGCCAGCGGCGGCCACCAGGTCCCGGGGGCTCCCCTGCTGGCCCGCCCCCTGAGCGAGGACTCACCCGGCACACGGTGACCGGACCCGTCGGGCGGGACGCACCGGTGCACGGTGCGCCCCGCCCGCTCGTGTGCGCTCGCCTCCGGCAGAGAACCCTGCAGGATCCCGCCCCGTCCGTTCATGCCCATACGTCGCCCGAATGTGTTTACATTCCCGCACCCCGGACGTAACCTGAGCGCGAAACCACAGACTCGGGCATGAAACGGAAACGAAACCACATGTACGCACCGGAGCGTCAGCAGGAGATCCTCCGCCTGGCCCAGGAGAGCGGCCGGGTCGACGTGCTGTCCCTGGCCGAGGAGTTCCAGGTGACGGCCGAGACCGTCCGGCGGGACCTCAAGGCCCTGGACCGGGCGGGACTGCTGCGCCGGGTGCACGGCGGGGCGATCCCGGTGGGGCGGCTCGACTTCGAGCCCGACCTCGCCGAGCGCGACGCCCTCTCCGCCGACGAGAAGGACCGCATCGCACAGGCCGCCCTCGCCGAGCTGCCCGCCGACGGCAATGTGATCGTCGACGCCGGGACCACCACCGCTCGGCTGGCAGCCGCCGTTCCCGTCGACGCGACACTGACCGTCGTGACGCACGCGCTGCCGGTGGCCGCCCGTCTCGCCGACCACCCCGGCATCGCGCTGCATCTGGTGGGCGGCCGGGTCCGGCACCGTACCCGCGCGGCGGTCGACGCCTGGGCGCTGGGTTCGTACGCGGAGATCAACGCCGACGTGGTCTTCCTCGCCACCAACGGCTTCGCCCCCGACAGCGGTCTGACCACGCCCGACCTCGCCGAGGCCGCGGTGAAGCGGGCCGTGATCAGGGCGGCCCGCCGGGTCGTCCTGCTCGCCGACTCCGGCAAGTTCGGGCAGGAGCACTTCGCCCGCTTCGGCGATCTCACCGATGTGGACCTGCTCATCACCGACACGGGCCTCAGCCCCGAAGACGCCCGCTCCATCGAGAACCGGGGCACGGAAGTAGTACGCGCATGATCCTCACCGTCACCCCCAACCCCAGCCTGGACCGGACCTACGAGTTGCCCGGCCTGACCCGCGGCACCGTGCTGCGCGCCACGGCGGACCGCGTCGACCCGGGCGGCAAGGGCGTCAACGTCTCCCGCGCGGTCGCGGCGGCCGGGCACCGCACTGTCGCCGTCGCGCCGGTGGGCGGTCCGGAGGGCGCCCTGCTCACCCGGCTGCTCGGCGAGCTGGGCATCGAGTCCGCCGGTGTGCCGATCGCCGGGAACACCCGGATCAACGTCACGCTCGTCGAACCCGACGGCACCCTGACCAAGGTCAACGCGGCGGGTCCCGAACTGAGTCCGGCCGAGGCGGAGGACGTCCTCGAAGCGGTGCGGGTCCGTTCGTCAGCCGCCGACTGGATCGCCTGCTGCGGGAGCCTCCCGCGCGGACTGCCGCCGCAGTGGTACGCGGAGCTGGTCGAGCGGAGCCACCGGGCCGGGGCGCGGATCGCGCTGGACACCTCCGGAGCGGCGCTGACCGCCGCCCTGGACCGGGGACCCGACGTGATCAAGCCCAACGCCCAGGAGCTCGCCGAGGCCGTCGGCAGGCCGCTCGCCACGGTGGGCGACGCGCTGAAGGCCGCCGAGGAGCTGCGCGAGCGCGGTGCCCGGTCGGTGCTGGCGAGTCTGGGCGCCGACGGGCAGCTGCTGGTCGAGGCGTCGGGCGCGTACTTCGCCACCGCCCCGGTGGCCGCCGTCCGCAGCAATGTCGGCGCCGGGGACGCCTCCCTGGCCGGCTTCCTGGCGGCGGGCGGGCAGGGACCGGAAGCGCTCACCTCGGCCGTCGCCCACGGAGCCGCGGCCGTGCAGCTGGCCGGGAGCCTCATGCCCACCCCGGCGGACCTCGATCTGGCGTCGGTCGTGACGACCTCCGACGTACCGCTGGACCGCGCGCTGAACGAGCCCGCCCCATGACCCCCGTCACCACGAGCACCCCGCCGTCCCCGCACCTCCCGTACGGACCCCACCCGTACGCGAGCTCCGCCCCGTCCCCCCGAGCCGCCGCACGGCGGTCCCCGAGCAAGGAGCACCGCGATGAGTGAGCTGATCACCGCGGAACTGGTCGACCTCGATCTGTCCGCCGCAACGAAGGACGCCGCCGCGAGGTCGCTCGCCGAGCGGATGGTGGCCGCGCACCGTGTCACCGATCTCGACGGCTTCCTGGCCGACGTCGCCGCCCGCGAGGCGCAGATGCCGACCGGCCTCGACGGCGGCATCGGTATCCCGCACTGCCGCAGCGAACACGTGAGCGCACCGACGCTGGCCTTCGGGCGCAGCGCGGCGGGCATCGACTTCGGCGCGGCCGACGGCCCGGCCGACCTGATCTTCCTCATCGCCGCACCGGCCGGCGCGGACGACGATCACCTCACCATCCTCTCGGGGCTGGCCCGCAGGCTGATGGACCCGGAGTTCACCGCCGCGCTGCGCGCCGGAACGGATCGGGCGGCGGTGGCCGCACTGATCCGGGGCGAGGAGCCGACGGCGCAGGCGGAGACGGCAGCGACCGAGGCGGAAGCCGGGGCCGAGACCTCGGACGCGGCCGAGAGCGCCCCTTTCCGGATCGTCGCCGTCACCTCCTGCCCCACCGGCATCGCCCACACCTACATGGCCGCCGAGTCCCTGGCCGCGGCGGGCCGCGCCGAGGGTGTCGAGGTGACGGTGGAGACCCAGGGCTCGGCCGGCTTCAAGAAGCTGGACCCGAGCGTCGTCGCGGCGGCGGACGCCGTGATCTGGGCGCATGACGTGGAGGTCCGGGAGAAGGCCCGCTTCCGCGGCAAGCCGCTGGTGGACGTCGGGGTGAAGGCGGGCATCAACCGTCCCGCCGAGCTGATCGCCGAGGCCCGCCGCAAGGCGGAGCGCGGGGAGACCGTCGCCGTGTCCGAGGCCGACGGCAGCACGGACTCCGGCGACGGGGATGGATCCGGCGCGGACCACGCGCACTTCGGCGTCCGACTGCGTACGTATCTGATGTCCGGCGTGAGCTACATGGTGCCGTTCGTCGCGGCGGGCGGTCTGCTGATCGCCCTGTCGTTCGCCATCGGCGGCTACGAGATAGCGAGCGCCAAGTCGGTGGCCGACCACTTCGTCTGGGGCGAGGCGGACAGCTGGGCCGCGCTGCTCAACCAGATCGGTTCGGCGGCCTTCGCGTTCCTGGTGCCGGTGCTGGCCGGGTACATCGCGTACGGGATGGCTGACCGGCCGGCGCTGGTGCCCGGATTCGTCGGCGGGGCCATCGCGCTCACGGTGAACGCCGGATTCCTCGGCGGTCTGGTCGCCGGTCTGCTGGCCGGTGCGGTGGTCATGGCTGTCCAGCGGGTCCCGGTCCACGCGACGCTGCGCGGGATCATGCCGGTCCTGGTGATCCCCTTGATCGCGTCGACGGTCGTGGGCTTCCTGATGTTCATCGTGGTCGGCAAGCCCATCGCCTCGTTGCAGAGCGCGCTCACGGACTGGCTGAACGGCCTGTCGGGCTCCAACGCGGTGATCCTCGGCGTCGTCCTCGGCCTGATGATGTGCTTCGACATGGGCGGCCCGCTGAACAAGGTGGCCTACGCCTTCGCGGTCGGCGGTCTCGCCGATCCGACCGACGGCAGCCTCAAGGTGATGGCCGCGGTCATGGCGGCCGGGATGGTGCCGCCGCTGGCGCTGGCGCTCGCCACCACCGTGCGCAAGAAGCTGTTCACGAAGACCGAGCGGGAGAACGGCCGGGCGGCCTGGGTGCTGGGCGCCTCGTTCATCACCGAGGGCGCGATCCCGTTCGCCGCCGCCGATCCGCTGCGGGTCATCCCGTCGGTGATGGCGGGAGGCGCGGTCACCGGCGCCCTGTCGATGGCCTTCGGCGCGACCCTGCGCGCTCCGCACGGCGGAGTCTTCGTCGTCCCGCTGATCGGCGAGCCGTTCCTCTACCTGCTCGCCATCGCCGCCGGAACGCTGGTGGCGACCGCACTCGTCGTCCTGCTCAAGGGCGCACGCCGGGCGGCACCGGACAGGGCCGGGGAGGCCGGGGCCACGGGCTCCGAGGACTCCCGGGTCACGGTCACCGCCTGAACACCCGAACACCCCGCACACGAACCCGCAGTCCCTCACCGAGGAGTGATCCATGCACCAGCAGACCGTCGCCATAGCCTCCCGCAGCGGGCTGCACGCCCGTCCGGCGTCGCTGTTCGTCAAGGCCGCCGCCCGCCAGCCGGTCAAGGTGACCATCGCCCGCGAGGGCCGCGACCCGGTCGACGCCCGCAGCATGCTCGCGGTGCTGGCCCTGGCGGCGCCGTACGGGGAGACCGTGGTCCTCAGCGCCGAGGGCGACGGGGCGCGGGCGGCGGTCGAGGAGCTGGCGGAGCTGCTCGCGCAGGATCTCGACGCCGCCGCCTGACCCGCCGGGCTCTGCCCGAATGCGCTCCCCCTACGCCTGCCGGATCACTAGGTTGGGGACGTGATCGAACACTGGAACGCCGCCGACCCGGCCGTCCTGACCCTGCCCTCCGGACGGCTGGTGCGGGGCCGGGGCCTGCGCAAGCCGCTGCCCCCGGGCCCCGTACCGGACTTCGCCGTCCATCTGCTGGGCCGGACGCCGCCCCCGGTCGCCTGGGAGTCGCGGTGGCTGCGGTGGCCGGACTTCCGGCTCCCGGCGGACCGGGAGGCGGCGCGAGTCCTGCTCAAGGAGGTGTGGGACCGGGCGGCCGGCGAGCGGGTCGAGGTGGCCTGCGGCGGCGGGATGGGCCGCACCGGGACGGCCCTGGCCTGCCTGGCCGTCCTGGACGGGGTGCCCGCCGAGGAGGCGGTGGCGTTCGTGCGGGCCGGCTACCACCCGCGGGCGGTGGAAACGCCCTGGCAGCGCCGGTACGTACGGAACTTCACGAGCCGCTGAGCATCAGGGCCCGCCGGGCACGTTCTTGAAGGTCTCGGGCACCGGCAGGGTGGCCCAGCGGTCGATCGGCCAGGCGACGACGACGGCCCGGCCGACGACCTCGTCGACCGGGACCATCCCCTCGTTGGGGTCGTCCTGGTGGTAACGGGAGTCCGCGGAGGCCTGGCGGTGGTCCCCCATCACCCAGACCTTGCCGTCGGGCACGGTGACCTTGAACCGGCCGCCGTCCTCGTCGTTGCTGCACGGGGTGTTGCCGGGGAAGACGTACGGCTCGTCCAGGGCGGTGCCGTTGACCTTCACCGGCCCGTCGCCCGCGCACTCAACGGTGTCGCCGCCGACGCCGATGACCCGCTTGATGAGGTCCTTCTCCTCGGCGGAGGGCATCACGCCGATGAAGCTCAGAACCTTCTGCACGGTGTTGGGCTCGTCCACGGGCATACCGGCGAGCCAGTCGGCCGGGTCGTGGAAGACGATCACCTCGCCGCGTTCCGGCTCCGGCCCGAACCAGGGGGTCAGCTTGTCGACCAGAACCCGGTCGCCCTGCTGGAGGGTGTTCTGCATGGAGTCGGAGGGGATGGAGAAGGCCTGCACCAGGAACGTCTTGATGAGCAGGGCCAGCACGAGGGCCATGCCGATCAGGAGCGGCAGCTCCACCCAGAACGGCCGGTTCTTCCGCGTCCTCGACCGCCGCGTTCCCGCACGCCCCATGGCACCGCTCCTCGCCCCGTGAACCGCCTGTGCCCGTCCTCGGGGGACGGGTCCGGTGATCCACTCTATGGGGCGTCGAGCGCAGGGGCGGACGCTACGCGGGTTCCGCACCGACGGGCGGGACTCTCGCTCCCTCTCCGGCGCGCACGGCTTCGACGACGCTCTGGTGGAAGGTACGGCTCTCCTCCTCGGAGGGGCAGGGCACGGGGCTGCCCACAAGCGTGAACCAGTCGGAGGAGCCGCTGTACTGAACGGCCACCGACGCCTGTCCGTCGAACCACGTCGTGTGCACGGTGACGTCGCCGCTCAAGATGCCCGCTTCTTCGGTGCGCACTCCGCCGGTGCCCGTGTAGACCCCGCTGGTCGTCCAGGATGCCCAGCTCATGACGGTCACCTTTCGGACGCTCACACTGCCTGTCCGGCCGATTTCCTTCGAGTATGGCACCGCCGGTGGGACTGTGCACGGGTCTGTGCGGGCCGGGCCCACGCGCTCCGGCCTCAGGCCCGTCCGAGCACTCCGCGGACGTAGGCGGCCTGGCCCGCGTGCTGGAGATCCTCGGCGACGACGCTGATCAGCCGGACGCCCAGGGTCACCGGGGGCGACCAGCCCGCGTCGACGATCCGGTCGAGGGCGTGGCCCTCCAGTCCCGCGACGAAGTCGAGCGTCCGCTCCTGCACGGCGTCGAAGTAGCCGAGGAGGGGTTCTGCGGAGTCCACGCGGACGGCGGCGACCTCGTCGCCGCCGTGCCCGTAGCCGGTGTCCGTCGCGTCGAGCGGGAGCCCGAAGCGGTCGGCCCAGCCCTCGGTGAGCCAGATCTGTCCCGTTCCGGCGGCGTCGGCGATGTGGTCGTCCTGAACGCGGGTGAGATGCCAGACGAGCCAGGAGATGGAGTTGGCTCCCTCGTCGATCCGGGCGTTGAGGTCGTCGGGCGGGAGCCCCTCGACGGCCGCGTGGACTGCCTCCCCGACCCGGTCGAACGCTTCGGCCAGCATGCCTGCGGTGTTCATCGGCCCACTTTCGCTCACCGGGGACGAGGTCCCCGGGGTGCGACACACCGCCGGGCCGGCCGGATGCGCCGTACGATCGGCTCATGGTCCGAAGCGGCGCGCAGAATGTCGATGAGTATCTCGCCGAGGCCCCGGAGGCCCGTCGGGAGGCGCTCACGGCGGTGCGCGCGCTGTGCCGGGAGGAACTGACCGGGTTCCGCGAGGTGATGGCGTACGGCATGCCCTCCTACGAGCGAGAGGGGAAGGGCGAGATCGCCTTCGCGGACCAGAAGCAGTACATCTCGTTCTACCTGATGCGCACGGATGTCCGCGACGCGTTCACGGACCGGCTGGCGTCGCACGACATGGGCAAGGGCTGCCTGCGTTTCCGCGATCCGCGGACGATCGACTTCACGCTCGTGCGTGACCTTCTGCGGGCGACGGCGGCCACCCCCGGCACCACCTGCTGACGCGGACGCCTCGCGGACCGGGCGTCCTCAGCGCGGCCCGCGCAGTCCGTGCAGCCAGTCGGTCAGCAGCCGGTTGACCTCGTCGGGGCGTTCCTGCTGGATCCAGTGGCCGCAGCCTTCGAGGATGTGGGCGGCGGACAGGCCCGGGAGGGTCTTCGGGTAGGCGTCGATGGCGTCGGACATCCACGTGGTGGAGGCGTCCAAGGCGCCGCCGATGAAGATCGAGGGCTGAGTGATCGGTGTGGCGTCCCAGACGGCGAGATCCTCCCAGTCCCGGTCGACGTTGCGGTAGCGGTTGAGCGCGCCGGTCAGGCCGGTGCGTTCGAACTCCTCGCTGTAGACGTCGAGATCACGCTCGTCGAGCCAGCCGGGCAGCTTGTCCGTGGGGAACTTGTCGGCCATGCGCGCGCCCGGCGGTACGAAGAAGAGGGCCCCGTGGCCGGCGGGGTCGAGGGTGTCTCCGGAAAGGCCGGCGTAGAAGCCGGCGAGCCAGCCGCGTACGTCCGGTTCGATCTCCGCCTCGGCGCGGCCGGGGCTCTGGAAGTAGCTGACGTAGAACTCCTCCTCGCCGCCGATCGCGGCGAAACCGTCGGTGGGCCGGGGGCCGCCGCGGGGCGCGTAGGGAACGCTCAGCAGGGCGAGCGCGGTGAAGACGTCCGGCCGGAGCAGGGCACTGTTCGCGGCGATGGGTGAACCCCAGTCGTGCCCGACGACCGTGGCGGTCTCCTCGCCGAGTGCGCGCACGACGGCGGTGTTGTCGGCGACGTGGGCGAGCATGCGGTAGGCGTCGGTGGCGGCGGGCGTGGAGGAGCGCCCGTAGCCGCGCACGTCGATGGCGACGGCCCGGTATCCGGCCGCGGCCAGGGCGGGGAGCTGGTGGCGCCAGGAGTACCAGGACTCCGGGAAGCCGTGGACGAGCAGGACGAGGGGGCCCGTGCCCTGTTCGACGCAGTGGATCCGGCCGCCGGGGACGTCGATCGTCCGGTGCGTCGCGCCGGGCAGGACGGTGGAGGGACGGGCCGCGCGGTAGGCGGGCGGGGGCGGTACGGGGGTGGACTCCGGCATGGCTGCTCCTCGGGCGCCCCGTGCGCGCGGGGCGGTCGTGACGCTTCGGCGGGCGGCCGGGCCAAGGAGCCCAGCCGCCCGGTCACGATGATTCGGCCGGTCCGGCCCCCCGGACAAGGAAATTTGCCGATCCGGCAAAGCACCGGGGTGGAAAGGTTCAGACGAGCAGGCTCAGCAGGTGGGCGCAGGCGGTGGCCTCGTCCGGGTGGCGGGCGATGACTTCGTACGTTCCGCGCTCGAACGCCCCGGTCTCCCAGCCGTCGTCGGGGGCCCGCCGGACGAAAAGGAAGTCCGGCGGCGTGGGAACGGGCTCGTGGACGCCCTCGATCCGGTAGTAACCGCCGGGGATCCGTGCCTCGACGAGTGCGGCGTGCAGGGCCCGGCGGTCCATGCCGGGTTACGCGCCGGCGGTCGTCAGGTAGGCGTGGTCCAGCAGCCACTTCACATTCAGCCGCTGCCCCTCGCCCGGGTCCAGGAAGACGGCGTCGAGCTTGATCTGCTGTCCCTTGCCGGGCTGCTCGAACCACGGGGCGATGGAGCCCTGCCAGACCCAGAACGGCTTGGCGACCTTGTAGACGCGGTAGTCGCACGGGGTGTCCGCGTCACGGGTGTTGAGGTTCTGCGGGGGCAGGGCGCGCTCGGCGTAGGCGTCGCCCGCGGGGGCCAGATAGCCGCCGTACTCCGAGCCGAAGCGGTCCAGGCGCTGGCCGGTGCGGAGCTTGACGGGCTCCTTGTCGATTTCGCCGTTCACCTCGGCGAAGCCGTCGTTGGGCGGGTACTTCCAACTGCCGGTGTCCGCGGGCCCTTCCCAGTACTTCTTCAGGAAGTCCTGCGGGGTGAGGTCGCCGGTGCGCCGGTAGCCGTTCAGGAGCGGGCCGACCGGGGCGAGCCGCTTGCCCGGCAGCCACTTGGGGCCGAGGCGCGCGTCGCCGCGGAACTCCCCGGTGCAGGGTTCGTGGCGTTCGGCGGCGGGGGCGGGCCGGTCGGGCCCCGGTGCGGCGCTCGCCGTCGGGGCGGTGATCAGTCCGGCGGTGATGCCGAGCGCGGCGAGTGCGGTACGCATACGGTTCATTCAGGAGTCCCCTCGAGCACTGATGATCCATCAGGACAGCTGACTTAGGGTAACCGCTCGGCTACCCGGAGACTCCGCGCCGTGCCGCTTAGGGCCACCGGGGAACTGCACCGCGCCCCGGCCGCGACGATGCGCGACCGGGGCGTGGCGGCCGGCCGGGCGTGCACCCCCGGCCGATGGTGCTGCTAGCTGACGTTCACATCGATGCAGGCGTAGAAGGCGTTCGAGGTGTCCGCGATGTTCCAGACGGCCAGGACCTTCTGCTGACCCGTCTTGTTGCCGAAGTCGACCTGGTGGGTCACGGTCGCGCCGGGCTGCGCGCCGCCGTCGTCGAATTCGGCGATCTTCTCTCCGCCCACGAAGTACTGCCAGGTGCTGGTCGAGTGGCGCGCGGTGAGCTTCCACTCGAACTGCTGGGAGCGGTTCACCGGCGTGACCGCCCAGCCCTTGGAGTCGTCGTCCAGCTCGGCGAAGCCGCTGTTGCCGCCGCTGCAGCTGGTGAGTCCCTTGGGGCCCTCGACGCTCTGCGGTTCGTACGTGATCGAGCCGCAGCTCACCGTTCCGGCGGCACACTGCGCCTGCCTGCTGGGCGGATTGGAGATGTAGCCGTGGGCACTGGCGGAGCTCGCCGGAAGGCTCAGGGCGAGAACCGGGGCGAGCACGGCGCCGACGGCGAGTGCGGTCTTCCTTTTCGCGTGCATGCTTCTCCTTCACATGAGACCGCACCGCGCGGTGGCGGGCCGTGGGGGCCCGACTTCGACGGCGAGGCCTCGCGAGTGTGGGGCCAAGAGGCGCGAAGGGCTGCAAGTCCTTTGCCGGACAAGCCTGATGGCAGGTGTCCGGAAAGGCCTTGCACTTGGACTAGACCATACCCACCGACGCGTGCACGTCAAGGGTGGCGGGTGACGGGCCGGCTCCCCCGGGAACCGCGCGGGCGGCCGCGCGGAGTCCGCACGGCCGCCCGGGTGACGCGATCATTCCTGGTCGTCGCCGTACCGCACCGTGACGCGCTCGAAGCCGAGGGAGCCGAGCAGACCCTTCAGCATGTCGGCGGTGTTCTTCTCCGCCCGGGCGGTCAGTTCGCTCTCCTTCGCCGCCTCCGCGATGTGCTGGACGGCGAGCTTGTTGACGGCCTGCTCGCTGCCGGGGTTGTCGGAGAAGAAGTCGCCCAGCCGATCGAAGAGACCGCGCTGTTTCGACACCGTGTAGGAGCGGTCGGGATCGAGGGCCGGCTTGGCCAACGCGGCTCGGGGCAAACGGAGTTCGGCTGCGGTGCGGTCCTCGTTGACCACGACGCCGCCCTCGGTGACCTTGCCCAGGTCGACGGAGGCGGCGACCGTCCCCGCCCCCACGAACAGCGTGCGGGTGCCGCGCAAGGCGTCGGGGACGAACTTCGTGTCCTTCTCCAGGTCGACGACGACCTGGAAGTTGCCCGAGGCCGCCTCGTACGAGCTCATGTCCTGGATCGACTTGAGCACGGCGGGGCCCGACCGGTCGTGGGTCTCCTCGCCGAAGAGGTCGCCGAGTCCCGGCAGCAGGCTGAGCCGGCTGCCGGCGAACAACAGGACGAGTACGGCCGCGCCGATGCCGAGGACTTTCAGCCATCCCCGCGAGGGGCGGGCGGTGCGCTTTCCGTCGCCGTGGGGCGCGGACTCTGGGGTTCCGTCGCTGGACGTCATGTTCTGCGTGTGACCCGTGTCCGGTACTTTCAGTCCGCCTCCCGGCATCTCGCGGACAAAGTCCCGCACAAAATGGGCCTGTTCCGATACGGGCGGGCAGACGCGAAGGCACTCCCGGCGGCCGGGCCGGGGCCGGTCAGCGCGGCGAGGCAGCCACCCGTACCCGGTCGCTGCCGCCGTCGGAGAGGAACGAGGCCAGTTCGCTCCCCTGGTCGGCCACGGCGGCCCGATCGGCCCGGGAGAGGGTGCGCAGGGGCTCCACCGTGACCACCTCATCGGCGACGGTCCAGATGGCGGCCACGCGGCCGTCGACCAGGACGACACGCTCTCCGGCCACCGAGAGGCCCCGGTGGGCGTCGTCGATGATCCGGCTCCGGTCCTGATAGCCGAGGATCGCGTTGTCGAAGGCCGGCAGGAACCGCACCGGGGCGGGGGTGCCCGGATCCGGTAGCGGCGCGCCGGGCAGGTCGAGCAGCTCCCGCCCCCGCTCGTCGCGGAAGGCGACCAGTTCGTCGCGTACGGCTGCCACCGCGCCGGGCAGCCCGGCCAGGCCGGACCAGGCGCGCAGGTCGGCCGTGGCGGCGGGCCCGTATGCGGCCAGATAGCGCCGGACCAGCATCCGGCCGACCGGGTCGGCGCTGTCGGGGGCGGGTGGGTCGACCGGGCGGCCCAGCCAGGAGGAGAGCGCGACATTGCGCACCCCGCCCTTCGTCCGCCACAGCCCCCGGGGAGGCGCCTGCGCCATCGGGACGAGGGCGGCGACCACCATCTCGCCCAGGGGCCGGGGCCCGAGACCCGGCCGGCCGGGCGCGAGCTCCCGCACGATCTCGGCCGCGGTGCGGGGTTCCCCGTCGGACATCAGGTCCCTCGCGTCTGCGGCGAGTTCCTCGAGGTCGACCCCTTTCAGCTCGTCGCGGTAGACCCCGAGCACCTTCCGGCGCAGCATCGCGTCGTGGCGGGAGCGCCAGGCGAGGACGTCGTCGGCGGTGACGAGGTGGACCGTGCGGCGCATCAGATGGGTGCGCACCACGCTCCGCCGGGTCAGCAGATCCGAGAGGACCGCCGGATCGAAGGCGGTCAGCCGGGACCAGAGCCCGACGAAGGGCTCCTGCGGTTCCTGCGCCTGGAGGCCGCAGAGGTGGGCCACGGCGTCCACGACCGGCGGAGCGGCCCGCTCCAGCAGCAACTGGCGCGCCAGCATGGCGCGGTTGAGCGCCCGGTTGTCGAGGACGGTCACCGTGTCGTCTCCGCCTTTCGGTTGCCCGTCGGCCATCGCTCGCCGTCGGTTCCTCGGTCTCTCCCGCACGGCGCCCCGCTGATCACGTCGCCTGCCGCCCGTCGAGCGACTCGCGCAGGATGTCCGCGTGCCCGGCGTGCTGGGCGGTCTCGGCGATGACATGGGTCAGCACCCGCCGTACGCTCCACTCGCCGCCGGGTTCGTTCCAGGGCGCCTCGGGAAGAGGGTGCGCCGCCGAGAGGTCCGGGACCGCGAGGATGATCTTCTCGCTGCGGGCGGCGACCTGCTCGTAGGCGTGGAGGATGCCGGTCAGCGTCTCGCCGGGCAGCATCCGGAACTCCTTCTCGCGGTCGATCGCCCACTTCGGGTACTCGCGCGCGGTGCCGGCCATGAAGTCGTCCCAGGTGACCCCGTCGGGCAGGGAGAAGTCCATCGCCGAGGGACCCTCGGTCACGAAGGTCAGCCAGCCCTCCTCCATGGCCGTGACGTGCTTGACCAGGCCGCCCGGACACAGCGCGCTGACCGTCGGGGTCTCACCGGCCTGCTCGTCGTCGAGGCCGTGCACCGAGGAGGTCAGGGCGGCGCGCGCGGCGGCGAGGGCGGCGAGCAGGTCGGTGCGCTCGGCGTCGGGAGACGTGGAGGGTGTGGTCATGGTGATCGAGTCCTTCCGGTGTTCCGTCGTGCGGTACGGATCGACCTTCTCAGGAGAAGCGGCCAGGTTGTGGCCTCTACTCTGCTCATACTGGTGTCATGCCGAAGACTTCAGCCCGACTGCTGACGTTGCTCTCCCTGCTCCAGGCGCGCCGCGACTGGCCGGGCCGGTTGCTCGCGGAGCGGCTGGACGTCAGCCCGCGTACGGTGCGGCGTGACGTCGACCGGCTGCGGGAGCTGGGCTATCCCATCGCGGCCTTCAAGGGGCCCGACGGCGGGTACCGGCTGGACGCGGGCACCCGGTTGCCGCCGTTGCTGTTCGACGACGATCAGGCCGTCGCCCTCGCCGTCGCCCTGCGGACCGCCACCGTGACCGGCGCCGGCATCGGGGAGGCCGCGGCCCGCGCGCTCACCACCGTCCGGCAGGTCATGCCCGCCCGGCTGCGCCATCGCGTCGACGCCTTGAACGTGACCGCCGTCGAGCGCACAGGGGGCCCACCGCAGCCGCAGGCCGACCCGCGCGTCCTTCTCGCGCTGAGCGACGCGGTGCGCGCCCACGAGGCGCTGCGTTTCGACCACTCCCCCGCTTACGCACCGCCGGCCGCCGCCGCACCGCCCGCGGTGCGGCGGGTGGAGCCGCACCGGCTGGTCACCTGGGGCGGGCGCTGGTATCTCGTCGCCTGGGACCTGGACCGTGAGGACTGGCGGACCTTCCGCGCGGACCGGATCACCCCGCGCACGCCCACGGGCCCCCGGTTCACGCCGCGCGAGGTGCCCGGAGGCGATGTGGCCGCCTTCGTCGCCGCCCGGTTCCAGGGCTCCGGGGCCCTGGGCGAGTGGCCCTGCCGAGGCGAGGTGATCCTCGACGCGCCGGCCTCCGAGGTGGCCGGCCACCTCCGCAACGGGATCGTCGAGGAGTGCGGCCCGGACCGCTGCCGGGTGGTCGTGGGCGCGTGGTCGTGGCCCGCTCTGGCCGCCGGACTCGGCCGGTTCGACGTGGACGTCGAGGTGGTCGGGCCCGAGGAGCTCAGGGACGCTTTCGCCCTCCTGGCCCGCCGTTACGCCGACGCGGCGGGCCGGGGGCGCCGTGACTCCACGGGGTCCGGTGCTCCTTAGCGGCCGACGAGGCGGGTGTCGGTCGTGTCGTCGGTCGTCGAGGCGGTCACGGACGAGGTGATGTGCCCGGCGAGGCCGAGCACCAGGAACAGCACCACGAGCCACTTCGCGGCGCTGCTCAGGACCAGCGGGCGGGTGGCGGAGCGTGAGTGCTCCGGTGCGACGGCCAGGTCGTCGTCGCCGAACAGGCCCTTGGGATAGGCGGGGGAGAGCATCATGACGTACGCGGAGAAGCGCATCCGGTAGCGCAGGGTGGCCGCCGTCGCCTCGAACAGCGGGCGGGGCATCCGGCCGAGACAGAGCGTGATCAGCCACCAGACGAAGGCCAGCGCCCACCAGCCGTACACGGCGAGGCTCTGCACGATCGCCGCCGGGATCATCAGGAAGACGCGGAACAGCACCGCGAGCCGGTTGAGCGGGGTGGGCCGCACCTCGATCTGCACCGGATAGTCGGCCGGCGGGGTCAGGGCGAACGGCGGGTAGCGGTCGATGAGCAGCATGTCGCTCGCCGAGACGCGCATGTCGTAGCCGAGGACACCGGTCAGGAACCGGAAGACGGGGTCGGGCAGCCGCCCCAGGACCAGGGCTGCGAACCATCCCACGATGACGGTGAAGAACGCCGCGATGTGCAGGACGAACAGCACGATGAAGTGCGGGATCAGCAGCAGGAGTCGCAGGAGTACGGTCAGCCGCCGCTGGCGTGCCGGTTCGACGATGTCCAGGACGGGCCTGAACTCGTCCGCGTCCGTATCCTTGCGGCCCGGGCTCCACTGGCCTTCGGCCATGTCGCTCCTCCTCGGCACGAGATCCTTGACGCATCTGCGCGCAGGACGTGCCCCCACCGTGCGTCCGGTCCGGGCCGCCCGCAAACTGCCCGGACCGAACGGGTGCAGGGTCCGCAAGGCTGCCGGACCGGACGGCTGCCCGGCTCAGCGCCTGCGGACGCGGTCGAGCAGGGAGCGGACGCCTCCGGAGCCGGTGGCGGGCGGGCCTCCGCTGTCCGTACCGGCGGTCTTCCCGGTGCGGGAGCCGCGCTTCGTCGCCGTGGCCGTGGCCGCGGGCTTCGTCAGCGCCCCTTGTCCGGCCTTGGTGCGGGCGGCCGTCTTACGGGTGCCCGTCTTGCCGGCGCCCGTCCTCGGGGCGGGCTTCGGCTCGGCCGCGGGCTCTTCCGGCCGGTCGGCGGTACGCGGAGCGTCGGCGTAGACGTAGTAGCGGTGGCTGATCCGGCGGCCCAGCAGGAAGTACCCGAGCAGCGCGCCCGTCGTGTTGAGGATGACGTCGTCGACGTCGAAGGCGCGTCCCTGGACCAGGGCCCCCTGGATCAGTTCGACGATCGCCATGGCGACGGCCGCCAGCAGCGTCGTCCGGATCATCCGCAGGCGACGTGGCACGAAGAACGGCAGCAGGAGTCCGAACGGCACACCGAGCAGCAGGTTCCCGCCCGCCTGCTTGCACGCGGCGAGGAAGGTGTAGTCCTCGGCATACTGGCGCAGTGAGCGCCCGGGGCGGAGGTTGGAGGTGACGAGGTCCTCGGAGGCAGGTGAAGGGGTGAGCGTCACCTTGGCCAACAGGACCGAGAACGCCACCAGTCCCGCCAGCGCCGCCGCCAGCACCAGCCCGCGTACCAGCACCCGTACCCATGTCCCCTGGCGTACAGGGGGATTCGCCTCTGCTGTCATGGCCGACAGATGCCCCCGCCCGGCCGGAACACACGCCTGGGCGGGTGATGGAGCGAAATCTCGTCCGGCCGTCCGCGCCCGCCTGCGACGATGTGCGCATGAGCGCAGACAAGAAGAGGGACCTGCTGAAGGAGACCGACCGGTTGCGTGAGGAGGGCCGGCCCGAAGAGGCGCGCAGTCGGCTGCTCGCCATGACCGCCGAATATCCGGGCGACGCCGAGGTGGCCGTCCGGACGGCGTGGATCCACGATGTGCTGGGTCTGGAGTCGGAGGCGGTGCCGTACTACGAGCGCGCTCTGGCCCGTCCGGAACTCACCGCGGAGGACCGGCGCGGGGCGTTGCTGGGGCTGGGCAGTACGTACCGGGTCCTCGGCCGGTACGGGCAGGCGGTGGAGACGTTGCGCCGGGGCGTCGAGGAGTTCCCGGACGACGGCGCGCTGCGGACGTTCCTGGCGATGGCCCTGTTCAACACCGGCGAGCACCACGAGGCGACGCGGCTGTTGCTGGAGCTGACGGCCACGACCAGCCAGGACCCGTCCGTCCAGCGGTACCGGCGGGCGATCGAGCACTACGCGAAGGACCTCCACGAGACGGTGTGATCGGCGCGTGGCCGGGGCGTCGTGCCGCGGCGCGCCGCGGCACGGGCGACGCGCCGGTCCGGGAGCGGCGGATGCCGAGAATGCTCGGGTGTCCACCGCTCCCCCGGCGCCTCCGCCGTCCCCGCCTTCCTCCCGGCCGTCCGGGGCCGGTGCTGTGCCCCGGCGCGGCGAGGGGGCGCTGCTTCTCCTGTCCGCGGCTTCCGGGGCGGCGGACGCGTTCGTCTTCCTGTGCGTGGGACAGGTCTTCGCCGGCGTGATGACCGGGAATCTGGTGCTGCTCGGGGCTTCGGCCGCCGGCGCGGGCGAGGACGGCGTGGCGCTGAAGGTGGCCGTGGCTCTGGGGGCCTACTTCTGCGGGGTGGCGGCGGGCGCGCTGATGGCCGGACGGCGGGCACCCGGGGTCCCGCTGCTGCTGGGGGCGGAGGTCGTCCTGCTGGGGGCGGCGGCCGTGCTGTGGGGGCTGGAGCTGGTCACGTCGTACGGGGACCGGCTCGGGCTGCTGGCACTGGTGGCGGTGGCGATGGGCGTCCAGGGGCGCGTCCGGGTGACGCCGACGAACTACTTCACCGGGACGCTGACCTCGCTCGCGGGTCGAGTGGCGCTGCGGGAGCTGCGCGGCGGGGACGGGTGGGTGCTGGGTCGCCTGGCCGCGGTGGTGGCGGGGGCGGCGGTCGCGGCGCTGGCCGAGCGGTGGTGGAGCCCCGGGGCCGCGCTGGGGGCGGCGGTGATGGCGGCCGGCGCACTGGTCCTGGAGACGCTTCCGGGCCGGGGCGGCCGGTTCCGGCCGGGCAAGGGGAAGCCCCGGCCGGATCGGGGGAATCCAGCCGGGGCGGCTTGAGTGCGGGCGTGAAGGGCGGTCGCCTCTCGGCGGAGGGCTCCATGGGGCTTCGCGGTGCGATCTTCCCCATGGGCTACAGGTGAGGCCCGGGGACACTGTCCCCCTCACACCCACTTATAGATGAACGATAAACCATCCTCGGGCGTTCCCGGGAATCCGCTCCCTTGGATGTGATCCACGGCACGGATTCCCCGGCTCTACCCTGGCCAGCTCGCGTTCGGTCAGCCACCGGCCGTCTCGCCGGTGCCGTAGCGGCGCCGGAACTGCTCGACGCGGCCCGCCGTGTCGAGCACCTGACGGCCACCGGTGTAGAACGGGTGGCTCGCCGACGAGGTCTCGACGTCGATGACGGGGTAGGTGCTGCCGTCCTCCCACTCCACGCGCTCGCCGGAGTCGGCGGTCGAGCGGGTCAGGAAGGCGACGTCGGCCGCGCGGTCGCGGAAGACCACGGGACGGGACACGGGGTGGATACGGGACTTCATCGATGCGTTCCTTCCTCACCGCGGACAGCGGTGGCGTACAGGGTGACGGGCCTCTTCCGGGTGGTCAGCGGACCTCGCGGAACAGGACGTGCCGGCCGGCGGCGGAGTCGAACTTGCGGAGCTCCAGCCGGTCGGGGTTGTTGCGGCGGTTCTTGCGTGTCGCGTAGCTGCTGCCCGTTCCGGCGGTGGACCGGAGGGTGACGACAGGCCTGGTCTCGCTGCGTGCCATGGGCGCCTCCCGATGTCTCTGCCGACCCCACTCCCCTATCGGGAATGGGATTCGTTTTCGTTCTGGTGACGTAACGCGGGTCCGGCTCTCCGCATTCCCGCCCCCTCAAGCGTCCGGAGTCACCCGGCCAACGCGCCCCACGCGCAAGCCTGTTCGGATTTTCACCGGCCCGGAGAGCCGCTGGCACATGCCAGACGCAACAACGCATCGAGTGTTGCCAAATCCCTTACGGCCCGCCATGGCCTGTGCGACAGTCGGTAGCGGTCCACCCTTCAGAACCGGCTCGGCCGCGCCTGTATCGGAGTACGAGATGCCGTCCCCCCTCTTCGCGGACCGCCCCGCACCACAGCTTCCCGCGCATGACGCCGTCGACGACCTGATCCACCGGACGCGACGGCTGCGCGGTGACGTGGACGCCGTGCGGCGGGACGCCGACGTGTTCGACGAGGACGACCCGCAGCTGCGTTGGCAGCGTGCCCTGTGCGAGCTGGCCGTGCACCACCTGGACGACCTCGACGAACACCTGGGCCAGCTCAGGGCGGGCCTGCCGGGCCCGCGTGCCGAGGACTCCGCCCCCCGGGACGACGAGGAGCCTGACGGGGCGAGGTCCGGCTCCCTGCTGAACCGGGTGGGCAGCGCCGAGTGGAACCTCCTCACCGACGAGTGCAGCTGGTCCGAGGAGTTGTACGAGATCTTCGGCAGGCCGCCCGGCTCCGCGCCCCTCTCCCTGGACGACCTGCCGTCCGTGCTGCTGCCCGAGGACCAGCCGGTGCTGACCACCATGGTGACGGGCTGCCTCGTCGACGGCCGTCCGATGGACGGCGAGTTCCGCATCACGCGCCCCGACGGCGACACGCGCACGCTGCACATGACGGGCGAGCCGGTCCTCGACGCCGAGGGCTGCACCGCCTCCATGTGGGCTGTTCTGCGGGACGTCAGCGAGCTGCGCCGCGGCGAGCAGGCCGTGAGCAGGAGCCGCGCGTCGGTACGGCGCGCGGAGCACATCGAGCGCACCGAGCACCGCATGGCCGTGGAGCTCCAGGAGACCGTTCTGCCGCCGTGGCGCGGATCGCTGCGTCTCCCGCCTCAGGGCCCGGGCGCCCTGGACATCGCCGCGCACTACCTCCCCTCCGCGTCGAGCGGGCTCATCGGCGGCGACTGGTACGACGCGATGGAGCTGCCGGACGGGCGCACCCTGCTCACCGTCGGCGACCTCACCGGGCACGGCATCCCCGCCACCTCGGCGATGGCGATGATGCTGGGCGCACTGCGCGGCATGGCCGTCGCCGGCATCGAGCCGGGCGCGCTGATGGGACACCTCAACCAGCTGCTGGAAACGTCGATACAGCCCGCGCTGGGCAGTGCCCTGTGCTGCCGCTTCGACCCCGAGAACTCCCTTCTCTCCTGGGCACAGGCCGGGCACCCCGCGCCGCTGCTCTGCCGCGGCGGTTCGGGACGGCTCCTGCCGCCGCCGGACGGGATGCTGCTGGGCGCCGCGCCCCGGACCGTCTTCGAACAGGACGAGGTACGGCTGTTCCCCGGCGACGTGCTCGTTCTGCACACCGACGGCCTGACACGACGCGACGACCGGGGTGCGGGCCCGGAGGCGCTGCTCGCCCTCGCCCCTCGGTTCGCAGAGGCCCGTACGGCACAGGAGTGCGTCCGGAGCGTCGTCGAGGAGTTCGGCGGGACCGAGCGCCTGGACGACGCGTGCGTGCTGATCGCCCGTATCGGGGCGTGAGGGAGCGCGGACGTATCAGGGCGTGAAGGAGCGCGGAGCGGCGCGGCGGAGCGGGGTCAGATCTGCGTGTCCCTGGCCTTCTTCTGGCTCGGCATCGAGAGCTCGATCTCCTCGCGCAGATCCTGGATCCCGGCGTATCCGGCGAACTGGCCGGTCAGCCGGTACATCTCGCGGAGCCGGTCCCAGGTGCGGTGCGAGGAGGTCTCCCCCATCGACACCAGTGCGAGCCGGGCGTAACGGTCGGCCTGCTCGGGGTCGTTGGCGATGAAGCAGGCCGAGGCGAGGGAGATGTAGTCGAAGATCTTCGACCGCTGGCGTCCGTTGATCCGCAGCTCCAGCGCCTGCTTGGCATGGCGTTGCGCGATGATCGCCGCTCCCGGGTCGTGCTCGGCCAGCGTGCGGAAGGCGAGCGCCTGCATGCCGTGCATGTCGGCCTCGTCGAACATCTGCATCCAACTGGGCGGCGGGACATCGCCCTTGTCCGAGACGAAGAGCTCCTCGGCCTCGCCGAGGGTGCGCCGCATGGCCTGGCCGCGGCCCATCGACGCCTGCGCCCAGGCCTCGATGGTGCGCAGCATCGCCTGCGTACGGGGCAGGGTCTCGTCGCCGGAGCCGGATTTGGCGAGCTTCATCAGGTCGAGTGCGTCGTCGGGGCGGCCCAGGTGCACCATCTGGCGTGCCGCCCGGGAGAGCGCCTCTCCGGCGCGCGGCCGGTCGCCGCCCTCGCGGGCCGCGTGGGCGGCGATGACGAAGTACTTCTGGGCGGTGGGTTCGAGGCCGACGTCGTGGGACATCCAGCCCGCCAGGACGGCGAGGTTGGCGGCGACGCCCCACAGGCGACGCTGGAGATGGTCGGGGTGGCGGTAGGCGAGCATGCCGCCCACCTCGTTGAGCTGGCCCACGACCGCCTTGCGCTGGAGTCCGCCGCCCCGGGACGCGTCCCAGGCGCGGAAGACCTCGACCGAGTGCTCCAGTGCCTCGATCTCCTCGGAGCCGACCGGCGCGGCCTCGTACCGGTCGAAACCGGCGGGATCGGCGTGCAGGGGATCGTTGGTACGTGGAGCGTCGGCCGCCAGAGCGGGGTCGCTGTGCAGCCAGTCGTACATGGGGCCGGCGATGGTTGAGCCGGCGGCGAGCGCGGCGCCCGCACCCACCAAGCCGCGTCGGTTGAGCATGAGGTCCATTCCCGTGAATTCGGTGAGGACCGCTGCCGTCCGTTCGGGCGCCCACGGCAATTGATCGGGATTGCATTCCGTCCCGGAGTCACGCCGTTTCCCCACACGCCCGCGTCGGCCGAACCCGAGGTCCTCGATGGTCACGACACGGCCGAGCCGCTCGGTGAACAGAGCTGCCAGCACTTCGGGCACGGGATCACGGGGGGACTCCCCCATGTCGATCCAGCGCCTGACACGCGAGGTGTCGGTGGCCAGCTGCGGGTGGCCCATGGCCGCCGCCTGCCGGTTCACCATTCTCGCGAGTTCACCCTTGGACCAGCCGGCCAGGCCGAACAGGTCGTTGAGGCGGGTGTTGGGTTCTCCGGTCACTTCAAGCCCCCAGGTTCTCGGCTGACTTGACACTAACCCCATGTCAGATGCGCTGTGACTATTCGCCAGGGTTCGCCAGGGTCCGCCAGATGGTCTGCCACCCGCGACCCGTTGTCAGGTAGGAGTGCGCCACCCCGCCCGGCAGCCCTAGGTACTCCCCAGGGTGCCGAACGGCCGTCGGCCGGGTTGGCGCACGTACCTTGTCGGCGCACGAAGGGATCTGTCTCGCCCATGTACACAGCATCGTCCTCCGTGTCTGCCCCGCCCCGTCCGCTCCGCCCGATGGGCGCGGGCGGCGGGCCCTATCTCGCTCCTCACGCCGGCGCGCCGGCGCAGGGTCCGGGCCGGGCCCGACGGGTCCAGGGACCGGGCACCGGACCGCTCAGCGGAAGGATCGACCTGTCCGGGCCCCAGGGCGCGCAGGTGCGGATGGCCATCGCCTCCGTGCAGCGCATCTGCCCCGAGTTCAACCCGGTCCAGGTGCTGCGCCGCAGCGGCCGTTCGGTCCTGATCGTCGGAACGACCGGGCGGGCGACCGCCGTCGCGAAGTGTTTACTGGACCACTCGCCGGCGTGGACCGAGCGGTTCCGGCACGAAATAGCGGCGTACCGCGCGTTCGTCCGGCACCGCCCCCCGGTTCGGGTGCCCCGGCTGATCGCGGCGGATCCGGAGAACTGCACGCTGGTGATCGAGCGGATGCCCGGCCGGGTCGCCGCCCTCACCCGGCACCCGGCGGAGGCGCCGCCGCGGGCCGACATCCGCGCGGCGCTGGGCGCGATCGCCCGGGTGAACGCCTGGCGGCCGCCGCCCGGACTCTTCGAGGCACCGCTCGACTACGCCTCGCGGATCTCCCGCTACCACGAGCTCGGGCTGTTCACCGACCGTGATCTCGGTGACCTCCAGAAGCTGCTGCACGGTCTGGCCCATGCGGGCGGCCGGCAGGGCATGGGGCAGTTCTGCCACGGAGACGCGCTGCTCTCCAACATCCTGCTGTCGCCGACCGGTCCTGTACTCGTCGACTGGGAGCACGCCGGCTGGTATCTGCCGGGGTACGACCTGGCGACGCTGTGGGCGGTGCTGGGCGACGCCCCGGTGGCGCGACGCCAGATCAGTCAGCTGGCCCAGTCCAGGGGCCCGGCCGCGCGGGACGCGTTCCTGGTGAACCTGATGCTGGTGCTGACCCGCGAGATCCGCAATTACGAGACGGCGGTCCAGCGCACCATGCGGGAAGCGCCCTCGGTGGGTGCGGGGCAGGACCGCCCCGGCGCGCTCTCCTCGGGCGAGGAGCAGCGGCTACTGCTGCGGAGGCTGCACGACGACTGCGCGATGGCGCGGAGGGCGGTGCGGGCGGCGGTCGGCACCCGCTGAGGCGGGACGACGCCCATACCGGCCAACAGGGCAGGCCCGGCGCCTGCCCATCGAAGACCACAGTGACCAGACCACTGTGAAGAAGCGCGCTGCGGGACCCGGTGCCGACACACCGGATCCCGCGGCGCGCTGTCGTGCGTTCGGTGACCGGACGCTGACCCTGTGTCGTTCCAGGGTCCTTCGCGGGTGAGGCCCGCCACGAGACCCACGTCACCTACGGCCTCCGGTAGTAGGCGCGAGTCCTCCCGTCCGGCGTAACGAACCGCCCATATGGCTCATAAATTGGCATCTCACGATGAAGAGTAGTAAAGGCGGTCATTGCTTCCTATGTCGGTGCCCGCTAACCATGGATCCCGGCAAGCACCGAGTTCGAGCCAGCGTCGATCGCCCATCGGCGACCGCGGCCCGGACTACCCGGTTCCTGCCGACGCGGCGCGAAGGCCGCGAAGCCCGTCCCCCATAGGAAGAGCTCACGCATGCCCCGCATCTCCACCCTGCGCATCACCCGCTCGCACAAGATCGCCACCGCCGTGCTCGTCGCGGCCGGTTCCGTCACCGCCATAGCCGCCACCGGCGGCCCGAGCGAAGCGCAGACCACCGCGACCCGGTCCTCCGTCTCCGTGGAGCCGGTCGCCGCGGCGGGCGTCCCCACGGCGAAGGACGCGGCCGAGAAGGCCGCCAAGGAGAACGCCGTCAAGGAAGCCGCCGCGAAGAAGGCCGCCGACAAGGCCACCGCTGAGAAGGCCGCCGAGAAGGCGCGCTCCGAGAAGCAGGCCGCCAACCGCTCCACCGAGCGCAAGGCCGTCACGCCCAAGAAGTTCGCGGACAACCTCGACGGCTGGATCCGCGAGTCGCTCGACATCATGGAGAAGAAGAACATCCCCGGCTCCTACGAGGGGCTGCACCGCAACATCATGCGCGAGTCCAGCGGCAACCCGAACGCCGTCAACGACTGGGACATCAACGCGCAGAACGGCATTCCCTCCAAGGGTCTCCTCCAGGTGATCCAGCCCACCTTCGACGCCTACCACGTCAAGGGCACCCCGAAGAAGCTCACCGACCCGGTCGCCAACATCACCGCCGCCGCCAACTACGCCGCGGACCGGTACGGCTCGATCGACAACGTCGACTCCGCCTACTGAGCGACCGACGACCGACCGGCCGACAGCGAACGACCGGTTCCTGAACGACCGCCTTCCGAGCACGCACCAACGAAGCGATCATGTGACTAATCGCCGTTGTGCGTGCTCCGTATGGCCGAAGGGTAGTGCTGCGCGGACACCACCGGTCCGCGCGTTTCCCCGCGCGGAGGCTTCTGGAAAGGCCTGACGCACATGGCACAGCCCTTCTCACTGCCGGACTTCTACGTTCCGTATCCGGCGCGGCTCAACCCTCATGTGGAGGCGGCACGTACGCACACCCGGGAGTGGGCCCGTTCCATGGGGATGCTGGAGGGTTCCGGCATCTGGGAGCAGAAGGACCTGGAGGCGCACGACTACGCCCTCCTGTGCGCCTACACCCATCCCGACTGCTCGGCAGAGGCGCTCAGCCTCGTCACCGACTGGTACGTGTGGGTCTTCTTCTTCGACGACCACTTCCTGGAGCTGTTCAAGCGCACGCCCGACCGGGAGGGCGGCAAGCGGTATCTGGACCGGCTGCCCGCCTTCATGCCGATGGAGCGCGGAGCCGCGACACCCGAGCCGGAGAATCCCGTCGAGGCGGGGCTCGCCGATCTGTGGGCCCGGACGGTCCCGGCGATGACGGACGCCTGGCGGGCCCGGTTCGCGGAGTCGACGGAGAACCTCCTCAACGAGTCCCTGTGGGAGCTCGCCAATATCCACGAGGGCCGCATCGCGAACCCCGTCGAATACATCGAGATGCGCCGCAAGGTGGGCGGCGCGCCCTGGTCCGCGGGGCTGGTGGAGTACGCGGCCAACGCCGAAGTGCCCGCCCCGGTGGCCGACGCCCGCCCGCTGCGGGTGCTGCGGGACGCGTTCTCCGACGCGGTGCACCTGCGCAACGACCTCTTCTCGTACCAGCGTGAGGTGGAGGACGAGGGGGAGAACAGCAACGGCGTGCTGGTGCTGGAGAAGTTCCTCGACTGCTCCACGCAGGAGGCCGCCGAGGCCGTCAACGACCTGCTGACCTCACGGCTCCAGCAGTTCGAGAACACCGCGCTGACCGAACTCGGCCCGCTCTGCGCCGAGAAGGGCCTGGACCCGACGCAGACCGCCGCTGTGCTGGCGTACGTCAAGGGGCTCCAGGACTGGCAGTCCGGCGGCCACGAATGGCACATGCGCTCCAGCCGCTACATGAACGGCGGCGGCGCCGGCGAGGCCGTGGCCGGCTTCGGCATGTCCGCCGCCTCCATCAAGTTCACGCTCCGCTCGGAGACCGCGCGGGCCCGCAGCCACAGCCATGTGCCGTACCAGCACGTGGGGCCCTCGCTACTCCCGGACTTCGACCTGCCGTTCGGGACGACACTGAGCCCGCATCTGGAGGGAGCGCGCGTCCGGCTCGTCGGCTGGGCGCGGCGGATGGGCATCCTGGAGGCCCAGCCGGGGGTGCCGGGTTCGCACATCTGGGACGAGGACCGGATCGTCGCGATCGACCTGCCGCTGTGCGCGGCGGGCATCCACCCGGACGCGACCCCGGACGAGCTGGACCTGTCCTCGGGCTGGCTGGCCTGGGGGACGTACGGCGACGACTGGTTCCCGGTCGTGCACGGGCGGACCCGGGACCTGGCGGGGGCCCGGCTGGCGAACGAGCGGCTGTCGCTGTTCATGCCGCTGGCCGACGAGGGGACTCCGGAGCCGGTGAACGCCCTGGAGCGAAGCCTGGGCGACCTCTGGCACAGGACGGCCGCCCCGATGGACGCGGGCGCGCGGCGCACCTTCCGGACCGCGATCGAGACGATGACCGCGAGCTGGCTGTGGGAGCTGGCGAACCAGGCGCAGAACCGCGTGCCCGACCCGGTCGACTACGTCGAGATGCGGCGCGCGACGTTCGGCTCCGACCTGACAATGAGCCTGTGCCGGCTCGGGCACGGCAGGAAGGTTCCGGATGAGGTCTACCGCAGCGGCCCGATGCGTTCCCTGGAGAACGCGGCGGCGGACTACGCGTGCCTGCTCAACGACCTGTTCTCGTACCAGAAGGAGATCGAGTACGAGGGCGAGGTGCACAACGGCGTCCTGGTCGTGCAGAACTTCTTCGGCGTGGACTATCCGACGGGCGTGGCGATCGTGCACGATCTGATGAACTCACGGCTACGGCAGTTCCTTCATGTCGCCGAGGTCGAACTCCCGGTGTTGTACGACGACTTCGCCCTGGAAGCCGAGGCGCGGGAGGTTCTGGCGGGCTATGTGCAGGAGCTCAAGCACTGGATCGCGGGGATCCTGATCTGGCACCGGGGCTGCCGCCGGTACCGCGAGGAGGACCTGCGGCGCGGTCACGGCACGCCCTGGCACATCAGCGGCCCCACGGGGCTCGGCACGTCGGCGGCCCGGGTGACCCGGCTGATGACCCAACTGGCGGACAGTCCAGCGTAGTTCACGACCTCGTGGTCCGCCGTGCGAAGGAGCCGCGCGGCGGGCCGCGAGCAGCCGTCCGAGGCCCCGACCATCTTCTCCAGCAGCCGCGCCGGGGCGGTGGTTCCTTCGGGGCCGCCGTCGGCCTCCTCGGCGAGGCGCAGGATGCGGTGCGCGCCCTGCTCCCTACAGAGGGTGAGCGCGCCGGTGAGCCGGGGCACGACCCGGCGGTCGACCGCCCGGGAGATCCGCGGGCCGCAGACGGCCATGGACGGGGTGCATACGGCAAGGCGGCCCACGGTGCGCGGGGAGTGGCCGGATGCCACCCCCGGACAACGAAAGAGGCCGCCCGGCATATGCGGGCGGCCTATGGAGATACGTTTCAGCCTTGCTGGAACAGCTCTGCGGGCAGCGGCTTGAGCAGGGTGTAGAGGTCGTCGGTGATCGGCCGGTCCCAGCTGGCGATGGTCACGAGGACGCCGTCGCTGCGGTCGAACTGGACGCAGGCGATACGGCTCTCGGAGAGCTTGACGCGGCGGACGATCAGCAGATTGTCGCCCTGCATGACGGGGACGTCCTCGGAGCTGACGACCTCGATCGGCTCGTCGTTCTCCAGGGCGAGGAGCAGTTGGGCCACCTCGAAGGGGACCTGGCTCTCCTCGGTCTCGCGGGCGGGCGAGCCCTCCGGGAGGTTGCCGATGATCATTGCCGGGCCCCGGCCGCCGTACAGGTCGTAACGGAGGAAGACACCCTGGCAGCTGCCGTCGGGGGCGGGGAGCAGACCGGCGCCGAGGTTGCCGGGCCAGTCCCCGGGATCCATGGCCAGGACGTCGAAGTCCGGGCCCGCGGGTGTTGCGGCGCTACGGCGGCGGAGGAAGGACATGCCTGCCATGTTACGTGTCCCGGCTCACGTTGCGGAGCCGGGCCCGGCCCCGTGGGACCGGGCCCATCGCGTTTCCTCAGCCGGGCGGGGGCTCCGCTCCCACGAGCCACATGGCGAAGAACTGCGCTCCGCCGCCGTAGGCGTGGCCGAGCGCCCGGGCGGCCCCGTCGATCTGGTGCTCGCCGGCCCTCCCCCGCACCTGGAGGGCCGCCTCGGCGAAGCGGATCATGCCGGAGGCGCCGATGGGGTTGGTGGACAGCACGCCGCCCGAGGGGTTGACCGGGAGGTCGCCGTCGAGTTCGGTGACGCCGGCCTCGGTGAGTTTCCAGCCCTCGCCCTCGTCGGCGAAGCCGAGGTTCTCCAGCCACATCGGCTCGTACCAGGAGAACGGCACGTACATCTCGACGGCGTCGATCTCCCGGCGCGGGTCGGTGATCCTGGCCTGCCGGTAGACGTCGGCGGCGCAGTCCTTGCCGGCCTGCGGGGAGACGAAGTCCTTGCCCGCGAACAGGGTGGGTTCGCTGCGCATCGCACCGCCGTGCACCCAGGCGGGCGGATGCGGGGAGCGGGCCGCGCCGTCGCGGTCGGTGAGGATCATCGCGCAGGCCCCGTCGGAGGACGGGCAGGTCTCGGAGTAGCGGACCGGGTCCCAGAGCATGGGCGAGGACCGGACCTTCTCCAGGGTGATGTCGTGGTCGTGGATGTGCGCGTAGGGGTTCTTGAGGGCGTTGCGGCGGTCCTTGTACGCGACGAGAGAACCGACCGCGTCGGGTGCTCCGGTACGCCGCATGTACGCGCGCACGTGCGGGGCGAAGAAGCCGCCCGCGCCGGCCAGCAGCGGCTGCTGGAAGGGGACGGGCAGGGAGAGGCCCCACATGGCGTTGGACTCGGACTGCTTCTCGAAGGCGAGGGTGAGGACGGTGCGGTGCACCCGGGCGGCGACCAGGTTGGCGGCGACCAGGGCCGTCGATCCGCCGACCGAGCCCGCCGTGTGCACGCGGAGCATGGGTTTGCCGACCGCGCCCAGGGCGTCGGCGAGGTAGAGCTCCGGCATCATGACGCCCTCGAAGAAGTCGGGCGCCTTGCCGATCACGACGGCGTCGATGTCGGTCCAGGTCAGCCCGGCGTCCTCCAGCGCCCGGACCGCCGCCTCGCGGACAAGCCCGGCGATGGACACGTCGTGCCGGGCGGCGACGTGTTTGGTCTGGCCGATGCCGACAACGGCGACGGGCTCCTTAGGCATGAGCGCTCTCCCCTTCCAGGACGGCGACCAGGTTCTGTTGCAGGCAGGGCCCGGAGGTGGCGTGGGCGAGCGCCCGGTCGGACTCGCCGCGGTGGATGCGGGCGGCGGCCTCGCCCAGCCGGATCAGTCCGGCGGCCATGATCGGGTTGGCGGCGAGCGCGCCGCCGGAGGGGTTGACGCGGACGTCGTCGCCGAGCCCGAGCGCCTTGCGCAGGACGACCTCCTGCGAGGTGAACGGGGCGTGCAGCTCGGCGGTGTCGACGGGCCGTTCGAAGGCTCCGGCGCGCTCGGCGGCGAGCCGCGCCGAGGGGCTGTCGGTCAGGTCGCGGACGCCGAGGCTGTGCGCCTCGATCCGGTGGTCGATGCCCCGGATCCAGGCGGGCCGCGCGCACAGGGCGCGGGCGGTGTCCCCGGCGGCGAGGATCACGGCGGCCGCGCCGTCCCCGATGGGCGGGCAGTCGCCGGTGCGCAGCGGGTGCACGAGGTGGTCGCCCGCCGGGACGTCGCCGGTGAGCTGGGCGTACGGGTTGTCGACAGCGGCGGTGCGGTTGCGGGCGGCGATCTGGGCGAGGGCTCCTTCGTCGGTGTCGCCGGCGTCGATCAGGGCCTGGGCCTGGAGGGCGGCGAGCGCGACGGAGTCCGGCCAGAGCGGGGCGAGGTAGTAGGGGTCGAGCTGGCGTGTGAGGACGTCGCGGACCTGGCCGGGGGACGACTTGCCGTAGGAGTAGACGAGCGCGGTGTCCGCCTCGCCGGTCAGGATCTTCACCCATGCCTCGTACAGCGCCCAGGCCCCGTCCATCTCGACGTGGGACTCGGAGATGGGCGGGTGGGCGCCGACGCCGTCGAGGGCCATGGTGAAGGAGAAGGCGCGCCCGGCAAGGTAGTCGGCGGAACCGGAGCAGGTGAATCCGATCTCGTTGGCCTTGAGGCCGGTCGCGTCGAGGACCTCGTGGAGGACGGGCATCAGGAGGTCGACCTCGGATAGTTCGTCGGTGCGCCGGCGGTGCGCGCTCTGGGCGAAGGCGACGATGGCCACGTCCCGCATCTACACCAGCTCCTTGTACGTGTCGTAGTCGGCGTCGGGCTCGCCGGTGGGCCGGTAGTGGTCCGGGTGACGGGCGCCCTGCCCCGTAGCGGCCCAGACGGGCTCGACGCGCAGCCCCATGCGCACCTGGTCGTACGGGATGCCGGCGATGCGGCCGTGCAGGGCGAGGTCGGCCCCGTCGAGCGCGATGTGGGCGTAGACGTAAGGGACTTCGATGTCCAGGTTCTTCGCCTTGATGTTGACGATGCAGAAGGTGGTGACGGTCCCGCGCGGCCCGACCTCGACCTGTTCGGCCGTGGCGACTCCGCAGGTGGGGCACGCTCCGCGCGGCGGTACATAGACCTTGCGGCAGGAAGGGCAGCGCTCGCCGACGGTGCGGCGGCCTTCGAGGGCGGCGAGGTAGGCGCTCTGGGCGCGGCCCGGGGTGTGGACGTAGTCGAGCCGGGCCGGGGCGACGATGCCGAGCACCGGATCGGTGAACTCCCCGCTGTGCGGAGCGGGTTCGCCCGGACCGGGCTCCCCCTCGTACGGTTCGAAGCAGGCGATGTCGGTGATGGCGCCCGTACGCTCGGCGGCCCAGCGGATGCGGACGCGCATCCCGGTGTGCACGGCGTCCGGGCCGGGCGCGTCGAGGGCGTGCAGGAGCCCGCTGCCGGCCCCGTCGAGGCGGACGAGGACCCAGGCGAAGGGGGTGGCGAGCGGCTGGTCGCGGCGGGGTGCCGGGTTCCAGGCCCAGGTGGTGACGGTGCCGGTGGGGGCGACCTCGACGAGGTCGCGGATCTCGTTCGCGGTGACGGGGTCGTACTCGACGGGCGGTACGAGGACCGTGCCGTCCTGGGCGCGGACGCCGAGGACGGTGCGTTCGCGCAGTCCGGTGAGGAAGGCGCTCTGGACGGGACCCAGGGATCGGGTGAAGGGGAATTCGACCACCAGTGGGGCGCTGAGGACGTCGGTCATGGCTCTCTCCTGGGATCAGGTGCACCGGGTGCTGGGATCAGGCGCGCCGGTAGACGGGCGGGCGCTTCTCGGCGAAGGCGCGGGCGCCCTCCTTGGCGTCCTCGGTGGCGAACACGGGCCAGCCGCGCTTGAGTTCGGCAACCAGCGCCTCGCTCTCGGTCAGCTCGGCACCCTCGTAGACGGAGGCCTTGACGGCCTCGACGGCGAGGGGCCCGCAGGCGTTGATCCGCTCGGCGACGGTGAGGGCCTCCGCCAGGGCGGTGCCGTCGGGCACGACGCGGCCGATGAGCCCGATGGCGGCGGCCTCGTCGGCGGCGTACGGGCGGCCGGTGAGGAGCATTTCGAGGGCGTGGGTGCGGGGGATCTGGCGGGGCAGCCGGACGGTGGAGCCGCCGATCGGGAAGAGGCCGCGGCGGACCTCGAAGAGCCCGAAGGTGGCGCCCGCCCCGGCGATACGGATATCCGTTCCCTGGAGGATCTCGGTGCCGCCCGCGACACAGGGGCCCTCCACGGCGGCGATCACCGGTTTGCGCGGGCGGTGGTGGCGCAGCATCGCCTTCCAGTGAAGGTCCGGATCGGCCGTCATCCGCTCGCGGTACTCCTCCCCCTCCATACCGCCGCCCGCCAGGGCCTTGAGGTCCATACCGGCGCAGAACGCACCGCCCGCTCCGGCGAGGACGACGGAGCGGACCGTGTCGTCCGCGTCGGCCTCGAGCCAGCCGTCGTACAGGCCGACGAGCATCGGCAGCGAGAGCGCGTTCCTGGCCTGTGGCCTGTTCAAGGTGAGCACCAGCGTGGCGCCTTCGCGCCGCACGGTGAGGTGTTCCGTACCGCCCATGACCGACTCCTGTTCTGCAGACCTGGAACAGGTTGCAGGAGGAGGGGGCGCAGTTCAATAGATTTCTGACAGCTCGTCAGATTGTTGCGACGCCACCTCTTCCCACTTGTGCCGCCCGGCGCTCTAATGACGGCCGAGTCGCCAGTCACCCGGGGTCAGGAGGAACGGTGGAGTACAACCTTGCCGACCTGTTCGAGTCGGTCGTCGACGCGGTGCCCGACCGTGAGGCGCTCCTGTACGTCGACCATCCCGGTACGGGCGCGGAGCGGCGGCTCACCTACGCGGAGCTGGACGCCGCCGCCAACCGGATCGCCCACCATCTGATCGACGCGGGGATCCGCCCGGGCGAGCATCTGGGGCTGCATCTCTACAACGGGGTGGAGTACCTCCAGACGGTGCTGGGAGCGCTCAAGGCACGGATCGTGCCGGTGAACGTCAACTACCGTTATGTCGAGGAAGAGTTGGTATACCTCTACCGGGACGCGGACCTGGCGGCGCTGGTCTTCGACGGCGAGTTCGACGAGCGGGTGGCGGCGGCCGCCCCGCAGGCTCCGGGCCTGCGCCACCTGGTCCGGGTGGGGCTCGCTCCCGCGACGCCCCGGGCCGTGCCGGTCGTGCCGTTCACCGAGGCGGAGGAGTCGGGCGGGGCCGGGCGCGGGTTCGCGCCCCGCTCCGCCGACGACCAGTTCATCATCTACACGGGCGGCACGACCGGCATGCCGAAGGGGGTGATGTGGCGTCAGGAAGACCTGTTCTTCTCGGGACTCGGTGGCGGAGCGCCTACCGGCGAGCCGGTGAAGACCCCGCATGAACTGGCGGAGCGCGTGGCCGCCGGCGGGGACGGGATCACGTTCTTCCCCACGCCGCCGCTGATGCACGGAACGTCCACGTTGACCGCGTTCATCGGCTTCAACTTCGGTCAGCGTGTCGTCGTGCACCGCAAGTTCGTGCCCGATGAGGTGCTGCGGACGATCGAGAGGGAGAAGGTCACCAGTGTGTCGCTGGTCGGCGACGCGATGCTGCGTCCTCTGATCGACTGTCTGAAGGGGCCGCTGCGCGGGACGGACTGCTCGTCGCTCTTCTCCGTCTCCAGCTCCGGGGCGATCATGTCGGACTCGGTGCGGGCGGAGTTCCAGGCGCTCGTCCCGACGGTGATGCTGCTGAACAACTTCGGCTCCTCCGAGTCCGGGTTCAACGGCACGGCAACCGCCGACTCGGGCCCCGAGAAGGGCTTCCGGGTTCAGGTCAACGCCCGTACGGCGGTGGTGGATCCGGTGACGTACGAGCCGGTGGCGCCGGGCGAGCCGGGCCGCATCGCACAGCGCGGGCACGTCCCGCTCGGCTACTACAACGACCCGGCCAAGACCGCCGACACCTTCTTCCGCCGGGGCGATGAGCGATGGGTCCTGCTGGGCGACATGGCGACGGTGGACGCGGACGGCATCGTCACCGTGCTCGGCCGGGGCTCGCAGTGCATCAACACCGGGGGCGAGAAGGTGTATCCGGAGGAGGTCGAGCAGGCGCTCAAGTCCCACGCGGACGTGTACGACGCGCTCGTCGCGGGCGTCCCCGACGAACGCTGGGGCGCCCGGGTCGCCGCCGTCGTCCAACTGCGCCAGGGAGCTGAGGCGTTGACGCTGGACGCGGTGCAGGCGCACTGCCGGACCCGGCTCGCCGGATACAAGATCCCTCGCGCACTGGTGCTCGCCGACCGGATCCAGCGCTCGCCGAGCGGCAAGGCGGACTACCGGTGGGCGAAGGCGGTGGCGGCGGGGGCCGGCGGGGGCTGAGGAGCGGGCGGCGGGGCGGGGCCCGCAGCCCGTTCGCGGTTCCCGGCTCACGCTCCCGCCTCCCGGGGCGGGAGCGCAGGTTCACGCTCCTCGCCGTCGAGGTCGTCCCCGTACAGGTCGCGTACCCACCTCGCCTGGTACACCGTGTCCAGGTAGCGCTCGCCGAGGTCGGGGCGATGGCCACGGCGGTCAGGCCCGGGTGTCCGTGCCGCTCCAGCCAGCCCACGGCCCCGCTGACCACCGTGCCGGTCGAGCCTCCGAACGGGAAGCCGCGTGCGGCCAGGCGGTGGCAGGCGCGGATGGTGGCGGCCTCCTCCACGACGAGGGCCTCGTCCACGAGAGCCCCGTCCAGCAGCGGCGGCCGTACGCTCATGCCGAGTCCGGGGATCATCCGGCGTCCCGGAGCTCCGCCGAGGGAGACCCGGCCGACGCTGTCCTCGGCGACGATCCGCACCGGACGGTGACTTCGTCGTAGACGTTTTCGCCGACCGCGAGGTCCAGCACGCCGAGGCCGAACGGCGAGAACACCGCGGTGCGGTCGGCGTGGACGCTCACCCGGCGGGACATCACGTCGTCCAGCGTCCCGGTCGGGAGGTCCCGGTTGCCGGGGAACTGCTCCGTGAGGTGCGGTGAGGTGACGGCCCGCAGACACTGCCCGACGTCGTCGACGATGTTGGTCGCGGTCAGCAGGGTCCGCGGCGGCAGGTCGCGGAGCGACTGCAGGGCGGCAGTGAGGCGCTCAGCCCGTCGTGCAGCAAGGCAGTCCGGGAGGGGTGCGGTCCGGCGCAGAAGGCGGCGAGGGCGATCTCGCCGGGGGCGCCGAGCGGGACCGGGGACAGCTGTTCGTCCACGAGGTGGGCGCGGGCGTTCTGGACGGGCCGGCCGAGGGTGACGCGGCCGGTGTCCGGGGTAGGTCCAGCACCGCGTGGTGGGTGTCGTCGGAGGTCTCGGTCAGCCCGTAGGCGTTGACCAGCGGGATGGTGGGCCGGGCGGCGAACCAGCGCGCGACGAGGTCCGGCTTCGGCGCCTCGCCGGGGACCGAGACTCACCTCAGGGCGGACAGTTCCCCGGGGGGGGCGCTCCAGCAGGGTCAGGACGGCGTCCGGACAGGACGGCACCACCTGCAACCACGGTGACACCTCCCTCGGCGACCGTGTCGAGGAAGCGCCCGGCGTCCAGGACCATTTCCTGGCACCCACGTTTCAGCGGAGCCCGAACGCCCTGATCGCCGTGAGGAACTCCTCCGGCCGGTCCGTGTGAATCAGGTGTCCGGCATCGACGGTGACCAGCTCGGCGTCCGGTATCGCGCGTGCCATCCGGGCGAGGTGGCCCTGGTCGATGTGGCTGGTGGGGCCGCCGCCGATGACGAGGGTGGGCGCGGTGATCTCCGGGAACCGCCCGGGGACGTCCGGGTCGGGGTCGCTCAGCTGGGCGTCGGTGTCGGGGACGACCGGCCAGTCGAAGTCGAGGGCGCCCTCGGGGCGGACGGAGGGCGGCCGGGGCGTGTGGAGCGGGAACAGGGGCGGCGCGTCCTCGATGATCAGCCGCCCGATCAGGCCCGGTTCCCTTTGGGCCAGGAGGTAGGCGGCCACCCCGCCCATGGAGTGCCCGACGACGGTCGCGCCGGCCAGGTTGCGGGCCTCCAGGAAGGCGTGCAGGTCGTCGCGGAACATCTCGAAGAAGTAGCGGCCGGGCCAGTCGCTCAGCCCGTGGCCCCGGAAGTCGGGGGCGTACACATGGTGGTCGGCGGCCAGGTCCTCCGCGATCCGGGTCCAGGTCGCGGAGGATCCCGCCCGGCCGTGCAGGAGGACGACGGGCGGGGCCCCCTCCTCGCCCCATTCCCGGTAGGCCAGCCGGACCCCGCCCGCCTGGACCGTGCGCACGTCCGGGTCGAGGAAGGCCGCCGCCGTACGGGCGAAGGCCCCCGGGTCGTCCAGCCACGGGAAGTGCCCCGCGCCGCGCTGGACGGCGAACTCGGCGTACGGGAAGAGCGCGGCGAGCTCCGTGGCCCGGTCCGGGCTCGGGTGACCGTCGTACTCCCCGGCGAGCACGAGGACGGGGACGGCCAGTTCGCGCAGGGCTCCGGCGGTCGCGGCGGGGTCGAAGGCCCCTTCCCCGGCGTAGTGTCCGCGGGCTTCCGCGTTGGTCTGTCCGGCGGAGGCCTCGGCGTGGGCGCGGGCCGTCGCGTCCCAGCGGCCGTAGGTGAGGGGCCGGACGGCGGGCCACAGCTCGGCGAACGGCCCGCCGGCGAGCAGCGCCTCCTGGGCGGCCCGGGCCTCGGGGTACCAGGGCTCGTCGCGCCGCAGCTCGGCGGCCTCGCGCAGGTCCTGGTCGCTCACCTCGATGCCCACGGCCCGGGTGCTGGGCGTGACCAGGGTCAGGGTGCGCAGCCGCTCCGGGTGACGGACCGCGTACAGCAGGGCCAGGTCCGCGCTCGCGGAGTGGGCCAGCATGTCGGTCCGGTCGAGACCCAGGTGTTCACGCAGGGCTTCCACATCGCCGACGAGGCGGTCGCAGCGGTAGGTCGAGGGGTCCTCGGGCACGCCGGATTCGCCGGTGCCGCGCAGGTCCAGCAGGACGAGCTGCCGGTGGGCGGCGAGCCCTCCGAGGTCCCCGAGGTACGCGCTCGCCCGCATCGGCCCGCCGGGCAGGCATATCAGCGGCTCCCCCTCCCCCACCAGGCGGTAGGCGAGCGGGGTCGTGTCGTACGCGGAGAAGATCGGCATACGCCCCATCCAAACAGCAACCGGCGAGCGGGCGCACCGGGCTTCGCCGCGGGCTGATCGGCCGCGAAGTCCGCGCGCCTCTTGCCAGCACCCCCGGCCGCCTGAATTACTGCTCCCAGGAAGATCGACCGAATGATCGGTCGCCCGCTCCGGGAGAGGAAGGGTCCTGATGACGGCCATGCTGGACGCGGCGGAACGGCTCGACCGGAGCGAACTGGAGGCCCTGCAGCTGGAGCGGCTGAGGTCCACGCTGCGGCACGCGTACGACAACGTCCCCTTCTACCGGGCCGCCTTCGACCGCGCGGGGCTGCGGCCCGAGGACTGCCGGACGCTCGTGGATCTGGCCCGGTTCCCGTTCACCGTGAAGGCGGATCTGCGGGACAACTACCCCTTCGGGATGTTCGCCGTTCCCGAGCACGAGGTGCGCAGGATCCACGCCTCCAGCGGCACGACGGGGCGTCCGACGGTCGTCGGGTACACCGAACGGGACCTGGACACCTGGGCGGACGTGGTGGCCCGGTCGATCCGGGCGGCGGGCGGACGGCCCGGGCACAAGGTCCATGTGGCTTACGGATACGGGCTGTTCACCGGCGGGCTCGGGGCGCACTACGGGGCGGAGCGGCTCGGCTGCACGGTGATCCCGGCCTCGGGGGGCATGACCGCGCGGCAGGTGCGGCTGATCCAGGACTTCCGGCCCGAGATCATCATGATCACGCCGTCGTACATGCTGACGCTGCTGGACGAGTTCGAGCGGCAGGGCGTCGATCCGCGGTCGACGTCCCTGAAGGTCGGGATCTTCGGCGCGGAGCCGTGGACCGAGGAGATGCGCCGGGAGATCGAGGACCGGTTCGCCATCGACGCGGTCGACATATACGGGCTCTCCGAGGTGATGGGCCCGGGGGTGGCGCAGGAGTGCGTGGAGACGAAGGACGGGCTGCACATCTGGGAGGACCACTTCTATCCGGAGGTCGTGGACCCGTTCACCGGTGAGGTGCTTCCCGACGGCGAGGAGGGGGAGCTGGTCTTCACCTCGCTGACGAAGGAGGCGATGCCGGTGATCCGTTACCGCACCCGGGATCTGACGCGGCTGCTGCCGGGGACGGCGCGGACGTTCCGCCGGATGGAGAAGGTCACCGGCCGCAGCGACGACATGGTGATCCTGCGCGGGGTCAATCTCTTTCCCACCCAGATCGAGGAGATCGTGCTGCGTACCCCCGCCGTCGCCCCGCACTTCCAGCTGCGGCTGACCCGGCAGGGGCGGCTCGACGCGCTCACCGTCCGGGCGGAGGCGCGGGCGGACGCCACGGCGGCCGAACGGGAGAAGGCGGCGCTGGCCATCGCGGCGGCGGTGAAGGACGGGGTCGGGGTGTCGGTCGGGGTCGAGATCGTGGACCCGGAGTCGCTGGAACGCTCGGTGGGCAAGATCCGGCGGATCGTGGACCTGAGGGAGTCCGGCACGGAGTGATCAACGGCGGTGACCGGCGTGTTCACACCCCCGCAACACCCGTTCCCACCATGCGGACAGCTGCGCGAAAATCTCGACAGAGAGGGCCGCGCACTGCCAGTCTCCCGCTATGCATCTCGCCAACCGGTCCCTGGTCACCGCCCTGTGCTCCGCTGTCGCCCTCTGCTCCGCCCTCACCGGCTGTGCCCCGCAAGCGGAGGAGAAGGCACCGGACCGGGCCGCCGGTGCGACGGCGTCCTGCGCTCCCGGCAAGCTCGCCACCCAGGTGTCCGGGAAGCTGACCGTGGGCACCGACAAGCCCGCCTACGCGCCCTGGTTCTCCGACGACGAGCCGTCCAACGGGAAAGGCTTCGAGTCGGCGGTGGCCTACGCCGTCGCGAAGGAGCTCGGTTACGACCGCGACGCGGTGGTGTGGCAGCACACCCCGTTCAACAGCGCGTTCGCGCCCGGGGCGAAGAAGTTCGACTTCGACATCAACCAGGTCTCCATCAGCGAGGAGCGGAAGAAGGCCGTCGCCTTCTCCTCCGGCTACTACGACGTGCGGCAGGCCGTCGTCGCCCTGAAGTCGTCGAAGGCCGCGAAGGCTAAGAGCGTGGCCGACCTCAAGGACGTGAAACTGGGCGCGCAGGTGGGCACCACCAGCCTCGACTTCATCACCGACCTGGTGAAGCCGAGCGAGAAGCCCGCCGTCTACCAGCGCAACGACTTCGCCAAGTCGGCGCTGAAGACCGGCCAGGTGGACGCCATCGTGGTGGACCTGCCGACCGCGTTCTACATCACCGGGGCCGAGGTGCCCGAGGCGGAGGTCGTGGGCCAGTTCGCCGACTCCCCCGGTGAACCGGAGCAGTTCGGTCTTGTCCTCGACAAGGCGTCCGCGCTGACCTCGTGCGTGAGCGGCGCGGTGGACGCCCTGCGCAAGGACGGCAGCCTCGCCGCCCTGGAGAAGGAGTGGCTCTCCGACGCCGTCGACGCGCCGGTGCTCAAGTGACCCTGCACAAGGCTCCGCCGGCCCCGGACGGCTACGCCCCCTCCGAGCGTCGGATCGCCCGCGAGCGCTACCGGCGGGGGCGCACCCGGCGGGCCACCGCGATCGCCGCGACCAGCACCCTGGTGACGGGCGCGGTGCTGTTCCTGCTGATCACCGGCTCCCCCGGCTGGACCCGCACCAAGGAGACGTTCTTCAGCGCCCATTACGCGCGCGTCGCCCTGCCGCAGGTCATGGAGGGGCTGTGGCTGAACCTCCGGCTGCTGACCGTGTGCGGTGCGGCCGTGCTGGTGCTCGGCCTGCTGCTGGCCGTGGCCCGTACGCTGCGCGGGCCGGTGTTCTTCCCCGTACGGGCGCTGGCCACCGCGTACACGGACTTCTTCCGCGGACTGCCGCTGATCATCTGCCTGCTGATGGTGGTCTTCGGCGTGCCGGCGCTGCGCCTGGAGGGCGTGACCAACGATCCGGTGCTGCTGGGCGGCGCCGCCCTCGTGCTGACGTACTCGGCGTACGTCGCGGAGGTCTTCCGGGCGGGCATAGAGTCCGTGCACCCCTCGCAGCGGGCCGCCGCTCGGTCGCTGGGGCTCAGCAGCGGCAAGACGCTGCGCTTCGTCGTCCTGCCCCAGGCGGTACGCCGGGTGGTGCCGCCGCTCCTCAACGACCTGGTCTCCCTCCAGAAGGACACCGGGCTCGTCTCGATCGCCGGGGCGGTGGACGCCGTGTACGCGGCGCAGATCATCGCGAGCAAGGACTTCAACTACACGCCGTACGTCGTCGCCGGTCTGGTCTTCGTGGCGCTGACCATCCCGATGACCCGGCTCACCGACTGGGTGACGGCCCGGATGGACCGGCGGCGGGCCCAGGGAGGACTCGTATGAGCGACGCTCCGGTGTTGCGGATGGAGGCGGTCCGCAAGTCGTTCGGCACATCTCTCGTGCTGCGGGACGTGGACCTGGTGGTGGCCCCGCACACGGTGACCGCGCTGATCGGGGCCTCGGGGTCCGGGAAGTCCACCCTGCTGCGCTGCGCCAACCTCCTGGAGGAGGTCGACGACGGGGCGATCTGGCTGGACGACGAGGAGATCACCGACCCCAGGTCCGACGCGGACGCGGTGCGCCGGCGGATCGGCGTGGTGTTCCAGGCGTACAACCTCTTCCCTCATCTGACCGTGCTGCAGAACATCACTCTGGCCCCGCGTCGCGTCCACGGGCTGTCCCGGCCCCGGGCGGAGGAGGAGGCCCGGGAGCTGCTGGAGCGGCTGGGCCTCGGGGCGAAGGCGGACGAGTACCCGGACCGGCTCAGCGGCGGGCAGCAGCAGCGGGCCGCGATCGTGCGGGCGCTGGCGGTACGTCCCCGGCTGCTGCTCCTGGACGAGATCACGGCGGCCCTGGACCCGGAGCTGGTGGGCGAAGTGCTGGGTCTCGTACGGGAGGTGAAGGAGGACGGCATGACGATGGTGATCGCCACCCATGAGATGGCGTTCGCGCGCGAGGTCGCCGACCAGGTGTGCTTCCTGGACGCCGGGGTGGTGCTGGAGGGCGGCACGCCCGAGGAGGTGTTCGGCGCGCCACGCGAGGAGCGCACGCAGCGGTTCCTGCGGCGGATCGTGGAGTCGGGGCGGCTTTAGGGGCCTCTCGTTCGGATCAGGCGAGTTCGTCGCGCAGCTGCCGCTTGAGGATCTTCCCGCTGGCGTTGCGTGGGAGTCGGTCCACGAAGACGACGCGTTTGGGGGCCTTGAAGGCGGTGAGCTTCTCGCGGGCGTGGGCGATGAGTTCGCTCTCGTCGGCCTCGCCGCGCAGGACGACGACAGCGGTGACCGCCTCGATCCAGCGGTCGTCGGGGAGGCCGATGACGGCGGTCTCGGCGACGGCGGGGTGGGTGTAGAGGACGTCCTCGACCTGGCGGGAGGCGACGAGGACGCCGCCGGAGTTGATGACGTCCTTCACCCGGTCGACGACGGTGAGGAAGCCCTCGGCGTCGCGGACCGCGAGGTCGCCGGAGTGGAACCAGCCCTCGCGGAAAGCCTCCGCCGTCTCCTCGGGCCTGTCCCAGTAGCCGGAGCACAGTTGGGGCGAGCGGTAGACGACCTCGCCGGGGGTGCCGTCGGGGACGTCCTCGCCCTTCTCGTCGACGACGCGGGCCTCCACGAAGAGGACCGGCCGGCCGCAGGACTCCATCCGGCCCTCGTGCTCATCGGGGCCGAGCACGGTGGCCAGCGGGCCGATCTCGCTCTGGCCGAAGCAGTTGAAGAAGGCCAGGTGCGGGAGGCGTCTGCGTAGTCGCTCCAGGACGGGCACGGGCATGATCGACGCCCCGTAGAACGCCTTGCGCAGACCGCCGAGTTCGCGAGTGGCGAACTCAGGGTGGTTGGCGAGAGAGATCCAGACGGTGGGCGGCGCGAACAGACTGTCGGCCAGGCCGGTTTCGACGAGGTCGAAGATGCGGCCGGCGTCGGGGGCGTCCAGGATGGTGTTCTCCGCGCCGACCGCCAGATACGGCAGCAGGAACACATGCATCTGGGCCGAGTGGTAGAGCGGCAGGGAGTGCACGGGCCGGTCGGTCGCGGCAAGGCCGAGCGCGGTGATCGCGCTGACGTACTCGTGGACCAGGGCCCCGTGCGTCATCATCGCGCCCTTGGGCAGGGCGGTGGTGCCGGAGGTGTACAGCAACTGCACCAGGTCGTCGGGGGCGGGCGGGCGCTCCGGAGTGAACGGCCGGTCGGTCTCCAGGGCTTCGAGCAGCGACCCGGGCGCGTCGCGCAGAGCGCGTACCCGGTGGCCTCCGGGGATCCGGGCGGCGAGGTCCGGGTCGGTCAGGACGAGGGAGGAGCCGGACTGGCCGAGGAGGTAGACCAGGTCGTCACCGGTGAGGTTCTGGTTGACGGGTACGTGGACGAGCCCGGCCCGGGCGCAGGCGAGGAAGCCGATCAGATAGGCGTCGGAGTTGTGCGCGTAGGCGGCCACCCGGTCGCCGGGGGCGAGGGCGTGATCCTCGGTGAGAACGGCGGCGGCCGTGGAGACGGCGGCGTCCAGGGAGCGGTAGGTCCAGGCCCGGTCGGCGTACCGTACGGCGGTCCGGCCGGGGGTGCGCCGGGCGCTGCGGGTGAGGACGCCGTCGACTGTGCTGCTGCGTACACCGGTCATGGCCCGATCCTGTGCGGCCCGGGCCCCGGGGGTCAAGAGGCCGGATACCGACCAGACGGTTGACAGTTGCCGGGGATCCCTGGCTGAGTGACGCCTGGCTGTCCGGACGGTCCGGTCAACCGCCTGTGCCACCCGCACTGTTGGGAGGAACACCTTGACCCTGCGAAACCGTCTGAGACTGCTCGGGGTTGCCGGTATCGCCCTGTTCACCGTGTCGGCGTCGCTGCCACCGGCGACCGCGTCCGGGGCCCCGGAGACGCGGCATCCGTCCGGCGGCGGTCTGTCCGCCGTCATCCGGTACACGGAGTACGGCATTCCGCACATCGTGGCGAAGGACTACGCGCAGCTCGGCTTCGGCAGTGGGTGGGCGCAGGCCGCCGACCAGGTGTGCACGCTCGCCGACGGCTTCCTCACGGTGCGCGGGGAGCGGTCGAGGTTCTTCGGCCCGGACGCCGCCCCGGACTTCTCGCTGTCCTCGGCGGCGACGAACCTCTCCAGCGACCTGTACTTCCGGGGCGTCCGGGACAGCGGCACGGTGGAGAAGCTGCTGAAGGTTCCCGCGCCCGCCGGTCCGAGCCGGGACGTGAAGGAGACGATGCGCGGGTTCGCCGCCGGGTACAACGCGTGGCTCGCGCAGAACCGGATCACGGATCCGGCCTGCCGGGGCGCGTCCTGGGTGCGCCCGGTGACGGCACTGGACGTCGCGGCGCGGGGGTTCGCCATTTCGGTGCTCGGCGGCCAGGGGCGCGGCATCGACGGCATCACGGCCGCTCAGCCTCCGACGGCCGCGCCCCCGGCGGCCGGGGTCACACCGAAGGAGGCGGCCGAGGCCGCCGAGCGGCTCCTGTCGACGCAGAACGCGGACATGGGCTCCAACGCGGTGGCCTTCCACGGCTCCACGACGGCGAACGGGCGCGGGCTGCTGCTCGGCAACCCGCACTACCCGTGGCAGGGCGGGCGGCGGTTCTGGATGTCGCAGCAGACGATTCCGGGCGAGCTGAACGTGTCGGGCTCCTCGCTGCTGGGCACGACGACGATCTCGATCGGTCACAACGCGGACGTGGCATGGAGTCATACGGTTGCCACGGGAGTGCCGCTGAACCTTCATCAGCTGGCGCTGGATCCGGCCGATCCGACCGCCTATCTGGTGGACGGCAAGCGGGAGCGGATGACGAAGCGGACGGTGAGCGTCCCGGTGAAGGGCGCGGCTCCCGTGACGCGTACCCAGTGGTGGACCCGGTACGGGCCCGTGGTCACCTCGTTCGGGGCGGCGCTGCCGTTGCCGTGGACGTCGACCACGGCGTACGCGCTGAACGACCCCAACGCGGCGAACCTGCGGGGCTCGGACACCGCCCTGGGGTTCAGCAAGGCACGCAGCACGGCGGAGATCGAGCGCTCGCTGCACCGGCGGCAGGGGCTGCCCTGGGTGAACACGATCGCGGCGGACCGGGCGGGGAGCTCCTTCTTCTCCCAGTCGCAGGTACTGCCGAGGATCACGGACGACCTGGCGGAGCGTTGCTCCACGCCGCTGGGCCGGGCCACCTATCCGGCCGCCGGGCTCGCGGTGCTGGACGGTTCGCGCGCGGACTGCGCCCTGGGCAGCGACCGGGACGCGGTGCAGCCCGGCGTCTTCGGCCCGGGCCGGGCGCCGACGCTGAAGAACCAGAGTTACGTGGAGAACTCCAACGACAGCGCGTGGCTGACGAACGCGGAGCGGCCGCTGACCGGGTACGAGCGGGTCTTCGGCACGATCGCGACCCCTCGGTCGATGCGGACCCGGGGTGCGGTCGAGGACGTCACGGCGATGGCGGAGAAGGGAGGGCTGGGCGTCCGGGACCTCCAGCGGCAGCAGTTCGCCAACCGGGCGCCGGCGGGGGATCTGACCGCGTCCGACGTGGCGCGGTGGTGCGCGGCGCTGCCGGGCGGCACGGCCGTGGGCACGGACGGTGAACCGGTCGACGTGTCGGATGCCTGCCGGGTGCTGCGGCGCTGGGACCGGAGCATGGACAGCGACAGCCGGGGCGCGCTGCTCTTCGACCGGTTCTGGCGGAAGGCGTCGGCGGTGCCGGCCGCCGAGCTGTGGAAGACACCGTTCGACCCGGCCGATCCGGTGCGCACCCCGCGCGGTCTCAACACCGCCGCGCCCGGGGTGGCCAGGGCCCTGGCGGACGCGGTGGCGGAGCTGCGGGCGGCGGACATCTCGCTGGACGCCCCGCTGGGCAGGCACCAGTTCGTCGTACGGAACGGCAAGCGGCTCCCGATCAGCGGCGGCACGGAGTCGCTGGGCGTCTGGAACAAGACCGAGCCGATGTGGAACGCGGCGGGCGGCGGCTATACGGAGGTGTCGGCGGGCTCCAGCTACATCCAGGCGGTCGGCTGGGACGGCAGCCGCTGCCCGGTGGCCCGTACGCTGCTGACGTACTCCCAGTCGGAGAATCCGAAGTCGCCGCACTACAGCGACCAGACCCGGCTGTACGCGGGTGAGCGCTGGGTGACGTCGCGGTTCTGCGAGAAGGACATCGCCCGTTCGCCGGATCTGCGGGTGGTGCGGGTGCACGAGCGGCGGTAGCGCCGTGGGCGGGTGGGTGCACCCACCCGCGGTGTGACGGGCGTCCGCCTCGGTGGACGCCCGTCACGCTGACGTGTCGTGAACATCCGTGTGACGCGTCACGCTCCACCGAGCCGTCTGCCACGGAAGCGGCGGACGGCCGTCAGGTCATGCCGAAGAACCGTGTCCACCAAGTGGGCCGCGCGTCGTAGCGCTGGAGTGCACTGGGCCCCTCGTAGTCGCTCTCCAGCAGTTCCTCGGGGACGCTCACGTAGCCGAGTTCCTCCAGAGCCCGTTCCACGGTGGCAAGGTCGGCGGGGTCCAGCGCCCCCTGCTCCCGGGCGTCTTGCGTACCGAGGAAGACTCCCGGGTTGTCGGCGCACACCTCGGCGAGGGAGCCGAACTTGCTCACACAGACCACGATCCGCGTCCCGCAGACCGTCGCCTCGGCCGGCACACGGACGCGCCCGTACTCGCTGGTGTCCTGCGCGTCATGCTCGTACTCGCACGGGGTCCCGAAATCCGTCTCGAGCCGGCGCACGAGCCCGCGCAACGCCCGACGGGACGCGCAGGGCTCGTAGTGGAGCGGCCACTCCGGCCGCTCGGGGTCGTCGAGTTCGCGCAGGAGGACCAGCAGCTCCGTCTCGCTCATCGTCATCCGCCCATACTGCCGTGCGGCGGGCGGGGTGAGCTCGGTGGATCCCGCACCGGGCCCGCGAGCGGCGGGCCGGCCCCTCGGGCCCGTTGCTCTACAGCGGCCGCTCGAAGCCCTCCCAGTACGGTTCGCGCAGCCGCCGCTTGTAGAGCTTGCCGTTGGGGTCGCGGGGCATGGCGGCGATGAAGTCGAGGGAGCGGGGCCGTTTGTATCCGGCGAGCCGCTCTCCGCAGTGGGCGAGGATGGCGGCGGCGAGCGCGTCGGACGGCTCGTGGCCCTCGGCCGGTTCGACGACGGCCTTGACCTCCTCGCCCCGGTCGGCGTGCGGGATGCCGAAGGCGGCGGCGTCCGCGACGGCCGGGTGGGTGAGGAGGGCGGACTCGATCTCGGCGGGGTAGATGTTGACGCCGCCCGCGATGATCATGTCGATCTTGCGGTCGCGGAGGAAGAGGTAGCCGTCCGCGTCCAGCACGCCGAGGTCGCCGACGGTGAAGAAGTCGCCGATGCGGTTCTTGCGGGTCTTGGTCTCGTCCTTGTGGTAGCTGAAGCCGCCGGTGCTCATCTTCATGTAGACGGTGCCCAGTTCGCCCGCCGCGAGCCGGTTGCCGTCGTCGTCGAAGACGGCCAGCTCGCTGATCGGCCAGGCCTTGCCGACCGTGCCGGGCTTCTTCAGCCAGTCCTCGGCGGTGGCGAACGCTCCGCCGCCCTCACTGGCCGCGTAGTACTCCTCGACGCAGCTCCCCCACCAGTCGATCATGGCGCGTTTGACGTGGTCGGGGCAGGGGGCGGCCCCGTGGATGGCGTGCCGCATGGAGGAGACGTCGTAGCGGGCCTTCACTGCGTCGGGCAGCGCGAGCAGCCGGTGGAACTGGGTGGGGACCATGTGCGTGTGGGTGCACCGGTGGGCGTCGATGAGGCGCAGCATCTCCTCCGGGGCCCAGCCGTCCATCAGGACGAGCGGGTGGCCGATGTGCAGGGCGGCGCCCGCGAACTGGAGCACGGCGGTGTGGTAGAGGGGCGAGCAGACCAGGTGCGCGTTGTCGTCGAACGGCCGGATGCCGAAGATGCCGAGGAACCCGCCGAGGTAGGTCTCCTCGGGCCGCTTGCCGGGCAGCGGCCGGCGGATGCCGCGCGGGCGGCCGGTGGTGCCCGAGGTGTAGTTCATGACCCAGCCGAGGGTGCGGTCCTCCGGCGGGGTGGCGGGGTGGCCGTCGAGGAGTTCGGCGTACGGGCGGCTGCCGGGGACCGCCCCGACGCCGTAGCGGTGGGTCACGGGCAGCTCCGCCTCGTCGGCGGCGGCCGTCGCGGTGGCCGCGAACCGTTCGTGGGCGATCAGGACGCGGGCGCCCGAGTCGGCGACGATCCAGGCGATCTCGGGGCCGACGAGGTGGTGATTGACCGGGACGAGGTAGAAACCGGCCTGCGAGGCGGCGAGGAAGGCGGTGAGCAGTTCGACGCCGTTGGGCAGCACGACGGCGAACGCGTCCCCCTCGCGCAGTCCCGCCGCACGCAGTCCGTGGACCATGCGGTTGACGTCGGCGTGCAGCCTGCCCGCGCTCCACTCCTCGCCGTCGGGGGCGATCAGGACAGTGCGGTCGGGGTCGGCGGCGGCCTGGGTCCAGAAGCCGTTGGGCGGCTGGTTCACGTGGCGCTCCTTCCGGCGATGCGGTTGATCCGGGTGACGGCCCGTTCGAAGCCGCGGGTGAGGTCGTCGACGACGGCCCGGACGCTGCGTTCGCTGGTCATCCGGCCGACGATCTGCCCGACGGGCGTGCCGAGCAGCTCGCCGACCTCGTACTTCTGGATCCGCGAGACGGCCTCGGCGACCAGCAGCCCCTGGAGCGGCATGGGCAGCGTGCCGGGCCCGGTCGGGTCCTCCCAGGCATCGGTCCACTCGGTACGGAGCTGGCGGGCGGGCTTTCCGGTGAGTGCGCGGGAGCGGACGGTGTCGCCGGAGCCCGCGGCGAGCAGCTTCGCGGTCAGGGCCTCCGAGTGCAGGTCGGCCTCCTCGGTGGTGAGCCAGAGGGAGCCGAGCCAGACTCCCTGGGCGCCGAGAGCGATCCCGGCCGCGACCTGTTCGCCGCTGCCGATGCCTCCGGCGGCGAGTACGGGCAGCGGGGCGACGGCCTCGACGACTTCGGGGACCAGCACCATGGAGCCGATCTCGCCGGTGTGGCCGCCCGCCTCGTACCCCTGGGCGACGACGACGTCGATGCCCGCCTCCGCGTGCCGCCGGGCGTGCCGGGCGCTGCCGGCCAGGGCGGCGACGAGGACGCCGTGGTCGTGGGCGCGCTCGATGACGTCGGCGGGCGGGGAGCCGAGGGCGTTGGCCAGCAGTTTGATCGGGTAGTCGAAGGCCACGTCGAGCTGGCTCCGGGCGACCTCCTCCATCCAGCCGGTGATGCGCCAGCCGGACGTCTCCCCCTCGGCCAGTTCGGGCACGCCGTAGCGGGCCAGCAGCTCCCGCACGAAGCCGCGGTGCTCGTCGGGGATCATCGCCTCGACGTCCGCTTCGGTGACGCCCTCGACCTTCTTGGCCGGCATGACGACGTCGAGTCCGTAGGGTTTGCCGTCGGCGTGCTTGTGCAGGCGGTCGAGGTCCCGCGCGAGGTCGTCGGGCGCGGTGTAGCGGACGGCTCCGAGCACCCCGAAGCCGCCGGCTCTGGTGATGGCCGCGGCGACCTCGGGGAACGGCGTGAAGCCGAAGATGGCGTGCTCGATTCCCAGTTGGCGGCTCAGTTCCGTCTCCATGGGCGGCAGGATGCCGCAGCGCAGCAGCCGAGGGAAGAGATTTTCTGATGCAGTGTCAGATTCTTTGCGGGCCGGGACGCACCCGGGAGCGCGCGGGTGACAGTAATCTCTGCGGCGGCAGGAACTTTCACTGCTCGGCGAGATTTCGGAAGTTACTTTCGCGTGGGCCTCCGGGTGTACGGGCGCGGCCCGGTGACCGGAGGTCAGGCGCGGGGAGGAGTTGCGGATGACCGGGGACACGCAGGGGAACGGGTGGGCCGCGGACGGCCGGGACACGGGAGGAGTCGGGGGCCGGGCCCACAGCGGTGGCCCCCCGTCCGGATCTCACACGGCCGGGAGCGGCATCGCCCGGCGGCGGCTGGGCGGCGGGATACTGGCGCTGGGCGGGGCGCTCGCGCTGACGCCGATCCCCCTCGCGGGCGCGGCCGCCCGGAGCGGGCCCGGCACGGGCATGACGGACGGTGCGGCGGACGCGGGAGCGGGCATGGAGTCAGGGGCACACCGGCCCACGCTGCGGCGCGGGAGCGCCGCGCGCGCCGGGCTGCTCCGGGAGCCGCTGGACCAGCTCGTCCGGGACGCGGAGGCTTATCTGGCCGACTCCCCCAAGCATCCCTGGTACGCGGGCGCGGTGCTGCTCGCCGGGCGGGGCGGCACGGTCGCGCTGCACCGGCCGATCGGCAAGGCCGTGCGCTACGCGGCGTACGACGAGAAGACCGACACCGGGGTGGAGTTCCCGGCGGAGCAGCAGATCGCGATGGCCGAGGACACCGTCTTCGACCTGGCCTCGATCTCCAAGCTGTTCACCTCGCTCCTGGCGGTCCAGCAGATCGAGCGCGGCACGCTGGAGCTGGAGGCGACGGTCGCCTCGTACCTCCCGGACTTCGCGGGCGGCGGCAAGCAGGACATCACGGTCCGTCACCTGCTGACGCACACCTCGGGCTTCCGGTCGTGGATCCCGCTGTACGAGGAGCCGACCCGGGAGGGCAAGCTCCGGATGCTGTGGGCCGAGGCGCCCGCGAACACCCCGGGCAGCGCCTACCTCTACTCCGACCTCAACCTGATCTCGCTGCAGCTGGTCCTGGAGCAGATCACCGGCCGCCCGCTGGACGTCCTGCTCCGCGAGGAGATCACCGGCCCGCTCGGGATGCACCGCACCCGCTACAACCCGCCCGCCTCCTGGAAACCGAAGATCGCGGCGACCGAGGACGCCCGGCTGCCCTGGTCCGGCCTGGAGCGCGGTCTCGTCTGGGGCGAGGTGCACGACGAGAACGCCTACGGCTTCGGCGGGGTGGCGGGCCACGCCGGGGTGTTCTCGTGCGCCTGGGACCTCGCGATCCTGGCCCGGACGCTCCTCAACGGCGGGGTCTACGGCCGCTCCCGCATCCTGTCCGAGGACTCCGTCGACCTGCTGTTCACCGACTTCAACACCGCGTTCCCGGGAGACGAGCACGGCCTCGGCTTCGAGCTCTACCAGCACTGGTACATGGGCGCGATGGCCACCCCGCGCAGCGCGGGACACACCGGATTCACCGGGACCAGCCTGGTGCTCGACCCGTCGACCGACACCTTCCTGATCGTTCTGGGCAACTCCGTTCACCCCGTGCGGAGTTGGCGCTCGGGAAGCGCGCCCCGGGTGGCGACCGCGAACCAACTGGCGCGGGCCGTTCCGGTCCGGCCGGAACGGGGCCGGACGGCCTGGTTCTCCGGGATGGCGAGCGGAGCGGCCGCCACCCTCACGCTGCCCGCCCTCCGCCTGAGCTCGGCACGGGCCCGCCTGGAGTGCGCGCTGTGGTGGGACACCGAGCCCGGCTCCGACCGGCTGGTGCTGGAGGCATCGGCGGGGCAGGAGTGGCAGCCGGTGCCGTTCACCACCGTGGGCCGTGAGCCCGGCCACCACCGCCCGGACCCGCGGCCGCACCCAGAGGGCTGGGTCTCCGGGTGGTCCGGGCGCGTCTGGCACCGGCTGGAGGCGGACCTGTCGGCCTGGCGCGGCAAGAGCGTCCAGCTGCGGTGGCGGTACACCACGGACCAGCTCTACGTGGGGCGCGGCGCGTACGTGGACTCCCTCCGGGTGCGGGACGGCGGCGTCATGGTCTTCGACTCCGACCGCCCCCGGGACGCGGGGCGGATCGGAGCGGCGGGCTGGGTGCTGTCGGCCGACTGAGCGGCGGGGCGGCGGCACCGCGCGTGGTGGGCCGGCTCCCGCCGGACGCAGCCGCCACAATGGCGTCGCGCCCGGTGCGTATCGACGTCACCACCGGTTCATCCGGGGGCCGTTGGATGGCACGGGCCGTACGCAAGCCGCTCGGCCCACCCGCTCCCCGTGGCGATTCCAGGAGGCCCACCCCATGAGCAGTGTCCGGCGCACCGCCCCCTCCGCCCTCCCGGTGACCGGCCAGGGCCCCGCACCGGCCAGGCGAGGTCTGCTGTACGCGGCGGCGGCCGGGATCACGGCGGCCCTCACCGCCGCCCCGGTCGCCTCGGCGGCACCGCGCCCCGCTCCCGGACTCCCCCGCCCGGCCAGCCCCTGGACCACCTCCTGGGCCACCGCGCAGACCGCGCCCACGGCGGCCGACCCCCTCGCGGCGGGCGGTCTCACCGACGGGCTCTGCACCGCGCGGCTGCGGCTCTCGGCGGGCGGGCAGGTGAGACTGCGGTACGCGCACGCCTTCGGGGCCGCACCGGTGCTGGTGGGTCCGGTGACCGCCGACGGGCGGCCGGTCACCTTCGGCGGGCGGTCGCAGGAGTGGCTGGCGGCGGGCGCGTCCCTCACCAGTGACCCGGTGGAGGGGCTGCGGGTGCCGGACGGGGCCCTGCTGACCGTCGGGACGCGGCTCCCGGGCCCCACCGGGCCCCTCTCCTTCCACCGCAACACCCACGCCTGGCACACCGTCGACGGTGTGCGGACCCGGTCCGTCTTCCTCCTGACCGGGGTCGAGACGACCGGGGCGCGCGGTCCGGTGCTCGCCGTGCTGGGCGACTCCATCGCGGAGGGCACCGGCACGCCCGACGACGCGGACCTGCGCTGGCCCGACCAGCTGGCCCGCAGGCTGTCCGGCTCCGCCGTCGCCAATCTCGGCATCAGCGGCAACCGGCTGCTGCTCGACAACGACCGCTTCGGGCCGGGCGCCCAGGCCCGGTTCGACCGGGACGTACTGTCGCTGCCGGGGCTGCGGACGGTCCTGGTGCACCTGGGCGTCAACGACCTCCATCATGTGCCGGTCGAGCAGGACCCGTCGCGGATGGTGGCCGCATACCGCCAACTCGCCCTGCGCGCCCGGTCCGCCGGGCTGCGGGTGGTGGGGGCCACCATCGCCCCGTTCGAGGGGTGGACGCGCTGGACGCCGGAACAGGACGCGGTGCGCCGGCGGATCAACGAGGCCGTGCGCACCGGGCGGGTCTTCGACGCCGTGGCCGACTTCGACGCTGCGCTGCGCGACCCGGACCGCCCCTCGCGGCTGCGGCCCGCGTTCGACAGCGGTGACGGCCTGCATCCGGGCCCCGAGGGTCACACGGCGATCGCCGCCGCCGTCGACCGCCGACAGCTGCGCTAGGAGGTGTCTCGCAGGTCGGGGCCGGGGCCCGGCCCCGACCTGCGAGAACGCCCCCGGGGAGTACCCCTCACGCTCCCAGGGCCGCCATCGCCGCGTTGTGGCCGGGGACCCCGCTGACGCCGCCGCCGCGCACCGCACCGGCCCCGCAGAGCAGGACGTTGGCGTGCGCGGTCTCCACGCCCCAGCGCCCCGTGCCCTCGTCCGCGTACGGGAAGGCGAGGTCGCGGTGGAAGATGTGGCCGCCGGGCAGCCGCAGATCGGCCTCCAGGTCGAGCGGGGTCTTGGCCTCGATGCAGGGTTCGCCGTTCGCGTCGAGGGCCAGACAGTCGGCGATCGGCTCCTCCAGGTGGGCGTCCAGTTCGGCCAGGGTCGCCTTGAGCAGGGCGGCGCGGGCGGCGTCGTTGTCGGCGGCGAACAGCCGGGCCGGGGCGTGCAGACCGAAGAGGGTGAGGGTCTGGTAGCCGCGCGCGGCGAGGTCGGGGCCGAGGATCGTGGGGTCGGTCAGCGAGTGGCAGTAGATCTCGGACGGCGGGGCGCCGGGCAGCCGGCCGGCCGCCGCGTCCCGGTAGGCGTCGGCGAGCTGCCCGTACCCCTCGGCGATGTGGAACGTGCCGGCGAAGGCCTGCCGGGGGTCGACGGACCGGTCGCGGAGCTTCGGCAGCCGGGTGAGCAGCATGTTCACCTTGAGCTGGGCGCCCTCGGCGGGCGCCGGCGGGGTGTCGCCGAGGAGGGTGGCCAGCGCCTGCGGGGAGGCGTTGACGAGCACCCGGCGGGCGCCGACGACGCGTTCCCCGTCCGGGGTGCGGACGGCGACCTCGGCGGCGTTCCCGTCGGTCTCGATGCGGGTCGCCTCGTGCTGTACGCGGATCTCGGCACCCGCCGCACGGGCGGCCCCGGCCAGCGCGTCGGTGAGCGCGCCCATGCCGCCGACGGGGACGTCCCAGTCGCCGGTGCCGCCGCCGATCACGTGGTAGAGGAAGCACCGGTTCTGCAGGAGCGAGGTGTCGTGGGCGTCGGCGAAGGTGCCGATCAGGGCGTCGGTGAGGACGACCCCGCGCACGAGGTCGTCGGTGAAGTTCTCCTCGACGGCCACCCCGAGCGGCTCCTCGAACAGCATCCGCCAGGCGTCGGCGTCGTCGATCCGCTCGCGCAGCGCGTCCCGGCCGGGCAGCGGCTCGGTGAGCGTCGGGAAGACCCGCTCCGCGAGCCGCTGTGTCATCGCGTAGAACCGCTGCCAGGCCGCGTACTCGCGCTCGCCGCCGGTCAGCGCGGCGAAGGACTCCCGGGTGCCCTCGCCCGCGACGAGCAGCCCGGTGGGCCGTCCGTCGCGTACGGCGGGGGTGTAGGAGGAGACGGTCCGCTTGCGGACGGCGAAGTCGAGGCCGAGATCGCGGACGATCTTGTCGGGCAACAGGGACACCAGGTACGAGTAGCGGGAGAGCCGGGCGTCGACCCCGGCGAAGGGGCGGGTCGAGACCGCCGCTCCCCCGGTGGTGCCGAGCCGTTCCAGGACGAGGACGGACTGTCCGGCACGGGCGAGGTAGGCGGCGGCGACGAGGCCGTTGTGGCCGCCGCCGACGATCACGGCGTCGTAGCGGTCCCGGGCGGGCGCGCCGGGCCCGGAGGACCCCTGGGTGGCGGGCTGACCTGCGGGTGTTCGGGGTGCGGGGCTCTGAGGTGCGGGCATGCACCTTCGTAACACGCCGCCCGCCGTCCCCACCAGGGGCGCCAGAGGGACGACGAACCCCTAGGCCTGTGCGAGCCGTCTCAGGCAGTGCGCCTCGTCGTCGCGGGCCGCGAGCGTCTGGGGATGGTCGGGGCCCAGGGTCCGGGCGCGCGCCTCGGCGACCTGCCGGTACGCCACGAGGGCCTCGCTCCACCGGCCGAGCCAGCCGAGCCCCGCGGCGACCTCCCGGAGGCTGACCACGGTGTCGGGGTGGTCGGGTCCCAGGGTGCCTTCCCGCAGTGCGCAGACGTCGCGTGCCTCCGCGAGCGCCTCCTCCCAGCGGCCCAGCCGCCCCAGATTGACCCCGAGGCCGTGGCGGGCGCGCAGTGTCTCGGGGTCGGCCGCTCCGGCGGTCCGGGTGCGGTCGGCGACCAGGGACCGGTACAGCTCCAGGGCCTCCGCGTCGCGGCCGAGCCGGCCGAGGCTGATACCGGCCTCGTAGCGGGCGGCGAAGGTGTCGGGGTGATCGGCCCCCAGGGTCTCCGCGCGGGCCCGGGCAACGTCCTCGTAGGTCTCCAGAGCCTTCGCCCAGCGGCCCAGCCTGCCCAGGGTGTACGCCACTTCGTAGCGGGTCGCGAGGGTGTCGGGGTGCGTAGGGCCGAGCAGTCGGGCGCGGGCGTCGGCGACCTCCCCGGCGATCCGGCAGGACTCCTCGGGCCGCCCCAGTCGGCAGAGGTTGAACGCCAGATTGTGGCGGCAGCGCAGGGTGTCGGGGTGGTCGGGGCCCATGACGCGTTCGCGGACGGCGAGGACCGCTTCGTACACCTGGTGGGCCTCGGCGTGCCGGCCGAGCCGGCCCAGGGCGCGGGCGGTCGCCTGGCGGGCGGCGAGCGTCTGCGGATGGTCGGCGCCCAGGGCGCGTTCGCGGCCCCCGGTGACCCGGGCGAACTCGCGCAGCGCATCCTCGGCCCGGCCCGTACGGCTCAGGGTGAGGCCGATCTCGTAGTGGCTGGCGAGGGTGTCGGGGTGGTCCGGGCCGAGAACGCGTGCGCGCTGGGCGGCCACCTCGCGGTGCACGTCCTCGGCCTCCTGCCAACGGCCCAGGCGGCCGAGGTCGATGCCCGCGCTGTGGCGGCCCTCCAGCGTGGCGAGGAGGTCCGGGGCGGGGGGCGGCCCCGCCGACACGGAGACGAAGGAGCCGGTGTGCGGGGCGGTGGCGCTCGCGGTGGTCCACTGCCCGGTCAGCCCGGCGGCCGGGTCGGGACGTTCGGCGTGCGGGCCCGTCGCTCCGGTCGCCCGGTGACCGGCGGTCATGGAGCGGGTCCAGGCGGGCAGGGCCCTCTGGCGCGGGGCCGGCAGCCGCTCGGCGGGGGAGTGCGCGAGGGGCCCCGGTCCGAGCGCGGGCTGTTCGCCGGTCCGGCCTAGGACGATGCGGCGGCGCAGGTCGCCCGCGTCCACGGGGCGCTCCTCGGGAGCTTTGGCCAGCAGGTCGAGGACGACGCGGTCGAAGAAGCCGGGGAGGTCGGCGCGGTGGGTGCGCAGCGGTTCCGGCGGGGTGTCGCGGTGTCCGACGAGCACGGCCCAGGCGTCCTCCTGGTCGAACGGCGGTACGCCGGTGGCGATTTCGTACAGGACGCAGCCCAGCGAGTAGAGGTCGCTGCGGTGGTCGACCTCCTTGCCGCTGATCTGCTCGGGCGACATGTAGTGCGGGGTGCCCATGGCGAGGCCGGTGGTGGTGAGCCGGGAGGTCATGCCGATGTCGTGGCCGAGGCGCGCGATGCCGAAGTCGCAGATCTTCACCGTGCCGTCGGTCAGCCGCATGATGTTGGCGGGCTTGAGGTCGCGGTGGACGATGCCCTGCCGGTGGGTGTAGCCGAGGGCGTCGGCGACCTGCTCCGCGATGTCGACGACATGCTCCACCGGCAGCGGGTGCTGCTGGTTCTCCTCCAGGAGCTGGCTCAGGTTGTGTCCGTCGAGCAGCTCCATGACGAGGTAGAGCACGCCCTCGTACTCGCCGAAGTCGTGCACGACGGTGACGCCCCGGTGCTGGAGGGAGGCGGCCACCCGGGCCTCACGGCGGAAACGTTCGCGCAGGACGCGGGTGAACGCCTGGTCGTGCTGGGGGCCCATGGGTTTGAGGCATTTGACGGCGACCTGACGCCCCAGCGACTCGTCGAGGGCGCGCCACACCTCGCCCATGCCGCCGCGCCCGATCAGTTCGAGCAGCCGGTACCGGCTCTGGATCAGCCTGGTGTCCGCCATCTGCCGTTTCCCGCCCCCGTTGTTCCCCGTGTTCCCCGCTGCTGACGCTGTGCCCTCCCCGGCCCGTCCAGTATGGCTGCCCGCCGGCGGAGTCGGTACGCGGCGGGGCGGGCTGTCGGGTCCCGGGCGTGCGCTCGCCCGGAACCCGGGGTCAGTGCCCGGCGGCGAGTTCGCCGGTGAGCCGGTCGTGGAGGTGGGCGCTGGGCTCGTTGAGGCCGGTGATCTCGACGGCCTTGCCGCGCTGGGCGTACTTGCTCCCGATCGTGTCGAGGGCGGCGACCGAGGAGGCATCCCAGATGTGAGCCGCACTCAGGTCGATGACGACCCGGACGGGATCCCCGGCGTAGTCGAACCGGCCGACGAGTTCGTTGGACGAGGCGAAGAAGAGCTCCCCGGTGACCCGGTAGACGACGGTGGTGCCGTCGGGGTCGGTGACGGCGGTGACGTCCGCTACGCGGGCGACACGCCTGGCGAAGATGACCATGGCGGTGACGGAGCCGACGACGACGCCGATCGCGAGGTTGTGCGTGATCACGACGCAGGCGACGGTGATCACCATGACGGCGATCTCTCCGGCGGGCATGCGCTTGAGGGTCTTGGGGGCGATGGAGTGCCAGTCGAAGGTCGCGAAGGACACCATGATCATGACGGCTACCAGCGCGGCCATGGGGATGTCGGAGACGACCGGTCCGAAGACGATGCACAGCACCATCAGGAACACTCCGGCGAGGAAGGTGGAGAGGCGGGTGCGGGCGCCCGAGACCTTCACGTTGATCATGGTCTGGCCGATCATCGCGCAGCCGCCCATGCCGCCGAAGAAGCCGGTGACCATGTTGGCGATGCCCTGTCCTACGGACTCGCGTGTCTTGTTCGAACGGGTGTCGGTGAGGTCGTCGACCAGCTTCGCCGTCATCAGCGACTCCATCAGGCCCACCAGCGCCATCGCGAACGCGTACGGGGCGATCGTCGTCAACGTGTCGAGGGTGAACGGCACGTCGGGCAGACCCGGAACCGGCAGCGAGGACGGCAGGGTGCCCCGGTCGCCGACGGTCGGCACGGCAAGGGCGGCACCGACGGTGATCACGGTGAGAATGACGATGGAGACGAGCGGGGCCGGAACGACCGTGGTGATCCTGGGCAGGAACACCATGAGTGCCAGGCCGCCGAAGAGCAGCGGGTACACGCCCCAGGAGACGTTCCACATCTCGGGGACCTGCGCCATGAAGATGAGGATGGCGAGGGAGTTGACGAAGCCGACCATCACCGACCGCGGGATGAACCGCATCAGCTTCGCCACGCCCAGTACCCCCAGGACCACCTGGAAGACACCGGCGAGGATGACGGCGGCGATCAGATACCCCAGGCCGTGCTCGCGGTTGAGCGGCGCGATCACGAGCGCCACCGCGCCGGTCGCGGCCGAGATCATCGCCCTGCGCCCGCCGACGATCGCGATCGTCACGGCCATGGTGAAGGAGGCGAACAGACCGAGCGCCGGATCGACGCCCGCGATGATCGAGAACGAGATCGCCTCGGGAATCAGGGCCAGCGCGACGACCAGACCGGCCAGCACCTCGGTACGCCAGACCTTCGGATCGGACAGCCAGTCGGGCTTCAGGCCGCGCAGACGCGCGGCCGGGAAGGGAACGGAGGAGACGGAAGGCAAGGGAGGAGGACCTGTCCTGCTCGGGCGCGCTCGGTCAGCAGGCGAGTGCGCGGAGATGACGGGGTGCCGGGCGGCCCCCGCCGACGGCCCCATGAGCGCGGAGCCGTAACCGCGGGGTGGGATACGCGGCGGCTGCGCGCTGCGGTGCGACCGGGCTCATGGGTGGGGGCGGGGCGTCACGGCGGGCAGAGCGCAGCGACGGGCGTCATGGGCTCGCGCACGCTCTTCTCCTGCGAGAATCGGAACTTCGCCGGAGGCGTCATCGGCCCCGACACGGCACCACGAGCAGCGGAACGCGGCCTCGCCACCGGCAACTCTACCCTGACGTTAGGGTAGAGATCGACGGAGGGTGTGCGCACCGGAGCCGGCACCACCGGGGACAGCCCCACAGCATCCGGAACATTACGGGCACGAGAGAGGCCAGAGGCACCGGCGTGGACGGCAAGCACATGCAGATCGGCGAGGTCGCCGCACGGACCGAGCTCTCCCTGCGCACCATCCGCCACTACGAGGAGACCGGCCTCGTCGCCCCCTCCGCCCGGTCCCAGGGCGGCTTCCGCCTCTACACCGAGACCGACGTCGCCCGTCTCATGGTCATCCGGAGGATGAAGCCGCTCGGCTTCACCCTGGACCAGATGCGTGAGCTGCTCGATGCCACCGACCGGCTCGACGGGGACGACCACCTCGACGCGGACGGGCGCGAGGCGCTGCTGGACAGGGTGCGCGGCTATCAGCGGGCCGCCGCCCAGCAGGTCGAGAAGCTCCGCGTCCAGCTCGCCCGCGCCGAGGAGTTCGAAGCCACCCTCCGCGCCCGCTCGGAGGGCGACGCCACCGCCACGAGCGACGCGACGGCCACGGACGGCGGCTGAGGTCACGCTTCGTCAGGTCGTCCCGGGCCAGGGCGGGTCGTTCCACCGCCCACGCTTGCCCCTGCGCTCCTGGGGCAATGCCCGCGAGGGCGACCGGGGAAACGTGGCCGGGAACAGCGAGCGCCGATGAGCGAGAGGCCGACCGACACCACCGCCGCTCGACACGCATCCTCCTGCTGGACGACCACGCCTGATGGACGACCACGAGGTCATCACCGTGGCCCGCGCGACCGTGCGGGGATCGCTCCCGCTCACCGCCGCACGCGCGGCATCCCCAGTCCGATCCACGAGATGATCTCCCGCTGGATCTCGTTGTTGCCGCCGCCGAAGGTGAAGATCACGGCCGAGCGGTAGCCGCGTTCCAGTTCGCCGTGGAGCACCGCGCCGGCCGAGCCTTCCTTCAGCGCACCCGCGGAGCCGACGATCTCCATCAGCCAGGCGTAGGCGTCCCGGCGGGCCTCGGAGCCGTAGACCTTGACGGCCGAGGCGTCCTGGGGGGTGAGCGTGCCGTCCTGGAGGGCGGCGACCATCTGCCAGTTGAGGAGTTTCATCGCGTCGAGGCGAGTGTGGGTGCGGGCGAGCAGGGCGCGGACCCAGCCGAGGTCGATGACCCGGCGGCCGTCGGCGAGTTTGGTGTCGGCGGCCCAGCGCTGGACGTTGTGCAGGGCGCGGACCGCCATCGTGCCGTGGGCGGCGAGGGTGACGCGTTCGTGGTTGAGCTGGTTGGTGATGAGCCGCCAGCCCTTGTTCTCCTCGCCGACGCGGCGGGAGACCGGGACGCGGATGTTCTCGTAGTAGCTGGCGGTGGTGTCGTGCGAGGCGAGGGTGTTGATCAGGGTGCAGGAGTAGCCCGGGTCGCTCGTGGGGACCAGGAGCATGGTGATGCCCTTGTGGGGCGGGGCGTCGGGGTCGGTGCGCACGGCGAGCCAGACCCAGTCGGCGGTGTCGCCGTTGGTGGTCCAGATCTTCTGGCCGTCGACGATGTAGGTGTCCCCCTCGCGGACCGCGCGCGTCTTGAGAGCGGCGAGATCGGTGCCCGCGTCCGGTTCGCTGTAGCCGATCGCGAAGTCGATCTCCCCGGCCAGGATTCCGGGCAGGAAGTGGGCCTTCTGCTCTTCGGTGCCGAACTGCATGATCGTGGGCCCGACGGTGTTCAGGGCCATCAGCGGCAGCGGTACGCCGGCCTGGGCGGCCTCGTCGAAGAAGATGAACTGTTCCATCGGGGTCAGGCCCCGGCCGCCGTACTCCTTCGGCCAGCCGACCCCCAGCCAGCCGTCGGCGCCGAGTCTGCGCACCGTCTCGCGGTAGAAGCGCTTCTGGGCGGCAGGCTCCGCGTAGCGGGCATAGGCGTTGTCGGGCACCAGGGCCGCGAAGTAGGTACGCAGTTCGGTACGCAACCGCTGCTGCTCAGGCGTGTATTCGAGGTGCACGGCCCCTCCAGAGTCTCGCTTCGGCGTCGTCCGTGTGCGGCGGCGCACACAGTAGAACCTGTTGCAAGAATCCGGAAGGGCCGGCGGCCCGGCGCTTCGCGGTCAGCGCTTGACGGCGCGCAGGACCACGAACTTCGCGTCGCCCGCGACCGTGGTGCAGTTCCCGAAGATCCGGCGCAGGTGGGTGTGGTACGAGAGGTGCCGGTTGCCCACGACCCACAGCTCACCGCCCTGGCGCAGGGCGGTCCGCGCGCCGACGAACATCGTGCGGGCGGTCGCGTCGGTGGTGGCGAGGTGCGAGTGGAAGGGCGGGTTGTTCAGCACCAGGTCGACGCTGCCCGGATCGAGGTCGCCGAGCCCGTCGCCGACCAGGAAGTCGGCCTTCGCTCCGTCCGGCGCTCCGGCCCGGAAGGTCTCCTCGGCGGAGGCGACCGCCCCGTACGACTCGTCGACGAAGGTGAGGTGCGCCTCCGGGTTGGCGAGGGCGGCGGAGAGCCCGAGGACGCCGTTGCCGCAGCCCAGGTCGACGACCCGGACCGCCCCGCCGCGGGTGGGCAGGTGCTTCAGGAAGAAGCGGGTGCCGATGTCGAGGCGCTCGGCGCAGAAGATCCCGGCGTGGTTGACCGCGGTCAGGCCCGAGACGGGGCCCACGTCGGCGGGCAGCTCGTAGCGGTACGGCCACGGGCTCGGCGTACGCGGCAGCGCGGGGTCCGGGGTGGAGAAGATGAGCCGTGCCTTGCGCACCGCGAGGGAGGTGCGGGTGGGGCCGATGATCCGCTCGAAGAGCTTGAGCGTGGAGGTGTGGATCTCCTTGACCATGCCGGTGCCGATGACCACGGTGCCGGCGTGGACGGCGGGGGCGATCCGGTGGAGCTGGTCCTCCAGGAACGCCAGGGACTTGGGCACCCGGACGATCAGGACGTCGATCCGGTCCGGCGGGGTGTCGCGGGAGGACAGCAGAGTGACGGCGTCGGCGTCCAGGCCGTTGCGCGCGAGGTTGGCGAGGGTGGCGCGCCGGGCCAGGTAGGAGTCGCTGATCTGGACGGGCCGGTGTGCGGCCAGCGCAGTGGCGAGCGCTCCCCACCGGTCCCCCACGACGGCGACCGTCCCCGAGAGGTCGACCGGGCCCGTCTCGGGGTCCGTCAGCTGCCGGAGCAGGTATTCGTCGGCGGCGTCCCACGCCCGGAAGGGATCGCGCGGGTGCTCGGGGAAGCGGGCCAGCTCGAAAGCGCCCTGTGAGGTCGTCAAACGGTTCATATGGCACTCAGGCTAGCCGAGGGAGCCGGGGGCGCCCCACACGCTCCCCGGCCCCTCGGCCGCATTCACCTCGGCGTCCGGCTCCGCGCACCGGCCCGCCGGGCGCTCCTGCCGGCCCCGAGGGGCCGTCAGGGCAGTTGCTTGTCGATGGCCGACCGCCCCTCGGCGGCCAGCTTGCGCCGGGCCCATTCCAGGGTCTCCGGCGTGAGGTCCCGCCCGGAGGCGAGCACCAGGTCCTCCGCGCTCGGGCGGTCGCTCGCGCCCGTGTGCAGGAGCCGGTCGGGGGTGATGCCCCCCGGCCCGGACATGGCCTCGGATACGGATTCGGACTCTTCGCTCATGCCGCCTCCTCGTCCTTGCGGTAATTCTCACCCCCCACGGACCCGGCCGCATCCGAGGAACGTGCGGCCTGCTACCCGGGAGGGTGAATCAGCCCTTGGCGGGCCTGGGGAGTGGGCAGGAGAGGGAGGCCCTTGCCCCATTCTCCGAGGTGGTGCCCATGCTCCACGGCGTCGACGTCAGCGCCTATCAGCCCTCCTACGACACGGACGGTCTCGACTTCGTCCTCATCAAGTCCACCGAAGGCCGCACCTATGTCAATCCGCGTCTGGACGCACAGGTGAAGCGGGCCAGGGACGCCGAGTGCGTCGTCGGCTTCTACCACTTCCTCTGGCCGGGGGACGTGACGGACCAGGTCGACTACTTCCTGAGCAAGACCCCCGAGAAGGCGGGCGATCTGCTCGCGGTCGACTGGGAACAGACCGGCGGCGGGACCCGGGCGAGCAACGGGGACAAGGACCGGTTCATCCGCGCGGTGAAGCGGGAGAGGCCCGATCACCGGGTCCTGCTGTACTGCAACCGCTCCTTCTGGCTGAACCACGACACCACCGGCTACGCGGGCGACGGGCTGTGGATCGCCGACTACGTCTCCGCGGGCAAGCCCCGCATCGAGGCCGACTGGCGCATCCATCAGTACACCGACGATCCGCTCGACAAGAACGTGGCCGACTTCGACTCGGCCCGGGACCTGCGCGACTGGGCGGCCGGGTAGCACCGGGCGCAACGCCCTGTCCGCCCCCGGGGGCGTCGAACCACCGAGGGCGGACGGTGTCCGCGGCCGGCCCCGACAGGCTCATTCTTGACCTGCACATGATAGGTGCAGAGTGTTCACACGTGGGGCACGGTGCGTGTGGAAGGCTCCCGGCTGACCACCTACCGCACGGCCGCCGCGCGAGCACCCCCACCCAGGGTCCCCGTCGCGACGCCCGCGTTCCGGAGAGGACACCCCACATGTCCCGTCGTCACTCGTTCTACGCGCGTCCACTGTTGGCCGTGGTCGCGACCGCCACCGTGCTCGCCGGCACCGCGGCCGCCGCCCCTGCGGACTCCTCGCCCGGCCGGTACACCGCCACCGCCGCCGCCCTGGACGACACGTACTACCAGGACGCGCTCGGCAAGACCGGCGCTGAACTGAAAGCCGCCCTGCACACGATCATCAGCGACCAGACCAAGCTCTCCTACGACCAGGTGTGGGACGCCCTCAAGGCCACCGACGAGGATCCCGCCAACTCCTCCAACGTCGTCCTGCTCTACACCGGGCGCTCCCAGTCGAAGACCGACAACGGCGGGGGCTCGGGCCAGTGGAACCGGGAGCACGTCTGGGCCAAGTCGCACGGCGACTTCGGTACGGCGACGGGGCCGGGCACCGACGTCCACCATCTGCGGCCCGAGGACGTCCAGGTCAACTCCACGCGGGGCAACAAGGACTTCGACAACGGCGGAAGCGAACTGGGCGACGCGCCCGGCAACTTCACCGACGGCGACTCCTTCGAGCCGCGCGACGAGGTCAAGGGCGACGTCGCCCGCATGATCCTCTACATGGCCGTGCGGTACGAGGGCAACGACTCCTTCGCCGACCTCGAACCCAACGACCAGGTGGACAACGGGTCCGCGCCGAAGATGGGCAAGCTGTCCGTCCTGAAGCAGTGGAGCCAGGAGGACCCGCCGGACACCTTCGAGAAGCGCCGCAACGACGTCATATTCGACCAGTTCCAGCACAACCGGAACCCGTTCATCGACCACCCCGAGTGGGTCGGGGCCATCTGGTAGCCCCGGCCCGTCCGGCGGCCCCGGCTCACGCGGCGGCCTGGGCTCACCCTTCCCCGGCCAGGGCCTTCGCGCAGCCTTCGACGGCGCCCTCGCGGGTGGCGTAGCGCGGCAGGTCCTGGCCCGTCCGCTCCCGCAGGAGGTCGGACGGACCCAGCAGATCGCGGGGGTCGACGACCGCCACGCGCCGCCCGTCGGAGACGAGACGCGCGAGGCCGGTGTGCAGCATGGCCAGGCCCACGGAGTCGACGGCCGTGACGTCGTGCAGGTCGAGCACGACGGAGCCGCCGTTCGGCCCCGACTCGTCCAGGGCGTACAGCACGCGTTCGGCGGCCGTGAAGTCGATGGACCCCTGGGCGACGACGACGCCGACCTGTTCATGGAGGACCCGCTCGTCCTCGACGGATGGCGCCGACGGCACATCGTCCGCGGTCGTGACGAGGGTGACGGTGGAGCCCGGCAGCGCGGGGTTCAGCATGAGGTGGAGCCCGTAGCGCCGCGACATCGTCTCCAGCGCGGCGTGGCCGCGTACCGAACCGCCGGTGGCGTCGAGCGGCGGGCTGTACGTGGCGACCCCGAAACGGGCCGGACCCACCGCGATGAGGCCGCCGGACACCCCGCTCTTGGCGGGCAGCCCGACGCGCAGCAGCCACTCGCCGGAGCCGTCGTACATGCCGCAGGTCGCCATGACGGCAAGAACCTGTGCGGCGACCTCGGCGGAGACGACCTGTTCGCCGGTGACCGGGTTCACGCCGCCGTAGGCGAGCGTCGCGGCCATCGTGGCGAGGTCGACGGCGGTGACCCGGATCGCGCACTGGCGGAAGTAGCGGTCGACCGCCAGGACCGGGTCGACGGGCATGGTGCCGGTGGAGCGGATCAGATAGGCCAGCGCCCGGTTGCGGTCCCCGGTCGTCGACTCGGAGGTGAACACCTCCTCGTCCACGTCCAGTTCACGCCCGGCGAAGCGTCCGAGGCAGCGCAGGATCCGGTCGAAGGCGGGCTCGCCGGGGGCGTCGGGGATCAGGGCGGTGGTGACGATCGCGCCGGCGTTGACCATGGCGTTGGCGGGCCGGCCCGTACCGGGTTCGAGGCTGATGGCGTTGAACGCATCGCCGCTCGGCTCGGCGCCCACCCACCGGCTCACCTCGTCGAGGCCGAGGACGGAGAGCGCGAGGGCGTAGACGAACGGCTTGGAGACGGACTGGAGGGTGAAGGGGACCTCGGCCTCGCCCGCGCTGTAGCGGTGTCCGTCCATGCTGACGAGCGCGAGCCCGAAGGCGTCCGGGTCGGCGAGGGCCAGCTGGGGGATGTAGTCGGCCGGCGCCCCCTCCCGTACGTCGGCGAACTGGGCGCGCAGGTTCTGGAGCGAGTCGGTCACCGCGTCGGCGGCGCTCATGGCCCGCGCCCCCTCAGCCGCGCATCGCCTGGGCGACCCGGGGAAAGGTCTTCACCCCGGCGGCCTTGCGGCTGTTGGCCTGGACCTCGACCGTGCGGTCCGGCGGCGCGTCCGGGACGCCGACGACGACGGTGTCCAGCACCTTGTCCTCGGCGTCGAGGAACTCCACCTTCACGGCGTAGAACGCGGCCTCGTCCGTGGGGTTGGTGACCCGGACGAGGGCGCTGCGAACCTCCTCGGACGCGGTGAGCGGCAGTCCGTTGACCGAGACGTCGGCGACGGCGTTGCCCCGGCCCTCCACCTCGTCGAGACGCTTGGCCGCCTCCTGCCGTACGCGTTCGGACTCGGCGGAGACCGAGGCGGCGAAGCTCTCCTGGGTGCGCGGGCTCGCGGACTCGGCCGGCGATTCCTCCGGCTCGGGCGTGAGGGTGTGGACACCCTGGTCGGTGCCTTCGCCGGTGCTGTCGGAGCCGCAGGCCGCCGTGGAGGCGAGCAGCAGGGCCGCGACCGCGACGGGGGCCAGGACGCGCGTGGCGCGGGCCCGGCGCGCGGAGAGGTTCGCTTTCACGGACGGTCCGTCCAATCCAAGAAGGGGATATGGGTGGGGAGGGGGATGCGCGTGGGTCACGCCGAGTCGTCGCCGAAGATGTCGCGGAGTTTCGCCTCGCGCTCGGTGTCGAGATTGCTGTGGAGGAGTTCGGCGCCGTCGCCGGGCAGCTGAGCGCCGATCCGCTCGGGCACCTCGTTCATGGTCAGCAGGAACAGCGCCGAGGTTCCGGGCGTCACCTTCTCCTTGACCTCGGCGATGAAGTCGTCGTCGATGCCGACGTCCGCGAGCTTCCCCCCGAGCGCACCGGCGGCCGCCCCGACGGCCGCGCCCAGCAGCGGCATGAGGAAGATCAGCCCGAAGAGCATGCCCCAGAACGTGCCGCTGAGGGCGCCGGCGCCGACGAGGTTGAGGAGCTGTTTCGTGCGCGGCTTGGCCCGGTCGGCGGGCCAGCTCACCACGGCCGCGTCGAGGATCTTGATCAGCCCTTCCTTCTGAAGGGATTTCAGCGCCTCCTCGACGCTCTCCGCGCCTTCGGCCGTCCGGAACTTCCACACCGTGAGCGTGGACATCGCGCACCCTCCCGACTCCAGAGCAACAACTCGCCCATATTAGAATCAAAAGGTATGAATTGACTCGTCGAAGCATCCGCTTCATACGGGAGCGGGTTCGAGTCCCGGGAGGGAACGATGGATACGGACGCCCTGACCGCCGACCTGTTGCGGGAGCTGCGGGCGACCCGGCCCTACCCGGCCCTGTCCCTGACGATGCCGACCCACCGCAAGGCCCCGGACAACGCCCAGGACCCGGTCCGGCTGCGGAACCTGGTGGCGGAGGCCGGGCACCGTCTCGAAGCCGACCCGCGGGTCAGCCGTGAGGTCGAAGCCGCTCTCCGGGCGCAGCTGGAGCGGGCGGCGGGCGAGGTGGACCCGCGCGGGGCGCTGGACTCCCTGGTGCTCCTGGTGACCACCGACCAGTACTGGATCTGGCAACTTCCGCGGACCGCACCCGAACGGGTGGTGCTCAGCGACACCTTCCTCACCCGCAACCTCGTCGCGGCCAAGGCCCAGACGCGGCCGTTCCGGGTGCTGACCGTCGCCGCCGACCACGCCACCCTGTGGATCGGGACCGGCGACGGCATCCGGCCGGAGAAGACCGGCGGCTTCCCGCTGACCGCGCCGAAGGAGCCGCCGAACCCGCAGCGTGAGGAGCGGATCGGGGACACCCCGAGCACCTTCTCCGACGAGGAGACCCGGAACTTCTTCCGTGACGTCGACGAGAAGCTGCGCACGGTGCTCGCCGACGATCCGCGTCCGCTGTACCTGCTGGGCCTGGCCCCCGCTCTCGCCCTGCTGGACGAGGTCGGCGAGAGCTCCCGGTCCGCGATCGGCCGGGTCGCCAAGGGAGCGCCGGCCGACCTGCCGCCCACCGAGGTCCTCAAGGAGTTGCAGCCCGCCCTGGCGGAAGGCGCACACCAGGCGGCGGCGGAGGTCGACACCCGGCTCGAAAACGCCCGCAGCGCCCACTCCTTCGCCGGCGGGCTCGACGAGGTGTGGGCCGCCGTCCGGGAGGGCCGGGCGGGTCTGGTCGCGGTGGAGGAGCACTTCCGGGCGACCGTGCGGGTGACCGACGAACACCTTGAGCCGGTGCCCGAGGGGACCACGCAGAGTGCGGACGGCACGGTCCGCGAGGACATCGTCGACGAACTGGTCGAAGCCGCGCTGGACAGCGGCGCCGACGTGGTCTTCGTCGAGGACGAGTCGCTTGCGGACCACGGCGGGATGGCGGCGGCCCTGCGCTACTGACCGCGTTCCCGCACGAGACCGACGCCCGTACGAGACCGAACCCCGCACGAGACCGAACCCCGCACGGGGCCGGTCCGCCGTCAGCCGAGGCGGCGGACCGGCTGCCCGTCGAGGAACGCCCTGATGTTCTCCACGGCCTGGCCGTAGTACGTCTCGTAGTTGGCGCGCGACACATACCCCAGGTGCGGGGTGGCCAGCAGGCGCGGGGCGGTGCGCACCGGGTCGCCGGCCGGGAGCGGCTCGACGTCGAACACGTCGGTCGCGGCCCCGGCGATCACCCCGTCGCGCAGGGCGGCGAGCAGGGCGTCCGTTTCGACGATGGCCGCCCGGGAGGTGTTGACGAGGTACGCGGTCGGGCGCATCCGGGCGAGTTCGGCCGTGCCGATCAGCCCCCGGGTCCGCTCGCCGAGCGCGAGGTGGACGGAGACGAAGTCGCTCGCGGCCAGCAGCTCGGCCTTGGAGGGGGCAAGGCTCGCCCCGACCTCGTCGGCGCGTTCCTTCGTGAGGTTCTGGCTCCAGGCCACCACGTCCATGCCGAAGGCCAGTCCCACCCGGGCCACCCGGCCGCCGATCTTCCCGAGCCCCAGCAGACCGAGCGTCCGCCCGTGCAGATCGGCCCCGAGGGTGGACTGCCAGGGTCCGCCCGTGCGCAGGGCCCCGGCCTCCGGGACGATCCCGCGCGCGAGTCCCAGCAGCAGTGCCCAGGTGAGTTCGACGGGCGGGGTGGAGGAGCTGGCGGTGCCGCAGACGACGACGCCGTGACGCTGCGCGGCGTCGAAGTCGATGGCGGAGTTGCGCATGCCGGAGGCGACCAGGAGCCGCAGCCGGGGCAGCCGGGCGAACAGCTCCGCCGGGAAGGGCACCCGCTCGCGCAGGGTGACCACGATGTCGAAGCCGACGAGGGCGGCGGCCGTTTCGTCCACGCCGGCGAGGTGCTCGGTGAACGTCACGACCTCGACGTCCTCGGTGACGGGCGACCAGTCGACGACGGTGGTGGCCACGGACTGGAAGTCCTCGATCACGGCGCAGCGCAGCTTCATGGCAGCCTCTCTCCGGCCTGGCAGGGTCGCCGCCCATGATCGCGCATCGCCCGGCCGGGCGGTACGGGGGCCCGGCGCGAGCGTGGTGGCGGAAGTCAGGAGCCCTCGGGTCCGTACCAGAGCGTGGTGGCGTTGCAGAACTCGCGGATACCGTGTCCGGCCAGCTCACGGCCGTAACCGGAGCGCTTGATCCCGCCGAAGGGCAGGGCCGGGTGCGAGGCGGTCATCCCGTTGAAGAAGACCCCGCCGGCTTCCAGGTCGCGGGCGCAGCGTTCCTGTTCGCCCGGGTCGCGGGTCCAGACGTTGGAACTCAGGCCGAAGGGGGTGTCGTTGGCCAGGTGGGTGGCCTCGTCGAGGTCGGCGACGCGGTAGAGGGTGGCGACCGGGCCGAAGGTCTCCTCGCGGTGGACGCGCATGGCGGTGGTGATGCCGGCGAGCACGGTGGGCTCGTAGAACCAGCCGTTCTCCAGGCCGCCGCCGAGCTTGTCGGGACGGCGTCCGCCGCACAGCGTCGCGGCCCCTCGCTCGACGGCGTCGTCGACGAGTTCCTCCAGGTCGGTGCGGCCCTGCTCGGTGGAGAGGGGGCCGATGTCGGTGGCGTCCTCCAGCGGGTCGCCGACGGTCAGGGCGCGCATGCCCGCGGTGAAGCGCTCGGCGAACGCGTCGTACACGTCGGCATGGACGATGAAGCGCTTGGCGGCGATGCAGGACTGGCCGTTGTTCTGGACGCGTGCGGTGACGGCGGTGGCGGCGGCCTTCTCCACGTCCGCCGAGGGCAGCACGAGATACGGGTCGCTGCCGCCGAGTTCCAGAACGGTCTTCTTGACCTCGTCGCCGGCGGTGGCGGCGACGGAGCGCCCGGCCGGTTCGCTTCCGGTGAGCGTGGCGGCGACGACGCGCGGGTCGCGCAGGACGGCCTCGACGGCGCCCGAGCCGATCAGCAGCGTACGGAAGCAGCCCGCCGGGAATCCCGCCCGGTGGAAGAGGTCCTCCAGGTAGAGGGCGGTCTGCGGGACGTTCGACGCGTGCTTGAGGAGGCCGACGTTGCCCGCCATCAGCGCGGGGGCGGCGAAGCGCACCACCTGCCAGAGCGGGAAGTTCCACGGCATCACGGCGAGGACCACACCGAGCGGACGGTAGCGGACCAGCGCGCGGGAGGCGCCGGAGTCCTTCACGTCGGCGGGGTCCGGGTGTTCGTCGGCGAGCAGGCCCTCGGCACGGTCGGCGTACCAGCGCATCGCCTTCGCGCACTTGGCCGCCTCCGCGCGGGCGGCCGTGATGGGCTTCCCCATCTCGACGGTCATCGTCCGGGCGATGGTGTCCCGGTCCTCGTCGAGGAGGTCGGCGGCCCGGTTCAGCCAGGCCGCCCGCTGTTCGAAGGACGTCGTGCGGTACTGGCGGAAGGTCTCCGCGGCGGCGGCGATCCTGCGTTCGGTCTCGTCCTCGCCCAGGGCGTCGAAGGACCTGATCAGTTCGCCGTTCGCGGGGTTGACCGTCGCGATGGGCATGGCAGTGGCCTCCTTGCATCGGTACTTCGACCGTGCCGCGCCGCACCGGTCCGCGCAACGCGGCCCTCTCCCCCGGCACGTACCCGGCCGACGCGGATCATGCGTGCCGGAAGGCACGTTCCGCGTCGGCCGGGGTCACGGGCCGCCCGTCCGGGCGGTTACACGAGCGCCGCGAGGGGAGTGCGGCGGGCGGTGCGGACGCCGGGCAGCGGAGCGTACGGGAGCAGTCCCGCGAGCTGCGGCGCCTCGGCGTAGCGGGTGAACCAGACCACTTTGCCGTCCGTGGTCCGGCAGGTGCCCCAGCTGTCGCTCAGGGCCATGACCCGGCTCAGCCCGCCGCCGACCGGCAGCAGGCGGGGCATCCGGGCACTGTTGTCCGCGACGGACACGGTCACGTGCCGTCCGGTCCAGCGGAGTTCGAGGACGCAGGTGTTGCCGCCGCCGACATGCCGGTGGACGTTGGTCAGGAGTTCGTCCAGGGCCCGGCACACCGGCCGGACGTGCAGGTCGAGACTCCAGTGACGAAGGTGTGCGGCGACGATCCGCCGCAGCTGGGAAACGCGCTCTGCCGACACCTGCAGTTCGACCGAGTAGTGCCGGTCGAGTGGAACGGTCATCGTCGAGGCTCCTCACCACGAGGCCCACGTGCTTCACCCCGTCGTACTTCACCCCGTCGTACGAACGACCCCCGAACACGAAGCGTGAGCACTTATCACTTCTGGGTCACTCATCAGAGTGAGGCCGGTACGCCGGACGCGCAACAGCTGGGCCGTCCGTGCTGGTGGGGGCGGTGTCCGGTCACAGCAGATAGGGCAGCAGGGTGTCCGGGGTGAGGGGCAGTTCGCGCAGCCGGGCGCCGGTGGCGTGGCGGACCGCGTTGCCGATGGCGGCGGCGGTGCCGACGATCCCGATCTCGCCGATGCCCTTGCTGCCCATGGGGTTGAGGTGGCGGTCGTCCTCCTCGATCCAGTGGGCCTGGATGTCGGCGGTGTCGGCGCAGACGGGCACGTGGTAAGCGGCGAGGTCCTTGGCGGTGAAGTCGCCGTGGACCGGGTCGATGCCGCAGCCCTCGGTGAGGGCCATGCCGATGCCCATCACCATGCCGCCGGTGAACTGGGAGCGGGCGGTACGCGCGTTGAGGATCCGCCCGGCGGCGTAAACGCCGAGGAGGCGGCGTACGCGCACTTCGCCGGTGACGGCGTCGACGGCCGTCTCGGCGAAGTGGGCGCCGAAGGCGTGTCGGGCGTACGGGGACTTCTCGCCGGTCTCCTGCTCGGTGTCGGCGGTGGCGGTGATCCCGTCGGCGGGGAGCGGGCCGGAGTGCTCGGCGAGGCGGGCGGCGAGATCGGCGGCGGCCTTGTGCACCGCCCAGCCCCAGGATGCGGTGCCGGAGGAGCCGCCGGCCAGCGGGGCGGTGGGCAGGTCGGTGGAGCCGATGTCGACGTGTACGGCCCCGGGGTCGACGCCGAGCGCGTCGGCGGCGATCTGGGCCAGCACGGTGCGGGCCCCGGTGCCGATGTCGGTGGCGTTGACCTGGACGCGCAGGGAGCCGTCCGGCGCGGCGTTGGCGCTCGCGGTGGACCGGGAGACGAGGACGGGGTACGTCGCGGAGGCCACGCCCGTACCGATGAGCCAGCGCCCCTCCTGGCGGGCGGCGGGGCGGGGGTCGCGGTCGTGCCAGCCGAACCGTGCCGCGCCGTCGCGCAGACAGGCGGCCAGGCCACGGCTGCTGAAGGGGAGGCCGCTGTCCGGCTCGGTCTCCGGTTCGTTGCGCAGCCGCAGCTCCACGGGGTCCAGGCCGAGCGCGGAGGCGAGTTCGTCCATGGCGGACTCCAGGGCGTACATCCCCGAGGCCTCCCCCGGGGCACGCATCCAGGAGGGGCTGGGGACGTCGAGGGCGACCACCCGGTGCCCGGTGCGGCTGTTCGGCGAGGCGTACATGACGCGGGCGGGCACGGCGGCCTGCTCGACGAACTCCTTCACGGTGGAGGTCTGGGTGACGACCTCCTGGCTGACGGCGGTGAGCACGCCGTCGAGGTCCGCGCCGAGCCGGACCCGCTGGATCGTGGGGGCCCGGTGACCGACGACCTCCGCCAGCTGGGCCCGGGGGAAGACCAGCTTCACCGGGCGGCCGGTGTGCCGGGCGGCCATCGCGGCCAGGAGCCCCTGGGGGCGGGTGGTGCCCTTGGAGCCGAAGCCGCCGCCGACGTGCTCGGAGACCACGGTGATCCGGTCCGCGTCCAGGCCGAACGCCTGGGCCAGGCTCTCGCGGACCTTGGTGGAGCCCTGGCTGGAGTCATGGACGGTGAGGTGTCCGTCCGCCCATACGGCGGTGGCGGCGTGCGGCTCCATGGGGTGGTTGTGCAGCGCGTCCATCCGGTACGTGGCGTCGATCTGAACGCGCGACGCGGCGAGGGCGCGTTCCACGTCGCCGCGCACCCGGACGGCGGGGAACCCGCCGTTGGCCTCCTCGGGCGTGTAGAGGCCGGGGTGATCCTCGGTGAGGGTCACGTCGTGCGCATCGCGTTCGTACTCGACGTGGAGCTCCCCGGCTCCGGTCCTGGCGGCCTCCAGGGACTCCGCGATCACGAGGGCGATCGGCCAGCCGTGGTGCGGGACGCGGTCGTCCTGGAGCACGGCCAGGATCGGGTCGTCGGGCTCCAGGAGCCGGAGCGCGTTGTCGTGGGTGAGGACGGAGTGGACGCCGGGTACGGCGAGGGCGTCGACGGCCCGTACGGCGGTGACGCGTCCGGACGCGACGGTCGCCGGGACGGTCCAGGCGTACAGGCAGCCGGCGGGGGTGCGGTCGGCCGCGTAGCGGGCGGTGCCGGTGACCTTGTCCCGGGCCTCTCTGCGGACGACGGGCGCACCGGGGAACTGCGGGGCTTGCGTGGTCATGGCGGGGGTCCTCGGGGATCGGGGGGCGGGCGCGGTAGGAACGGCCGGGGCGGAGGTCGGCGGTCGGGGCGTCCCCGGTGGGTTCAGTCGGTCCGAGCGGTTCACTCGGTCCGGACGGGAGCGGTCGGTCCGGACGGGAACGGTCGGTCCGGACGGGACGGTCGGTCCGGGCCGGCTCACCGGTTCCGGCGGTTGAGCCGGTCCCGGCACTTGAGCCGGTCCCGGCGGCTCAACCGGCCCGGGTCGGCTGTCGCTCGGTGAGTTCGCCGAGGACGTCGAGGGCGAGCCTGCGGGCGAGGTCGACCTTGAACGCGTTGTCGCGCAGCGGCCGTGCCTCGGCCAGTTCGGCGATCAGGGCGTGCTGGAAGGCGGCGGGCGTGGCGGGTGCGCCGCGGAGTTCGGCCTCGGCCCGGCGGGCCCGCCACGGCCGGTGGGCGACGCCGCCGAACGCGAGCGTGGCGTGCTCCACGTGCCCGGCGTCCACCCGGAGCGTGGCGGCGACGGAGACCAGCGCGAAGGCGAAACTGGCGCGGTCGCGGGCCTTGCGGTAGCGGGAGGCCGCCCCGGGCGTCGGGGGCGGGAGCACGACCTCGGTGATCAGCTCGCCGGGCCGGATCACGGTGTCCTGGTCGGGGTTCTCCCCCGGCAGCCGGTGGAATTCGGTGAGGGGCACGGCCCGTTCGCCCTCCGGCCCGACGAGCACCACGGTCGCGTCCAGCGCGGCGAGGGCCACGGCCATGTCGGACGGGTTGGTGGCCACGCACTCCGGTGAGTGCCCGAGGATCGCGAGGTCCCGGTTGGTCCCTTCGAGCGCGGGACAGCCGGAGCCGGGGAGCCGCTTGTTGCAGGGCTTGGAGACGTCCTGGAAGTAGCGGCACCGAGTGCGCTGGAGCAGATTGCCGCCGGTGGTGGCGGAGTTGCGGAGCTGTCCGGAGGCCCCGGCCAGCAACGCCTGGGACAGCGCCGGGTAATCCCTGGTCACGTCGGGGTGGGCGGCGAGGTCGCTGTTGCGCACGGTGGCTCCGACGCTCAAGCCGCCCTCGGCCGTCCGGGCCACCCGGTCCAGGGGGAGCCCGGAGACGTCGACGAGGACCCGGGGCGTCTCCACTCCGAGCTTCATCAGGTCCACGAGGTTGGTGCCGCCGCCCAGGAAGCGGGCGCCGGGGCCGGCCGCGCAGAGCTGGACGGCCTCGTCGGTGGTGGCGGGGCGCACATAGCCGAAGGGTTTCACTCGATCACGTCCTCGATGGCTTCGACGATCCGGGGGTAGGCCCCGCACCGGCACAGATTGCCGCTCATACGTTCCCGGATCTCGTCGGCATCGAGGGTGACCGGTCCGGTGGCGGCTGCGTCCGGCCCGGTGACGTGCGAGGGGTGGCCGTCGGCGGCCTCGCGGAGCATGCCCACGGCCGAGCAGATCTGGCCCGGGGTGCAGAAGCCGCACTGGAGGGCGTCCCGCTCGACGAACGCCTGCTGGACCGGGTGCAGGCTCTCGCCGTCGGCGAGTCCTTCCACCGTGGTGATCGTCGCGCCGTCCTGGGCGACGGCGAGCAGCAGGCAGCTGTTGACCCGCCGTCCGTCGACGAGGACCGTGCAGGCCCCGCACTGGCCGTGGTCGCAGCCCTTCTTGGCCCCGGTGAGGCCGAAGCTCTCCCGGAGCGTCTCCAGGACCGTGGCGCGATGGTCGACGGTCAGCGTCGTCTCCTCGCCGTTGACGAACAGGGTCACGGTGGAGTGTTCGTCGACGACCGGTTCCGGTTCGAGGTCCGCTCCGAGAGCGAGGGAGTCCATGCGCGCGCCTTTCGCTTCGCCGCGGGGCGGTCACCCCGGTCGTGTTCTGGATCCGGCGGTCACGGACCCGCGTTGTTCCGGTCCCGGACCGGCGTGGGCCGGCCGGGCCGTCAGCGGCTCTGCAGCCGCAGCCGGACCTCCTGCTCCTGGTCCCCGGCGGCCGTGCCGACGACGCTCACCGCGAAGGCCCCGGTGAGGTGGGTACGCAGCCGGTCGACGGCCCAGTAGCCGCCCTGGGCGTCCACCGTGACCGGAGCGGTGAGGCGGGCGGGGGTGGCGTCGGCCCTCGGTTCGGACACGTCGACGGTGGTGACCCACACGGTCGGACGGGGGCCGGAGGCCTGCTCGGGGGTCTCGCCCATCGGGTGGTCGGAGGCGAAGGCGGTGGCGAGCACGTCGAACACGGTCCGGGCGTCCTCGGTGTCGCAGCGGCTGAGCGAGACCACCACCTCCCGGCCCGCCGGGTGATCCTCGCCGCTCTGCTCGGGGGTGCTGTTCACCGTGGTTCCTTCCACTGGGGTGCCGGGCCTCGGGGACCCACTCCAGGCTGACCCCGTATCCGGCCGACGGCGACACGGGAATGCGCCCGGCAGAGGTCTGGAGCAGCTGAGGCCGGGCAGGAGGGGTGTCCTGCCTTCTGGCCCTGAAACGCGTTTCCCCTGAGATAGCCATAAAACATGAATTGCTGTGAATAGCTGACTGATGCCCTTCTCCCGGGGTATGCCGATGACATGGATGTTCTGAATACAGTCAATGCGGTCAAGGTGCCCGCCGAGGTCCCGCTCGCGGACGGCACGGGGGCTCTCGGGGTCGTCATGCCCATCGTGGCGCTGGCCGTCGTCGCCCTGCTCATCGGCGGCTTCATCCTCAGCAAGCGCAAGCACGACGCCGAGCCGCCGCCGCCCCAGCCCCATGAGCAGCCCCGAAAGCCGGAAGGGCGCACCCACATCGACCAGCACGACCCCCACGCGTCCGACCAGTTCCCCGAGGACGGTCACGCCCTGTCGCCGTACGAGCTGAAGGACCACGGCAGCAGCCCGCTGCCGCCCGACGAGGAGCGGCCGCGCGGCTGACCGAGCCTTCCCCCGGGGGGAGTCACACCGACCCCCTCTGTTCAGGAGGTTGTGATGGCCGGCTCGGCCGCCGACCGACGTACCCGTCTCACGGTCCTGGTCGCGCTCACGGCCCATCTTGTGATCGCCGCGGCCAAGACCGTCGGCGGACTGGCTTCCGGCTTCCCCGCCCTGTTGTCGGAGGCCGCCCACTCGGTCGCCGACAGCCTCAATGAGGTCTTCCTCCTCGCCGCGCTGCGGCGCAGCCGCCGCCCCGCCGACGCCCGTCATCCGTTCGGATAGGGCAAGGAGCGCTTCTTCTGGGCGCTGATCGCCGCGGTCGGGATCTTCGTCATGGGCGGTTGTTTCTCGTTCTACCAGGGACTCTCCGCCCTCCGCCGGGACGATCATGGAGAGTCCCCCGAGGGCTACAGCGCGGGGCTGATCGTCCTCGGCGTCGCCTTCATCGCCGAGGCCACCTCCCTCACCGCCCCGCCGCGCGCCGGGCTCTGACCGGCACCCGCGTCCCGCCCGCGTTGCGGGACCGGGCGGGCCGGTCAAGGCTGGTTGCTGGACCGCAGCGGCAGGGCCGGACGCCGCTCCCCGACGAAGGCAGTGGACCATGACCGGAAGCGATCCCCGTACGGCCTCCTCGGCGGCGCCCCTGACGGGGCCGGCCGCACCGTGCTGGGTCACCCTCATGACGCGGCACCGGGAGACCGCCGAGCGGTTCTACTCCCAGGTCCTGGGCTGGTCGTTCCGCCCCGGCCGGCTCGGGTCCGACTTCTCGGTCGCCTACCGCGGCCAGGTCCCGGTGGCCGGCCTCTTCGCCGTCTCTTCGGCGTTCCAGGTCGCCGTGGCATGGACGCCGTACTTCGCGGTGGAGGACGCGAACGTGGCCGCCGCCCGGATCCGCGAGCGCAGCGGGACCGTGGCGGTGGGGCCGCTGACGCTCGGCAAGGGGCGCGGGGTGCTGGCCTCGGACCGGGACGGGGCGTCCTTCGGCCTCTGGGAGCGCACGGAGCCCTCCAACTCGCCGCCGGCCCCGGTCGATCACGCACACGCCTGGCTGCGGCTGCGGACCCGGAACGCCTTCGACGCGGCGATCTTCTACGGCGAGGTACTCGACTGGGCGAGCGGGCGGCCGGGTTGCTGCGATGTCGCCTACGAGGGCGAGGAGGTCATCGTGCGGTGCGACGGGCATCCGCTGGCCCGGATCAGCTCCGGGGCCGTGGAGGCTGCGGTCGACCCCATGGTGCGCCCGCACTGGCAGGTCCAGTTCCCGGTGACCGACCTCACGGCGACGGTCTCCGCGGCGGGGCGGTACGGCGGCGCCCTCGTGGAGGAGCGCACCGGCTTCGGGGGCACCGAGGTCACGCTGCGGGATCCGGACGGAGCGCTGTTCGCGGTGACCGATGTGCGCAGCCCCGCCTGAGCGGCGCAAGGGCCCCTCTGCCCGACCGGCCCTCAGTCGGCGTCGCTCGCCCGGTCGGGTGTGGCGCTCTCGCGCGGGCCGGAGCGTCCCTTGGCGATGGCCCACAGCGGGAAGCCGAACCAGCAGACCAGGAACCACAGGGCCATGCCGCCGACCAGCCAGAGGGCGACCTGGTTGTGCAGCGCCACGCGCATGATCAGCAGCAGCGTCGAGCACATGGTGCAGAAGAGGAGCACCAGGCCGAGAACGGTCATCCGCGAGGCCCAGATCACCGTTTGGGGCTTCATCCGGCGGCCGGTGAGGAGCCGGTGGTACGAGACGGGGCCGATGAGCGTCGCGGCGGTCGCCGCGCCCAGCATCACGGTCACCACGTAGATGTTCCGGTCGACGTCCGCCAGATCCTCGAACCGTTCCTGGAAGACCACCGCGAGCAGGAAGCCGAAGAGGATCTGTACCCCGGTCTGCGCGACGCGCAGTTCTTGGAGGAGTTCGGTCCACTGCCGGTCCGCCCGCTCCTCCTGGGTCTCCTCGCGGCCTCTGCCATGGGTCTCCGACATCGATGCTCTCCTCATCTCGACACGACCGGGAGCACTGACACACCCGTTCGATCCGGGACTACAGATGCCCCGGAGATGCGGGGCCAACCCTGCGAGATCTGAGACGCCTTTCGCGCTCGACCCGGCCGCATGGCGGGTCTAGGATCGCCGCAGGGCATCGCGCGTCGGTCACCGGCTGGGTGAGGCGTGGAGGTAGCCCGTGAGATGCCCGTTGGAGGCATTCCACCGTGTCAGTCGAGTTGAACCACACCATCGTTCACTGCAAGGACAACCGCGAGTCCGCCGCGTTCTTCGCGGATCTGCTGGGCCTGACGGTCGGCGAGGAGTGGGGACCCTTCGTTCCGGTCGTTCTCGCGAACAGCGTCACGCTGGATTTCGCGACGATTCCCGCAGCTTCGATCACATCCCAGCACTACGCCTTCCTCGTTTCGGAGGCGGAGTTCGACGCCGCGTTCGCGAAGATCCAGGCGCTGGGAATCGAGTTCTTCGCCGATCCCCAGCGCAAGCTGCCGGGAGAGATCAACCACAACGACGGTGGACGGGGAGTGTATTTCCCCGATCCGGGTGGTCATTGGCCGGAGCTGATCACTCGCCCGTACGGCGGCTGAGCGGCGCCGGGAACGTCCTGTCCTGAACCGGGGCCCGGCCGCACACCTGCGGCCGGGCCCCGGTCGTACCCGACGCAATGCGCCTCAGCCGATACGGAGCACGAGTTCGGGGCGGTCCCACATCACCGCCGGCGGGTCGGCCCGGACCGTGCCGACGGGTTCGGCGCCGATGCTCCGGTAGAAGCCCTCGGCGGGCGGATGGGAGACGATCCGGACGCCCGTGAGTCCGGCGCTCCGGGCCTCCTCGCGCAGATGCGCGGCGAGCAGTCGGCCGATGCCCAGCCCCTGGGCGGAGTCGGCGACGAACATCAGGTCCAGCTCGGGCGGGTCGAGGAGCAGCGCGTAGAAGCCGAGCACCTGGCCCGTGACGGCGTCCGCTGCGACGAAGACCCGGTGCGCCTCGATGTAGTCGGGTCCGATCCGGTAGCCCTCGACCATCGGAGCGTACGGGCCCTCGTAGGCGCGTGATGTGCGGACCAGCCGGGTGAGCCGGGCGGCGTCGCCCGCCTCGGCCCGGCGGACCGTCACGTCGGCACGCCGTGGGGCGCGCCCGCGTCGTCGTCCTGCCCTGCCCGGTCCCATACGGCGAGTATGGGGCACCGTGGCGGCGGGTTTCCGGCCGGATCTCAGGCTGGCCGGGTTTCAGGCGGGGCGGCGGTTCACGCGCCAGTCACGGACGGTTCCCTCGACGTCGAAGGGCTTCAGCTGCAGCGGCGGGCCCTCGGGAGGCATGCGGATCGCCCGCTCGATCTTCTCGTTCACCTCGGTCAGGATGCGCCGCACCTCGGCCTCGGTGCGGGCCGCGGCCAGCGCGGCGGGCACGTCTTCCGCCTCTTTGCGCAGGGCCAGCGCGGGCGGCAGCATCGACACGCCCTCCCGCTGCATCTTCTGCTTGATCCACCAGGCTTCGTCGTACGGGTTCTCCAGACCGGCGATCGGTTTGCCGAAGCCGGGGAGCCGGGAGAAGTCACCGCGCTCCGCCGCCTCGTTGATCTGCCGGTCGACCCAGGACTCGAAGCTGACTCCCGGCGGTTTGCGCTCCGTCATCGCGTGTCCCTCCGACCTGCTGTCGATCCGGCTCTTTCACCCTACGCAGGACGTCGCGCGAAGCCTTCCGTCACGGACGGCTGCCTTGAACGGGGATCCGGGGGTACACGAAGTTCTGCGCGCCGTCCGGCGATTGACGCCGGGCCCGGACCGAGAGGGGTTGACCACTGTGCGACAGCAGAGCTACGGACCGGCCGATGAACATGGGGGGCGGTAGCCGTGACGACAGCGATCATCATCATCGCCGTGGTCGCCGTGGCGGCCATCGCAGCCTTCTTCCTGCTTCGCGGACGTCTCGCCGGAGGCCGGGGTCTGCAAAGCCGCTTCGGACCGGAGTACGACCGGGTGGTCGCCCGGCACGGCGGCGACACCGAGGCGGCCGAGCGGGAACTCGGCGATCGGGTGAAGCGGCACGGCCACCTCGACGTGCGCCCGCTGACCGAGGAGGCACGCGCGCGTTACGCCGCCCGTTGGGCGAGCGCTCAGGAGCTGTTCGTCGAGTCGCCGGAGCGGGCGCTCACCGAGGCCGACGCGCTGCTGGCCGATCTGTCGCGTGAACGCGGCTTCCCGGACGGCGAGAACTTCGAGGACCGCACGGACGCGCTCTCCGTCCATCACGCCGCGCACGTCGACGGCTATCGCCGGGTGCACATCTCGCGGCACGGGGACGCAAGCACCGAGGAGAGGCGCGAGGCCCTCATCGAGGGTCGCAAGCTCTTCGACGCCCTCCTCGCGGACGGCCCGTCGGGGCGTGAGCACGGCAACCGGAATCTGGTGAAGGGACGTAGTACATCATGACGCGCACACCGAACGACAGGACGAACCCGCCCGGCGCTACCGGGCTTCCGAAGGGCGCCGATCCCATAGACACGGGTACGCCCGTCAGGCGCCCACGCACGCACGACCCGGCCACCAGGACGGTCACGGGCAAGGAGACGGAGCCGGTCGGGCAGCCCGCGAAGGCACCGGGGCTGCCCGACGGGCAGCCCGCGGAGACCTCAGGGGCCGCGGTCGGGCAGCCCGCGGAGGCCCACGGGACCGTTCCCGGCCCCACGGCCCCCGACGCGACCACGGACCCCCGCACCTCCCCCGGCCGCAAGACTCCCGAAGCCGGCCCGGCCGCCGCACGGGGCCCGGCCGAGGACGGCCCGCCCCTCGGGAAGCCGCTGTTCGCCCCCGCGGACCAGGAGGCCTTCGCCGCCCGGATCCAACAGGCGGTGACCGGGTTCGTGGAGGACCCGCACCGGGCGGTCCGGGACGCCGACGCCACGTTCGAGGAGGTCGTCGCGGACCTCGGAGCCGCCCTGGCGGAACGTGGGCGGCTCCTGCGGGCTGGGAAGGACGGGGACGGCCCGGTCTCCGGGGCGGAGACCGAGGATCTGCGGATCGCCCTCCAGCACTACCGCGATCTGACGGAGCGCCTCGTCCGCCTGTAGCCGGGTCTCCGCCCGGCACACGATGGGGCCGGTCCGGCCGGGAGCTTCCCGGCCGGACCGGCCCCTTCACGCGGTAGCGACGCCGGTTGTCCGCTTCAGCCGCGGACCACCAGACCGTCGCGCAGCCGCTCCAGTGCCGCGTCGGGCACCCGCAGCCCGTTGCGCACATAGCCGTCGAGGCCGCCCCAGCGCTCGTCCATGGCGTCGAGCGCCACGTCCAGATAGCGGGGTCGGACCTCGATGATCGCCGCGGCGACGGCGGGGTCGCCCCCGCCGTCCAGGAACTTCGCCACGTTGGGGGCGAAGGCGGCCCCGACCGCGGGATTGACCGCGAGGAAGTCCGTCCGCACCGTGGCGCGGGCCGCTCCCAGGATCATCAGCAGGACGGCCGCCGCCCAGCCGGTACGGTCCTTGCCCGCCGTGCAGTGGAAGAGCACCGGGCGCGCCCCGGGTTCGGCAACCGTCTCCAGGAAGGCCCGGTAGGCGGCCGCGGCCCCCGGAGAGAGGACCATCTTGCGGTAGGTCTCGGCGAAGAGTTCCTCGGCCCTGCCGCCCCCCAGCGTCCGCTCCGCCTCGGCGGGGTCGGCGAGCAGGGACCGCAGCCGGGCGGGCGCCACGCCCGGGTGGTCGCCCAGCACATCGGCGACGAAGAGCCGGGCCCGGTCCGGCAGCCGGTCCGGGGCCCACTGGCGCTCGTCCGCGGTCCGCAGGTCCACGACGGTGCGGATACCGAGCGCGGACACCGCCCGGTCGCTCGCCGGGTCGAGCTCGCTCAGCTGGCCCGAGCGGAACAGGACGCCCTGCCGCACCCGGCGGTCACGGCCCAGGGCGATGCCGCCCAGGTCGCGCAGATTGACAACGGTGGCGGCCGGAACGGTCCGGGCGGTCTGCACGATGAACTGCCTCTTTCCCCGATGAATTCCAGGAATTCCACATATCAGGATCAACGTCGTATGCAGTAAGGAAAGCAGCACCGGGACCACTTGGTCCGGCTCCCCGGGACCACTTGGTCCGGCTCCCCGGGACGCCGGCCGGACGTCAGTCCGACAGGAGCTTGGTCTTCTGCTCCACGAACTCGGCGTCGGTGAGGATCTCGCGCTTCCACAGCTCGGCGAGCCGCTCCAGCCGGTCGATGATGTCGTCGCCCGCGGCCTCGCCGACTCCCGCCCCTCCGGCGCCGAGGCGCTCGTGCGCCACGAAGGCGCCTCCCGCCTCGCGGGCCGCTCGGGCCAGCTCTGTGGTCCACAGGTCCTCCCGGACGACGATCGCGGCGACATCGCCCGCCGGCACACTCCGGCCGAGCTCTTCGACGTCCTCCGCGCTCAGCTCCGCCGCCGCCACACCCTGCCCCGCTTCGGCGGGAACCACTCCCTCGGGGTCCAGCTCCCGCAGTTCCACCTGGGTCGGCGGCCCGCCTTCGGACCGCCGTACGAAGGCCAGGTCACCGGGGCGCACAGCTCCGGACGACACGGCGTCGGCGAGGGCCGGGGCGAAAGACCCCGTGAAGCGACTGCCGGGAAAGGCGATGACGAGGTATTCCACAGGTCCGACGGCCACGGTCGCGTCCTCTCCGTATCCCGGCGGCCGCAGGGGCGCCGGGGTGGATACGGCATTCCAGGGATGACATAAAAAATCAGGAGACTTCGCACATAATATGCACTAGTGTCCCGATTCACCCCCATGTCGAGAATCGTCGTGTTGCCGCCGCCCGTCCCCCACGCCGGTTACGCGACGGTATGTAAAGGATCAAGTACATGCCCGAGAGGGCAAGGTCACAGCACGTGCCCCTGCTGCTGGTTCAGCGCACTGCCCTAGCATCTGAGCATGACGGTCCAGCCTGCTGACGGGCTCTCTCCGGCCGCCGCGTTCCCCGACCCTTCCCATGACCAGTGGCAGAGCCTCGTCGAAGGCGTACTGCGCAAGTCGGGCAAGGAAGTCACGGGCTCGGCCGCCGAGGAAGCGCTGTCCACCACACTGGAGGACGGGCTCACCACCCGCCCCCTCTACACCGCGCACGACGTGTCGCCGGACACCGGCTTTCCCGGCTTCGCCCCCTTCACCCGGGGCAGCAGGGCCGAGGGGAACGCGGCGGGCGGCTGGGACGTACGCCAGCGCCACGCCCTCACCGACCCCGCCCGGCTGAACGAGGCGGTGCTCGGTGATCTGGAGAACGGGGTGACCTCGCTCTGGCTCACGGTGGGCGGTCCGGCGGGCGTCCCCGTCCACGGGCTCTCCCGCGCGCTGGACGGCGTGTACCTCGACCTCGCGCCCATCGCCCTCGACGCCCCGGCCGACCTGGACGCCGCCGCGACGGAGCTGCTGCGGCTGTACGAGGACCGCGGCGTCGCCAAGGCGGAGGCGCGCGGCACGCTGGGCGCCGACCCGCTCGGCCACGAGGCCCGGACGGGCGTCGAGGCGGACCTCGCCGCCGCCGTGTGCTGGGCACAGCGGTGCGACGCGGAGTACCCGGGGCTGCGGGCCGTCACCGTGGACGCGCTGCCGTACCACGAGGCGGGCGGTTCGGCCGGTGAGGAGCTGGGGCTCTCCCTGGCCACCGGCGTCGCCTATCTGCGGGCGCTGACCGCTGCCGGAATGAGCGTGGAAGCGGCCTGCGGGCAGCTGGAGTTCCGTTACGCGGCCACCGCCGACCAGTTCCTGACGATCGCCAAGCTGCGCGCCGCGCGCCGGCTGTGGGCGCGCGTCGCCGAGGCGTCCGGAGCTCCCGCCGCCGGGGCCCAGCGTCAGCACGCCATCACCTCTCCGGTGATGATGACGCGCCGCGACCCGTGGGTGAACATGCTGCGCACCACGCTCGCCACGCTGGGTGCGGGGGTGGGCGGCGCGGACTCCGTGACCGTTCTGCCGTTCGATCACGCCCTGGGCCTGCCCGACGCGTTCGCGCGGCGCATCGCCCGTAACACCTCGACGATCCTGATGGAGGAGTCGCACCTGGCGCGGGTCATCGACCCGGCGGGCGGCTCCTGGTACGTGGAGCGGCTGACCGGCGAACTCGCCGCGGCGGCCTGGGCGTTCTTCCAGGAGACCGAGCGTGCGGGCGGTCTGCCCGCCGCTCTGCGCTCCGGGACGGTCGCGGAGCGGCTCGCCACCACCTGGGCGGCGCGCAGTGCGAAGCTGGCCCGCCGCAAGGAGCCGATCACCGGGGTCAGCGAATTCCCGATGCCCGGTGAGCGCCCGGTGGAGCGCGAGCCCGCGGCCGATGCGTACGCGGGGGCTCCGGGCGGTCTGCCCCGGGTCCGGCGGGACGAGGCGTTCGAGGCGCTGCGCGCCCGGTCGGACGCGCACCTCGCGGCGACCGGAAGCCGCCCGAAGGTGTTCGTCGCGGCGCTCGGCCCGGCCGCCGCGCACACCGCGCGGGCCTCGTTCGCCGTCAACCTCTTCGGAGCGGGCGGAATCGAGGCGGTGCACGACCCGGTGTCGGTGGACGCGAACAAGGCCGCCGGTGCGCTGACCGCCTCCGGGGCGTCGGTCGCCGTGCTGTGTTCGTCGGACGCGCTCTACGCCGAGCAGGCGGACGCGGTGGCCGGTGCGCTGAAGTCGGCGGGCGCGGCGCAGGTGTTCCTCGCGGGACGCCCCGGCGAGTACGCCGAAGTCGACGCCTACGTCTTCGCGGGCTGCGACGCGGTCGCCGTTCTCACCTCCGTTCTCGACCGCATGGGAGTGGCGTGATGCCGACCTCGCCCACGGACCGTAAACCCTCCGTTCCCGACTTCTCCGACGTGCCGCTCACGTCGACCGCGCCGCCCGCCGCTTCGGCCGGGGAGTGGCAGGCGGCCGTGACCAAGGCGGCCGACGGCGCCGATGCCACGCTCTGGGAGACGCCCGAGGGCATCACGGTCAAACCGCTCTACACCGGTGAGGACCTGGAGGGCCTGGACGCGCTGCACAGCTACCCGGGCATCGCCCCGTATCTGCGCGGGCCCTACCCGACGATGTACGTCAACCAGCCCTGGACGATCCGTCAGTACGCCGGTTTCTCCACGGCCGAGGAGTCCAACGCCTTCTACCGGCGCAATCTCGCGGCCGGGCAGAAGGGTCTGTCGGTCGCCTTCGACCTGCCCACCCACCGGGGCTACGACAGCGACCACCCGCGGGTGACCGGTGACGTCGGCATGGCCGGGGTGGCAATCGACTCGATCTACGACATGCGCCAGTTGTTCGACGGCATTCCGCTGGACCGGATGTCGGTGTCGATGACGATGAACGGCGCGGTGCTCCCCGTGCTGGCGCTGTACATCGTGGCTGCCGAGGAACAGGGCGTGCCGCCCGAGAAGTTGGCCGGGACCATTCAGAACGACATTCTGAAGGAGTTCATGGTCCGCAACACCTACATCTATCCGCCGACGCCCTCGATGCGGATCATCTCCGACATCTTCGCGTTCACCTCAAGGAAGATGCCGCGCTACAACTCCATCTCGATCTCCGGCTATCACATCCAGGAGGCCGGGGCCACGGCGGATCTGGAGCTGGCGTACACGCTGGCCGACGGGGTGGAGTATCTGCGCGCCGGGCAGGAGGCCGGCCTGGACGTCGACGCGTTCGCGCCGCGCCTGTCGTTCTTCTGGGCGATCGGGATGAACTTCTTCATGGAGGTCGCCAAGTTGCGGGCGGCCCGGCTCCTCTGGGCTCGCCTGGTGAAGCAGTTCGATCCGAAGAACCCCAAGTCCCTTTCCCTGCGCACGCATTCGCAGACCTCGGGGTGGTCGCTGACCGCGCAGGACGTGTTCAACAACGTGACGCGTACGTGCGTGGAGGCGATGGCCGCGACGCAGGGGCACACCCAGTCGCTGCACACCAACGCGCTGGACGAGGCGCTGGCGCTGCCCACCGACTTCTCGGCGCGGATCGCCCGTAACACCCAGCTCCTGCTTCAGCAGGAGTCCGGCACCTGCCGGGTCATCGACCCGTGGGGCGGCAGCGCGTACGTGGAGAAGCTGACGCGCGATCTGGCGGACCGGGCCTGGCAGCACATCGAGGAGGTCGAGGCGGCCGGCGGCATGGCGAAGGCCATCGACGCGGGCATCCCCAAGCTCCGGGTGGAGGAGGCGGCCGCGCGGACGCAGGCGCGGATCGACTCCGGGCGGCAGCCGGTGATCGGGGTGAACAAGTACCGCGTGGAGACCGACGAGAAGATCGACGTGCTCAAGGTCGACAACTCCTCGGTGCGCACCCAGCAGATCGAGAAGCTGCGCCGACTGCGCGAGGAGCGAGACGAAGTGGCGTGCCAGGAGGCGCTGCGGGCGCTGACGACCGCCGCCGAGCGTGATCCGGGCCCGGGTCTCGAGGGCAACCTGCTGGCGCTGGCGGTCGACGCGGCGCGGGCGATGGCCACGGTCGGCGAGATCTCGGACGCGCTGGAGAAGGTGTACGGGCGGCACGCGGGGCAGATCCGTACGATCTCCGGTGTGTACCGCAAAGAGGCAGGAGAGTCCCCTTCCGTGGACCGGACCCGTGCGCTGGTCGACGCGTTCGAGGAGGCGGAGGGCCGTCGCCCGCGCATCCTGGTCGCCAAGATGGGCCAGGACGGTCACGACCGGGGCCAGAAGGTGATCGCCACGGCCTTCGCCGACCTGGGCTTCGACGTGGACGTCGGCCCGCTGTTCCAGACCCCGGGCGAGGTGGCACGGCAGGCCGTCGAGGCGGACGTGCACATCGTGGGCGTCTCCTCGCTGGCGGCGGGACACCTGACCCTGGTGCCGGCGCTGCGCGAGGAGCTGGCCGCCGAGGGTCGCGAGGACATCATGATCGTGGTGGGCGGGGTGATTCCGCCGCAGGACATCGAGGCACTGCACGAGGCGGGCGCCGCCTCGGTCTTCCCGCCGGGGACGGTGATCCCGGACGCGGCCCACGACCTGGTGACGCGGCTCGGCGCCGCGCTCGGCCACGAGCTGTGAGCCGCTGACCGGATGGCTGCGAAGATCGACATCGACGGTTATGTGCAGGGAGTGCTCGACGGGAGGCGGGCGTTCGTGGCGCGCGCGATCACGCTCGTCGAGTCGACGCGGGCGGAACACCGGGTGCTGGCGCAGCAGTTGCTGAGCCAGTTGCTGCCGCACGCGGGGGCGGCCCGGCGGATCGGCATCAGCGGGGTGCCGGGCGTGGGCAAGTCCACGTTCATCGACGCGCTCGGCACGATGCTGACCGGCCTCGGTCACCGGGTGGCGGTGCTCGCGGTCGATCCGTCCTCCAGCCGTACGGGCGGTTCCATCCTGGGCGACAAGACCCGGATGGAGCGCCTGGCGGTGGACCCGGCCGCCTTCGTCCGCCCCTCCCCCACGGCGGGCACGCTGGGCGGGGTGGCCAAGGCGACCCGGGAGTCCATCGTGGTGATGGAGGCGGCGGGTTACGACGTGGTGCTGGTGGAGACGGTGGGCGTCGGGCAGTCGGAGACGGCGGTGGCCAACATGGTCGACACGTTCCTGCTGCTGACGCTGGCCCGTACCGGTGACCAGTTGCAGGGCATCAAGAAGGGTGTTCTGGAGCTGGCGGACGCCATCGCGGTGAACAAGGCCGACGGCCCGCACGAGCGCGACGCCCGCTCGGCGGCCCGTGAACTGGCGGGCGCGCTACGGCTGATGCATCCGGCGGACGCGGCCTGGACGCCCCCGGTGCTCACGTGCAGCGCGCGCGAGTCCCTCGGCCTGGACACTTTGTGGGACCGGCTGGAGCAGCACCGTACGGTCCTGGAGTCGACCGGGCGGCTGGCGGCGAAGCGGCGGGACCAGCAGGTGGACTGGACCTGGGCCATGGTCCGTGACGAGCTGCTGGACAGCCTGTACAGCCATCCGGCGGTGCGGAAGCTCGCTCCGGAGCTCGAACAGCGGGTCCGGGAGGGCACGTTGACGGCGACGCTGGCGGCCGAGGAGATCCTCGGCGCGTTCCGCGGCGGCGTAGGGGGCGAGCCCGGCGCGGGAACGTCTGCCTGAACGCGTCGGCGCAGGACGCGGACACAGACCGAGGGGCCCCCGGACGGAGGGGCCCCTCGGCGTTTTCGGGCGCCCGTGAGGAGCGCGGGGTCGGGGCGTCAGACGCCGGCCGTGGGCACGCTCACCCTCGGTACGACGACGGGGCTCCCGTCGGAGGTCGCGGTGAGGATCTCCGCCTCGATGCCGTAGAGCTCCCGGACGAGCGCGGCATCCACGGTCTCGCGCGGCGGCCCCGAGGCGACGATCCTGCCGTCGCGCATGGCGACCAGGGTGTCGGCGTAGCGCGCGGCCGCGGCCAGGTCGTGGACGACCATGACGATGGTGCGGCCCTCGGCGGCGACTTCGCGGACCAGGTCCAGGACCTCCACGGCGTGCCCGATGTCGAGGGCGCTGGTGGGCTCGTCGAGCAGGACGACGGGGGTCTCCTGGGCGAGGGCCATGGCGAGCCAGCAGCGCTGGCGCTGGCCGCCGGAGAGCTGGTCGAGGCGGCGTCCGGCCAGAGCCGTGGTTCCGGTGGCCTCAAGGGCGCGGGTGACGGCCTCCTCGTCCTCCCGCGACCACTGGCGGAACAGCCCCTGGTGGGGATGGCGTCCGTACCGTACGAGTCCGGCGACGGTGACCGCCTCGGGGGCCTGCGGGGCCTGGGGCAGCAGGGCGATGCGGTGGGCGGCGTCGCGCTGGCGCAGCTTCCAGACGTCGGCGTCGCCGACGAACACCGAGCCGGCGCGGGGCTGGTGAAGGCGGGCCATGGAGCGCAGGAGGGTCGATTTGCCGCAGCCGTTGGGGCCGACGATCGCCACGACCTGACCGGAGGGAACCGCCAGGTCGACCTGATCCACGGCGGTATGACCGGCGTATCCAGCGGTGAGCTGTTCGACACGGATTTCCACGAGGACCGGCCTTTCCGAAGGAATTGGGCATCTCCCTGCCCGATGCCGCTAAAGTAAGGCTAACCTTAGCTCGCTCACGAGCCGGCGGCCGCATCCATGTGACCGTGCGGCCGTCACAGCTTCATGTCCCGTTGAACCCGGAGCCCTTGATGATCCTGCACCGCCGCCCCGCCCGTAACGCCACCCGAAGAGCGGCGCAAGCCGTCGCCGCACTCGGGGCCGCCGCCCTGCTCCTGACGGCCTGCGGGACGGACTCCGACTCGGGCAAGTCCTCCGGGGACAAGGCCGGCAAGGCCGACACCGCCTCCTCCGCGACCCGTACGGTCAAGGACGCCACCGGCAAGGCCGTGGAGATACCCGCGGAGCCCAAGCGCATCGTCACGCTGACCCAGGAGGACCTGGACGCGGTGCTGGCGCTGGACATCAAGCCGGTCGGCATCACCAACGGGCAGGGCCTGGACAAGCCCCCGGCCTACCTCGCCGACAAGGTGGAGGGCATCGACGTCGTCGGCAACCTCCTCCAGCCGGTCATGGACAAGGTCGTCGCCGCGAAGCCCGACCTGATCCTCGCCGGTGACATGCAGGACGAGCAGGTGCTGGGGCAGCTGCGGGAGATCACTCCGGCCACGTTGGTGACGATGGCGCCCACCGATGACTGGAAGCTGTTCTTCCGGGGTGTCGGCAACGCCGTCAACAAGCTCGACGCCGCCAACAAGTTCATCACCACGCACGAGGGCGCCGCCAAGGCCGCCGGGGAGAAGCTCGGCAAGAACAAGGGCGCCGAGGTCTCCATCGTCCGCTGGAACCCGGACGGTCCCAGCTGGATGGAGAACAAGCAGTTCGCCAGTGGCGTCGCTCTGGAGATGGGGCTGAAGCGGCCCAAGTCCCAGGACAAGGACGGCAACGCGCACACGCCGTCGCTGAGCCTGGAGAAGATCAACGAGATCGACGGCGACTGGCTGTTCCTCTCGACGCTGACCTCGGACGGCGAGAAGGCGCTCAAGGACGTCCAGTCCAAGCCCGCCTACAAGGAGCTGGGCGCCGTGAAGAACGGCCAGGCCGTGACCGTCGACGGCTCGGTGTGGTCCACGCGCGGCGGCCCGCTCGCGGCGGACGTCGTGCTGGCCGACTACGTCAAGGCGCTCTCCGCCAAGTGACCTTCGGGGGACGGCGACGCCGGGCGGCCCGGACCGGGAGCTTCCGGTCCGGGCCGCCCGGCGTCGGTCCCGGGCTCAGATCCTGACGGCGGCGAAGTCGGCGGCCGTCCACGCCATGCCCACCGCCCCGTCCAGCAGGGCCTGTTCGGCCGCCGGAGAGATGGCCGCCTCGGCAAAGGCGGCCTCGTGCGGGCCGCAGGCTCCCCCGCTGATGTCGAGCACCGGGTGGATGGACGGCACCGCGTGCGAGACGTTGCCCATGTCGGTGCAGGCGAACGGCGGGCGGTCGACCGGTTCGGCGCGGCCCAGCTCCCGGGCGTTGGCGGTCCAGAGGCGGATCAGCTCCGGGTCACCCCGGAAGTCCAGGTAGTCGGGCTCGGGGCGCTCCAGGGTCACTTCGCAGCCGGTGGCGAGCGCCCCGGCACGGAAGCAGTCCTCGACCCGCTGCCGCAGCTCGCGCAGGTCCTCGGCGGCCAGCGCCCGTATCTCGTAGGTGGCGGTGGCCCGGTCGGGTATCGCGTTGGGCGCGGTCCCGGCGGCGGTGGTGATGCCGTGCACCCGCCACTGCGGGGGCAGTTGCTGGCGCAGGAGCCCCAGGGCGACCTGGGCGACGGTCAGCGCGTCGGCGGCGTTGCGGCCCTCGTGCGGGTTGAGGCTGGGGTGCGCGGCACGGCCGGTGTAGGTGACGTCGAGGGTGCCGAGCGCGAAGGAGCGGAAGTCGGCCATCTCGAAGGGGCAGGGGTGCACCATCATCGCGGCGTCGACCCCGTCGAACGCCCCGGCGTCCAGCAGCAGCGCCTTGCCGGCTCCGCGCTCCTCGGCGGGGGTGCCGATGACCCGTACGGTCAGGCCGAGTTCGTCCGCGTGGGGGGCGAGGCCGAGGGCCGCGCCGACTCCGGCGGCGGCGATCAGGTTGTGCCCGCAGGCGTGGCCGAGGCCGGGCAGCGCGTCGTACTCGCAGACGATGGCCACGGTGACGGGTCCGGAGCCGATCGTGGCGCGGAACGCCGTGTCCAGGCCGTGGGCGGGTGCGGTGACCTCGAAGCCGTGCGCGGCGAGGAGTTCGGCGCAGAGCGCGGCGGACCTGTGCTCCTCGAAGGCAGTCTCGGGCTCGGCGTGCAGGCGCCGACTCAGGTCCAGCAGGGACGGGGCGTGGCCGCCGATCGCCTCCCGCACGGCGGTCCTGAGCGCACGGATCCGCTCGTCGACTCCTGCGCCGCCCCCTTCGTCAGGCACGCTGCCGACCCCCTCGTCCGCCCGCGTCTCGGGGCGTGGGGCTGCGGGGACCGTCATGGGCTCTCCTGGCGTTCCGGACCGCCCCGGGGCGGTCGCCTGCACTGTCGGAAATAGGTTAACTTAGCCTTACCTAAGTGTGCGCCGTGTGCCTGGTGGCCCGGTGTCCGTTGTCCTTCAGGGGAGTCGTCACACACATGCATGAGCGTCCGAACCGCCCGACCAGCACTTCGGCAGCGCACTCCGGCGGCGCACCCTCCCCCGGACTCCCCCTCCTGACGGCCCAGTCGGGCATCTACTACGCGCACCAGCTGGCCCCCCTCGGCTCCGAGCTGAACACGGCGGACTGCGTGGAGATCGACGGGCCGCTGGACGCGGACCTGTTCGTGGAGGCGTTGAGACAGGCGGTGGGCGAGGCGGAGACCCTCGCCCTGCGCGTGTCGGAGACCGACGGCGTACCGGTGCAGCGGATCGTGCCCGCCGCCGAACCCGTGGTGCACCGGCTGGAGATGACCGAGGCCGAGGCCGAGGCGTGGATGCGGGAGGACCTGGCCCGGCCGGTGGATCTCGCCGCCGAGGGTTCGCTGATGACGCAGGCGTTGATCCGGGTCGGCGAGGGGCGCCACCGCTGGTACCAGCGCGTGCACCACATAGCCGTCGACGCCTACGCCCTCTCCCTCATCGGGCAGCGCGTCGCCGAGCTCTACCGGGCGCTGGTGGCCGAAGAGCCGCTGCCCGAGAGCCGGTTCGCCCCGCTGAGCGAGCTGACGGGGCAGGAGGCCGCGTATCTGGCCGGTGAGGAGTACGCGGCGGACCGGGCGTTCTGGTCGGCACGCATGGCGGGCTCCGCCGTGGCGGTGCCCCGCCGCTCCCCTGCCGCCGCACTCGCGGAGGCGGCGGTGGACGGCGGGGGCCCGCACCGCACCACCGACCTCCCCGCCGAGACCCTGGAGCGGCTGTCCCGGGCGGCGCGTGCGGCGAAGGCGACGTGGGCCGAGCTGGTGGTGGCCTCGACCGCCGGTCATCTGCACCGGCTCACCGGCTCCGAGGACGTGGTGCTGGGGCTGCCGCTGACCAACCGGCGGGGGCCCGCGGCCCTGCGCACCCCCGCCATGACCGTGAACGTGCTGCCGCTGCGGATCGCGGTGCGCCCGGGGGACACCGGGGCTGAACTGCTGCGCCGGGTGGTGCTGGAGATCCGTGAGGTCCGTCGCCACCAGCGTTATCCGCAGGCGGACCTGCGCCGCGATCTCGCCCTGGAGTCGGCCGAGACCTCGCTGACCGGCCCGCTGGTCAATGTCAAGCCGTTCGACGGCGCCCTGGACTTCGCCGGGACCACCGGCACCGTACGCAATCTCGCCTCCGGCCCCGTGGAAGGGCTCGCGGTCGGCGCGGCCCCCGGCCCGGAGGGGGGCCTGCGGCTCACCCTGGACGCCGACCCCGCCGCGTACGGGCCCGAGGACCTCGCCGCACACGAGGCCACCTGGCTGCACTATCTGGACGGGCTGACCGAACTGCTGCTGACCGACCCGGCACGGTCGATCGGCACCCTGGACCTGCTCACCGGCGACCAGGTGCGGGAAGCCACGTCCGGCCGCACGGAACCCGCCGCCGCGCTCCCCCTGCCGCAGTCGTTCAGCGCGCAGGCGGTCCGGACGCCCGACGCCCTGGCGGTGCGATCGACGGTGGCGGGCACGTTCCGGGGGACGAGCGCGGAGGCGACCTCGACGGCGGACGCCGGAGCAGACGCGCGTACGGAAGCGGGTGCCCCCGAGGCCGCCGCCGCGCCCGGGGCCCGGCTCACCTTCGCCGAACTGGACGCCGCCTCCGACCGCCTGGCCCACCTGCTGACCGGACTCGGCGCTTCCGGCTCCGACCGGCCGGGCATCGCCGGTGACACCGAGAACGCGTTGGGCCCGGGCCGCACGGTGGCGCTGGCGCTGCCCCGGACCACCGACATGGTCGTCGCCCTGCTGGCCGTGCTCAAGGCGGGTCTGGTCTGCCAGCCGCTCGACCTCGGCCACCCCGCCGCCCGGACGCTGGCCGTTCTGGAGGACGCGCGCCCGCTGTGCGTGATCGGCACAGCGGAGACGCTCGCCGCGCTGCCCGGCCACGGGCTGCCGACGGTCGCGCTCGACGCGCCCGCCACGGCCGATGCCCTGGCCACCTGCCCCGACGGGCCGCTGCCCGCCGGGCCCGCGCTCGGTGACCCCGCCTATCTCATCCACACCTCCGGTTCCACGGGCCGCCCCAAGGGCGTCCTCGTCAGCCACGCCTCGCTCGCCAACCTCTGCGCCGGGCACGACACCGACCACATCGCCCCGGCCGTGGCACGGACCGGCCGGGAGCGCCTGCGGGTCGCGCACAGCGCCTCGTTCGCCTTCGACGCGTCGTGGGACCCGCTGCTGTGGATGGTCCACGGGCACGAACTGCATCTGCTGGACGACGCCGCCTACCGGGACCCGGCGGCCCTCACCGCATACGTCGACGCGCACCTGGTCGACTACCTCGATGTCACCCCCTCCTACGCCGAAGCGCTGCTCGCCGAAGGCCTGCTGGACGAGGGCCGCCACCACCCGGCCCACATCGTGGTCGGCGGCGAGACCGTCCCCCCGGCCCTCTGGGAGCGGCTGACCGAGGCAGCGGCCGTGCACCCGGTGAACCTCTACGGGCCGACGGAGACGACGGTCGACGCCTACTACTGGGTGCCGGGCGAGACCGCCGCCCGTCCCGACGGGCACCCCGTGCGCGGCTCACGCGTCTACGTCCTGGACTCCTCCCTCCGTCCCGTGCCCGCCGGTGTGACGGGTGAGCTGTATGTCGCGGGGGCCTGCCTGGCCCTCGGCTACCTGGGCCGCCCCGACCTGAGCGCCGAGCGGTTCGTCGCGGACCCGTTCGGTGCGCTGCACGGCGAGCCCGGGGGTCGCATGTACCGCACGGGCGACCTGGTACGCCGCCGCGCCGACCACACGCTGGAGTTCCTGGGCCGCAGCGACGACCAGGTGAAGATCCGCGGCTTCCGCATCGAACTCGGTGAGATCCAGGCCCGGCTGGCCGCCCACCCGCAGGTCGCGGCAGCCGCCGTCATCGCCCGCGACACCGGACACGGCAAGCGGCTGCTGGCCTACGCCGTACCGGCGAAGGGCACCGCCACGCCGCCCGGACCCGGCGAGCTGCGCGACCACCTGGCGGCCGCACTGCCCGAGCACATGGTCCCCGCGACCGTGACGCTGCTGGAGGCGCTCCCCCGTACCGCCAACGACAAGCTGGACCACCGGGCGCTGCCCGACCCCGAACCCCTCTCCCCCGCCGCCGGGGCGGAGAGCGTCGGCGAGAGTGACCCGCACACCGAGATCGTGCGGGGTCTCTACGCCGACGTGCTCGGTATCGCGGAGCCCCCGGCCGCCGATGCGGGCTTCCTGAACCTCGGCGGGCACTCCCTGCTCGCCGCCCGGCTCGCCGCCCGCGTCCGCGAGCACTTCGCCGTCCCGTTCTCCATCGCCGACGTTTTCCGCCACTCCACCCCGGCGGCGCTCGCCGCGCAGGTCCGCGCCCGCAGCGGAGCGGCCATCGCTTCCGTACCGCTCTCCCCCGTGCCCCGCACCGGTCCCCTCCCGCTCTCCCCGGCCCAGCAGCGGCTGTGGTTCCTCCACCGCCTCGAAGGCCCCAGCCCGACCTACAACATCCCGCTCGTGCTCAGCGTCAACGGCCCCCTGGACCGGGACGCGCTCCAGCTCGCCCTGCGCGATCTGGTGGACCGTCACGAGACACTGAGAACGGTATATCCGCCCACTGACAACGGGTCCGGAGTCGACGGGGACGGCACCCCTCACCAGCTGATTCTCCCTCCGGGCCACGAGGCGGCCCGGCCGGTGCTGCACCTGGCGGAGCCAGGCAGCGATCTCACCGAGGCCGTCCGCCACTGCTTCGACCTCGCCACCGAGCCGCCGCTGCGCACGGTCCTCTTCAGCGACGGGCCCGGCCACCACACCCTGCTCCTGCTGCTCCACCACATCGCGGGCGACGGAGCCTCCACCACTCCCCTGGCCCGCGACCTGGCCACCGCCTACACCGCGCGTCTGGCGGGCCGCGCCCCGGAGTTCGCGCCCCTGGCAGGCCAGTACGTGGACCACGCGGCCCGGCTCCAGCTGCTCCTGGGCTCCCCGGCCGAGCCGACCGTGCTCGCCGAGGCCCAGCTCGCCCACTGGCGCGAGGCGCTCGCCGGGCTGCCGGACCAGCTGGAGCTTCCCACCGACCGGCCCCGGCCCCCGGTGGCCACCTCGGCGGGCGACACCGTGCCCTTCGCCCTGGACGCCACGGCGCACGAGGCGCTGCGCCGGCTCGCGCGGGCGCACGGGGCGACGGTGTTCATGACCGTGCAGGCGGGGCTCGCCGCTCTGCTGACCCGGCACGGCTGCGGTAGCGACATCCCCCTCGGCACACCCGTGGCGGGCCGCGACGACGACGCCTCGGCCGGGCTCGTCGGTTTCTTCACCAACACCGTGGTCCTGCGCACCGACACCTCCGGCGACCCCGCCTTCGGTGACCTCCTGGACCGGGTGCGGGCGACCACGCTCGCCGCGTACGAGCACGACGCGCTGCCCTTCGACCACCTCGTCGAGGCACTGAACCCGACGCGCTCGCTGTCCCGGCACCCGCTGTTCCAGGTGATGCTGGCCTGGCAGTCGATCGCGGACGGACCCGTGGCCCTCGGCCCGGACACCACCGCGCGGCTGACCGCCGTGCCGTCGGGCACCGCGAAGTTCGACCTGACCCTGAATGCGGGCGAGCTGCCCGGCGGCGGGATCGGCGGCTTCCTGGAGTTCCGCACCGACCTCTTCGACCGGTCGACCGCGCAGACCTTGGCGGACCGGCTGTCCCGGCTGCTGACGGCGGCCGCCGAGCGGCCGGAGACGCCGGTCGGTCTGCTGCCCGTGCTCGGTGAGGACGAGGTGCACCGCGCCCTGGTCGAGGCCAACGGCGTGCCGTCCGGCGACCGGCCGCTGCCGCTCACCCTCGCCGAGGTCTACGGGGCCGCCGCGCGTCGCCACCCGGAACGAGTCGCGGTCACTTGCGAGGGCGACACACTGACGTACGCCGAACTGTCGTCCCGGGCACAGTCGTTGGCCCGGCTGCTGGCGGACCGGAACATCGGCCCCGGCTCCATCGTGGCGCTCGCGCTGCCGCGCTCCCTGGACCTGGTGGCCGGGCTGCTCGCGGTGTCGCTGGCGGGGGCCGCGTATCTGCCGATGGACCCGGACTACCCGGCGGACCGGCTCTCGTACATGCTGGAAGACGCCCACCCGGCGGCCGTGATCACGGACACGGCGACGGCCGAGCAACTGCCCGCGCACGATCTGCCGCTGATCACGGTGGACGAGGCGGCCGGGTTCCCGGACGGGCCGGTCGGCCAGGCGGACCGTACCCGGCCGCTGACCCCGCAGGATCCGGCGTACGTCATCTACACCTCGGGGTCCACCGGCCGCCCGAAGGGCGTCGTGGTCACCCAGCACAATGTGACGCGGCTGCTGACGGCGACCGAGCACTGGTTCTCGTTCGGGCCGGAGGACGTGTGGACGCTGTTCCACTCCTACGCGTTCGACTTCTCCGTGTGGGAGCTGTGGGGCGCGCTGCTGTACGGCGGCCGGGTCGTCGTCGTGCCGCATGTGACCAGCCGTGACCCGCACGCCTTCCTCCGGCTGCTGGCCGACGAGCGGGTGACCGTCCTCAACCAGACGCCGTCCGCCTTCTACCAGCTGACCGCCGCCGACCGGGAGGCTCCGGGCCACGAACTGGCCCTGCGCTACATCGTGTTCGGCGGGGAGGCGCTGGAGCTGGGGCGGCTCGCCGACTGGTACACCCGCCACCGGGAGAACGCGCCGACGCTGGTCAACATGTACGGCATCACCGAGACGACCGTCCATGTCTCGTATCTGGCGCTGGACCGGGCGACCGCCGCCTCCGCGATCTCCAGCACCATCGGCGTGAACATCCCCGACCTGCGCGTCTACGTCCTGGACGACCGGCTCCAGCCGGTGCCGCCCGGAGTGACCGGCGAGATGTACGTCGCCGGTGAGGGCGTGGCCCTCGGCTATCTGGGCCGCCCGGACCTGACGGCGGGGCGTTTCGTCGCCGACCCGTTCGCGCATCTCTTCGGGGAGAGCGGGCGGCGGATGTACCGCTCGGGCGACCTCGCCCGGCGGCGCGCCGACGGCACGCTGGAGTACTTCGGCCGGGGCGACCAGCAGGTCAAGATCCGCGGGTTCCGTATCGAACTCGGCGAGATCGAAGCGGTGCTGGCCGCGCACCCGGAGGTCGCCGATGTGGCGGTCGTGGTGCGCGAGGACCAGCCCGGTGACAAGCGGCTGGTCGGCTATGTCGTCGCCGCGCCCGGTACGGACCCGGTACCGGCGGCGCTGCGCGAGCATGGTGCCGCCACGCTGCCGGTGCACATGGTGCCCTCGGCGGTGGTGGTGCTGGACCGGCTGCCGCTGACGGGCAACGGCAAGCTGGACCGCAAGGCGCTGCCCGCGCCGGGCGCGTCGGTGAACGCCGCCGGTCGCGCGCCGCGCACGGTCCGCGAGGAGCAGCTCTGCTCGATCTTCGCGGAGGTGCTGGGGCTGCCGTCCGCCGGGGTGGAGGACAACTTCTTCGATCTGGGCGGGCATTCGCTGCTCGCGGTGCGTCTGGCCGGGCGGATCAGGTCGGCGTTCGGCATCGAGGTGTCGATCGGCACGGTCTTCCAGGCGCCGACGCCCGCCGCGCTGGACACGGCCCTGGACGTCTCGCGCGAGGAGGACCCGCTCGATGTGCTGCTGCCGCTGCGGCCGGCCCGTCCCGGCGACCGCGCCCCCATCCACTGTGTGCACCCGGCGGGCGGTCTGAGCTGGTGCTACGCCGGCCTGATCCGCAACCTGCCCGCCGATGTGCCGATCTACGGGCTCCAGGCCCAGGGCGTCGGCGAGGCGACGGCGGACGAACCCCTGCCGACCACGCTGGAGGAACTGGCCGCGCACTACGCGTCCCGGATCCGGGAGGTCCAGCCCGAGGGCCCCTACCGGCTGCTCGGCTGGTCGACCGGCGGCATCATCGCGCACGCGATCGCGGCGGTGCTCCAGGAGGCGGGCCAGGAGGTCGAGTTGCTGGCGATCCTGGACGCGTACCCCGCCGAGGGGTTCCGCGACCTGCCGGTGCCCGACCGGGCCGAGGCCCTCGAATCGCTGCTCACCATGGGCGGTTACGGCCCCGAGAGCCTCTGCGACAAGGAGCTGAACACCGCGAACGTGGTGGAGGTGCTGCGCCGCGAGGGCTCCCCGCTGGCCGCGCTGTCCGCCGCGAAGATCGAGGCGCTCGGCGAGGTGTACCTCAACACCAACGACCTCGTACGGGCCTACGAACACCGGGTGTTCCAGGGCGACGTGCTGTTCTTCCGGGCCACGGTGGACACCATCGACGACACCCTGACGCCCGAGACCTGGACACGTTACGTGAGCGGCCGCATCGACAACACGAACGTCGCCTGCTCGCACAAGGACATGACCCTGCCCGAGCCGATCGCGCACATCGCGCGCGTGGTCGCCGACCGACTGACCGAGCTGGAGAAGTGACACCGATGAGCGACGCATCCGCCAACCCCTTCGACGCGGACGGGGAGTTCCTCGTCCTGACCAACGCGGAGGGTCAGCACTCGCTGTGGCCGCTGTTCGCCGCGGTGCCCGAGGGCTGGTCGACGGCTCACGGCCCGTGCGCCCGGCAGGACGCGCTGAACTGGATCACCGCGCACTGGGACGGCCCCGTCGTCGCCGCCGCGCGGTGAGCGGGCTGCTGATCCGGCCCCGGATACGCCCCCGGGTCGCCGTCGTCCTCGTCTACACGGCCGCGATGTGCATGAACGGCCTGGACTCGACGATCGTGAACCCGGCGCTCTACACGATCGCGGGCGACTTCGGCCGCCCGCTGTCGGCCGCGAACACGGTGGAGACGGCCTTCCTGGTCGCGCTCGCGGTGGGGCTGCCGGTGGCGGGGTGGCTGGGCGACCGGTTCGGGACGAAGCGGGTGTTCCTCGGCGCGCTGACCGCGTTCACGGTCGCCTCGGCGGTCTGCGGTCTGGCCCCGGACCTCACGACACTGGTGGTGGCCCGGGCCGTACAGGGCCTGGCGGGCGGGTTGTTGACGCCGGTCGGGATGACGCTGCTGTTCCGGGCGTTCCCGCCGCACGAGCGGATGAAGCTGGCGAAGGTGCTGATCGTGCCGACGGCGCTGATGCCCGCGCTCGGTCCGCCGCTGGGCGGTCTGCTCACCGAACATCTCTCCTGGCACTGGCTGTTCTTCGTGAACGTGCCGATCGGGGCGGCGGCCGTCCTGCTGGGCGTCTTCGGTCTGCGCGAGCATGTCGAGGGCCCGGAGGGGAAGTTCGACACGGTCGGCTTCTGGCTGGCGACCCCGGCGCTGGGGCTGCTGACGTACTCGCTGGGCTTCGGCCCCTCGCAGGGCTGGACGAAGCCCGCCGTCGCCGTGAGCGCGGTGCTGGGGTCCGTCCTGCTGGTGGCGGCGGTCGTGCACCAGGCGCGGGCGAAGACGCCATTGCTGAAGCTGCGGCTGCTCGCCGACCGGGTGTACGGGTCGGCCTCCGCGCTCGCCGGGGTGACCGCGGCCGGGCTGATGGGGGTCCTGTTCGTCTTCCCGCTGCTCTACCAGGCGAGCCTGGGCGCTTCGGCGCTGGACGCCGGGCTGAGCGTGTTCCCGGAGGCGGTGGGGCTGATGCTGGCCTCGCAGGTGGTGGACCGGCTGCTGCCCCGGCTCGGCCCCCGGCTGCTGACCGTGCCGGCACTGCTGGTCGCGGCGGCGGTCTTCGGCGCACTGGCCGTGCCCGGCGTGGCCGAGAACGCGTGGAGCGTGCGCGGGCTGATGTTCCTCATCGGCCTGGTGCTGGGGACGGCGGTGCTGACCGTGCAGATCTCCGGCTTCGAGTCGATCGCGCCCCCGGACATGGGGCAGGCGATGGGCCTGTTCCAGATCGTCCGCACGCTGGGCGGCGCGTTGGGCATCGCCGCCTGTGCGGCGGTGATCGGCGGCGGCCACGTGACGGAGGCCTCCGTCGACCCGGGCCCGTACCGTACGGCGGTCTGGGTGACCGCGGGACTCGTCGCGGTGGGCGCGCTGATCGCGCTGCGGCTGCCGCGCGAGGCCCCGCAGCCGCCGCCGTTCGACGACGAGGATGCCCCTGAGCCGCCCGGTGAGGGCCTGGCGGCTCAGGAGGCCCCGGTCGCGAAGGGCTGAGCGGGCATACGCGTGAGGGGCGGGCAGCATCCGGAGGGGGGATGCCGCCCGCCCCTCACGCGTGGTCGGGATGCGGGGTCACGTCGTCGTCTCAGCCTTCGCCGAGCAGGGCGGTCAGCCCGTCCGCGAGGCCGCCACGCCAGCAGGCGTAGTCGTGGCCGCCGTTGAACTCCCGGTAGCGGACGTCGTATCCGCGGGCGCGCAGCACATTGCGGAGCCTGCGGTTCTCCTGGAGGAGCATCCACTCCTGGAGGCCGACCTCCAGATGGAGTGTCACCGGCCTGCGCTCCGCCCACGCGTACTGGCCGGTGAGCCATTCGGTGCCGCGTTCGTCGTCGGGCCACCAGAAGGAACCCGACTGGGAGAGCGCGAGGCCGAAGCGGTCGGGGCGCTGGAAGGCGGCGAACGCCGCGGTGAGGCCACCCGCGCTCTGTCCGGCGACGACGGTCCGTGCGGCGTCCGCCCCGGCCCCGTACTCCCGCTCGGCCCACGGCAGCAGGGTGTCGGCGAGCCAGTCGACGAACGGGGCGCTGCACGCGAGGTCTTCCATGCGCCGGCCCATGGTGTCGACCAGGACCGCCACGGTGGGCGGCAGATCCCCGTCGGCGTGCAGGTTGTCCAGGATGTCGCCGACGCCGAGGACCGGCCCCCACATCTCGCCGTCGAGGAGCACGGCGAGCGCGTACGGGCCACTGTCCTGGCGGTGGCCGGGCGGCAGGTGGACGGTGATCCGGCGGCCGTCGACCTCGGCGTCGAGCGTGCGCCCCCGGTCCACGTCGTCGCGCCGCCGGATGCGTGACTGCGGCGGGGCATCGGGGAGTTCGAGGACGGAGGCGGGGTTGCGGCCGTCCCGGGAGGGCAGCGGGGCGCGGTCGTTGAGCGGATCGGGTTCGGCGTGGTCGAGGACCCCGAGCCAGGAGGACCGGTCGGCGCGCAGGGCGTCCTCGCGGGCTCCGTCGGTGGCGTGGAACTGGTACGAGGCGCGGTGGTCGGCGCGCAGCCGGTGGCTGATCGCCCAGACGCCGGTGCCGTCGACCCGTTCCATCAGGTGCGGGGCGAGGTCGCCCGCGTGCCGGTCCTTGTCGGTGACCGTGTGGACGAGGGCCAGGACATGGGTGGCGGGGCGCGCGGGGTCCTCGCGGCGGACGAAGGTGACGAGCCGGTGGTCCGGGTCGCCCTCGGGGTCGGGTTCGACGAGGGGGGTGCCGGTGGCGGCGGCGTACCGCCAGAACGCCTCCTCGGCGTTGGGCTTTTCGGCGCGGACGTCCGCGATGAGCGTACGCAACAAGGGGCTCAGCACGGCGGTGGCCCCGGATTCGGTCGGTCCGGCGGATATCGGCCCCGTGGATGTCGGTTCCGTGGATACGGGCGGGGGCGGCGGGTTCCTGCGCGGCGGGTAGGTCATGGGTGTCTCGTACTTCCTGTACGTGGGCTTCTGGTACGCGGTGGCGGTTCGCTACACGCGGGTGGCGGCCGAGCGGCCGAGCAGCACCCAGAGCAGGAAGGGGCCGCCGAGGACGGTGGTGACGATGCCGACAGGGAGTTCGACGCCGTCGAGGACGACGCGGCCGAGGGTGTCGGCGGCGACGACGAGGACGGCTCCGGTGAGCATCGAGCCGACGAGCGGGACGCGCAGGGGTCCGGCGAGCCGGGAGGCGATGACCGGGGAGGCGAGTGCGACGAATCCGACGGGCCCGCAGATGCCGACCGCGAGGCCCGCGAGGGCGACGGCGAGGAGCAGGGCGAGGGCGCGGACCCGGCCGGGGGCGGAGCCGAGCGAGGAGGCGGTCGCGTCGTCGAAGCGCAGGACACCCAGGTGGCGGGCGACGGCGAGGCTGACCGGGACGAGTACCGCGAGGCCGATGAGGACGGGGACGGCAACGGAGTAGCTGCGCCCGTTGAGGCTGCCCGAGGTCCACACGTACAGCGAACTGGCGGAGGAGAGCGAACGGCGGGAGAGGACGACCTGGGTGATGGCGGAGGCCAGGGCGGACATGGCGAGGCCGACGACGAGGACGCGGTAGCCGCGCTGGCCGAGGCCGCCGGATACGGTGGTGACGACGATGACGGCGACCAGCGCGCCGATCGGCCCGGCCCACCAGGCGCCGAAGGATCCGGTGGCGCTGAGGGTGACGGAGAGCAGGACGGCGGCGGTGGCCCCGTCGTTGACGCCGAGGAGTTCGGGGGTGGCCAGCCGGTTGCGGGCCAGGGTCTGGGTGAGGCAGCCCGCGAGGCCGAGGGCAGCGCCCGCGGCGAGTCCGGCGACGATGCGGCCGAGGCGGAACTTCTGGACCAGCAGCACGTCGAAGCGGTCGCCCTGGCCGAACACCGCGCGGAAGGTGCGGGCGACGCCCATGTCGCTCTGGCCCGCGTAGGCGGACAGGACGACGGCGAGCAGGAGGACCCCGGCCAGGGCGAGGGCGGCCAGGGCGGCGCGCCGGGTGACGAGGAGGGACAGCGGGCCGCGGCGCAGGACGAGGGTGTCGGCCGGGCGGACCCGCAGGGTCTTGGTCTTCGGGGTGCGGCGGGCAGGGCGGGGCAGGGTGATCCGGAAGCGGCGGGGGCGGTCGGGGGCGCGTTCCTCGGTGGCCGGTTCCGTCATGCCCATCGAGGCCAGCTGCTTGGAGCGGACGATGGCGATGAGGACGGGGGCGCCGATGAGGGCGACGATGACGGAGACGGGCGCTTCGAAGGGCCGGGAGACCACGCGGGCGGCGATGTCGGAGACCGTCAGGACGCAGGCGCCGATGAGCCCGGCGAGCAGGATGCGGGCGGCGAGCCGGGTGCCGGCGAGGGCGCGGGCGAGGAAGCCGGCGAGCAGGCCGAGGAAGGAGATCGGCCCGGCGAGCGCGACGGCGGCCGCGGTCAGCAGGGTGACGCCGATGGCGACGACCGTACGGATCACGGGAGGCCGGTGGCCGAGGCTGCGGGCCAGGTCGTCGCCGAGGGCCAGGGCGGAGAGCGGGCGCGCGACGAGGAGGGCGACGACGAAGCCGAGGGCGAGGACGGGTGCGAGGCGGCCGAGTTCGCCGAAGCCCTCGACCCCGGCGAGGGAGCCGAGGACCCAGAAGCGGAATCTGTCGTAGGTTTCCGCGGAGTTGACGACGATGACGCTGGTGAGCCCGCCGAAGGTTGCCCCGAGCGCCGCGCCGGCGAGGACCAGCCGCATGGGAGAGCCGCCGCCGCGTCTTCCGGATATGAGGAGGACGAGACCGCTGGCGACCACCGCGCCGACGAACGCGCAGACGAGGTAGGCGTAACCGGAATCGAAGCCGAGCAGCGCGATGCCGGCGACGACGCCGAGCGAGGCGCCCGCGTTGACGCCGAGGAGTCCGGTCTCGGCCAGCGGGTTGCGGGTGACCGCCTGGAGGAGGCACCCGGCGACTCCGAGGGCGGCCCCGACGAGCAGCGCGGTGAGGGTGCGCGGCAGGCGCAAGTCGCCGACGACGAGGGAGAGACGGGCGTTGTCGCGCGCGCCGTCCCGGCCGAGGAGGTAATCCAGGACGCCTCCGGGGCCGACCTCGCCCGCGCCGATCGAGAGGGAAAGGCCCGTCAACAGCAGAACGGCGAAGGCCAGTCCGGCGACGGCCACCACCACGGTGCGCCGCCGCGGGTCGGCCGTGGCGCGGGAGCCGTCGGGCGTGGAGCGGGAGCCGTCAGGCGTGGCGGCGGCGTCGGGAACAGGCAGGTGCCCCGAGGGCTGTCCGGTTTCCGGCGTTGTTCCCTTTTCGGTTCCCGGAGACGCTTCCCCGTGTCCGGCGGAGGCGGCCTCCGTGGTCCGGTCGGCTTCGCCTCCGTCCAACTGAACGGTCGAGGAGTCGTGTTCGGGAGCCGAGGCCGTGATCCCCGTGCGCGGCGTTTGCATAAGGTGAGGCTAGCCTAAGTAGAATTCGACGGCTCGACCCCTTCTGGGTGGTCGGTTCAATTTAGGTTACCCTTACCTAACACCTGGAGGAGGTTGCTCATGCCTGAGCACATACCGGGCAGAAGCGGCGACTTCATCGGCCGCACTGCTCTGGTCACCGGTGCCGCACAAGGCATCGGCGCGGCAGTCGCCGACCTGCTCGCCACCCTCGGCGCCCGCGTGGCCGCCACCGACCGCGCCCTGCCCGGCATCGAGGCGACGGCCGCCGAGTGGACCAGGACGCAGGAGAAACTGCCCAGTGGCGAACGTTCGGCGGGCAGTCTGGATCCGTATGTGATGGACGTCACCGACCGCGGCTCGGTGGAGAGCACCGTGGCCCGCGTCGAGCGCCAACTCGGCCCGGTCGACGTCCTGGTGAACGTGGCGGGCATCCTGCGCACCGGCCCGGCGGCCGTGCTCTCCGCGCAGGACTGGGCGGACACCTTCGCGGTGAACGCCACCGGCGTCTTCCATGTCTCCCAGGCCGTCGCCCCGCTCATGGCGGCCCGCGGATCCGGCGCGGTCGTCACCGTCGGCTCCAACGCCGCCGGGATCCCGCGCACCGGCATGGCCGCCTACGCCGCCTCCAAGGCGGCCGCAGCCATGTTCACCAAGTGTCTGGGGCTCGAACTCGCCGGCAGCGGCGTGCGCTGCAACGTCGTCGCGCCCGGCTCCACCGACACACCGATGCAACGCGCGCTCTGGACCGACCCGGGCGCCGAACAGCGCGTCATCGACGGGGACCCCGCCACGTACCGCACCGGCATACCGCTGGGCCGGATCGCGGACCCCGGGGACATCGCGGAGACGGTGGCGTTCCTCGCCTCGGACCGCGCCCGCCACATCACCATGCAGGAGCTGTATGTCGACGGCGGCGCGACCCTGCGCTGACCGCCCGGCCGCCCCTCCTTCCTTTCCTTCACCTGCCTTCACCTCCCATCCAGCCCCCCGCACCCGCTGACGGGACCATCGAGAATGGAGTTCCCGTGTCGACGGCATCCCAGGTCGCCACGCACACCGCCCCGGCCGATCCGGCCCACCCGGCCGTCGGAGCGGCCACCTCGCTTCTGGACGCCTACGCACCGGGCGACCACTTTCTCGCCACTCCCGGACGCACGCTGCTCGCACGGGGACCGGGACGCCATGTCCCGCACGACGAGAGACCGTTGACCGCGCGGGTGGACGCCACGCTCGCCGCGGCGGCCGCCGCCGGCCAGGAATCACCGGTGGTCATCGGCGCCATCCCCTTCGACCACACCGCCCCGGCCGCCCTGAGCGTCCCGGAGTCGGTGCGCACCGCGCCCGCGCTCGCATCCGACCCGCTCATCGCCCTGCCGGCCACCGCTCCCACCGCCGGGACCTGGGAGATACGCCAGGTGCCCGAGCCGGAGATCTACGGCAAGGGCGTCGCCGCCGCCGTGGAACGCATGTGGCGCGGCGAGCTCAGCAAGGTCGTCCTGGCCCGCACCCTCGAACTCACCTCCGACGCCCCGGTCGACCTGCCCGCGATGCTCCAGCGCCTCGCCCGCCGCGACCCCTCCGGTTACACGTTCGCCCTGCCGACCGGCCCCGGGCGCACCCTCATCGGCGCCAGCCCCGAGCTGCTCGTCTCCCGCCACGGACAGCGGGTCGTCGCCAATCCGCTCGCCGGCTCGACCCCGCGCAGCGCCGACCTGGCCGAGGACGTACGCCGGGCGGCGACGCTGCTGGAGTCGGCCAAGGATCTCCACGAACACGCCGTCGTCGTCGATGCCGTGCACCAGGCGCTCGCGGCGCACTGCATGGAACTGACCGTCCCTGCCCGGCCGACGCTCATCCGCACCGCCACCATGTGGCACCTGTCCTCCACCACGGTCACCGGCACCCTGCGCTCCCCCGACACCTCGGCGCTGGAGCTGGCGCTCGCGCTGCATCCGACCCCGGCCGTGTGCGGCACCCCGACGCAGACGGCACGTCAGGTCATCGCGGAGACCGAACCGTTCGACCGGGGCTTCTTCACCGGCGTGATCGGCTGGGGCAATGCCGAGGGCGACGGCGACTGGGTCGTCACCATCCGCTGCGCCGAGGCCGAGGAGCGTACCCTTCGCCTGTACGCCGGAGCGGGCGTCGTCGCCGCCTCCGAGCCCGAGGCGGAGACCGCGGAGACCGCGGCCAAGTTCCGCACCTTCCTGAGCGCCGTGGGAGCCGAGCTGTGAGCACGGAAGCGGCGCCCACCTGGCCCGCCGAATTCGCCGAGCGGTACCGGGCGGCCGGCTGGTGGCGCGGGGAGACCTTCGGGGAGATGCTGCGACAGCGCGCCGAGGAGCATCCGGACCGGGTCGCGATCGTCGACCCGGTGGCGGGCAGCCGGTGGACGTACGCCGATCTCGACCGGCGCGCCGACCGGCTGGCGGCGGGCTTCCTCTCCCGGGGCATCGTCAAGGGCGACAAGGTGGTGGTGCAACTCCCCAACATCGCCGAGTTCTTCGAGGTGATCTTCGCGCTGTTCCGGATCGGCGCGCTGCCCGTCTTCGCGCTGCCCGCGCACCGCGAGAGCGAGATCACCTACTTCTGCGAGTTCACCGAGGCGGTGGCGTACGTCATCGCGGCAGAACACGGCGGCTACGACTACCGTGAGCTGGCGTCGAAGACCCACGCCCATGTGAGCACGCTGCGCCATGTGTTCGTCGCCCAGGGGGACCCGGGCGAGTTCGAGGCGCTGTCCGAGGTCGCCGAGGAGCCGGTCGGCTACGGCGGACCCCGCCCGGACGACCTGGCCTTCCTCCAGCTCTCCGGCGGCAGCACCGGTATCCCGAAGCTGATCCCGCGCACCCACGACGACTACATCTACTCGCTGTGGGGGTCCAACGAGATCTGCGCGGTCGACGAGAACAGCGTCTACCTGTGCGTGCTGCCCGCCGCGCACAACTTCCCGCTCTCCTCCCCCGGTTCGCTCGGCACGCTGTACGCCGGCGGCCGTGTGGTGCTGTGCCCCGGGCCTTCGCCCGAGGTGGCGTTCCCCCTGATCGAGCGTGAGGGCGTCACCATCACCGGGCTCGTTCCGCCGCTGGCCCTGCTCTGGACCGAGGCCGCGCCCGGCACCGCCCACGACCTCAGCAGCCTGGACGTGCTGCTGGTGGGCGGCGCCAAGTTCAGCGAGGAGGCGGCCCGCCGGGTGCGGCCCGCGCTGGGCTGCACGCTCCAGCAGGTGTTCGGCATGGCCGAGGGACTGGTCAACTACACCCGTCTCGACGACCCGGTCGAGACGATCGTCACCACCCAGGGCCGGCCCATCTCGCCCGACGACGAGATCCTCGTCGTCGACGACGAGGACCAGGAGGTGGCCCCGGGCGAGACGGGTCACCTGCTGACCCGGGGCCCGTACACCATCCGGGGCTACTGGAACGCCCCCGAGCACAACGCCCGTTCCTTCACCGAGGACGGCTTCTACCGCACCGGTGACATCGTGCGGGTCACCGGGAGCGGGCACATCGTCGTCGAGGGGCGCGCCAAGGACCAGATCAACCGGGGCGGCGAGAAGATCGCCGCCGAGGAGGTCGAGAACCACATCCTGGCCCACCCGGCCGTGCACGACGCCAACGTGGTGGCCGAGCCGGACCCGTATCTGGGCGAACGCACCTGCGCGTACGTGATCCTGCGCTCGGGAGCGGGCCCGCTGAAGGCGGTGGCCGTCAAGCGGTTCGTCCGCGAACGGGGCCTGGCCGCCTACAAGGTGCCGGACCGGGTCGAGTTCGTCGACGCGTTCCCGCAGACCGGCGTGGGCAAGGTCTCCAAGAAGGACCTGCGCAACGCCGCCGCCCGCACGGCCCCGTCGTCCTCGCCCTCATAACCGTCCCCGCCCCGTCCCCGTCCTACTGGACGACTCCCCGAACGGACCCTCTCCACCATGGCTCTGCCCGCCATCGTCCCCTACTCCATGCCGTCCGCCGACGAGTTGCCCTCCAACCGGGTCGACTGGACCGTCGACCCGGCGCGCGCGGTGCTCCTCGTCCACGATCTGCAGAACTACTTCCTCACGGCATACGACCGCGAGGCCTCACCCGTTCCCGAACTCCTGGCCCATGTAGCCGAGTTGAAGAAGGATGCGGCACGGCTCGGGGTCCCGGTGCTCTACACCGCGCAGCCCGGCGGCCAGAGCGCGGAGGAGCGCGGTCTCCAGCAGGACTTCTGGGGCCCCGGCCTGCCGGCCGACGAGCACCTGGCGGCCATCGCGGACGAGGTCGCGCCCGACGCGGACGACACCGTCCTCACCAAGTGGAAGTACAGCGGCTTCGTCCGCACGGATCTGCTGGAGCGCCTGCGCGAGCAGGGCCGCGACCAGATCGTCATCACGGGTGTCTACGCCCACATCGGTGTGCTGATGACCGCGTGCGACGCCTGGATGCAGGACGTCCAGGCGTTCGTGGTGGCCGACGCGGTGGCGGACTTCTCCGCCGAGGACCACGCGATGGCGCTGCGGTGGGCCGCGGGCAAGTGTGCCGTCGTCACCACCGCCCGGACCGTCTTCGAAGGGAAGTGACCGCCGTGGCGCTCACGCTCGAACAGCTCCGTGCCGATGTCGCCGACATCCTCGGCGAGGACCCCGAGGAGATCCCCGTCGACGAGAACCTCGTCGACTACGGTCTCGACTCCGTCCGCCTGATGTCGCTGGCGGCCGCCTGGCGTCGCGACCACGGTATCGAGGTGGCCTTCGCCGACCTCGCCGAGAAGCCGGCGCTGGAGGCCTGGGCGCCGCTGCTGGGTGTGACCGGCTGACCCTGGCGTACCTGTACGTCCGACGCGTATTCCCTGGAGTCGCCGAGCACCGGAGGGAACGGTGCGGGCGGCCCGGGCGCCGTGGTCGTGGGGCCCCGGGCCGCCGGTCCCGTCCGATGGGAAAGACTGGGGCCATGAGAGACATCGTTTTCACGCGCGCGAGCGGCTGGATCCCGAACGTGATCCGCGAGGACGGCGAGCTGAAGGTGATGCTCGGTGCCGGGGCGGACGCCAACCACTCGCCCCGTGAGTTCACGTTCCCGATCGGGGAAGCCCATCTCGCCGTGATCCGGGAGGACCTGGGCAGGCACCTGCTGCTGTGGAGTGCGGTCCTTCCGCTGTGCGATGCCGCCGGAACCCGGGGCCGGCTCGACGAGGACGCCGCCGTCGCGCTCCTGGATCCGGTTCTCCTCGCCGCGCCCGCCGACGTCGACGCGCTCTTCGGGCGCGTCCCGTGGGACAGGGGCCGGCTCATCGCCCACGGTGCCGACATCGATCTGCTGGAGCGCGGTCAGGTCTGCGCGGCGATGCGCGCGGCGACGGAGACGTCCGACGGAAAGCGGGCTCAGGAGCATCACGCGAACCGCCGTCGCGCCGAGCGCGGCGTGGTCCTCGGTCCGCTCGATACGGCGCTTCTGAAGTACACGGGCCAGTACGTGCACGGCGCGACGATCCCGAGGCGGGTGCCGGACGCCGTCGACGCCGCGCTGCTGCCCGAGGTCATGCGGGTGCTCGCCACCGCTGAGCGGGCGTGCGCCGGAATGCGGATCGGCCGCGACCCACGGCGGGGCAAGCGCGCCACGGACAAGCGCGACTGGAGCCGGATGGAGACGGCGGTGGACGCCGCCGTGCGCCGGGCGCACCCGGATCTCGCCGCCGACGCCGTGCGCACCGTGAGCTTCCTGATGTGCTCGGAAGCCGCCCATCGCTCCAGGAACGCGCCTCTGGAGGACGACGAGGAGACCACCGGCGGCCCCGGCGAGGACGCCGGGAAGAGGAAGACCGTCCTGTCCTTCACCGACGACAAGGGCGTCGAGAAGAAGTGGCGCGCGGACAGCGGCCGCACGGCCTCTGCGGAGTTCTGGGAGTTCGTCGGTGATCGCTCCGCCGGCGACAACGAGGTCTTCACCATCGAGGACGAGGAGCTGGGTGAGGGGATCCAGCTGCACTTCTACGCCGACACCGCCGCCCGGGTCATGACGGTGCGCAAGGGCCGCGGTGGGTCGGATCCGGAGTACCGGGTCGAGTACACGCTCATCGACGGGATGAGCGGGTACCGGACCCTGGTGAGCGCCTACGTCCGCGGCGGCTGGGCCGGACTCGACCGGCACGGCTCCTGGCTGTCGGACGCCGCCGAGCTCGAACGTGCCCGGCGGCGACGCGACGGCCGACCCGACGCCTAGGCGCCGCCCAGCGCTTCGGACACCAGCGCCCGGGCCTCCTCCTGGACCCGGGCGAGATGGCCGGGTCCCTGGAAGCTCTCCGCGTACACCTTGTAGACGTCCTCGGTGCCCGAGGGGCGCGCGGCGAACCAGGCGCTGTCGGTGCAGACCTTGAGGCCGCCGATCGGGGCGCCGTTGCCGGGGGCCTCGGTGAGGACGGCGGTGACGGGTTCGCCGGCCAGGGTGTCGGCCTTGACCTGCTGCGGGGAGAGCTTCGCCAGGACGGCCTTCTCCTCGCGGGTGGCGGGGGCGTCGATGCGGGCGTACGCCGGGTCGCCGAAGCGGTCGGTGAGGCGGGCGTAGTGCTCGGAGGGGGTGGAACCGGTGACGGCGGTGATCTCGGAGGCGAGGAGGGCCAGCAGGATGCCGTCCTTGTCCGTCGTCCAGACCCGGCCGTCGCGGCGCAGGAAGGAGGCCCCGGCGGACTCCTCGCCGCCGAAGCCGAGGCTGCCGTCGTAGAGACCGTCGACGAACCACTTGAAGCCGACCGGGACCTCCACCAGGGTGCGGCCGAGGTCCTGGGCGACCCGGTCGATCATGGAGGAGGAGACCAGCGTCTTGCCGATGCCGGTCCCGGCGGCCCAGGTGTCGCGGTGGGTGTAGAGGTAGTCGATGGCGACGGCCAGGTAGTGGTTGGGGTTCATCAGCCCGCCGTCGGGGGTGACGATGCCGTGCCGGTCGGCGTCCGCGTCGTTGCCGGTGGAGATGGCGTACGCGTCGCGCTGCTCGATGAGCGAGGCCATGGCGTGCGGCGACGAGCAGTCCATGCGGATCTTGCCGTCCCAGTCCAGCGTCATGAACCGCCAGGTGGGATCGGCCAGCGGGTTGACGACGGTGAGGTCGATCCGGTGGCGCTCGGCGATCCGCCCCCAGTAGGCGACAGAGGCACCGCCGAGCGGGTCGGCGCCGATCCGGATGCCCGCGTCCCGCACGGCGTCGAGGTCGAGGACGGACGGCAGGTCGTCGACGTACGCGGTCAGGAAGTCGTGGCGGCGGGTGGTGTCGGCGGCCAGGGCGCGGGCGTACGGGATCCGGCGGACCTCCCCGAGTCCGGCCTCGATGAGGGCGTTCGCCCGGTCCTGGATCCAGGACGTGGCGTCGGAGGCGGCCGGACCCCCGTTCGGCGGGTTGTACTTGAAGCCGCCGTCGGCGGGCGGGTTGTGCGACGGGGTGACCACGATGCCGTCGGCCAGGTGCTCGGTGCGCCCCTGGTTGTACGTGAGGATGGCGTGCGAGACGGCTGGGGTCGGGGTGTAGCCGTCCTCGCTGTCGATGAGGACGGTGGCCCCGTTGGCGGCGAGCACCTCCAGGGCGGTCACCCGGGCGGGCTCGGAGAGCGCGTGGGTGTCCGCGCCGAGGAACAGGGGCCCGTCGGTGCCCTGCCGGGCGCGGTAGTCGCAGATCGCCTGGGTGGTGGCGGCGATGTGGTCCTCGTTGAACGCGGCGGCGAAGGCGGAGCCCCGGTGGCCGGAGGTGCCGAAGGCGACACGCTGGGCGGGGTCGGCCGGGTCGGGGTGGAGGGCGTAATAGGCCGTCACCAGCCGTGCCACGTCGACCAGGTCTGCGGACTGTGCCGGGTGACCGGCCCGTTCGTGCACCATCGGGTCTCCTCGTACGTCTTCGTCTTCGGCCGGCCCGCGGGGAGACGGGCCCGTCGCACCGGGAAACGATCACCCCGGTCCGTACCCGATTCTGCTCTCTCGACCGCCCCGGCGTGCGACCGGTTCACGCCTTCCTCGTGTCGCCTCCCGGCCGGAGCGGCACCGCGCCCCCGGTCATCGGCGGACCGGGGACGCGGAAACCGGGTCAACGGCCCTGGAGAGCCTTCACGTTGTCGCCGAAGGTCCAGCCCTTCGAGCCGTCCCAGTTCAGCGACCAGGTCATCAGCCCCTTCAGCGAGCCGTTGTAGTGGTTCCAGGCCTGCGCGACGAGTCCGGTGGACATGTGGCCGCCGCCGGCGCCGGGCTGCGCGGGCAGTCCGGGGACCTGCTTGTCGTAGGGCACCTTGATGGTGGTGCCCTGGATGACGAGCCCCTTGTTCAGGCAGTCGGTCTGGGCGGTGAAGCCCGCGACGGTGCCGGCGGAGTAGGAGTCGCCGGAGCAGCCGTACATGCTGCCGTTGTAGTACTGCATGTTCAGCCACCACAGGCGGCCGTTGTCGGCGTACTTCTTGATGACCGGAAGGTACGCGCCCCAGATCGAGCCGTAGACGACGCTGCCTCCGGTGACGTACGCCGTCTCGGGGGCCATGGTGAGGCCGAAGTTCGACGGCATGGCGGCGAGGACGCCGTCGATGATGCGGATGAGGTTGGTCTGTGAGGGGGACAGCTGGTTGATGTTGCCGCTGCCGACGAGGCCGGTCTCGATGTCGATGTCGATGCCGTCGAAGTTGTACTTCTTCAGGATCGGGACGATCGTCTGGACGAACCGGTCGGCCACCGTGCTGGAGCTGAGGTCGATCCCGGCCGTGGCTCCGCCGATCGACATGAGGACGGTGAGGCCGGAGGCCTTGGCCTGGCACATCTCGGCAGGGGTGGCGACCTTGACGGTGCTGTCCATGCCGTCCTCCCAGAGGACGGTGCCGTCGGAGCGGATGACGGGGAAGGCCGCGTTGACGACGTTGTAGCCGTGCTGGGTAATGCGGGAGTCGGTGATCGGGATCCAGCCGAGCGGCGGGTGCACGCCGTTGGCCGCCCCGTCCCAGTTCTCCCAGTACCCCTGGAGCACCTTGCCCGTGGGCTTCGACTTGACCGCACAGGTCTCGGCGGCAGCCCCGGCTCTCTCCTCGGTCTTCGGCGGTGCGGCTGCGACCAGCATCGGTACGACGAGCGCCGCGGCCAGGCCGAGGCCCAGCAGTCGTGATGTACGCCCCATGATCCGGATGTCCTTCCTGCCCGGGTCAGCCGTCGCCGGTGCGAAGGGTTCGCCCCGACCCGCCCTGTGTCGTGACCCCGTCAAAACGTAGAATGGTCCAGACCTTCGGTCAAGAGGTCTGGACCAGAACGCCGGTCTGGAGCCGTCCGCCCGGAACCGTGGGGCGGACACCGTGGCGGGGTGGGCAGCGGCACAGTCAACCGCTTCCCACCCCGTCCGGTCAGTGGTCGCGGCCCCTCAGCCGCGACCCGGAACCCGGGCCCCTCAGCCCCGGTCGTAGATGTGGAACCCGCGCCCGGTCTTCCGGCCGAGCAGCCCCGCCTCCACCATCCGCTGAAGCAGCGGCGGCGGGGCGTAGAGGGGTTCCTTGAACTCGTCGTACAGCGAGGCGGCGATGGAGGCCACCGTGTCGAGGCCGATCAGGTCGGCGAGCCTGAGCGGGCCCATCGGGTGGGCGCAGCCCAGCTCCATCCCGGCGTCCACGTCGGCGGCGGTGGCGAACCCCGACTCGGCCATCCGGATCGCGGAGAGCAGATACGGGATCAGGAGCGCGTTGACGACGAAGCCTGCCCGGTCCTGGGAGCGGACCACCGTCTTGCCGAGGACGGTGGTGGCGAACTCCTCGGCGGCGGTCAGCGTCTCGGCGGAGGTGTGCAGCGAGGTCACCACCTCGACCAGCGGGAGGACCGGCACGGGGTTAAAGAAGTGCAGTCCGAGGACGCGGTCGGCGCGGTGGGTGGCCATGCCGAGCCGCATCACGGGGATGGCGGAGGTGTTGATCGCCAGGATCGCCTCGGGGTCTTCGACGATCTTGTCGAGGGCGGTGAAGATCTCCGTCTTGGCGGCGGCGTTCTCGACGACGGACTCGATCACGATCTGACGGTCGGCCAGGTCGTCGAGGCTCCCGGTGAAGACCAGCCGGCCGAGGGCGTCCTCGGCCGGGAGGCGGTCGAGCTTGCCTCGCCGGACGGCCCGTTCCAGGGATACGGCCACGCGTTCGCGGGCCCGGTCGGCTTCGGTGGCGTGGCCTCACAGACGATGGTGTCGAGTCCGGCGCGGGCGCAGACCTCGGCGATCCCGGCCCCCCATCTGGCCGCCTCCGACGACGCCCACCGGCGAACAGCGCCTCCGAAAGCCGAATCGGGGGCGCGGCGCAGGGCGGTTCCGGCCATGTCGGGGCCGTCACCCCCGTGCGGGGGCTTCCGCGCGACCGCGGGCGCGCCGGACACGTGATGGTGGATGATGGATGGGGGCCGCGACACGGCGACGTCCGCAGACTTCGTCGGCCGACGCCCCGGAAGGGCGGTCGCCATGTCCGCAGCCGGAGTGAGCAAGGCAGTCGCGGCGCTGTTCATCGCGCTCCTGCTGGCCGGAATCGCGGGGTGCACGGGCGGGGGCGGTTCGTCGCCCTCGTCGCGCAGCAGCTCTCCCTCCGATACGGGCGGGGCCGCCGACGTGCTCGCCGTGAAGATCGACAACGTGGCCCCCGCACGCCCCCACACCGGGCTGGAGCGGGCCGACGTCGTCTACGTCGAACAGGTGGAGGCGGGCCTGAGCCGGATTCTCGCCGTGTACTCCTCCGACCTGCCGCCGGTGATCGGCCCCGTGCGCAGTGCGCGGGAGACCGATCTGGAGCTGCTGCGGCAGTTCGACCGGCCGACGCTGGCCTTCTCGGGGGCTCAGAGCAGGCTGCTGCCGGTCATCGACCGGGCGCCGCTGGACGCCGTGCCGCCGTCGAAGGCGCCGGGGGCGTACTTCCGGGGTCCGGACCGGCCCGCGCCGCACAATCTGTATCTGCGGCCGGAAAGGATCCCGTTCACGGCCTCCGGTGTGGATGCCGTGGCGGAGCTCGGGCTCAAGGTCGGCGCGCTGCCTCCCGGCGGTGAGCCGGAGGACAGCCGCACCGTTCGCTACCCGTCGGCGTCGGTGACGTTCACGTGGTCCGCCGGGAACGAGCGGTGGCTCGTCTCCCTGGACGGCTCCCCCGCCCGGACGGCCGAGGGCGGACGGGTCGGGGCCGGTACGGTCGTCGTCCAGGACGTGGACGTACGGGAGTCGGACTTCCGTGACCGGTCGGGGAACAACACTCCGTTCACCGAGACCGTGGGGTCGGGGGACGCGGTCGTCCTGCGGGACGGCCGGGCGTACGACGCCCGGTGGGCCCGGAGCTCCGCCGATGCGGACACGGTGTTCAGCACCCCCGACGGACGCCGCGTCGATCTCGCCGAGGGACCGCTGTGGATCCTGTACGCGCCGCGCGGCTGAAGCCCGGAAAGGGTGGCCGGACGGTGTGGGGAACACACCGCCCGGACGCCCGGGACCTGCTGGTTTCCTACTGCCAGACCTTGATGTAGTCGATGCTCATCTTCTGCGGGAAGCGGGTGGTGGCGTCGGGCGGGCCGGGCCAGTCACCGCCGACCGCGTTGTTGAGGATGAGGAAGAAGTCGTGGTCGAACACCCAGGGTCCGCGGGTGCTCTCCAGCTGCTCCTTGTCGACCGTGTGCGTGACGTTTCCGTCGACCCGGAACGTCATGCCCTTGCTGTTCCAGTCCACCGCGAAGGTGTGGAAGGCGTCGGCGAAGTTCGCGCCGCCCGGCAGGGAGTACGGGGCTCCGTAGCCGGCCGCCCCGTTGTACGCGGGTGCGTGCAGGGTGGAGTACGTGGTGTTCGGCTCCTTGCCGACGTGCTCCATGATGTCGATCTCACCGGTGTAGGGCCACGGACGCCCCTGGTCGAAGTAGTCCGCGCCCAGCATCCAGAACGCGGGCCAGAGCCCCTGCGTACCGGAGACCTTGATGCGGGCCTCGACCCGGCCGTAGGTGAACTGGAACTTCCCGTAGGTGTTGAGCCGCGCCGAGGTGTACTGGCATGTGGTGCTGCCGCTCAGCGGGTCGGGCGGGCAGGCGGAACCGGGGGTTTCCTCGCGGCGGGCCTCCAGGACGAGGCTGCCGTTGCCGTCCTGGGCCGCGTTCTTGTTGTTCGTGTAGTACTCCAGCTCGTTGTTGGGACCGGTGCCGGTCTCCGGGACCCACTTGGCCGGGTCGGGCGCCGTGCCGGCGGGGCCGTTGAACTCGTCGCTGAACACCAGCCGGCCGTACGTGGGGTCCGCGGGCAGCGGCGGTGCGGGGATCGGCGCTCCGCCGGTGCCCCAGACCTGGAACTCCCAGAGCGAGTAGCCGTATTCACCGCTGCGCTGCGTGGCGTACAGGCGCACGTGCCGGCCGGTTCCGCTGACGTCCAGCGTCTCCTTGAAGCCGGTGCCGGTGGTGGTGGAGTGGATCGTCGTCCAGTCGGTCCCGTTGTCGGAGACCTCGATCCGGTAGGCCCTGGCGTACGCCGGGTCCCACTGGAGGACCACCCGGTCGATCTCCGCGCGGGCGCCGAGATCGACGGCGATCCAGCCCGGGTCACTCCAACCACCCTCGGGGCTGGTGGCCCAGCGGCTGGCGGGGTCGCGGTCGAACGCCTTGTCCGGGGAGCACTCCCAGCAGGTGCCGTCGTGCTGGGAGGTCGAGGCGGAACCGGTCTTGCCGTAGGAGAGCAGGACGTCGTCGCCGGGGGCGGTGCCGCCGCTGGTGGAGTAGACCTGGAACTCGTGGAGGGAGTAGCCCCAGGGCGTGGCGCGCTCGGTGCCGTGCATCCGGATGTAGCGGCCGGTGCCGGAGACCGTCAGGGTCTCGACGCCCCCGGAGCCGGTCGTGGTGGAGTGGACGGTCCTCCAGTCGGCCCCGTTGTCGGAGACCTCCAGGCGGTAGCCCCTGGCGTACGCGGCCTCCCAGTCGAGGACGACCTGTCCGATCGAGGTGGTGGCGCCGAGGTCGATACGGATCCACTCGTCGTCGGTGAAGGCGCTGGACCAGCGGGTGGCCCGGTCGCCGTCGACGGCGGACGGGGCGGTGAAGGGGGCCTCCGTGCTGGAGGCGATGGCCGGCTTCCCCTGGGAGACGAGAACGGCCGCGGCGGTGGCGCGCTCCGGGGCGACGGCCACCGAGAGGGTGAACAGGAGGGCCACGGCGGCCATGACCACCAGGGCACCGCGCAACCGTGGTGTTCCACGGGCTTCCATGCGAACTCCTTGCGCTGTGAGGGGATGAGGCCGAGAGAGCGCTCCCCCACAGTGGGGAGCGTGGCGGGGGGCGGAGTGAACCGTCAAGGGTTTCGGCCGAGTTGGTTCCAGATGCCACAGGAAAGGCATCCGACCTATCCGGCTGATGCCAGGTCAACTCCTGCTGAGCTTGCAGGAGATGAAACGTCCACCCCGCCGGAGGAGCCGAGGCGTCAATCCCGTGCACAACTCTTGACGCCACGGAAACACGGGAGAATCATTCGGCTACCGAGAGAGCGCTCTCTCCTTCATGGGAGCACTCGCCCACATCCGTACCCGCCCCCGCCCGCCTGACCTTCCAGGAGACTCAGACATGTCCGTTGCCCTCGTCAGACCCTCGCGGCCTCCCCTGGCCGCATCCCGTCGACGGCGCACGCTGGCCCTCGCGGTCATCACGACCCTCGTCGCGACGCTGCTCGCTGCCGTGCAGGCGGCTCCGGCGCAGGCCGCTCCGGTCCTGCTCTCCCAGGGCTCCACGGTGACCGCCTCCAGCCAGGAGAACGGCGGCACCGCGGCGGGCAACGCCGTCGACGGGGACGCCGGGACCCGCTGGTCCAGCGCGTTCGCCGACCCGCAGTGGATCCGGATCGACCTCGGCTCCCCGGCGGCTCTCAGCCGGGTCGAACTCGCCTGGGAGGCCGCGCACGCCAAGAGCTACCGCATCGAGTTGTCGACCAACGGCAACGACTGGACGACCGCCTACAGCACCACCACATCGGCCGGCGGCAACGAGACCCTGAACGTCTCCGGCGACGCCCGTTACGTGCGGCTGACCGGCACCCAGCGGGCCACCGGCTACGGCTACTCACTCTGGGAGTTCAAGGTCTTCGGTACGCGGGACGGCGGCGGTCCGGAGATTCCGGGTGGCGGCGACCTCGGCCCGAACGTCCATGTCTTCGACCCGTCCACGCCCGACATCCAGGGCAAGGTCGACGAGATCTTCCAGCAGCAGGAGGAGGCCCAGTTCGGCAGCGGCCGGCACGCGCTCCTCTTCAAGCCGGGCACGTACAACAACATCAACGCGCAGATCGGCTTCTACACGCAGATCGCGGGTCTCGGCCTCAACCCGAACGCCACCACGTTCAACGGTGATGTGACCGTGGACGCGGGCTGGTTCAACGGAAACGCGACGCAGAACTTCTGGCGCTCGGCGGAGAACCTGACCCTGAACCCGGTCAACGGCACCAACCGCTGGGCGGTCTCCCAGGCGGCCCCCTTCCGCCGGATGCACGTCAAGGGCGGGCTGAACCTCGCCCCCGACGGTTACGGCTGGGCCAGCGGCGGCTACATCGCCGACTCCAAGATCGACGGCACGGTCGGCCCGTACTCGCAGCAGCAGTGGTACACCCGCGACAGCTCGGTCGGCGGCTGGACCAACGCCGTGTGGAACATGACGTTCTCCGGCGTCCAGGGCGCACCGGCGGCGAGCTACCCGGCCCCGCCGTACACCACGCTCGACACCACTCCGATCTCGCGCGAGAAGCCGTTCCTCTACCTCGACGGCAACGAGTACAAGGTCTTCGTCCCCGCGAAGCGCGTCAACGCGCGCGGTGTCTCGTGGGACGGCGGAACCCAGCCGGGCGAGTCCATCCCGCTGAACCGCTTCTACGTCGTCAAGCAGGGCGCCACGGCCGCGACGATCAACGCCGCGCTCGCGCAGGGCCTCAACCTGCTGTTCACGCCCGGGGTCTACCACATCGACCAGACCATCAACGTGAACCGGGCGAACACCGTCGTCCTGGGTCTCGGCCTGGCCACTATCATCCCGGACAACGGGGTGACAGCGATGAAGGTCGCCGACGTCGACGGGGTGAAACTGGCGGGCTTCCTCATCGACGCCGGTCCCGTCAACTCGCCGACACTGCTGGAGGTCGGACCGCAGGGCGCGTCCGCCGATCACTCGGCCAACCCCACCTCGCTCCAGGACGTGTTCGTGCGGATCGGCGGGGCCGGCCCCGGCAAGGCGACCACGAGCATCGTCGTGAACAGCGACGACACGATAATCGACCACACCTGGGTGTGGCGTGCGGACCACGGTGAGGGCTGGGGCTGGGAGACCAACCGGGCCGACTACGGCGTCCGCGTCAACGGCGACGACGTGNATCGACCACACCTGGGTGTGGCGTGCGGACCACGGTGAGGGCTGGGGCTGGGAGACCAACCGGGCCGACTACGGCGTCCGCGTCAACGGCGACGACGTGCTGGCGACCGGGCTGTTCGTGGAGCACTTCAACAAGTACGACGTGGAGTGGTACGGCGAACGCGGCCGGACGATCTTCTTCCAGAACGAGAAGGCGTACGACGCCCCCAACCAGGNTCGTGGAGCACTTCAACAAGTACGACGTGGAGTGGTACGGCGAACGCGGCCGGACGATCTTCTTCCAGAACGAGAAGGCGTACGACGCCCCCAACCAGGAGGCGATCCAGAACGGCGACACGAAGGGCTACGCCGCCTATCGGGTCGACGAGTCGGTCGAGCAGCACGAGGGCTGGGGCATGGGCAGCTACTGCTACTACAACGTCGACCCGACGATCATCCAGGAGCACGGCTTCGAGGCACCGGTGAAACCCGGCGTGAAGTTCCACAGCCTGATCGTCGTCTCACTCGGCGGCAACGGCCAGTACGAGCACGTGATCAACGACGTCGGATCCCCCACGTCCGGCCCGGACACCATCCCCTCCCAGGTGGTGAACTTCCCGTAGTACGGGACGTGTACCGGAGCGGGGCCCGGCTGCTGTTGAGCGCCGGGCCCCGCTCCGCCGGGCGCTGCCCGCTACCCGTGCAGCGCCACCGCCCCGCGCGCCGGGACCGTGACCGTCGCGGTGCCGTCGTCCGCGACCGTGACCTCGTCGCCGTCGCAGGCGTCCGGGGCGGCGGCGACCACGTTGCAGTACGTGCCCGCCGGCAGCGTCGTCGTGAAGGCGCGGGTCAGCTCCGCGTCCCCTTTGTTGATGGCGACGAAGCCCTTGCCGGCGCGGGCGAAGGCGAGGGCGAAGGAGCCGTCGTCCCACCAGTCGGTCAGCTCCGCGCCCGCCGTGGCGTTGTGGAAGCCGACCATCCCGGTCACCGCCTGCTGGGCGTGCGTGCAGGTCCAGGCGTCGGAGCCGCAGTCGGCCGCGCCGCCGTCCGGCGGGCCCGCGTCCTTGTCGGACCAGGTGTAGCCGGAGAAGACGTTCGGGGAACCGTAGGGCGAGGCGAGCATGAAGACGTTGGCCAGGGTGTAGGCCGCGCCGTCCTCGTGGGTGAGCGTGGAGCCGTTGCGCTCGGTGTCCCAGTTGTCGACGAACGTACGGGCGGAGCCGCTCGGGAGTTTGCCGTCGGCGATCGACTTCAGGCCGGACAGACCGCCGCCCTGGAAGGCGGACTTGAGGTGGCCGCCGTAACGGAACTCGTCGACGTCGCCGATCGAGGTGTACTCCTCGGGCTGTACCGCCTCTCCCCCGCCGTGGATGACCTCGGTGACCCAGAAGCCGGGGTCGGCCATCTTGCCCTTGATCGCGGCGACGTCGTCGGCCGACATGTGCTTCGCGGCGTCGATGCGGAAGCCGTCGACGCCGAGCGAGCGGAGGTCGGAGAGGTAGGCGGCGATCGTCGTGCGTACGGCGTCGCTGCCGGTGTCCAGGTCCGCCAGGCCGACCAGTTCGCAGTTCTGGACGTCGCCGCGGTCGCCGTAGTCGGCGATGTCCTTGCGGCAGCCGTGGAAGTCCTGGTCCTGGAAGGTCCCGGGGTAGGCGTACTTGGTGTACACCGTGCCGCCCGTCCCGGTGCCGGACCCGGCGGCCATGTGGTTGATCACGGCGTCCGCCACCACCTTCACCCCGGCCGCGTGGCAGCTCTCCACCATCGCGGCGAAGGAGTCGCGGTCACCGAGGCGGCCGGCGATCTTGTAGCTGACCGGCTGGTAGGAGGTCCACCACTGGTCGCCCTGGATGTGTTCGGTGGCCGGCGAGACCTCGACATAGCCGTAGCCGGCCGGGCCCAGGGTGTCGGTGCAGGCGGTGGCCACCGCGTCGTACTTCCACTCGAAGAGGGTGGCGGTGACGGTCTTCCCGCCCGGTGGGGCCGCCTGGGAGGACCAGGGGGCGAGGGCGGCGAGGCCTCCGGCGGCGAGCAGGCCTGCCAGGGCTGCGCGTGCGGCGCGGGAACTCAATTGCGGCTCCTTCGGTCGCGGGTACGGGGCGTTCGCCCGTACCCGGCGTGGGCAGCCACGCGCCTGGCTGCCGTGGGGGAGTTCGGAGCCTGCCCGGCCAGCGATGGACACGTCAAGGTTCTCGAAAGAATTTCCAGGCTGTTTCAGAAAACTCTTACATGGTGCGGGAGTTGAGAAGACGGCCGCCGGCCCCGAGATCCGTCCGAGCACGACTCCGCCCCCGGCCGGAGACATTCCCGGGCGGGGGCGGAAGCGTGGAGCGGGTGTCGGGCCGGGGGTCAGCCCTCGCCGGTCAGGTCGATGGTGACCGTCCGCTCGGCCGGGGTCGTCCCGGCCAGGGCGGTCTTCATCGCCTGGGCGACGTCGTCCGCGCCGACCTGGTGCTTCTTGCCGTCGGCCTTGACCGCCATGATGCCGTCGAAGACGCCGTCCAGGAGCGTGTCGATCGCCTGCTTGTCGTAGACGTCGACCAGCCGGCCGTCCACCGGCTTCATGGACAGGATCTGCGGCAGCGACCGCGCCGGGCCGAACTGGATCTGCTTCGGGCCCGCCTTGATGGTGATCAGACCGGACATCGCGGGCTCGGCGAACTCCTTCATCGCCCGGTCCAGCTCGGCCTTGGTGATGGTGGGCCGGGTGGTGGCGACGGGGAGTTCGACCAGCCGGGCCTGCCCGGTCTGCACCTGGGCGCGGTAGGCGTCCCGGACCGAGATCAGGGACTGGCCGGCGTCCAGCGACTTGCCCGGCTTGCCCGGCACCGCCACGGCCTTGTTCGGCTCGAAGCGGATCGTGCCGTCGTTGGCCGAGCCGGAAGCGCCCGCCAGGTCGGTCAGCGCCACACCGAGCTTCTCCTCGTCGACCGGGATCACCGGGTCGGCGGGGCGCTGCCCGCCGAACAGCGAACCGATCACCGAGACGGGGTTGTAGTCACTGCCCGCCGCGCCGCGCACGGTCTCCTGGCTGTCCAGGGTGAGACCGGCCTTCTCGGGGTCGAGCTTCTCCTCCTTGCCGTCCACCGACAGCGTCAGAGGCGTCTTGGCGCGCTCGCCGAGGGCGGCTTCCAGTTTGGTGACCGCCTCCTCCTTCGAGCCGCCGCCGATGTCGACGCCGAGCACCGTGGTGCCCTTGGGGACCTCGGCGTGGTTCAGCAGAAGACCCGCCCCGTACGCGATGCCGAGCAGCACGACCGCGGCCACCCCGAGCAGGACCAGCTTGGAGCGGCCCTTCTTCGCCTTCGCGGGAGCGGGGGCCGCGGCGGCCTGCGGGGCAGGACGCGCGGCGGCGGGGCCCGGCGTGGGAACGCCCGGACC
>NTHE01000079.1 GCA_002551355.1 Streptomyces sp. man185 | reverse complement strand
ACCCCGCGCACTACCCGCCCCGGTGCGCGGCGGCGGGCCCGCGGCAGTCACCGCCGCCGCGGCCGGACCGTCCTGCTCGGGGCCCTCGGGCTGCTCCTCGCGGCGGGCGCCCTGAGCCTGGCGGAACTGGCCCTCGAGCCCGGGCGGGACGACACCGCCGCCGACTTCGTCAGCGAGGAGCCGGGCGGTCCGACCGAGGCCGCGCCGGAGGAGTCGTCCGCCGACGCACCCCGCGATCCCGGCCCGGTCGGCTCCCGCGCCGGGGCGACCACGGGCCCCGGGACGGACGCCTCACCGGCGGACACCCGCAGCGGTGCCCCGGCGGATCCGTCCGGGTCGCCGAGCCCCGGCCCCTCCGTCACGGAGGAGCCCACCGGCGCCTCCCCGGACCCCGACGACGCGGCCCCGTCCGACGCCCCCGACAGCCCGCCCGCCGACCCGCCGGGACCGGGCGATCCGCAGGAGCCGACGACCGCGCCCGCGTCCCCGCCGCCCCCGGCCGAGCCGACGCCCACCCCGACCCCGTCCCCGACCTGCACCCGCTTCCTGTGGTGGTGCACGTGAGCACGGACCGGGGCGCGGTCTAGACGGGCGCCTCGCCCAGCATCCGGCGCAGCAGGTCCCGCAGGACCGTGCGCTCGGCGTCGGAGAGTCCGGCCAGCGGCTCCCGGGCGAAGTCCAGCGCGTCCCGCAGCTCGCGGGCCGTGCGCCTGCCCTTCTCCGTCGCGGCGGCCAGCTTCACCCGCCGGTCGACCGGATCGGGCCTGCGCTCGACCAGTTCCCGGGTCTCCAGCCGGTCGACGATCCCGGTGACGTTCGACGGCTCGCACTTCAGCCTGAGGGCGATCTTCCGCATCGGCAGGGGCTCCAGTGAGAGCAGCCCGAGCACCCGTGCCTGCGCGCCCGTGAGGGAGTGCTCGGCGGCGGCCCGGTCGTACTCCTCGTGGTAGCGCGCCACGACGGTGCCGATGAGCTCGACGACCTCAAGGGTCAGGGGGTCTGTGCGAGTGGCCATGGACGACAGCGTACCGATTTACTTGACATCATGAAATATTCAGGAGCATGGTTGTTTCATGTAATGAAGCTTTTCGCGCCACCGGGCGCGGAGGCTCACCCCCCGTAGGACATTGAGGAGGACCCGAGCCCATGTCTGCAGCACTTCCCACGTCCAGCCGCGAATGGCACCTGGTCGCCCGCCCCCACGGCTGGCCCAAGGCCGAGGACTTCGCGCTGCGTGAGGCCGCGGTGGCCGCTCCGGCCGAAGGCCGCATCCTCGTCCGCAACAAGTACTTCTCGGTCGACCCGTACATGCGCGGCCGGATGAACGACGTGAAGTCGTACACCCCGCCCTTCAAGCTCGACCACCCCATGGACGGCGGCGCGGTCGGCGAGGTCATCGCCTCGAACGCCGAGGGGATCGCCGTCGGCGACCACGTCCTGCACGGCCTCGGCTGGCGCGAGATCGCCGACATGCCCGCCAAGCACGCGGTCAAGGTCGACCCCGACCTCGCCCCGCTCTCCGCCTACCTCGGCGTGCTCGGCATGACCGGACTCACCGCCTACGCGGGCCTGTTCGACGTCGCCTCCTTCAAGGAGGGCGACGCGGTCTTCGTCTCCGGCGCGGCCGGGGCCGTCGGCAGCCAGGTCGGCCAGATGGCGAAGCTCAAGGGCGCCTCACGGGTCATCGGCTCCGCCGGCTCCGACGAGAAGGTCAAGCTCCTCACCGAGGAGTACGGCTTCGACGCCGCGTTCAACTACAAGAACGGGCCGGTCCGCGACCAGCTCAAGGAAGCCGCCCCCGACGGCATCGACGTCTACTTCGACAACGTCGGCGGCGAGCACCTCGAAGCCGCGATCTCCTCGTTCAACCTGCACGGCCGCGCCACCATCTGCGGCATGATCGCCCAGTACAACTCCACCGAGCCGACCCCCGGCCCGAAGAACATGGCGATGATCATCGGCAAGCGGCTGCGCCTCCAGGGCATGCTCGTCGGCGACCACGCCGACCTCCAGCAGCAGTTCGTCCAGGAGGTCGCCGGCTGGCTGGCCTCGGGCGAGCTGAAGTACCGGGAGACGACGGTCGAGGGCATCGAGCAGGGCTACGACGCGTTCGTCGGCCTGCTGCGCGGCGAGAACACCGGCAAGATGATCGTTTCCCTGGTCTGACCCCGGCCCCGTCGCAGCCACCCGTTAGGCTCATCCCAGGCCGTCGCGATCGTGGGCGCGAGTCGCGGCGCACCAACAGGAGGAATCCTCACACCATGACCATCCAGAAGATCGACGTCGCCTACACCGCCGTCGCCACCGCCGAGAACGGCCGCGACGGCCGGGTCTCCTCCGACGACGGTCAGCTCGACGTCGTCGTGAACCCGCCGAAGGCCATGGGCGGCAGCGGCGCGGGCACCAACCCCGAGCAGCTCTTCGCGGCCGGCTACAGCGCCTGCTTCCAGGGCGCGCTGGGTGTCGTAGCCCGCCAGGAGAAGGCCGACATCTCCGGCTCCACCGTCACCGCCTCGGTCTCCATCGGCAAGACCGAGACCGGCGGCTTCGGCCTGGAGGTCGCGATCAGCGCCTCCATCCCGAACGTCGACGCCGCCACCGCGCAGGCGCTCATCGAGAAGGCCCACCAGGTCTGCCCGTACTCGAACGCCACCCGCGGCAACATCAACGTCGCGCTCTCGGTCGCCTGACCGGTCACGGCCTCGCGCGAGGACCGCACCCCACCCCGGGGTGCGGTCCTCGCTGTTCGCGCACGCCAGTACGCTGACGCCCATGAGCGATCTCGGGGCGGGTTTCGGTTACTTGATGAAGGGGCAGCGCTGGGTTGCCCGACACGGGCGATGGTTCGGATTCGGGCTGCTGCCCGGACTCGTCACCCTCGTCGTCTACGCCGGGGCGCTGATCGGACTCGGCTACGGAGCCGACGACCTCGTCGGCTGGGCGACCCCGTTCGCCGACGACTGGTCCTCGCCCTGGCAGGGCCTCCTGCGTACCGGGCTGACCGCGCTCGTCTTCGTCTTCGGCCTGTTCCTCGCGGTCATCACCTTCACCGCCGTCACCCTGCTGGTCGGCCAGCCCTTCTACGAGTCGCTCTCCGAGGAGGTCGACCGCAGCGAGGGCGGCGAGGTCCCCGAGTCCGGACTGCCGCTCTGGCGGGAACTGTGGATCTCCGCCCGCGACTCCCTGCGCATCCTGCTGCGCGTCGCCCTGTACGGGATCGCCCTCTTCGCCTGCGGTTTCATCCCCGTCGTCGGGCAGACCGTGGTTCCCGCGATCGGCTTCTGCGTCTCCGGCTACTTCCTGGCCGAGGAACTGACCGCCGTCGCCCTCCAGCGCCGGGGCATGGTCCTCAAGGACCGCCTCGTCCTGCTGCGCGGCCGCCGGCTGCTGGTGCTCGGCTTCGGCGTCCCGCTGACCCTGGCCTTCCTGATCCCGTTCGTCGCCGTGTTCCTGATGCCGGGAGCCGTCGCCGGGGCCACCCTGCTCGCCCGCGACCTGGTGGACCCGGACCAGGCCCCGGAACCCGGCCCCGCCACCGCCGACAGCGGTGAGACCCCGGCCCCCCGGGCTTGGTCCGCATGACCGAGCTGCTGGCGGTCGCCGCCATCACCGTCCTCGCGGTCATCTCGCCGGGCGCCGACTTCGCCGTGGTCGTCCGCAACAGCTATCTGTACGGGCGCACCACCGGCGTCCTCGCGGCCACCGGGGTCGCCGCGGGCGTCCTGGTCCACGTCACGTACACGATGCTCGGCGTCGGGCTGCTCATCGCCTCCTCGACCGCCCTGTTCACCGCGGTCAAACTGGCGGGCGCCGCCTACCTGATCTACATCGGGGTGCGCACCTTCCTGGCCCGCGCCGACCTCGACGTCGACCTGTCGGACCGGCCGGGGCTCTCCCCGTTCGGCGCGCTGCGCAGCGGCTTTCTGACCAACGCCCTCAACCCGAAGACGACCCTGTTCGTCGTCGCGACCTTCACGCAGGTCGTCGGCCCCGAGACCGCCCTGTGGGCGCAGGCGGGGTACGGCCTGTTCATGTCGGCCGCCCACCTCGGCTGGTTCGCCCTGGTCGCACTGTTCTTCTCGCACTCCCGGCTGCGCGGCGCGATGCTGCGCCGCCAGAAGGCGCTGAACCGCTCGATCGGCTCGGTCCTGGTCGGCCTCGGCGTCACCCTGGGCCTGGCCCGCTGAGCGGAGAGCGGCGGGAGGAGGGTCTCAGCGCACCGAGAAGGCGTACGCGGTGCGCGAGGTGAACTCCTCGCCCGGCCGGAGGACCGTCGACGGGAACTCCGGCCGGTTCGGCGAGTCCGGGAAGTGCTGGGTCTCCAGCGCGATCCCGGCGCACGGCCCGAACGGCCGCCCGTCGAAGTGGTCGGCCGTGTACAGCTGGAGCCCCGGCTCGGTGGTCCGTACGGTCAGCACCCGCCCGGACCAGGCGTCGTACAGCTCGGCGGCGACGGAGTCCTCGCCCCGTGCCCCCGCCTCCAGCACGAAGTTCTGGTCGTACCCCGCGCCCACCGCCCGTGTCCGACGGAAGTCGAACCGGGTCCCGGCCACCGGCGACAGCTCACCGGTCGGCACCGACGCCGCGTCCACCGGCGTGAAGTGACCCGCCGCGATCCGCAACTGCTGCCCCAGCGCGCTCCCGCTCTCCGCGCCCGCCAGATTCCAGTACAGATGGCTCGTCGGGTTCAGCACGGTCGGCGCGTCGGTCACCGCCCGGTGGTCGAGCAGCAGCGCCCCGCCCGGCCCCAGGGTGTACGTCACCGAGAAGTCGAGCCGCCCCGGATACCCCTCGTCCCCGTCCGCCGAGACCAGGGACATCCGCACCCCGCCCGGCACCGCCACCGCGTCCCACACCCGCTTGTCGAAGCCCCTGGCCCCGCCGTGCAGATGGGTGTCGCCCTCGTTGGCCGTCAGCCGGTGCCTGCGCCCGTCCAGGACGAACGACGCGCCCCCGATCCGGTTCGCGTACCGCCCGACCACCGCGCCGAAGTAGGGGCCGGGGAACTCCTCGTACCCCCCGACCTCCGGCAGCCCGAGCGCCACCGGGGCCCGGGAGCCGTCCCGGCCCGGCGCCTCCACCGACTGCACGATCGCGCCGTACGTCAGGACCCGAACGCGGACCCCTTCCCGCTCCAGCGTCCACCGGCGAACGGGCGACCCGTCCGCGAGGGCGCCGAAGTCCTCCGCGCGTACCGCAGTGGCCGTGCCCGTCTCCGTACCCGAGGTCATGGGCACCGACCCTACGCGGGCGGCTCCGCGGCCGTGACGTTGCGGTAGGCGATCTCCGCCAGCCGGGCCTGGCCGTCCCGGCTCGGGTGGAACCAGTCCCACGGGCTGAGCTGCGTCCCGGTGAACCGGAAGTCGTACACCGCCCCGCCGTCGTACCGGCAGTGACGATCCTTCGCGCACACGTCCCGCAGCACCTCGTTGTACGCCACCACCCGGTCCTGCACCGCGTCCCGCCGGGCCACGGCCGCGGGCCCCAGGTCGTCCGCGTCGGCCAGCATCGACTGACAGATCCCGAGCTGCCAGATCTTCTTGCCCAGCTCGTTCACCCGCCCCGTCGACCAGAGCCGCTTCAGGTCCGGCACGCTGGAGACGTACACCTGCGCCTTGGGCGCCCCGGCCCGCAGCTGCCGCATCGACGCCTCGAACGAGGCCCGGAAGTCCGCCACCGGCGTCATCAGCCGCACCGAGTCCCGGCATGCGTCGTTCGCGCCCGTCATCACCGTCACCAGCTCCGGCCGCTCCTTCGCCGCCAGCGCCATCTGCTCGGGCAACTGCACCATCCGGGACCCCGACACCGCATGGTTCCAGCTGCGGTCCGCCGCCTTCGCCGGGCCGAGCAGCCGGACCGCGAGACTGCGCACCGCGTCGTCCGTCCCGGTCGCCCACGAGACCTCGGGGCAGTCGGTCAGCACCGAACATGCGTCGAAGCCCCGGGTGATCGAGTCCCCGACCGCGGCGATCGACCCGGGCCGGGGGTTCCAGTCCGGGGTGGGGGAGGGGGACGGCGACGCGCTGCGCGAGGAGTCCGGCGCGTTCCGCGACACGCCGCCCTCCGAGCCGCCGCCACCGCATCCGGCCAGCGCGGCGACGCCGAGAGACGAGAGCGCGCTCAGCGCGGCGACGGCGGTACGCATTCGTGGGCGTGTCACACGCTCCGGCATCAGTCGGATCCCCTCCGGTCAACCCTTGGCGTATGCCTCTGGACATGCCCCCGGCAAGCACACGATCCCCAGGTCGGGGCTCTGCGCGCCCTGCCGGGTGAAAGCCGGCGAATCAGAGGCCTGAGACCGACGGTACGTCACACGGACGGCCCCGGCGCACGGTAGCTTTTCCCCGTCGAACCAGTGGCGTCCCGCCCGCCCGCGCACACACGGGCGGCTCCGGTACATTACGTCACGTCACATACTGTCCCTTTTCTGGAGATTAACTCCCGATGCTGTTTACTGATGACAACCTCGGGCTCTGGCCGGAAAAAGGCGGTACGGGCGCGAGGCCGCTGGGGAAGGCGTACCTCGTCCCACACGGGAGGTTCCGGTGACGACACGTGGAGTCCTGTACGTTCACTCCGCACCGCGCGCGCTGTGCCCACATGTCGAGTGGGCCGTGGCGGGCGTCCTCGGTGTGCGGGTCCAGCTGGACTGGATCAGACAGCCGGCCGCGCCCGGCACCTGGCGGTCCGAATTCTCCTGGAAGGGCCGCGCCGGCACCGCCTCGCAGCTCGCCTCCGCCCTGCGCGGCTGGGACCTGCTGCGCTTCGAGGTGACCGCCGAGCCGTGCCCCACCGCCGAGGGCGAGCGCTACAGTTCCACCCCCGGCCTCGGCATCTTCCACGCCGTCACCGGCATGCACGGCGACATCCTGATCCCCGAGGACCGGCTGCGGGCCGCGCTGGCGCGCTCGGTGCGCGGCGAGAGCGATCTGGAGGCCGAGATCGCCTCCCTGCTCGGCAAGCCGTGGGACGACGAGCTGGAGTCCTTCCGCCACGCGGGCGAGGGCGCGCCCGTTCGCTGGCTGCACCAGGTCGTCTAGTTGCCGGGGCTCTGCTCCGGACCCCGCTCCTCCATCGCCGGAGGGGCTTGAAAGTGCGGAAGCCCGCCTCCCGAAAACGGAAAGCGGGCTTCATCGCGTAAAGCTTCAGACGGACCGGAACGCCAGCACCACGTTGTGCCCACCGAACCCGAACGAGTTGTTGATCGCCGCGATCGGCCCCTCGGGCAGCACCCGGGGCTCACCGCGCACGATGTCCGCGTCGATCGCCTCGTCGAGCTCGTCGACGTTGATGGTCGGCGGAGCGATGCGGTGGTGCAGCGCGAGGACGGTGGCCACCGTCTCGATACCGCCCGCGCCGCCCAGCAGGTGACCCGTCATCGACTTCGTCGCGGAGATCGCGACATGGTCCAGATCGTCGCCCAGCACCTTGCGCAGCGCCTTGATCTCCGCGAGGTCGCCCTGCGGTGTCGATGTGGCGTGCGCGTTGAGGTGGACCACCTCGGACGGCTTGAGGTCGCTGGAGTCCAGCAGGTTCTGCATCGCGGCGGCGATGCCCCGCCCGGTGGGCTCGGGCTGCGCGATGTGGTGGGCGTCGGCCGACAGGCCCTGGCCCAGTACCTCGCAGTAGACCTTCGCGCCGCGCTGGGCGGCGTGCTCGGCGGACTCCAGGATGACGACGCCCGCACCCTCACCGAGGACGAAGCCGTCCCGGCCGGTGTCGTACGGGCGCGAGGCCTTCTGGGGCTCGTCGTTGTTCTTGGACATCGCCATCATGTTGGCGAACGCCGCGATCGGCAGCGGGTGGATCGCCGCCTCGGTGCCACCGGCGACGACCACGTCGGCACGGCCGGTACGGATCATCTCGACGGCGTACCCGATCGCCTCCGCGCCGGACGCGCAGGCGGAGACGGGCGTGTGGACACCGGCCTGGGCGTTGACCTCCAGGCCGACGTTGGCCGCCGGGCCGTTGGGCATGAGCATGGGAACGGTGTGCGGGGAGACGCGGCGTACGCCCTTCTCCTTCAGCACGTCGTACTGGTCGAGCAGGGTGATCACGCCACCGATGCCGGAGGCGATGACCGAGCCGAGGCGCTCGGGAACGATGGTCTCGTCCTCACCGGCCTTCGCGGTGAAGCCCGCGTCCGCCCAGGCCTCGCGGGCCGCGATCAGCGCGAACTGCGCCGAGCGGTCCAGCTTGCGGGCCAGCGGGCGGGGAAGGACGTCGCCCGGGTCGACGGCCGCGAGGGCGGCGATCCGGACGGGCAGTTCGGCGAAGCGCTCGCCTTCGAGAGGCTTGACGCCGGACCGGCCGGCCATCAGACCTTCCCAGGTCGATGCGGAGTCGCCACCCAGCGGAGTGGTTGCGCCGATACCGGTGACGACCACGGTGCGATTGGTCGAGTTCACTGGAAAATCTTCTCCACGTGTAGAGGGTCGTGAATCAGCGGCGCCACCGCCGGGTGGCGACACAGCCGGGCTGGGATCAGCCCTGGTGCTTCAGGATGTAGTCGGCGGCGTCGCCGACCGTCTTGAGGTTCTTGACGTCCTCGTCGGGGATCTTGACGTCGAAGCGCTCCTCGGCGGCGACGACGACCTCGACCATGGACAGCGAGTCGACGTCCAGGTCGTCGGTGAAGGACTTGTCCAGCTGGACGTCCTCGACCGGGATACCGGCGATCTCGTTGACGATCTCGGCGAGACCGGTGACGATCTCTTCCTGCGTGGCGGCCATCTTGGCGCTCCTTCGGTGGGTTTCTTCAGTGTTCGTAGCTACGGACCAAAAGGTCCGGTGTGCCTAGGGGAGGGTAACGACCGTCGCGGCGTAGACGAGACCCGCCCCGAAGCCGATGACGAGCGCGGTGTCGCCGCTCTTCGCCTGACCGGTCGCCAGGAGCCGCTCCATCGCGAGCGGGATCGAGGCGGCGGACGTGTTGCCGGTGGACTCGATGTCACGGGCGACCGTGACGTGTTCCGGCAGCTTCAGGGTCTTCACCATCGAATCGATGATCCGCATGTTGGCCTGGTGCGGGATGAAGACGTCCAGGTCTTCCGGGGCGATCCCGGCCGCGTCCAGCGCCTGCTGGGCGACCTTCGCCATCTCGAAGACGGCCCAGCGGAACACCGCCTGGCCCTCCTGCGTGATGGCCGGGAACTTGACCTCGCCCTTGGAGTCGAGGGGCAGTTGGGAGACGTCGCCGAGGCGGAACTCGTTCCAGCCGACCGTCTGCTTGATGGTCTCGGACTTGTCGCCCTCGGAGCCCCACACGGTCGGGCCGATGGCCGGTTCCTGGGAGGGGCCGACGACGACCGCGCCCGCACCGTCACCGAACAGGAAGGCCGTCGCACGGTCCTCCAGGTCGGTCAGGTCGCTGAGCCGCTCCACGCCGATCACCAGGACGTACTCTGCCGAGCCCTCGACGACCATGCCCTTGGCGAGGGTGAGGCCGTAGCCGAAGCCCGCGCAGCCGGCCGAGATGTCGAAGGCGGCGGGCTTGCCCGAGCCGATCTTGTGGGCGATCTCGGTGGCGACGGCCGGGGTCTGCTTGAAGTGCGAGACGGTCGAGACGACGACCGCGCCGATCTGCTCGGGGTCGATGCCCGCGTCGGCGATGGCCTTGCCGGACGCCTCGATCGACATCGCGGCCACGGTCTCCTCCTCGGAGGCCCAGTGGCGGGTCACGATGCCGGAGCGGGAGCGGATCCACTCGTCGGACGAGTCGATCGTCTCGAGGATCACCTCGTTCGGCACGACCCTGGTCGGGCGGTAGCCGCCGACCCCGAGGATCCGTGCGTACGGGGCGCCCTTGCTGGGCTTGATCTTCGACATGCTCGCTCCTTAGACGCCTGCGTGCTCGGAAATGAGCGCGCGGGCCGCGTCGAGGTCGTCGGGGGTCTTGAGGGCGAGCGTCCGGACGCCGGGCAGCGCGCGCTTGGCGAGCCCGGTCAGCGTGCCGCCCGGGCTCAGCTCGACGAGTGCGGTGACGCCCAGGGACTGGAAGGTCTCCATGCACAGGTCCCAGCGGACCGGGTTGGCGACCTGCCCGACCAGCCGGGCGACGACCTCGGTGCCGGTGGCCACGGTGTGGCCGTCGGCGTTGGAAACGTAGCGCACGGTCGGGTCGGAGACCGTGAGGTCGCCGACCGCCGCGCGCAGCTTCTCCACCGCCGGGGCCATGTGGTGCGTGTGGAAGGCGCCGGCCACCTTCAGCGGGACGACCCGGCGCACGCCTTCGGGCTTGTCGGCCTCCAGGGCGGCGATCTGGGCCGCAGTGCCGGCGGCGACGATCTGCCCGCCGCCGTTGACGTTGGCCGGGGTCAGCCCGAGCTTCTCCAGGTGCGGCACCGTGACGGCGGGGTCGCCGCCGAGGAGGGCCGCCATCGCGGTCTCGGTGACCGCGGCGGCCGCGGCCATGCCGAGCCCCCGGGTACGGACGAAGCGCAGCGCGGCCTCGTCCTCGATGACGCCGGCCAGCGTGGCGGCGGTGATCTCACCGACGCTGTGGCCCGCGACGACATCGGGGGACGCGGCGTCCAGGGCGGTGGCCGAGAGCAGTCCGGCGGCCACCAGGAGCGGCTGGGCCACGGCCGTGTCGCGGATCTCGTCCGCGTCGGCCTTCGTGCCGTAGTGGGCAAGGTCGAGCCCGATGGCGTCGGACCAGCCCGCGATGCGGTCGGCGGCACCGGGGAGGTCGAGCCAGGGAGTCAGGAAGCCGGGCGTCTGAGCGCCTTGGCCGGGAGCGACGAGTACGAGCACCCTCACACTCTCTCTTGTGGACGGCTCCGCACGCCCGTGGGGACAGGGACGAAGAACCGTCGGGGGAATTGTTGAAGTCCTACAAAAGTCTAGGACTGGGGATCCGCTGCGGCCAAGCGCCCCAGGATCAGGGCGATCCGCAGCGTGAACGCGGAGCGCACATCAGAGGGTGACCATCCGGTGACGTCAGTCACACGTCGCAGCCGGTAGCGCACGGTGTTGGGGTGCACGAACAGCATCCGGGCGGCGCCCTCCAGACTGCTCGCCTGCTCCAGATAGACACTCAGCGTTTCCAGGAGAGCCGAACCGGCCTCCTCCAGCGGTCTGTAGATCTCCTCCACCAACTGGTCCCGCGCGGCCGGGTCTCCGGCCATCGCGCGCTCCGGGAGGAGATCGTCCGCCAGGACCGGCCGCGGCGCGTCCTGCCACGCCAGGCACGCCTTCAGTCCGGCGGCCGCCGCCTGCGCGGACCGGGTGGCCGCCAGCAGGTCCGGCACCACGGGACCGGCGACGACCGGCCCGGCCGCATACGGCCCGATCAGGCCCTTCGCGACCTGGAGCGGGTTGTCGCTGCCGCCCGCGATGACGACGAGCCGGTTGCCGAGGACTCCCGTGAGGACCTGGAGCTTGGCGTGCCGGGCGGCGCGCCGGATCGCCTCCACGGTCAGCTCGCTGTCCCCGTCGGGCGCGGTGCCGAGGATGACGCAGACGTGCTCGGGGGAGTTCCAGCCGAGCGCGGCGGCCCGGGACACCGCCCCCTCGTCGGCCTCGCCGGAGAGCACCGCGTTCACCACCAGCGACTCCAGCCGGGCGTCCCAGGCGCCCCGGGCCTCGGCGGCCTGGGCGTAGACCTGGGCGGTGGCGAAGGCGATCTCGCGGGCGTAGACGAGCAGCGCCTCCCGCAGCACCGACTCGTCGCCCGGGGCGGCGACCTCGTCGATCGCGGCCTCCATGACCTCGATCGTGGTGCGCACCATCTCCACGGTCTGCCGCAGGGTGATGGCCCGGGTCAGTTCACGCGGCGCGGTGCCGAACACATCGGTCGAGATGGCCTGCGGGGTCTCGGGATGCCGGAACCACTCGGTGAACGCGGCGATACCGGCCTGGGCGACCAGGCCGATCCAGGACCGGTTCTCCGGCGGCATAGCCCGGTACCACGGCAGCGATTCGTCCATGCGGGCAATCGCGTTCGCGGCCAGCCGGCCGGAAGACTGCTCCAGCCGTTTCAGGGTCGCGGCGTGCAGGTGGGCGTCGTGGGCGGGGGGCTGCTCAGGATCGGGTCGGGGCACGAGGACAAGACTGCCTTATCGGGCCGGTGGATCGGTGGGGCGGGGCGACGGTGCCCCGTACCGGCGGGTAGCGGAACACCTCGCGGAGGCCCCGGTTACCGTGGCCGGGTGATATCCGTGCACCGGTCCGAGAACCGCTACCGGGGCGGGGACGAGCCCGCCGGGATCGACACCCGGCACGCCCTGTCCTTCGGCCCCTTCTACGACCCGGACAACCTCCGCTTCGGCCCGATCCTCGCCTGCAACGAGGAGCGCCTCGAACGGGGCTCGGGCTTCGAGGAGCATCCGCACAGCCATACGGAGATCGTCACCTGGGTCGTCGAGGGCGAGCTGACCCACCGCGATTCGGCCGGCCACTCCACCGTCGTCCGCCCCGGGGACGTCGCCCACCTGAGCGCGGCCTCCGGGGTCCGCCACGTCGAACGCAACGACGGCACGGACCCGTTGACCTTCCTCCAGATGTGGCTGGCCCCCCTGGAGCCCGGCGGCGAACCCTCGTACACGGTCGTGCCCGGCATCGCCGACTCCACCCCGTACGCCCTGCCCGGCGCGGGTGCGATGTTCCACGTCCGCCGCCTGACCGAGAACGAACGTACGGCGGTCCCGGACGCGGTGCGCCTGTACGTGCATGTGGTGCGGGGGACGATCGCCCTGGACGGCGAGGAGCTGGGCCCCGGCGACGCCGCCCGGATCACCGATGCGCAGGGCCTGTCGGCGGTCGCGCTGGCGGGGCCGGCGGAGCTGCTGGTGTGGGAGCTGGCGGGCTGAGGGCGCCGGCCTGTCCTATCCGGCCCGGCGGGCCCGCCACAGGTCGCGGAGCAGGGCGATCTCGGCCATGTGGTGGATGAGCTCCAGATTGCCGTTGGCCAGCGTGCCGATGTACGGGTCGTCCGGGTCGGAGCCGTACGGGTACTGCGAGAGGCCGACCGTGTCGAGCTGCTCCTCGGTGAGCGCGCCGATGCTCGCGCGATGGCGGTCGAGGGCCGTCCAGAACCGCTCCAGCGCGAGCGAGGCGGACGGAGTGAAGTCGACCAGCAGATGCGGGTCCTGCCGCCGCTCGCCGAAGGTCCACTCCCAGCGGCCCGCGAAGTCGGAGTGCAGATGCCCGAGCCGCCAGGCGATGGTGGTGATCGGTACGACGTCGGGCTCCGGCTCACCGGTGAACGCCAGGACCTCCTCGACCCTTTCGACGCTCACGCTCCAGTCCTCGGCGATCTTCGCGACGGACATCCCGTCCGCCGCCTGCCGGGCGACCTCCGCGTACTCGTTCGCCGGGATCTCCGGGGCCCCCTTGTCGATGACCCAGGCGCCGGGACCGTACGCCCAGGGCGTGACGGCCTCCTCCCGGCGGCGGATCGACCAGCTGCCGGGCGCGGGCTCCCAGAGGTACTCCTCGTCGCCGAGTCCGTGCAGGCGGACCTCGGCCATCTCCCGTGCCTGATCGAACTGCTCGAGCAGAATGCCCAGTCGGTCGGTCCGCGGACCCTGGCCGCCCATGCACAGCTCCCTCGTTGTCGCGCCCCAGGCAATCCACGGCGTCCGGAGGGAAGTTAACGGCTCACCCGGCCGGGCGCGACCGAATTCCCGGAGGGCTGCCGGAGCCTCGGATCACCCCTGGGACTGCTCGGACTCCTTCTCGCGCCTCTCCGCCAGCCGGTCCAGCTCACGCATCGCCTGGGCGTGACCGCTCATCCGCCGGCTCACACTGCCGGTCGTGACCAGCGCGGTTCCCACGAGCGCCACGGGGGTGGAGAGCCCCAGCACGGCCAGCGCCTTCGGCCAGTCGCGTTCGTCCGCGCAGTAATTCCGGGCCCACACGCCCTCGTTGGCGGTGCCGCTCTCCGTGAACAGCCGCGCCTCGCACTCCTTCGTACTGCCGACACGCGTCTCGACCTCGTAGTCGGTCAGCAGCAGAACGGCGCACCAGCCCCAGAGCAGGCCCGCCAGGACCAACAGGCCGATGCCCCAGCTACGTATACGGGCGGCCTGCCCACGGAATTCGAGGTCGTACTCACGCGATCGCATGGCGGACGAATCTAGCAGCGCACCCCGTGGCGAGCGCGAGGACGGCGCCCTCGTCCTCGGCCGCGGCGTACGGCCGAAAGAAGGCTCCGCCCGTCGCGCGAGCGATGACGCAAGCGGGCGGCCAGGTCAGTGCTGCACCGCCGCCACCTCCGGTGGCAGATCGTCCGGGAGCAGCAGGCGCAGATCGTCCAGGCTCGGTGCGGACATCGCACCGAGGCGGCCCGCCTGGCGCGTCATCATCGCCTCCAGGATCTGGCGGGCCGCCCGCGCGTTGCCGAAGGCGTGGTCGCGCGGCAGGGAATCCACATAGGCGTACAGCGCGGCGATCGTCTCCGTGGAGCAGTCGTACCCGTAGCCGGTGGCCTGCTGGGTGAGGATCTCCAGCAGGTCGTCCGTGGAGTAGCTCTCGAACTCCACCGTGCGCGAGAACCGCGAGGCCAGACCCGGGTTGGAATCGAGGAATCGGCGCATCTCGCGGGTGTACCCGGCGGCGATGACCACGACCTCGTCGCGGTGGTCCTCCATCAGCTTCAGCAGCGTGTCGACCGCCTCCCGGCCGAAGTCGGAGGTCGCGCCCTCCGGTGTGAGCGTGTACGCCTCGTCGACGAACAGCACACCACCCAGGGCGCGTTCGAAGGCCTCCTTGGTCAACTGCGCGGTGTGGCCCACGTACCGGCCGACCAGGTCGGCGCGCGCCACCTCGACCAACTGGCCCTTGGGCAGCACTCCGAGGGAGCGCAGCAGGTCCGCGTACAGCCGCGCGATGGTGGTCTTACCCGTACCGGGCGGCCCGGAGAAGATGAGGTGGTTGCTGATCTTCGGGGTGGGGAGTCCGGCGGCCTTGCGCTGCTTCGTCGCGGTGAGGAGGTTGACCAGCGCGGTCACCTCGTTCTTCACCGCCGTGAGGCCGATCATGGAGTGCAGCTGGGCGAGGAGTTCCTCGGAGCCCGGGCCGTCGTCCGCCGGTGTGCCCGTGTCCGGTGCGACGTCCTCGGGCAGGAGGAGGGCCAGGTCGCTCTCGGCGGGATTCTTCATCGAGGCGAACCGGGATGCCTGGCGGTCCACCATCTCCTCGAACACCCGGCGTGCCGCTCGGCCGTTGCCGAACGTGGCGTCGCGCGGCATGCGTTCGTAGTGCCGGGCGAGAGCCTCCCGGGTCTGTGGGGCCAGCTCGTAGCGGTGGCCCAGGCACATGTTCTCGGTGATGGTCACCAGCTCGTCCACCGAGTAGTTGGCGAAGTCGATGGTCCGGGTGAACCGGGAGGACAGGCCCGGGTTGGAGGAGAGGAAGCTCGCCATCTCGCCGGTGTACCCGGCGGCGATCACGGCGACGTCGTCGCGGTGGTCCTCCATCAGCTTCAGCAGCGTGTCGACCGCCTCGCGGCCGAAGTCGGCGCCGGAGCCCTTGCTGTCGGAGAGCAGGGTGTACGCCTCGTCGATGAACAGCACCCCGCCCAAGGCCTCGTTGAACGCCTCGGTGGTCTTGATGGCCGTGCCGCCGATCACCTGCGCGACCAGGTCGGCGCGGGAGACCTCCACGAGGTGCCCCGACCTGAGGACGCCGAGATCGGCCAGGATGCCGCCGTACAGCCTGGCGACCGTCGTCTTGCCGGTGCCGGGCGGGCCGGAGAAGACCAGGTGGCGGCTGACCTGGGCGACGGGCATGCCGAGCTGGGCACGGCGCTGGTTGAGCTGGTTCAGGTTGACCAGGTTGCGCACCTGGCTCTTGACCTCGGCGAGGCCGACGAGGGACTCCAGCTCCTCCAGCGGACCCTCGGGCCCCTTCTTCGCGGCGTCCGGGCCGCCGCCCGCGACGTCCGGAGGGAGGGTGTCGCCCCAGGCGTCCGGGACCGCGTTGCCGGCGCTGTTGAGGCCCTCGATCGTGAGGCGTTCGTTGACCCGGGTCTGCCGCAGGCCCGCACCGCGGTTGTCGCGGACGGTGCAGTCGGCGACGGTGACCGGTTCCGCGCTGTCGATCCGGATGCCGTCGCCGACGCTGCCGATGACCTGCGAGGAGGTGAGCGTGGCGCGGGAGCCGTTGGCGAGGAGGACGCCGTGGGCGCCGGAGTCGGTGATGTGGACGCGCAGGACGGAGAGTTCACCGCCGTTGTCCACCGTGATGCCGCCCGCCGCCGCGAACTCGACGGCGCAGTCCCGGACGGTGCCCCGCCCCTCCGTGCCGACGGAGATCGTGGTGTCCTCGGCCGCTCTCATGACCGTGTCGCGAATGTCGGGGTTGCCGCCCGAGGCGATCCGTACCGCCGATCCGCCCGCACGGTCGATCTCGCAGTGCTCCAGCCGGCCCCGCCCGTCCTCTGCCACCTCGACACCGTTGCCACCCGGCGAGGTGATCCGAACGCGGCGCAGCAGCGGGTCGGCCCCGGTGCGGATACGGACGGCGACCCCGGCCGCGTCGCTGACGAGCAGCTCGTCGAACTCGGCGGTCGAGTCCTCCTCCAACAGGACGGCACCGTTCGCGTCCGCGCAGTCGCGCACCGCGCAGCCGATCAGGGTGGGCGAGCTGGAGTCGATCACCCGGACGGCCGGGGCGGCGGCGGTGTCGAACTCGCAGTGCTGGAAGGTGCCCCGGGAGCGCTCGCTGACCACGAGGCCGCTGCCCTTGGTGCGGGAGGTCCGGCAGTCGAGGAACTCCGGGTCGGCGCTCACGGCCAGCATGATGCCGGGGCCGGAGGTGTCGCTGACGGAGACGCTCTCCAGGGACGGGCGGGCGGAGCTGGTGATGTAGACGCCGACGGAGGTGTCGTGCACGGTGGTGCGCAGGACCCGGGTGCCGCTGCGGCCCTCCAGGGCGATGGACGGCTTGTCCGTGCCGGAGATGTCGCAGTCCTCCACCAGGCCCTGTGCCTCGTCCGAGGTCAGCACGCCGTTGGCCCGCGCGTCGAGGATGCGGCAGTCCCGTACCGTCGTCCGGGCCTCCGCGCCGATGACGACGCCGGAGGTTCCGAGGTTCGATATGCGGCAGCCGGCTATGACGCTGCCCGTGGGTGCGGAGTCCACGATCCCGGCGCCCTTGGGGTTGCTGACCCGGCAGTCGCGCATGGCGACCGAGCCCGACTCCCGGGCCAGCACGGCCGTCCAGCCGGAGCCGACGATCGTGCATCCGTCCATCGCCACCTGGCCGCGCGGGGCGTCGACCACCGGCAGGTCCTCGCTCCCGCCGCGCAGGGTGAGGTCGGTGAGCATGACGGCGTCGGCGACCAGGATGACGGCGGTGCCCCGGCGCGGGCAGATCTCGGCGCTGCCCGGCTCCCCGTCCGCGACGATGGTGACCCGCGTCCGCACCGTCAGGTTCTCCGGGTAGCGGCCGGGGCTCACCCGGATCACCGCACCCGTGCGTGCCTTGTCCAGGGCTTCACCGATCGTCCGGAAGCTGTCCGGTTGGTCCGACCCGACCCTGAGCAATTGCCGTGACACGCCCGATCCTCCTCCTAGTGGTGCCGCTGCCCGCCTCTCCCGCCGGGGACCGGAAGGAGGTGACTGCTTCTCCCGCCGGCCCGGAAGGAAACCGGATCGCGTCGGGTCCGCGCAGCTGTGCGCACGCGAGGAAGGCTACGGGACCGGCACCGCGATGTTCCAGGTGGGACAGGACAGTTCAGGCCGGAACCGAGAAGCGGGTGCCGCATCCCGTGCGACGTACCGTCATCCGTTCGGCCTATCATGCGCGCCATGCCCCCTGCCCGATTTCGCCGCCGCCCACGGGCCACGGCCGTCGCCGCCGCCCTGTCGCTCACCGTGCTCCCGACCGTGCTGGTCGCCGCGGGCACCACGCCCGCCGCGGCCGATTCCGTGGGACTCCCCGTCGTACGTTCCGTACTGGCGGAGGACGACACCTGCGTCGAGGCCTCTGAGGTGAAGGCCCGGTCCGAGCCGTGGACCATGGGCGCGCTCGGGGCGGCCCGCGCGCGGCCGCTCTCCCAGGGCGCCGGGCAGACTGTCGCCGTCGTGGACACGGGGGTCGGGGAGTCGGCCCCGGCGCTCTCCGGCCGGGTGACCGCGATCGGGGACGCGGGCAAGGACTGCGTCGGGCACGGCACGTTCGCGGCCGGCCTGATCGCGGCGGCCCCGGGCGCCGCGGCAGGGCCGGCCGGACTGGCCCCCGAGGCCCGCATCCTGGCCGTACGGGGCGCGGACGAGCGCGGCGGGTCCACGGTCGCCCAGGTCGCCGCCGGCATCCGCGAGGCGGCCGACGAGGGCGCCTCCGTCATCTATGTCGCCGCCGCCCTGGCCGGCGGCAGGGCGGAGCTGACCAAGGCCGTCGCCTACGCGAGCGACAAGGACGCGCTGGTCGTGGCCCCCCTCGCCCCGGACGCGCTGCCGAGGGACGCGAAGCCCGCCGCCTGGTACTGGCCCGCCGCCGCCCCGGGGGCGATCGGTGTCACGGACTACGGCCCGGACGGGCAGCGCCCCGCCAACGCGCCCGTGGTGGGCGGGGCGGACCTGGCCGCGCCCGGGGACGCGGTGGTGAGCATCGGCCCCGAGGGCTCGGGCCACTTCATCGGCTACGGGGCCTCGTTCGCTGCCGCGCACGTCGCGGGGGCTGCGGCGCAGGTACGAGCGCGCCACCCGAAGCTGTCGGCGGCCGGCACGGCACGCCGCCTGACCGAGGTGGCCTACCCGGCGAGCCCGCCGCGCCTGGACCCGTACGCGGCCCTGACGGCCGTCCTGACGGACGAGAAGGGGGCGGTGCCCCGGACCGAGCGGGCCGAGGTCCCGCCGCCGCCCGCGGCGGAGCCCCGTACCCGCGCGCTGATCGCGGCGGGCGTGGGCGGCGGCGTGGTGCTGCTGGTCGCCGCGGGCGCGGTGGTGATCCCGCGCGGGCGGGCCCGCAACTGGCGCCCTGCGGGGAGCTGAGGGCGCTCGGGGGGTGCTGACCGTGCCGCGTGGGCGGAGCGGTTCCGGCACCCCCTGAGACGCTGCTGCGGGCCGGGTGAGGCCGGGGCCCCGGCCTCACCGTCCTGCCCTCGGACCGGGGAGACCCATGCGGCCCGCGGCTCAGGACTCCTCGTCCTCCAGCACCGCCGTCTGCACCTGGATCTGCTTGCGGCGCGTCACTCGCGTGCCTCGGCCCGGCGGCAGGTTGCGGCCCTTGACGCTGCCCAGGATGAAGCCCTCCGACGGCGGGCACGACAGCAGCAGCGTCGGGGTGTTGACCTCCTGCATGCGCCGCAGCATGGGCTCGCCCAGGCCCCGGCCCGCACCGGCGGCGGAGCGGGCGACGACCAGGTGCAGGCCGACCTCGTAGCCGAGCGCGAGGTGGTTCAGCAGCGGGTCGAACGGCGCGTTCATCGCACTGGTGCCGAGCATGTCGTAGTCGTCCACGAGGATGAACAGCCGCGGCCCGTCCCACCAGTCGCACGTGCGCATCCGGGCCGGGGTGATCTCCGGACCCGGTACGCGCGCCGCTACCGCCCGCGCCGCCCCGCCGATCAGCTCCTTGAGGGCGTCCATCGCCACCGCGTGGCCGAGCCGGTACTCGTCCGGGATGGCCTCCACCAGGGCACGGCGGTAGTCCACGACCATGATCCGCGCCTCGGCCGGGGTGTACCGGTCCATGATGGCCTTGGCCGTCATCCGCAGCATGTTGGTCTTGCCGCTCTCCGTGTCCCCGACCACGATCATGTGCGGAGTCTCGGAGAAGTCGTGCCACACGGTCGACAGGCGCTCCTCCTCCAGGCCGATGGGCATCTTGAAGTCGCCCTTGGGGGCCGGAAGTTCGGACAGCTTGAGCCGGGTGGGCAGCATCCGTACCTGCGGCGCGGGCGGGCCCTGCCAGCTCTCGCGGACCGCCGCCACCAGGCCGGCCACCCCGTCGGAGAGATCGTCGACGGACTCGACGCCGTCGATGCGCGGCAGCGCCGTGAGGTAGTGCAGCTTGGCGTCCCGGGTCAGGCCGCGCCCCGGCAGCCGGGGCACGGTCGCGGCGCGCCGGTTGTCGATCTCGGAGTCCATCGGGTCACCCATCCGCAGCTCCAGGTGGGTCGCGGCCTGGTCCCGGATCGCGGAGGTCACCTCCACCCAGCGGGCGGTGGTGACGATCAGGTGGATGCCGTAGTTCAGACCGCGCGCGGCGATCGCGCCGAACGTCTGGATGTACCGGTCGAAGTCCTGGCGCACCGTCGACCAGCCGTCGATCACCAGGAACACGTCGCCGTGCTGGTGCTCCGGGAACTCCCCGGCGGCCAGCCGGCGGCGGAACGTGGCCATCGAGTCGATGCCGTTGTCCAGGAAGAACCGCTCGCGTTCCGCCAGCAGGGTCGTGACCTCGGAGATCGTCCGGCCCACCCGCTCGGCGTCCAGCCGTGCCGCGACCCCGCTGACGTGCGGCAGCCCGGCCAGCCCGGCGAGCGCGCCGCCGCCGAAGTCGAGGCAGTAGAACTGGACCTCGCGCGGGGTGTGGGTGAGCGCCAGCGCGGTGATGATCGTCCGGACCATCGTGCTCTTGCCGCTCTGCGGGCCGCCCGCGATGGCGATGTGTCCGCCCCCGCCCGAGAGATCGACGGTCAGCAGGTCGCGCAGCTGGTCGAAGGGGCGGTCGATGATGCCGAGCGGGATGGTGAGCCGCCCGCGATGCGACGCGTCGGTCGTCAGCCCGTACTCGGGGTGCGGGGTGAGCGGCGGCAGCACCTGGTCGAGCGTGGCGGGGAGGTCCAGCGGCGGCAGCCACACCTGGTGGGCCGGCGGGCCTGCGGTCAGCAGCCGGTCCACGGCGACGGAGAGCAGGGTCTCGCCGGTCTCCTCGTGCTGCTCGGGCTCGGGCTCCGGGGTGTCGGGGAGCTGGCGCGGTACGACGTAACTGCTGGTCCACGGCACGGTCTGGCTGGCCACCCGCGCCTGGTTCGCGCTGCCCCGGCGCTGCTGGTAGGGGCCGGAGACGTAGGCGGCGCGGAACCGGGTCAGCGCCTCCACGCCCGACTTGAGGAAGCCGCTGCCGGGGGCCGACGGCAACTGGTAGGCGTCGGGCACGCCGAGAACGCCGCGACTCTCCATCGCGGAGAACGTCCGCAGACCGACCCGGTAGGAGAGATGGCTCTCCAACTGGTGCATGCGGCCCTCGTCCAGGCGCTGCGAGGCGAGCAGCAGGTGCACGCCGAGGGACCGGCCGAGACGGCCGATCATCACGAACAGCTCCATGAACTCGCGGTGCGCCGCCAGCAGCTCGCTGAACTCGTCGACGACGACGAACAGGCTCGGCATGGGCTCCAGCGGGACGCCCGATGCGCGGGCCTTCTCGTAGTCCAGCGCGGAGGTGTAGTTGCCCGCCGACCGCAGCAGCTCCTGTCGGCGCATCAGCTCCCCGTGCAGGGCGTCCTGCATACGGCCGACCAGCGCCGCCTCGCCCGCCAGGTTGGTGATGACGGCGGAGGTGTGCGGGAGGTCCTCAAGACCCAGGAAGGTGGCGCCGCCCTTGAAGTCGACCAGGACGAAGTTGAGCGTCTCCGAGGAGTTCGTCAGGGCGAGCGAGAGGACCAGGGTGCGCAGCAGCTCGCTCTTGCCGGAGCCGGTGGCGCCGATCAGCATGCCGTGCGGTCCGGTGCCGCCCTGGGCGGACTCCTTGATGTCCAGCTCGACCGGTTCGCCGTCCGCGCCGACCGCGATCGGCACCTTGAGCCGGTTGGGGCCGGTGTGCTGCTGCCACAGGGTGTTCGGGTCGTGGCGGTGCAGGTCGGGTATGCCCAGCAGCGTGGTCAGTTCCACGTTGGCGGAGAGCGGCTCCGAGGAGTCCGAGGCCGAGCCCAGGCCCATGCGGTACGGAGCGAGCCGCCGCGCGAGCGACACCGCGCCCGTGAGCCCCAAGGCGTCGGGCCGGCCGAGCCGGGTCATCTGCTCCTTGCGCTCGCGGTCGGTGCGCACCAGGCCGAGTTCGTCCTCGTCGACCGTGAAGCGCAGCGTGATGCGGCCGGGACGCCAGGAGAGCGCGCCGCTGAGGTCCAGGACGACCGTGTTGCGGAAGCCGGGACCGTCGAGCCGGTGACCCGCCGGGATGACCCCGCCGTCCACGACGATCACGGTGAACGGCTCCTCGCGCCCGGGCACCGCGTCCGGGTCGAACTGCGGCCGCTCCATGAACTCGGCGCCGAGCAGATTCTCCAGCTCGCCCCAGGCGGAGACCGTCATCCGGGTCGGGCCCGCGCCGTCGGTGTCGTGCGGGTGCAGGCTGTGGGGGAGCCACTTCGTCCACTCCCAGTGCGCACGCCGCTCGTCGGAGACGCAGAACGCGATCCACACGTCGTCCGGCGAGTGGAAGGTGGCCAACTGGCCGAGCAGCGCCCGCACCAGGGAACGTATCCGCTCCTCGTCCCCCTGGAACAGCACGCGGGCCCAGGCGCGCAGGTAGATGGCGATGGGCTGGTCCGGAACCGTCGAGTAGGCGCGGATGAAGCTGCGCAGAGCGTGGGCGCTGAGCGGCTCCAGGTCCTCCACGGGGTTGGTCGCGTTCGACGCCAGCTTCAGGCCCAGCTTCTGCTCGCCGACGGCCATCCGGATCTCGCCGAAGTCCTCGTCCCGGGGGCGCCGCTCCCACAGCCGGGTGGTGCCGGTCAGCGACCACAGGGCGGCGGGCTCCGGGTGCCGCCATGCCAGCGCCAGTTGCTGGTCCACGACCGCGCCGCGCACCTTGCGCCGGATCTGGGTGAGGTAGCGCAGGTAGTCCCGGCGCTCGCCCTTGAGCTTCTGTTTGCGCTCCGCCGCCCGGCGCATGAACTGGCCGATGAACATCGCCGCGGCACCGAGCACCATCAGCCCCAGGGCGATGTAGATGAAGCCGCCGGAGCCCCGCGTCATACCGGGACGCATGAACATGAACATCATCGAGACTGACATCAGCGCCATCGGCAGGTACGTCCACACGGCGGAGGTGTCGGGCACCGTCTCGGGGAGGACCGGAGGCTCCTGGAGATTCAGCTCCCCGTCGGGCATCTCCGGGCCACGGCGTCGGGCCGGGCGGCGGAACAGGGTCACACTCAAGGAACCGTCTCCTTCAGGGGCATGGGGGGAGAGCGGGCGGAACGGCGTCGCAGGGCACGCCGCCCGCCGTCGACCGGGGGCCGGGACGCGGACAGGCCTTCGCCGTGCACGCACCCTACGCCGCGCCCCGGCCGGAGCCGAAAGCCCGCCCGGGGCTTCCGCGGTGGGCGGGAGGGCGCCGGACGGCCGTGTCACAGTTCTGCTACATCACGGCTTCGGGGCAGGCCCCGCGCGGCCGTTCGCCCGGCCGGAAGAGCGCAAACGGAAGCGCTTCCCGGTCGAACGGGCACCTGCGGAGCCTTTCCCCTGCCCGTACGGGCACACACGGAACGGCTTTTCCGGCCGGACGGGCACACGCGGAGCTATTCCCCGGCCGAAACCGCGCATGCCGAACCGCCCTTCGTGCCCGTACGGCCGACCCCGCCGCAATTCGCCGGACGCGGAGGGCCGTTTCGTATTCCGTGGCGCGGGCCACGTGGTCCAGACTAGGCCGCTGATATTACGATCGCCGTACCGGCCGTCAACAACCGTCGCCGTCAATCGGTTTGGAACCCCCCCACCGAAGCAGGGTGTTCACCGGTCCGCCGGCCCCTGTTCCCCCGCCCGTTCTCAGCCGTAACCGGAGAAGCGTGAGCCATCCCGATGACTGACACTCAGGTGGCCGAGCTGTGCCGTCTGACGGTGCGAGCTCCTGCCAAGAGCATCGATCTCGCCGTGCCCGCCGACGTCCCCGTGGCGGACCTGCTGCCCGCCGTGCTCGGCTACGCGGGCGACAACCTCGAAGAAGCCGGTATCGACCACGGCGGCTGGGTCCTCCAGCGGCTCGGCGGCGAGCCCCTGGACGAGGAACTCACCCTCGACTCCTACGGGCTGCGGGACGGCGACACCCTCTACCTCCGTCCGCGCGCCGAGGCCCTGCCCGAGGTGCACCTCGACGACCTGGTCGACGGCATCGCCACCACGATGCGCGACCACCCCTTCGGCTGGACCCCCAAGGTGAGCCGCTGGGTGCTCCTCGGCATCGTTGTCGCGGTCCTCGCCGGCGGCGTTCTGGTGATCGCCTGGCCCGGCGGCTCCTCGCTGTCCCGGTCCGTCTTCGCCACCGCTGCCGGCCTCCTCCTGCTCGCGGGTGCGGGCGCGGCGAGCAGGGCGGTCGGGGACGCGGGCGCCGGAGCCGCGCTCGGCTTCATGGTCGGGCCCTACCTGGCGCTGGCCGGCTGGCTGCTGCCCGGCGGGGAACTCGGCGGGCCGCACGCCTACGAGACCCTGGGGGCCCGGCTGCTCGCGGCCAGTGCGGCGATGGCCGGCGGGGCGGTCCTCGCGCTCGCCGTCGTGGCCGCCTTCGCCGCCCTCTTCCTGAGCGTCGCCGTCGTCTCGCTGTTCGCCGCGATCGCCGCCGTCCTGCTCCTCACCACGGACCTGGCGCCGGTGCACGCCGCCGGGATCCTCGCCGTCCTCGCGGTGATCCTGGGGGCGTTCGTCCCCTCACTCGCCTTCCGGATGTCCGGGATGCGGATGCCCCCGCTGCCGACCAACGCCCAGCAGTTGCAGGAGGGCATCGAGCCGCACGCCGCCTCCGCGGTCTCGGCCCGCGCCATCCTCGCCGACGGCTGGATGACGTCGCTCTACGGAGCGGTGGGCCTGGTCGGCGCCGCGTGCGTGGCCATCCTGGCCCGGGAGCGCGAGCTGGCCGAGATCATCATGACGGTGGCGCTGTGCCTGCTGCTCGTCCTGCACGCCCGAGGCCTCGGCAATATCTGGCAGCGCATGTCCCTGGTGGTCCCGGGAGTCTTCGGACTGCTCCTGCTGGTGCTGGTCGCCGCCCCCGCCGCGTCCCCGGGGAACCGTCTGGTCACGGCCGCGGGGCTGCTCGCGGCTGCCGCAGCGGTCGCCATCGCCGCCTGGACCGTGCCCGGCCGCCGGCTCGTCCCGTACTGGGGCCGCGCGGGCGAAGTGCTCCACTCGGCCCTCGCGATCGCCGTGCTCCCGCTCGCCCTGTGGGTGCTCGGTGTGTACGGCGCCCTGCGGGCCATCAACGGCTGACCGGAAGGGAGAACCGCTGCCGTGCAGTCGAAACGCGACCAGGTCCAGGCCCACATGTTCGTCATGGGCCGGCTGACCTCCGGCATGCTCCGCGCCGACCCCGACGCCCCGGAGAGCCCGCAGGGGCGCACCAACCGAGGCGTGGTGATCGGCATCGTGATCGCCGTCCTGCTCTCCGCCGGCTCCTTCGTCCTCGGCCTCCTCAAGCCCGGTACCAAGGACTCCTGGCGGGCCGCCGGAACCCTTGTCGTCAACAAGGACACCGGATCCCGCTACCTGTATCTGGACGGGCGGCTGCGTCCGGTGCGCAACTACGCGTCGGCGCGGCTGCTCGCGGGCGCCGACATGAAGGCGGTGGCGGTCGGCTCGAAGTCCCTGAACGGTACGCCGCACGGGGCGCCCATCGGCATCAGCGGCGCCCCGGACGCCCTGCCCGGGAGCGCGGACCTGGACACGGGTCCCTGGCAGGTCTGTTCGGGCAGCGGAACCGGAAGGACCGGCACCACCGTCGCGGTGGGCCTGCCGGCGGACGCCACCGGGCTGCCCACCGACGAGGCCATGCTCGTCACGGGGCCGGACAAGGCCGACTACCTGGTCTGGCGCGGCAGCAAGCTGCTGATCGACGAGGACACCCGCGCCCGTGAGGCCCTCGGCTACGCCTCCGTCTCCCGGCTGCCCGTCTCCGCCGCCTTCCTGAACGCCCTGCCCTCGGGACCCGACCTGCGCCCGCCGAACGTACCGGGCAAGGGCAGGAAGGGCCCCGCGCTCGGCGGCGGGGAGTCCCGCATCGGCCAGGTCTTCCGGGTCACCGTCCCGGGCTCCGCCGACCGCTACTACCTGCTGCGCCAGGAGGGCCTGACCCCGCTCACGGCGACCGGGGCCGCGCTGGTGCTCGGCGACCCGGAGACCCGCGAGAAGGTGTACGGGGGAGGCGCGGCCAAGGTCGTGACGCTGGGCGCGGACGCGCTGAGCGGCCGACTGGCCCCCGGCGCCCAGGGCGGCGCGGACGAGGCGAACCTGCCCCCGGAGCCGCCGGAGGCGGTGGCCCTCGGCGAGGACCGCACCGTATGCATCCGGGTCGAGCCGAGTGAGCGCGGACCGCGCATCAGCGTGGCGCTGACCGGGACGGGCACCCTGGGACCCGCCGCCCAGGCGCCGCCCGAGGGCCTCACCCCGGCCTGCATGCCGGTCGGCACGATCAGCGTGCGGCCGGGCGGCGGATCCCTGGTGCGGGCGCTCGGGGCGAGCGGGAGCACGGTCGGCACCACCGTCTACCTCGTGACCGACACCGGGATGAAGTACCGGGTCGGCACCGCCGACGGGCTCGCCGCCCTCGGCTACAGCGAGGGCCAGGCGCGAGGGCTGCCGGCGCCGCTGCTGGCCATGCTGCCGACCGGGCCGGACCTCACCAAGGAGGCCGCGGCCCTGGGCCGGAACACGAACACGACCCCGCGCTGCAAACGGACTTGATGGCCCGGCGGATGGTTGTACCGAAGGAGGTGAATTTCCTGTGGCGCGGCTGATAAAGGCGCGTGTCGTGACAACCGGAGGAGGTGATCCACCGTCCTCTTCCTCGAAGGGATCTGCCCATACCGTTTCCCACGGCGGGCATTGCCCGTTCGGGCGCGGGGAAACAGATCCATTCGGAAAGTGATTCCGCAAGGGGTGAACCTCAGATCCCCATCAAATCTCCTTCGCGAATCACCCCAAAAGCGGGGTCGGGGCCGAGAAGATGACGCAAGCCATTGAATCCTCAACGCGCCCTTCTTTAGGCTCCGTTCGTCCAGACCATTCGGACGCCGGTCTTCCGGCCGCGTCCGGCCAGGCACGCGCCGCGCGGGAACCGGAATCCTGCGGCGCGACACATCAGGAGGCGCAGCAACATGGCAGGTACGGGCGCACAGCAGTCACTGGCTTCATCCACCCAGAACGGTGTCACCGCACTGGAGATGGCCTTCACCGGTGTGCAGAAGAGCCGTCAGGACGTGGAGAACATGAAGCACAACCTCGCCTCCGGCTACGCCGGCAGCGACGGTGGCGCGTTCCAGAAGCTGCTCGACCGCTGGGACCAGCAGGCGGAGATCATCTCCAGCAACCTCCGCGACATGATCACGACGCTGGAGGAGACCATGCGCGCGCAGGGCATCCAGCAGAACAACTCGAACGACTCGATCCAGCAGGCGTTCAACCGCTCCGAGGAGATCTTCAACGCGCTCGCCGGCTCCACCGCGGGCCGCTGACCACTCCTCCGGTGACCGGGAGCCCTGACGGGCGACCGGCCCCCCACATCACTGACCCTGACGCACCTGCCGCGAGACGAGGAAGACCATGACCCCTCCGCTTGACTTCACCGACGGCCAGATCTACGTCGACTACGGCCACATGGAGAACGCCGCCGACGACATGGTCCAGCAGACCAAGGCGATCGACAGCATCCTCACCAACCTGGAAGCCGAACTCCAGGAGCTCCAGCGCAGCTGGGAAGGTGAGGACAAGGCGGTGTACGCCGAGAAGCAGGCATCCTGGAACAACGCTGTCGAGGAGATGAAGCGCATCCTCGCCGAGCACTCGGCGCTGCTGACCGACGTCTCGGGCAGCTACAAGTACAGCGAGAACTCCCTGAAGTCGCTCTGGGAGAGCGTGCGCATCGGCAGCTGACCCGGGGCGGCACGCCCCTGGTCCTCCCCGGGCGGCCGTTCGCGTGTGTTCCTCGCGCGCACGGCCGCCCGCCGCAGTCGGGGCGGTACGCCGTCCACCGGCGGCCCCGGGCCGCCGGTGGACGGGCGCCGGCCCCGTGAGCCCCTGGACATCCCGGAAGACTGGAGAAGTGCGACATGGCGGAAGCACCCGCACTCAATCTCAACAAGGCGTGGCTGCAGAGCTTCCTCGACAACGACCTCGTCCCGTTCCTCGCGGAGATCAAGAAGATGCGGGATGACGGCACCACGTCCACCGGGACGACCGTGCCCGCAATTCCCTCGCTGCAGGGCGGCGAGGACGGGTCCGCGACGGCGGCGGGCTTCTACGACGGCCAGAAGAAGCCGCTCGCCATCGGGACGATGGCGGCCGACGAGAACGGCCGTACCAACGGCGGCTACCTGGTCAAGTGCCTGAACGGGCTGGTCGATCAGCTCGACGACATCCTCAAGCTCCAGGTCGAACTCTTCGAGCAGATCGAGGAGGACCTGGAGGACACCATCGAGGAGCTCTTCAAGACCCAGGACGGCAACCTGGAGAAGATCGACGGCAAGGACATGATCGACTTCTTCGAGGGTGTGGACGAGGTGCTCTCCGAATCCGCCGGCGGCGGCTCGGACGACGACGAGGACGACTGACCTTCGTCGTGGTCGGCCGGTAGCCCCGGCCGGTGCTCCTCCGCACGCCCGCGGTCCGGCCGACCGTACCCCCACTCTCCCGTCCCCCGTGTCTCCCCCCGACGAAAAGGCTTTCCGGCATGGCGCTCGATTCCAGCAAGGTCGTCGAAGACCTCGGCGGCGGTACCAACGACAAGTGGGCCGAGGCGGTCAGCTTCTTCACGGGTTTCAAGGCGCCGAACCGGAACGACCTGTTCGACTCGCTCGTCGGCAACGAGGGCATCCCCCTGATGAAGGTGGAGATCTCCGACGTGGGCTATGTCGACTACGTCGACACCGAGGACATGAACTGGCTGTACGAGAACGCCGGTTCCGACATCAAGAACACCGACTTCGTCATCCCCTTCTACCACGCCAAGGGTGGGACGGGCTCCGACGTGTCGATGTACCGGGCGCGTATCACCCTGCTCGGCAGCAAAGGGGACGGGCGGATACCGAGCCAGGGGTATCAGGAGGGCGGGCAGTTCTCCAGCGGCATCGACGGTCACCTGGGGATGGACGGCAAGCCGACCTGGGACACCACGCCCACCGCGCGTTACGCCTACGGCACCGGGCTCGCCCTGGAGGAGCTGATCTTCAACCCGACGGAGGGCACCTACGGGTTCAGCTTCAACGGCAAGCCTGTGGACGACCCCGACTCGGTGACCCCCGCCAACTTCGACACCGTCGCCGCGGCGTTCGACCGGGTCGCCACGTTCTTCTCGTCCCAGCAGAAGATCGTGGAGGAGTGGCAGAGCCGGCTGGGGAAGGAGAAGGACGAGGCGTGGCGGGGCAAGGCCGCCGGTGTCTTCTGGGACCTCATCAACAAGATCAACAAGCAGTACTCGGACTACGCCGACGACATGCTGCCCGCCGGAGGCACGAAGTCCAAGCAGGGCAACGAGATCCGGGATGCGAAGGAAGCCTTCCAGGAAGCGGTCAACGACCTCCACGGCGTCTGGAGGGACTGGCAGTGGAAGTACGGCAATCCGCTCGTGGTGCTGCACACCCTGCTCTCCGCGATCATGGAGTACGTCTGGGACAACAACATCACGAAGATCACCTACGAGATCGAGACCCACGGGTCGTACGGCGGCGGCTACACCACCACGACGAACTACATCTCGGAAGATGAGTTCAGCAACCGGGCGAAGATCGAGAAGATCACCGGCACGGGCGACATGGGGCTGACCGTCGAGCCCAAGGACTTCGGTGAGCTCAAGGAGCTCAGCACCTGGGTGGAGGTCGGCAACAAGGCCCTCCTCATGTGGAAGCAGACCGTTGAGGACAACCTCGACAAGGCGGCGGTCGCGGCCATGACGAAGGTGCGCGACAGCTGGAGCAACAAAGAGCTGGACTTCGGGTCGATCAAGTCGCGGGGGACCAGCGACACGCTGGAGTCCGAGTACAAGGAGGAGAAGGCCGAACTCGCCGAGGAGAAGGCGGAGGCCGACGCCGCCGCGGCCAAGGCCGCCGCAGAGGAAGCCGCCCGGAAGCAGGAAGAGTTCATCCAGTGGCAGAAGGACCAGGCCGCCAAGGCCGAGGAGGAACGGAAGAGGGAGAAGGAGGAGGCCGAGCGCAAGGAGGCCGAGGCCAAGGCTGAGGCGGAGCGCAAGGAGGCCGAGGCCAAGGCGGAAGCCGAGCGCAAGGAGAAGGAAGCCAAGGCGGAGGCCGAGGCCAAGGAGGCGGAGGCCGAGGCGAAGGCGGCCGCCAAGGAGGCGGAGGCCAAGGCCGAGCAGGAGGCCAAGGAGAAGGAGGCCGAGGCCAAGGCGGCGGAGCAGGAGGCCAAGGCGGAGGCCAAGGAGGCCGAGGCCAAGGCCGAGCAGGAGGCCAAGGAGAAGGAGGCCGAGCAGAAGCAGGCCGAACAGGAGGCCAAGCAGGAACAGCTCCGGGCCGAGCAGGAGGCCAAGCAGGAGCAGGTCCGCAAGGAGCAGGAGGCCAAGCAGGCCGAGGCCCAGGCTCGTGCGGAGAACATGCAGATGATGCAGATGAACCAGGCGAAGACCCAGCAGGAGGAGGCGAAGAAGGAGCAGGAGGCCAAGGAGGCCCAGGCCAGGGCCGAGCAGGAGGCCAAGGAGGCGGAGGCCAAGGCCGAGCAGGAAGCGAAGGAGAAGGAGGCCGAGCAGAAGCAGGCGGAGCAGGAGGCCAAGCAGGAGGCCAAGGAGGCCGAGGCCAAGGCCGAGCAGGAGGCCAAGGAGAAGGAGGCCGAGCAGAAGCAGGCCGAGGCCGAGCAGAAGCAGGACCGCATCCGCACCGAGCAGGAAGAGCGCCAGGAGCAGCAGCAGGCCGAGCAGGAGCAGAAGCAGGCCGAGGCCGAGGCGAAGGCGGAGCAGAAGCAGGCGGAGCAGGAGGCCAAGCAGGAGGCCAAGGAGGCCGAGGCGAAGGCCGAGCAGGAGGCCATGCGGAAGGAAGCGGAGCAGAAGCAGGCCGAGGCCGAGCAGAAGCAGGACCGCATCCGCGAGGAGCAGGAAGCCAAGCAGGACCGGCTCCGCGAGGAGCAGGAGGCCAAGCAGGACGAGGTCCGCGCCGAGCAGGAGGCCCGGCAGAAGGAGGCCGAGGCCAAGCAGGAGGAAGTCCGGTCCGAGCAGGAGGCCCGGCAGAAGGAAGCGGAGTCCAGGCTCGACAGCTCCCGGCGGGACCTCTTCGGCAACGGAGACATCCCCGACCTGTCGTCCACTCCCATCACCGGCCCGGTCAACGACGGCCCGCTCGAACTCCCCGGCGGTGGTGAGTCGCGGCTCGACGCGGACGGCCGCGTGGTCACCGAGTACCCCGACGGTTCCAAGGTCACGATCGACCCGGACACCCACTCCTCGACCATCACCCGGCCCGACGGCTCCGTCATCTCCGGTCCGCTCAACCCGGGTGACCTGCTGTCCAACCCCGGCGGCAGCGTCACGCACCTGGACCCCGGCGGCAACGTGGTCACGGAGTTCCCGGACGGCTCCACCCAGACGATCAATCCGGACACCGGCACCACCACCATCACCCGGCCCGACGGTTCGACCGTCTCCGGCTACCTGGACGAGTCCGGCCCCTCCCGCTTCGAATCCGGCCAGCTCAACAACGGCTCCCTCAACAACCTCGGTTCCTTCGGCGACGGCCTCTCCGGCCACACGCCCCCCTCGTACGACCCGATCTCCTACGAGGAGGAGCTGTTCGACGACCAGCCCTACGAGTCGCCCCTGGCGGGCAACGGGGCGTCCGGCGGGTCGAACGCACCGAGCCACAACCGCCCGTTCCTGAACAGCGGGCCCTTCCCCGGCCCGAGCAGCTACGGCGGGGGCGAGGGCGGCAACGGCGCACCGACGGGCGGAGCCCCGATGGGTGGCGGCATGGGTGGCGGCATGGGCGGCGGGATGGGCGGCGGCATGGGCGGTGGCGGAGGCCAGAACGACTCCGGCGAGCGCGTCCGCAACGTCATCGACGGATCGGTCTCCCGGAACCGCCGTGCGCGGCCCGGCGCAGCCGTACCCGGCTCGGGCGGTCGTTACGCCGACGACGAGGTGCGGGTGGCGGCCGGTGGCCCCACCGCGGGCAGTTCGCCCTTTCTCCCGCCGATGGCCGGCGGCGCCCCGGGCGGAGGCAGCGCGCCCGGCCAGACCGCGACCCAGAGCGGCGAGCGGACCCGGGACTCCTGGGTGCCGGAGGACGACGACGTCTGGGGCACCGACGAAGGCGGCGCACCGGCGGTGATCGGACGCTAGGAGCAGCGCGCCGGTCACGGCCGGGACCCGTGCGGGGCGGTGGGAGTCGGCTTCGGCCGCCTCCGGAAGCCGCCCCGGCGCGGGGGAAGTTCATAGCACGCACACGCGTACGACAGAATGGTGTACGCGCAGGTGAAAGGGCGACTGTTGAGCGACTCGATGGAGAAGAAGCTGGCCGAGGCCATGGCCGAACTCACGGCTGTGCAGGAGGCCGTGGCACGCGCCGAGGGCGAACTCGGCCAGTCCTCCACGACGGCCCGGTCGCGGGACCGCGCGGTGGAGGTGACGGTCGGCCCCCAGGGCGAGCTGACGGGGTTGAAGTTCCCCGACAACCGGCACCGGTCCATGACGGGCCCCCAGTTGGCCGCCTCGATCATGGAGGCGGTGCAGGAGGGCCGCTCGGAGATGGCCCGCAAGGTGATGGACGTCTTCGAGCCGCTGACCCGGACCACGGGCCGGGCCACGGGCATCAGAGGCATCGACATCGACTGGGACCGGGCCTTCGGCTCGGCCCTGGACGACGGGCACGGCGGCGGCCGGCGGTCGTCGGCCCGCCTGCACGACGAGATCCACGAAGACTGACCGTACGGACCACCGGAGAGAGGGAGGCACCATGGCGGTAGGAAAGTTCACCGCGAACCCCGGCGAACTGCGCCGGGCCAGCGACATGATGGAGCAACTGCCCGCGCAGGCGGCCAAGATCGGCGACAACTTCATCTCCGACATCCAGAACTACCGTGGCTGGGCCGGTTACAGCGACGACTTCGCCCTCGAAGTGCTGCCCAAGTACGACGCGAACAACCAGTCCTGCCTGGACCTGGTCAGGGCCCTCAGCAGCGCGTTCACGGAGCTGGGCCAGGCGGTCTGGGCCAACGGCCAGCACATCGAGGGTGTGTCGAACTACGCGCGTGACGAGATCGACCGGCAGATGTCCAGCCTGGACACGCCGGGCGACTCCTCCCAGGGTGGCCGGCACTAAGTGGAAGAGATCGACTTTCCGCCGGACGTCCGGACGATGCTCTGGATCCTGCTGGGCGAAATGCCCCTGCAGGCCAGGGAGAATCTGGCGTGGGAAAGTCGTGAGCTCTACCTGGCCCTCCAGAGGGGCCTGATGGATCTGCGCGCCGCCTCGCGCGAGACGATCC
>NTHE01000078.1 GCA_002551355.1 Streptomyces sp. man185 | reverse complement strand
AGGTAGGGCAGCGCTTCCAGAGAGGTGTGCAGAGCACCGTAGAACATGGTGTCCATGGCGTCTTCGAACTCCGGTGCTCCTACCGCCTCGACGGGCGCGACCTGGATGACCCCCGCGTTGGCGATGACAAGATCGAGGCCGTCGCGCTCATGGACCTCGCGGACCAGGGCACGCACCGCGGCGCGGTCGCGCACGTCGCACACGGCGGTCCGCACGGTCGCCCCGGTTTCCTCCCCCAGCTGCGCCGCTGCCCGCTCCAGTTCGCCGGCATCGCGGGCGGCGATGGTCACGATGCACCCGCGCTCCGCCAGCTGCCGGGCCATGAACAGCCCGAGGCCCCGGGAGCCGCCGGTGACCAGGGCTCCTGGGCCCTTGGTCCGATGCGGGAGACGGGTACGGTTGGTCATCTCATCGCCTTTCTGCAGGTGGACTCGGCGGGTGGAGGCCGCCGCCGTGGAGCGAACGTGCCCCGAGTGCCCACGACCCGCCGCCTGTAACGCCCCGCCTCGCCACCCCTCGAACGAGACCTCGAACCGATCGGACCGCCCCTGTTGTGGCCCGGTTGACCAGGCGTGAGTCCGATGGCAGGGGTGTCCGTGATCGGGGGAGTCGCGATGATCCTCGGCCTCATTCTTCTTATCATCGGCTTGATCGCCGGTGTTGGCGTTCTGTGGACCATCGGAATCCTGCTGGGCGGCCGTCGGCGCGGTGCTGCGGGCTCTCGGTGCCCTGGGACACGCGGTGGGGGGCCGACGGCACTACTGGTGGCAGGGGAGTCCTTCGTGCTCAGGCAAAGAGGGATTCCGGCTGCGATGTCCCACGCCGGTTCGCGGGGCGCGGAAACGGGGGCTGGCCAGTACTGGCCGCCGGTCGGAACTTATGCATCGCATCGCGGCCGAGCGTCCGAAAGGATGAATCGACCGCCGAACCCGGCGTGCCCCGAGGACGGAGGTCGCACTCTGCGGAGAGGGATGGCCGGTACCGCCCTCACTGTGGGGTGCGCGGCGGCGGGCGAGGGGGATGGCAGTGGAATCAGCCAAGGGTGGGCCGCGGGTGACGCTGCGGGACTGGGCGCGCTACCGGTTCGACCGTTCGTTGGCCCGTTCCACCGGCACACTCATGGGCTGGCTGGTGATCACCTGCCTGGCCGTCGTCGTCCCGGTCAGCCTGCTGCTGGTGTGGACGGATTCCGGATCGCCCACGTCTCTCTCGGGGCGGCTGATCGCGGCATGGCGGATCAGCGCGGAGACGTTGCGCCTGGGCGCGGCCACCGGTACGCCCCTGCGCATGGTGCTCTCCGCGGTGCTCGGGCTGGTCGCGCTGCTCTGTGTGTCGACCCTCGTAGGCGTGATCACGACGGGACTGGCCGAACGAATGGCGGAGTTGAGCCGGGGGCGGTCCACAGTCCTGGAGCAGGGGCACGTCCTGGTGCTCGGCTGGTCGGACCAGGTGACCACCGTGGTGGGCGAACTGATCGCCGCGCAGGCCCCGCGGCGGCCGCGCGCCATCGTGTTGCTGGCCGGTCGGGACAAGGTCGAGATGGAGGAGGCGCTGACCGCGCGGGCCGGCCCGGCCGCCCGCGCCCGGGTCATCTGCCGCAGTGGTCCCGCCAGCGACCCCGACGTTCTCGCACTCGTGAGCCCGCGGTCGGCGAGCACCGTGGTGGTGCTGCCGTCGGCGGAACCGACGGCCGACGCCGAGGTGCTGCGCACCCTGCTGGCCCTTCGGGCGGTCCTCGGCGAGGACACGGACGGACCGCCGGTGCTCGCTGCGGTCCGGGACGACCGGTACCGGGCGCCGGCCCGTCTGGCCGCAGGCCCTCACGGCACGGTCCTGGAGGCCGACACGGTCACGGCCCGGCTGATCGCGCAGTGCGTCGGCCGCCCCGGCCTCTCCCTCGTCCTGCGTGACCTGCTCGACTTCGAGGGCGACGAGTTCCATCTGGCCGATGCCGCCGCGTTCCACCACGGCCCCTTCGGATCGACTCTGCTCGGCCACCCGAACTCCTGCGTGGTGGGCCTGCTCACGCCTGAGGGCCGTACGCTGCTCAACCCACCCGCCGACACCGTCGTCCTGCCCGGCAGCCGCCTGATCGTGCTCGCTCGCGATGACGACAGCACCCGTGTCGAGGACTGCCGACACCTCGTCGACGCCTCCGCGATCGTCGCTGTCCGGCCCGAGCCGGCCGGCCCCACCCGGCTCCTGCTGCTCGGCTGGAACCGCCGGGCCCCCCTGGTCCTGGAACAGTTGCGGAGCACGGCCCGCCCCGGCTCCGTCGTGGACGTGGTCGCAGACAGCGCCGTACCCGGACCGAGACAGGCGGAGGGCGGGGTACCGGCCGGGTCGGACGTGCATTTCCGGTCGGCCCCTCTGTCACGGCCCGAGATCCTTCTCGACCTCGACCTCGGTCCGTACGACGGAGTGGTCGTCCTGGGCCCGGACCGGGGGGACGGCCCCGACCACCCGGACGACTGGACTCTGGTCGCCCTGCTGGCTGTGCGGTTGCTGGAACAGCGAACGGGACGCGAGACGCGTGTCGTCACCGAACTCGTCGATGACCGCAACCGGCCCCTGGCACCCGTGAACAACCGTTCCGACGTCATCGTCAGCGGGATGCTGGTCGGACTTCTCATGGCTCAGATCGCGCAGAACCGGCACCTGGCTCCCGTCTTCGAGGAGTTGTTCTCTGCGGAGGGCAACAACGTCTGTCTGCGGCCCGCCGACGCGTACATCCACCCGGGCGCCGAGGCTACGTTTGCCGACGTCGTCGCCGCTGCGCGGGACCGGGGCGAATGCGCGATCGGCTACCGCCGGCGCGACATCACCCGCACCGGAGCCGGGGACCACGGCATCAGGCTCAACCCGCCGAAGGCCGAGCGGCGGGTCTGGTACGCCGAGGACCAGGTGGTGGTGGTCGCGACGGACCACCTTCTGCCCGCCGCGGAACCGCTGCCCGACTTCACCCAGCTCCCCGCCCCGGGCGCCGGCCTGTCCCTGCCCATCAACACCCGCACCGCCCAGCCACCCCAGCCGCCGACACATCCCAAGGACCAGCCATGAGCGTCGCCCCAGCCGCCTCGCCACGGTCCACGCAACTCCCCCCGTCTGAGCAGGACCATTACCCGGGCCTGACCGGAGCCAACGTCATGCCCCCCCGCACTGGCCGAGACCGGTGCCCGCATCAATCTCGGACGTTCTGCAAGAACCTGTAGGTATTGGCGGGGTTCAGGTTCAGCCAGGTGCTGATCCTGCCCAGAGCCCCCGGACCGTAGTCGGAGGTGACGTCGGTGGCGAGATCGGCGACGGTGACCGAGCGGAGGGCCTCCCGCCAGGCGGCCTCGGCCCGGCCCGTGGCGCGGTGCAGGCCTCCGGGGGAGTGGCCAACGGGCCGCGCTGCCGGATCTCGGTGCAGACGAATGCGGGACCCGGGCCGTCGACCGCCTCGACGACGTCCAGCACCGTGATGAGCCGCTGGGCACCCTGCTCCAGCCGCTTCGGCTCACCGGCGCCGTGGCCGCGGTGCCGCGACGGGGGTTCTGTGCACCGGCAACGGGCCGGGCGTCGAGATGCTCCAGATCATGGTGGACGTCGGCGACCCCGGGCTGCGGGCCCTGGCCGACGCCCGGGTGGCCTTCTTCGAACTGCCCGCCGGAGACTGGCCGATGCTGTCCTGTCCCGCCGAGCCTGGCCGAGACCCTGATCGGTGCCGCGTCCGGCGGGGGACACCGGCTGACCCCCGTCGACTACGCCCCGTCTGCGGCGAGGCCGCATCGGCGGTCGCCCACCAGCTTCTGACGCCGAAGCGTATCGACAAAGCAACGCAACGCGGTCGAGCGATGCATCAACCTGCTGAAGCAGTGGCGCGGCCCGGCCATGCGAACGGACAAGCTCGCCATCGCCTACCAGGCCGCGCTCCACCTCGCCGCCATCCTCATCCGGGCACGCCGAGGACCGCGAAACCAAGAACCTAGACCCGTTCCAGCGGGCGGTGAGGGGGGGGCGGGGGCTCGACCTGGATGTAATCTCCGCGGCGGACGGTACCTCCACGGCGTACCACGGCCATGACTCCACACGTGAACGTGAACTCGACGGAAAAGGGGTCCATGGCGAAGACCTCGCCGAGCAGCCCCTTGCGGAAGTCGTTGATCTTCGAGCACGGGTTGCGCAGCCCGGTAAGTTCCTCGTGCATCAGATGGACCTGGCGTAGGTTGGGCAGGCTCGGCTCGTAGGTCATGCGGAACTGGTGGCGGATCGTCCCCCCTGCGTGAGCGCCTCCTTCCACTTCGAGCTCCGTGAGCAGCCTGATGGAATCGCGACGGGGCTTGCTGAACGAGTACCTCTCGTTACGGCTCACTGCGGTCACCTGACCTGGTATCACGCACTCCACCTGTCGTCGTTCTGCGGCCGGTCGATCACAGAGCCGGTGCAAGCAGCCTTGTGAAGGAGGTGCAGTGAGCAGCGGACCTCATCGGGTGGATGGGGCATGTCCGGAGTTGGCCTGTCCGTGCCAGTCGAGGCAGAGGACGGTGGCGTCGTCTTTGGGTGGATGGCCGTTGTAGGCGTCGGCGACTGCGGTGACCATGGTGCGGACAACTTCGCGGGGGTGTTCGGCGGCGGTCTTGTTTAGGAGTGCGGTCAGGTCGACGGCTTCTGCTTCGCGTTCTTGCATGCCGTCGGTGTGGAGGAGGAGGCGGTCGCCGGGCTGCAGGTCGATGTCCTGGACGCGGTAGGTGCCTTGCTGGATGACGCCGAAGGGCATGTTCGCCGCCAGGCGTACTTCACTGACGGTGTTGTCGCGGAGGAGGAGGGGGCGGGGGTGGCCGGCGTTGACGATCTGGGCGCCCGTTCCGTTGAGGGGAATGCGCAGGAGCTGGCCGGTGGCGAAGGTCCGTTGCCCGTGATCGAGGAGGGCCTGATGTATCTGGCGGGCCTGCTCGGCGAGATCGGCTCCTGAGCGGCGGGCGCCGCGGGAGGCGTTGACCGCGAGGGTGGCGATGAGGGAGGCGCTGACGTCGTGGCCCATGGCGTCGGTGACGGACAGGTGCAGGGCGTCGTGGTCGAGGCTGTAGTCGTAGGTGTCCCCGGCGATGTCGGAGGCCGGGACCAGAGCTCCGGCGAGGGCGAACTCCGGCGCTTCGCACGATGGGGCGGAGGGCAGGAGCTGGCGCTGGATCTCGGCTGCCAGGCTGACAGCGGTGGTGCGGTTGCCCCAGTGGTAGAGGTCGGTGAAGCGGCGGTCGGTGACGATGATGTAGGCCAGTGCGTGCGCGGCGTCCTCGACCTGTATCAGCACATCCTCGGTCACCTGGTGGAGGAACAGTTCCAGTACGCCGATGGTGTCGCCGCGGTTGGTGACCGGGGCCAGCACCCGCTTGCCCTGCGTTCCTTCCGCTACGTGCACGACTTTCTGGGTGCGGAGCACTTCGTCGTACATGCCGCTGCCGGCGAGGGGAACCTGCTCGGCACGGTCCTCCTCGGGCAGGGCGGCCGCGGTGTCGCTGACCCGCAGCAGTCGCCGGCCGACGACGTCGACGAAGAGGAACGACACGTACCGGGCACCGAACCGGGCCCGCAGATTCCGCGCCACCACATCCAGGGAATCCACCGGCGCGGCATCCTCCGCCGCCGCCAGCACTTCGGACAGGGCGATCCGGTTCCGCGACACGACAGCCTCCAGCGGTGCATGGGTTTACGCCCGCCAGAAAATACGTGCCGGGGTAGAACAGATTGACGAGATTACCCGCCCACTGCCTCCCGCCCCCGCTTTGCGGTGGGGGTGGTGGCGGGTTGCGGGTGGTGTCAGGAGGTGCGGGCGGCGTCCACGGTCGGGTAGAGGCGCAGGACATGGTCGACGCCGTAGATGCTGAAGAGGCGTGCAACCTGGCGGGCAGGTTGGCTATGCGCTGGTGGTGTGGACAGGATCAGCGTGAGCACGGTCGAGTCGATGAACGTGATCCCTCCGGCGTCCAGGATCACCCCGCCGTGTTCGTTCACGGCGGGGTCGATCTGTTCCCGCAGCCATGGCACCGTGCCGTAGTCGAACTTACCCTGGGGCGCGATCACGGGCAGGGGCCCGGCACCGCGGTGCCGGGGGTGCGCGGGAGACGTCATCTGGTAGGCATGCCGCCGAGGGGCCCCGGCGGGAGACCGAAGTACCTGGTCGGCGCGGGCACCGGGACGTAGATGCCCGCAGGGATGGCCGGACGAGGCCGCCCCGCCGCCAGCAGTGGCGAGGGGACGAGCACCGTGCCGCTCGGAGTCGGCGTGCCGCCTGAACCGGGCCCCTCTCGTCTGCGCTGCCTGTACCCGATTACCTCCTCACGGCCAACGCGGAAATGTGTGGTGGCTGGAGTAGACATTGGGTGGTGATGTGGTTATGGTTTCTCTCGTAACCAGAGAGTGGCAGGGTCCGGCAGAGACGAACTGCCGGGAGCAATAACGCAGTTGCGGAATGTTGGACGGTCCGGTGGTGGAGTTTCGAAGCCAGCAGTCGCAGGACGGCGACGGGACTGACCCCGGACCGGGTGGCCCGCAGGCTTGAGGGGCCGCCATGGCAGTTCATGCAGTGGCATCACACAGCAGCGGAACGAAAAAAGCACCACCTTGGTGAAGGCGTCTGGCTGTGGGCGCGCGCACCGGGACGTTCGGCAGTGGGGTTCCAAGCCAGGGCAGTTGCAAGACGGGCGACGGGGCTGGCTGCCGAAGAAATGGCGCTGCGAAAGGTCACTGAGAGTACGCAGTGAAGCAGCACCAGCAAGTGATCCATGAGGGCAGGAAACGGAGGAGTTGGGCGCCATCAGGATCGCCCGGGCCGAAGTAGCGGACCCGGGTACCGCAGGACATCGTGAGTGAGGTGGTCTCCGGTCAAGCAACCGCGATCCCCGCACGTCCCTTTCCCTCCCGGGTGGACGAGCGGAACAAGAAAGGCCGGCGTAGCTGTTCGCAGCCGGCCGATGGTGTAGCAGTTCCTTCGGGGCCCCGGCGCCAATGGCGCCGGGGCCCCTCCCAAGTGACAGCAGACGACTCGTTCCTCCGTCTCGATGACGATGACTGTCCCGCTCACACGATGGGCCGGGCCGCCGAGATGCTCGGCACCACCCAGGGCTTCCTCCGCGCGATCGGCGAAGCCCGCCTCATCACCCCCCTCCGTAGCCCCGGCGGCCACCGCCGCTACTCCCGCTACCAGCTCCGCATCGCGGCCCGCGCCCGCGAACTCGTCGACCAGGGCACCCCCATCGACGCCGCCTGCTGCATCCTGATCCTCGAGGACCAGCTCGAAGAAGCCCGGCGCATCAACGCCGAACGGGTGCGGTTCCCGCCGAGCCTCAGGGGGCTCTTTCTGGCGAGCGACGGGTGGAGGCGTGCGGCAGCGTCCTTGTGGATGCGGGACAGCGATGATGGCAGGCGCGTGATCGAGATCTACGACTCGCCCGGCAACGAAGTCGATGTTCGGGAGCAGCCAGTCTGCTGATGCCCTCAGGTGCAGCATGCGGGCCGACGCCTACTTCGGCGTCCGGGAGAGATCAGGTCCGCAACGGATTCACCCGCAGCAAGTTCACGCACTGGAACAGGGGCGACGACGCAGGCGACGAGTGTAAACAGCTGGGCCTTTCGCCGCTGCGGTCTCCTTACCTGGCCAGGGGGAAGGTCGATGCGGCTCCAGCGATGCCGGGACCGTAGCGGGTCGCGGCCTTGTCGAGCGCAGTTTCCAGGCGGCGGAGCTTGTCGTCGCGCTCGTCGAAGGTGAGCTGGTGGACGGTGTCCTCGGCGGGGAGGAGGCGTTCCGCGCGTAGGGCGAGGGTGCGTACGCGGGCGCGCTGGAGGCCGAGGCCGGTGAGGAGGGCGCGGGCGGTGGAGGCCAGGGCGGTGGTGTGCGCGGTCGGTTCGGTCAGGCTGCGGCTGCGGGTGGTCTGGGTGCGGTCGGCGTAGGTGACGGTGAGCGTGAGCATCTGTGCGATCTCACCGCTCGTACGTAGTCGGCCGCCGAGCTCCTGGACCAGGCCCAGCACAGCGCGGTGGTGACGGTCGGTGTCGAGTTCGTCGCGGTCGAAGCGGTGACCGGTGCTCAGGGACTTGAGGGCTGCGCCGGGGACTACCGGGCGTTCGTCGATCCCGTGGGCTCGGTTGTGGGCTTGGCGGGCGGCCGCGGCTCCGAGGATGCTTTGGAGGGTGGGGAGTTGAGTGTCGGCGATGTCGCCGACGGTGGTGATGCCGTAGCGGCTGAGTGTCCGGGCGGTCTTCGGGCCGATGCCGGGCATGGCGGAGGCCGGCCTGGTGCGGAGGAAGGAGGCGATCTCGTACGGGTCGTCGCGGACCACGGTGGCGGCGCCCGGCGGGGTGAGGTCCGAGGCCATGGCCGCGATGGAGCGGGTGGGTCCCGCGCCGGCCGAGCACTGCACGCCGTGGAGGGCGAGCAGGCGGAGGCGGAGCACGGCGACGAGGCCCTCGATGTCGCGGTCCCAGTACGTCAGCGCTCCGGTGAGGTCGACGTAGGCGGACCAGTCGGCGGGCAGGGGTTCGACGCGGGAGCTGATGCCGTCGACGACGGCGAGCAACTGCCCATACAGCTCCTCGCTCCGCTCGCCGGGGTGGAAGCGGATCCGCAGGATCGCGCGCGGGCGCGGCCGACTGGTGCCGTTCATCCGGGGCTCCCCGGGCTTCGGTGTCCGAAGCGGGTGAGGTCGGCCGAGCGGGTCCCGGCGGGCTGGAGGTCGCTCCAGGGGTGCAACCGGGCGCCTGCGGTGCCGTCGGGAATCGTCCGCCCGGGCGCGGGCTGGGCGGGTGTCGGCGCGGGAGCCTGGCCGAGGAGGTCGAGGACAGCCTGCGGCCCGTGGGTCGCGCGGGCGGCGGCGAGTTCGTCGAGGTCCCAGGCCATCTCGCCGACGACGGTGCGCCGGGGGCCGCGGGCTTCGACGGTGCCGCGTACGAGGAGCAGGCCGTGGTGGAAGACGGTGTGCGCGCACCGTTCGTGGGAGTCCTCGAAGAACGCGAGGTCGACGAGGCCGCTGCCGTCTTCGAGAGTGACGAAGATGATCCGCTTTCCCGAGGCGATGGGCGGGGTCTGGGTGGAGGCGCGGACGCCGGCGACCAGGACGCGCTGCCCGGGGTGCATGGCGCGCAGGTGCTTGGCGTCGGTGGCGCCGATCTCGCGCAGCAGCCGGTGGTGGTCCTCCATCAGGTGCCGGGAGACGTCGATCTTGAGGACGCCGAGCTCGGCGTCGAGGCGTTCGCGGGCGGTCATCTCCCGCAGCCCGGACGGACCAGCGGCGTGTGGGGTGGTGGCGAGCGGAAGCTGCCCGGCCCCGGGGCGGGTGTGGGCCTGGCGGTGGAGCTCGGTCGCCTGCAGCAGCAGATCCCGCCGGGATGCCTCGCCCTTGAGCTGGTCGAGGGCGCCGATGCTGATCAGGCGCTCGACGGTGGGGAGCTTGGGGTGGGCGCGGGCGTAGAAGTCCTGGAGGGAGGCGTAGGGCTGGCCCTCGGCGATCCGGGCGACCTCCTCCTCGGAAATGCCGTGCACCGTGGACAGGGAGATCCGCACACCCCACCCGGATCCGGTCCGCTCGAGCGCGTACTGCGCCTTGGAGGTGTTGACGTCGACGGGAAGGACGGGCACGTCGTGGCGGCGGGCGTCCGCGACGATGACGCGGGCCGGCCACATCCCCGGGTCGTGCTCCAGCAGCCCGGCGTACAGGGCAGCCGGGTGGTGGGCCTTGAGCCACGCGGACTGCAGCGCGGGTACGGCGAACGCGACGGCGTGCGCCCGGCAGAACCCGTACGCACCGAACGAGGCGACGATGTCCCAGACCTCGTCCAGCACCCCCGGGCTGTATCCGCGGGCGCCCGCCTGCTGCCGGAACCACGCCTCGACCTTCGGAAGCCGTTGCTCGTTGCTGAGGGCGCGGCGGGCCACTTCGCCGAGGGCGCGGTCGCAGCCGGTCATGACCGCGAAAATGTCGATGATCTGCTCGTGCCAGATCGTCACCCCGTAGGTGTCGCGCAGGACCGGCTCCAGGTCGGGGTGCGGGTATGCGGGTGCGGCGCCGTGGCGGGCGGCTATGTAGAGGGCGGGCATGCCGCCCTGGACCGGACCGGGACGGAACAGCGAGATGTCGGCGATGACGTCTTGCGGGTCGCGGGGCTGGAGCCGGCCGACCAGGTCCTGCTGGCCGGGGGACTCCAGCTGGAACATGCCGACGGTGTCGGAGGCCTGGATGAGGGCGAAGGCGAAGCGGTCGTCGAGGGGGACGTGGTCGGGGTTGTCGAGGTCGATGGCCCTACCGGTCGTACGGCGGATCTCGGTGACGGCGTGCGCCATCGCGGACTGCATCCGCACGCCGAGGACGTCGAGCTTGAGCAGGCCCAGGTCCTCGACGTCCTCCTTGTCGGCCTGGAGCATTGGGTACTCGCCGCCGGGGGTGGGCTGGACGGGCAGCCGGTCCAGGAGGCTGGTGTTGGAGAGGATCACGCCGCACGGGTGCATCGCGATCCCGCGCGGCAGCGCGTCCAGGCTCTCGGCGAGCTCCCACAACGGCCCGTACCGCCCGGCCTCGGCCGCGAGCTCCCGCAGCTCCGGCAGCTCGGACAGGGCGGAGCGGATGTCGCAGGCCCGGATGTGCGGGAACGACTTCGCGATCCGGTCCACGGTGGCCGGAGCGATCCCGAGCGCGAGGCCGGTGTCCCGCAGGGCGTGCCGGGCCCGGTAGGTCTCGGGCATCCCGGTGACCGCGACCCGCTCCCGCCCGAAGCGTTCGATGATCCGGTCGTAGACCTCCAGCCGGCGCGCGGACTCGACGTCGATGTCGATGTCCGGCAGCGAGGAGCGCCGCTCGGACAGGAACCGTTCGAAGAGCAGGTGGTGTTCCAGTGGGTTCGCGGTGGCCACGAAGAGGCTGTGGTTGACCATGGAGCCGGCTCCGGAGCCGCGGGCGGTGACCCGGATGCCCATGTCCCGCACGTCGGCGACGACCTGGGCCACGGCGAGGAAGTACGGCTCGTAGTGGAGGCGGCCGATGACGCCGAGCTCGTAGTCGAGCTGGTCCATCGACCGCCGGTCCCGGTCGAGACCGCGGGCGGCCATGCCGCTCTCGCACCGCTGCCGCAGCAGCCGCATCGCCCCGCCCGGCCCCGCCTCGGCCCCGACCACGGACGGCTCGGGGAAGTGCGGCGCCCCGAGCCCCAGATCCCTCACCGGATCGACCTCGCACGCCTCCGCGACGGCCACGGTGTCGGCGAGCAACTGCACGGCGCGCGCCCGGCCACCCCCGGCGGCGGCCGCCACCCGCTCGGCGATCTCCGTCATCGCGGGTCCGTCCTTGAGCCAGCGCTCCCCGCAGTCCAGTCGTCGACGGACGACGGGCCGCAGCAGCCGGGCCGCGTCCAGCACGTCCGCGACCCTGTGCTGGACCGCGTCGGCGTAACGCACGGCGTTGGTCAGCACGGCGGGGATACGGAGGCGGTCGGCGAGCGCCAGGGTATGCGCGGCCAGGCGGACCGACCCCGGACCAGTGCCGGACAGCCCCCAGCACACGATCTCCAGCCGCAGCCCACCGCCGACGGCCTGCTGCCATGGCGCGAGGAGCCGCTCGGCGATGTCCGGGCGGCCACCGGCGAGCGCCCGCAGCGGCTCCGACGCCGGACCGAGCAGCACCATCAACCCCTCACCCGCGTACCGGCCGAGCACCTCCCACGAAGCTGCCGGCGGCGCACCCGCGGCGAAGGCATCGGCGTGCACGGCGGACACCATCCGGCACAGCCGCGCCCACCCGGCCGCGTCCCGGGCCAGGAACGTCGCCCGGAATGCCGCCTCCGCCACGTGCGCACCGCCGCGCACCGGGGTGCGGCGGCGGACCTCGGCCGACGGCACATGAGGGGCGATGCCGAGATCGACACCGAACAACGGCTTCACCCCGGCAGCCGTGGCGGCCTTCGCGAAGCGCACCGTGCCGGTGACCATGTCGCGGTCGGTCAGCGCCAGCGCCCCGATCCCGCGCTCGGATGCCCGCGCGACGAGGTCATGGGGATGCGAGGCACCGTAGCGGGCCGAAAAACCACTACTGACATGCAGATGAGGGACGCTTCCACGCATGACACCCTCCGACCAGATACCCCCAAAGTAGTACTAACAGACCTCGCTGCACCCCGACTGTATCGAACATTAATTCGAACATGCGAGCTGGAGTCATCTCTATTTCGGCCACTGAGGCGCTCTGTGACTGAGTGCGCCACGTGGCCACTGAGTGTCATCAATGGCCACGACTACGCCTCACCTGGGGAGGTGGCCCCGCCACGCCCTGTCGGTCTCGGCCCGGCGGCGGAATCTCCCCCTTTCGCTCTCTGTGGTCGTACCGCTTCTCTTGCGGTAGAAGTCCGGCCGAGGAGCCAGGTGACGGGCCGAATGTGTGCAAGGGATGTACCTGTGACCAGCAACGAAACAGACTCCGCCGGCATCGAGACCGAAGGCGTACAGCAGATTCCCGCGGTGATCCGGGTGACGCAGCCGGCTGGAGCGGTCGGCGCGCGGGACCGGCTACTGGAGGCCATCGGCCGGGAGGCCGAGCTCGTCGCGGAGAAGTTCCCCGGACAGGCATCCGTGGCGCTGGAGCAGCTGGCCCGCGCTTTCGCTCTGGTGTCCGCCGGAACCCCTGCCGTCGCCGATGTCGCCAAGGGCGCTCGGTCCTTGGGCCTCTCGAACGAGGTAGCGATCGACGGCGCTGCGACACTTGAGGTCAAGTACCTCTGGGCTGTTGGTTCATGAGCCACTCTGCCCTGAGCGCGCTGGTTGGCCCCCGTGGCGAAGTAGCGCGCTCCTTACCGTGTTGGCGGGTTGATTCCGGTCCTTCGTACGATCGGGAGACCCAGGGGCCTGGGTGTGGCTGGAAGCGCTCATGCCGTAGGTGTGGCTTTGACTGATTGGCCGCCCAGTGCCCCGCGACGACACGGCCACTCATTGGGATGAGCGCCCGCCGCCGCCTCGATGTCCTATGGGCCCTCATCCGCGACCAACGCCACTGGACAGCCCAGCCACCGCAACCGGGCCTGACCGGTGCCGCATAACGCTGGCCGACCCGGTGAAGGTAGGTTGATCATCAGTCGGCTGGAGGCCGTGGGGAGGAGCTGCTGTGACAGAGATCGAGGTCCCGGAGCCTGAGCCCGACTGGCAACCAGCTGCACAACTGCCCTACTACACCGGCAAGAACCCCGCTTACCAGTACAGCGTCTGGGAACACCACGCCCCGCTCTTCCAGATGATCGGAGTGCTGGCGCTGTCGGTGCAGCCCGTGGCTCAGCGGCTACGTCTGCACGTGGAGCGGTCGTGGGACGGGCTGGACGAGCTCGACGTCGTGCTGTTCCGGCTGAAGGGATTCAGCTTCGCGATCAGCAAGCACGACGGCAATCCGGTGGGCGTCTCGTATGTCTGGCTGACCGAGCCCCATGAGCAAGCCGACAAGGCCCTGGACACCCTCCTGGAGGTAGTCGGAATCGGGGAGGACGCCGTCGCATTCCGCGGAGATCCTCACAAGGATCCAACAGAGCCGACCGCCACGGTGCACGATGCTGGCTCTCCGGATGAAGCCACTGACGTCACTTTGCCGACCTCTCTATGGGCAAGGTTCCGGCAGGCGATCGGCAGGACCCAGTAGGCACCTCCGACGCTTGACAACGGTCATTGGGAATCAGTCACACACTCGACGAGTCACCCAAGGTCGCCGGGGGTGAGATCGGGGCGTAGCCGGTGCCAGGAGGGGTGGCGCAGGCGTCCGGCGTGGGTGCGGGAGGTGTAGCGGACCTCGCCGACGAGCTGGGGGAGAACCCAACGGGCCCCGGCCACCGGCGGGACCTGCTCGAAGGGACAGGTGTCGATGGCCGCCGCCTTGAGCAGCTCGGCGAGGTGGGTGCGTTCGCCCTCGCTCCAGCCGGTGCCGACGCTGCCCGCGTAGTGCAGCAGCCCGTCGTGCCGCTGGCCGACCAGAACCGCCCCGGGCAGGCCGGTCAGGCGGCCGCGCCCGGGTACCCACCCGCCGATCACGACGTCGGCGAGGCGGTGGACCTTGATCTTCACCCACGTCTTCGACCGCGCCCCGGGCTCGTACCGGGAGGCGAGCCGTTTCGCGATCAGCCCCTCCAGCCCGGCATCCCGGGCCATCTCCCATGCCTGGGCGCCGTGCCCGGTGATCGCCGCGGGTGTCGACCAGGCGGGGCCGGCCAGCCCGAGACCTGCCAGCAGTTGCCGTCGCTCCGCGTACGGCAGCCCGGTCACGGGGCGACCGTCGAGGTGCACGACGTCGAAGAGCATCAGGTGCGCGGGCACCCGGGCCGCCATGCGCTGGGCTTTGGCGGGGGAGCCGACCAGGCCCATCCTCTGCTGGAGACGCTCGAAGTCGCTGCGGTCCCGCCCGTCGAGCGCGACGATCTCACCGTCCAGCACGGCGCTCCGCGTACCGAGGGCGTCGGCGAGGGGGAGCAGTTCGGGGTAGGCGGCGGTGATGTCCGTACCTGAACGTGCGCGCAAGAGGATGGTGCCGTCGCCCGGCAGGTAGACCATGGCCCGCTGCCCGTCCTGCTTCACCTCGAACGCCCACCGGTCCTCAACAGCCGCGGGGGGCAGTGGGCCGGGTGTTGCGAGCATCGGCTCGATCCTCGGCAGGACGACACCTGCAGCAGCAGGATGAGGGTCAGGAGGCACTGCGCTTCTTCGCGGACGACTTCTTCGCAGTCTTCTTCGACGCCGTGGACTTCTTCGAAGCAGCCGTCTTCTTGGCCGGCGTCTTCCTGGTGGTCTTCTTCGACGGCCGCATCTCGTGCACGGTGGCGTCCTCGCCGTCCCCTTCGCGGGATTCCTTCGCGGCCGCCACCGACGCGTTCAGGGCGGCCATCAGGTCCACGACCTCGCCCTTGTCCTGCTTCCCGTCCTCGGCCGGGGCGGGAAGGGGCTTGCCCTCCGCCTTCGTGGCGATGATGTCCTCCAGGGCCTCGCGGTACTCGTCGTGGAAACCGGACAGGTCCTCGATCGTCATCCCTTCGGCCAGCTGCAGGGCCTGCTCGATCTCCTCCTCGCTGACCTCGACCTCGCGCGGGGCCAGCTCGTCGGGATTGCGCACTTCGTCGGGCCACTTCATGGAGTGCAGCACGATCGCGCCTTCCCGGATCCGCAGCAGGCCCAGGCGCTCACGGCCGTGCCACGCGAACTTCGCCACCGCGACCTTCGAGGACCGCTCCAGCGCCTTGCGCAGCAAGGTGTAGGGCTTCGCGGCGACCTGCCCATCGGCGGCCAGGTAGTAGGAGTCGCTGATGCGGACCGGGTCGATCGTGTCGGCGTCGACGAACGCGGCGATCTCGATCGCCTTCGCCGTCGGCAGCGGCATCTGGTCGAGTTCCTCGTCCGTCACCGGGACCGTCTCGTCCTTCGTGATCTCGTAGCCCTTGCCGATCTCGTCCTGGGAGACGACCTCGCCGTCGAGCTCGCAGACCTTCCTCGTCCGCACCCGGCCCATGTCCGCAAGGTGCACCCGGTGGAAGTGGACGTCATGGTCCTCAGTCGCGGAAACGATCTTCACGGGAATCGTGACCAGCCCGAAACTGATGGCACCGGCCCACAACGGTCGCGGCATCTCTTCCACCTCCAGGGCCCCTGCGCCGCGGCTCGGCGAGGGAAAGCCGGGGAACGCCCGGTCGAAGCGCCCGGGCTGCTACGTCGTACTCCCGATCCTCACGCGGGGCAGGGCGGCCCGCATCCCCAAGCCCACCGTCGGCAGCAGGTGACCGGCCCACGTCCCGGCGCCCGGGGTGAGCGGCCGGACAGCGGAAGCGTTCCTGCGGTGAACCTTCTCGCGCGGGTGCCCCCGGGGATCGTGGCCTTCGCCGCAGGTAGGTGGAGCCGGTACACAGCGGTGGTGACCAAGAACATCGCGCTCGGATTCAGCGCACTCGCCCTCGCCCCTCTCGGCCCCCGCCGCGCAGGCCGCCCCCGCACCCGGAGTGACGACGCTGGCCGACGCGGTCGGCCTGGTGAAGGTCACCGAAGAGGACCGCATCGGCTGCACCCGCACCAGGTTCAAGCACTGGAGCAGTGGCGACGACGCAGGCGACGGGTGCGACACCCGTAACGAGGTCCTCATCGCCGAGGCGGTCGTCGCGCCGACGATGGAGGCCGGCTGCAAGTCGACAGGCGGCACGCGGCGTTCGTATGACGACGGCCAGGAGGTCACCAGCGCCGGGTCCCTGGACATCGACCATATGGTCCCGCTCGCCGAAAGCCTGGGACTCCGGCACCTCGACCTGGGCGGCGGCGGGGCGGGAGGCGTAACGCGAACGACCAGGGCGCGGACGTCTCGCTCGTCGCGGTGACGGCACGCACTAACCGGCAGAGGTCCGACCAGGACGGGCCGGTAGCAGCCGGGGCAGAGGCGGCAGTCCTCGAGTTCGTCCGCCGGCGGCACGTCCGGACCGAGCAGCGGAACGATTCCGGCCATCCCTTGCCCACCGCTGGACCGCTTGGGGGGGGGCGTGGTCTGCCCGGCCGGTCAGGGCACGTCGCCTTCCCCATACCCAGGGGCCGTCGGGGCGGCTGATGGTCGGCGCGTAGGAGGCTCTCCCGGCCCGCCCGTACGCGCTGCGAGGGGTGATCAGGTACGCGCCGGGGTGATCTGTTCGTCCGGCCAGCCGGTCACTTCGATCAGCTGCCGATCAGCGGCCCGCCGGTCCGCTCGCGATACGTGTGGCCGCGCTGCGGCCCGGTCGTGGGACTGTCGTGCTCGGTGCCGTACACCCGGAGCGCCTTAGAACTCGTCCTATCAGCCCGCTTCGAGCGGGTGAAGCATCTGCCCGGGCCGCACGACGGTCGCCGATGTCATCCTGGCCATGTGACCGGAAACGAGCAGCAGACCGACAGACGCTTGGAGCAGGCCATCCTCGACCTCCTGGAGCACCGCAGCCCGACCGCCACCATCTGCCCCTCCGAAGCCGCACGCAAAGTACACCGGGGTGACGATGACGGCTGGCGTTCCCTGATGGAACCAGCCCGCCTCGCGGCTCAGCGGCTGGCCGAAGCAGGCCACGTGGAGATCACCCAAGGCGGTCGCCCGGTCAAGCCGGCCGAGGCCCACGGCCCGATCCGCATCCGGCGCGCCCGCTGACCCTTCTCGGGAACACCCGGCTCACGGCCGCGCCCCGGCACGACACTCCTCCTTGACCAAAGCGCCGACCCGCCGTAATCCGTGCCGCCCAGCACCGTGGTGAGCACCGCCTCGGCCTCCGCCCACGCCCGCCGACGCACACCCGGCGACCGCCCTACGGACCCGTGCCTCCTCGACATCACCGCCGTTCATGAGGCCCTTGCCCACCCAGCCCGAGCTCGTGCCCTGCCCCTCGTGCGGTGCGCTCGTCCACCGACACGAGAACACCACCGCGAACATCGTCGACGCGGCGCACACATAACTCAAAGTCGACGCGGCGCACACAACTCAAAACGGTCGCCTCCGATACGGGGGAGACCCAAAACGCTCGCCGAGCCCCTGGAAGTCCCAGGGCCCGCAAGGGCCCCGGGCAGGGGGTACCGAAACGAGAAGACACCGGCTGACACCGGTGCCACCCTCGGGGAGCGATCCCCGCGCGTCTTACACAAGCACCAACGCGACAGGGCAGCCACCGCCGAAGGCCACCAGGCCATTCAGCCACCGCACCCCCACGCACTTGGGACGATCCGTGTTCTGGCAGATCGACAACTTCACCACGACGCCTCGGACGAGTGCCCCAACCGCTTCCCACGCACACTGACCGCCACCCACACCTCTGGCATCCCGCGGCGCTCTGGGCCTGACGGCCCGTTCACATTGAGTGGGGCGGCGGCGGGGGGTTGACGCGCCGCCGGGTCGCTGCGCGGCATGCGCGCGGCACCCCCTTCCACAGCTCCTCACGCCCGGGCCGGCACCCGGTGCCGCTGTCCTTGCTCCTGCGCCTTCAGCGTGCGGACCTGGTGCTCGGCCTGCCGCAGAAGCTGCCAGGCGAGGAAATCCCGGGTGATAGCCACTTCTCCGGCGTACTTCTCGTACGCCGCACGAGTCTGGTGGAGAGCGATCTGCGCCTCGCGAAGGTCTTGGGGGAAGTCGTATGTCGCCACACCTGAGCGCGTAGGAGACCAAGGCGTCAGGCCCCTGCCTCGGGTGGTGTGAGGAGGTGGAAGACTGGCGGGTATGGATGTCCGTCGAAGGAATAACGTTACTGTCACGGGCTGTGCTGACGGGCCGGTGCTCCTGCTGGCGCACGGGTTCGGATGCGATCAGAACATGTGGCGTCTGGTCACCCCGGCGCTGGCGGTGAGTCACCGGGTGGTTCTCTTCGACTACGTGGGCTCGGGCCGGGCGGACCCGTCCGCCTGGGACGAGCGGCGTTACAGCTCGCTGGATGGCTATGCCCAGGACGTGCTGGAGGTGGTCGAGGACCTGGACCTGCAGGAGGTGACATTCGTGGGGCACTCGGTCAGCGCGATGGTGGGGGTCCTCGCCGCAGCGAAAGCGCCGGAGCGTATCCACCGGTTGGCGATGGTCGCTCCCTCCCCCCGCTACATCGACGACGAGGGCTACCGGGGCGGGTTCAGCGCAGAGGACATCGACGAGCTGCTGGAGTCGCTGGAATCGAACTATCTGGGCTGGTCGGCGGCGATGGCCCCGGTCATCATGGGCAACGATGACCGGCCCGAACTCGGCCAGGAACTGACCGCCTCGTTCTGCGCGACAGACCCTGACATGGCGCGGGTCTTCGCCCGCACGACGTTCCTGTCCGACAGCCGCGAGGACCTCAAGGCGGTCACGGTGCCGACGCTGATCCTGGAGTGCCGGCAGGACGTGATTGCCCCCCGCGAAGTCGGCGCCTACGTCCGCGATGCGATCCCCACCAGCCGGCTGGTCACCCTGGAAGCGACAGGGCACTGTCCGCAGCTGAGCGCACCGCAGGCCACGTCCTCAGCGATCCTCGACTTCGTCGGAGCCGCCTCATGATGTGCCGCACCGGCCAGGCACCGGATCCAGGCGAGGAAGAGGACGTCCATGCCACGGACGCGGTGTTCACCTCGTTGCTGGAGGACAGCGCCGAAGAGCTGTACGAGCAGGCTCCGTGCGGGTATCTGTCGACACTGATGGACGGCACCATCGCGAAGATCAACACCACGCTGCTGGAGTGGCTGGGGCTGGAGCGGTCCCGGACAGTGGGGCGGATGCGGTTCACCGACCTGCTGACCGTGGGCGGCAAGCTGTACCACGAGACGCACTTCGCCCCGCTGCTGCAGATGAAAGGCGAGATCAGCGGCATCGCCCTGGACATCAAGGGTGCTGCCGGGCGGATGCCGGTGCTGGTCACCTCGAAGGTGAAGACCAGCGAGGACGGCGAGCCGCTGCTGATCCGTACCACCGTCTTCGACGCCCGCGACCGCCGCGCCTACGAAATGGAGCTGCTGCGCAGCCGCCAGGTGGCCGAGGAGGCGCGCCGGCAGGCAGAGGCCGACCGCCTCCGGCTCCAGGAGGCACTCGCCGTTCTCCAGCAGAGCCTGCTGCCCGCCGAGCTACCCAAGATCCCGGGTCTGGAAGCCGCCTCCCATTACCACACAGCCTCCCCGGATCTGCTGGGCGGAGACTTCTACGACCTCTTCCCCCTGGACGCCCACCGGTGGGCGTTCTTCCTCGGCGACGTGTGCGGAAAGGGCCCCCAGGCCGCCGCGGTCACCTCGCTGGCCCGCTACACCCTGCGCGCCGCCGCTCTCCACGACCCCGACCCCGTCACCGCACTCACCACCCTGAACACGGTGCTGCACGACCGGTACACCAGCGGTGAGGGCCGCTACTGCACCGCCATATTCGGCGTCCTTCAACCCGACGACGGCCACGTCGAGGTACACCTGGCCTCCGGAGGGCACCCCTCCACTCTGATCCAGCGCGCCGACGGCAGCGCCGACTATCTCCACACCCCCGGCGGCATGCTCATCGGCGTCCTTCCCCAGGCCCGATTCACCGACGCCCGCGCCCGGCTGCTCCCCGGCGACACCCTCCTCCTGTACACCGACGGCCTGACCGAGGCCCGCACCGGACCGGACCGCGGGCTGTACGGCGACGAAGCCCTGCGCACCTTCACCACCGCCCAGCCCGCACAGGGCCCGCAGGCATTGATCACGGCTTTGACCGGGCTGCTCGCCTCCTTCGGTGACGGACTCGACGACGACACCGCGCTGCTGGCCCTCGGCATGCCCACCCTGCATGCCGCCATCGGGAGTGACAACCTGACATGAAACCGCTGACGATCACCACCCGCTTCGCCGCCACCGGTCCCGTACTGGAGATCGTCGGCGACCTCGACTACGAGACTGCGCCCGAACTACGCAAGGCCGTGGACGGTCTCACCGTTGCGGTAGGGCAATTGCTGGTTCTGGACCTGGCGGGTATGGCCTTCTGCGACTCCAGCGGAATCAGTGCTTTGATCTCAGCCAGAAGCCTGGCCATCGAGCAAGGCGGCGGCATCGCGCTGGCCGCTGTTCCCGCCAACACAGCCCGCACTCTGGGCATCGTCGGTCTGGACCAGGTCTTCACCATCCTCCCGGACGCCGCGACCGCCACCGACCAAGATCTCATGACCGGCTGAGCACCGGTCCGCGGATCGCGCTCGATCAGCCTGGCCCCGGCGGCCCTTCACGACGATCACTTCTCGGGGCGCATCAGCCCCTTCCCTGGGTCTCGCCGGGTTGGTGATGCAGTGCCGGCAGGCCCGTCCCCGATCTCGCGCCACTGGGTCAATGGCGTCCAGGGCCAAGGCATCGACGCCGACCATCACATAGCCGAGGAGCCCCGGGCCCGCTTTCCGCCGCCCTGGGCGAGTGTTGGCTGCCGATCGGGAAGCTGGAGCGCTCCACCAGCGCGGACGGCGTCGACCCGAAGCGTTCGGGAGTCCACCTGGTCACCCCCGCCGCATGGTCCCACCCGCATCTGCCGGACCCGATTGGGCACCTTGACGAGCCCGGCACCCTGTGGGTCACCAACGCCATCCTGCGCCTCCTGACGCGACTGTCCGGCCCACGGTACGGACCCTCTGTCACCCCGGTGGTCCACGAGACGTGGACCACCGGGGCGACGGAGACCTTCCTCGACGTCCTCCGCAAGCTCCTCTCCTCCGCCCGCGAGGAAGCCATCACCCGCCGGGGACACCCTGATGCTGGAGTACGTCAAGACCATGTGCTCCAAGTGCATCTCGACGATGGGGGAGTCGATCCGCAACCGAGAGATGGTGCGCCCCGACTGGAAGCACATCATCCACGCCCAGGCGTACGCGAACCTCTCTGGGGCAAGGCCCAGAGCACACCAGGCCGGGCTGGACACGTCGTGGCGATGATGGGCACCGACGAGCTCCACCTGACCGGCGACTGGCGGCAGGTGTTCACCGAGGGACGCGGGGTCGCCCACATGAAGGTCAAGCACGGCGAGGGCAAGGCGTCCGGTGAGTACAAGGTGGCCCGCTGATGGCCGGCCGCCGGAAGGACTTCGGCCACTTCGGCGCCCAAGGCGCACCAGCAGCCGAGGCACTCGGGATCGGCCTGGAGAAGATGGTCAGCGGCGTCGCCTCACCGCGGTGACAGACCCGCGGCCTCGGCGCCCGCCTTTGCTACCTGGCCAAGACGGACGCCGGGTACGAAGCGATGGACCGGGCCGGGATACGTGTCTCTCCGCGAATCCTGATCGCCTGGTTCGCGGGGGAGCGGACCCCGAATAGGGCGAACTTCGCCCGCCTGGACGCCGCCTACTGGGACCTGCGCCGCCGCAACGTCGCCCCGACCTCAAGCACCGGCTGAAAAACAAAGGCCGGGGACCCGGGTGGAGATCAACCCCGTGAACCAGACCGGTGTGGAACAGAAGTACAGGCGCGACCTGTCCAGCCGCAGCGTCGATGTCCGCAAGGTGTGGGACCGAGCCGTGGACGCCTGGACGAACGACGACCTCACCGAACTCGACGCGATCCGGGACGACATCATCCAGGACCTCGGCTCGGACTACGACGGGTACAACTACGTGTCCTCGATCGGCTGGGCCGCCTGAATCGACTTCGACTTACCTCCCGGTGAGGTCCAGCGACTCGGGTACGCAGTGGTCAACCGCCGGGAGCTCCCGAACCCGGAGGAAGATCAGCTCCTTTGCGCTGTACCGGACATTCACCCTCGACGTCGAGATCATCACGTTCGACGAGCTCTACCAGCGGCCGTCCTTCATCGTCGAAGATCGCTAGAACTCCGATCCTTCGGTCTGGCGGCCTGTGAGGTGCTTTTGGCGGACCGCTCAGAAGGCTGCGCGGTCAGCGCCGGCTGCCGCCGATGCGCCGGTCGTCGGCCAGTCCGGTCAGCGGGCCGAACTCGCGGGCAAGCTCGTTCCACGTCAGAACCTCGCCGCAGCGGGCCGGGAACTCCTTCGGGTTGAACTCGGGCATGGTCCAGGTGCCAGTGCCCCGGTCCCGCAGCCACAGGTCCCCGTCACCGTCGACCACGGTCGGCGGGACCGGTACGGGCTCGGCCTGATCGGTGGGCTCCCAGGTGACCCGGCCCGGGTGGGAAACGCGGCGCAGCTCGGTGGTGGCCAGCCGCGCGGCCAAGTCACGGGTGGACTCTTCGGCTTCCTTGACCGACGCGAGTCGAAATGCGTCGTCGAGTACGGGCAGGGCTGGATTCTTGCTGCGCTTTGAACTCATACGCTGACTACCTCCGGTGGGGGGCGTCACATCCCGTATGGCACCCCGTCGAGGAACACGGTATCCGAGGCGGGAGCCGGGCCGGCTACGACCACTGCCCAGGTGGAGGCGCTGGCAGACCGAGCGGCGAGCTGGACCCCGCCCAGGCGGGTGGGCGCCGACTGATGCCGGTCGAGCAGGGCGCCGACTTCCGCTGGCCGCCCCCCCCATAACCCCAGCAGCATCCGGAGCCGCAGAATCCGCTCACCTTCCCCCGAGTCAGAACCTGCGGATGCGGACTCTGCGCCGGGGACAACATCTTGATCAGCGGCGGCCGGGTCGTCCTCACCGACTTCGGATTCGCCGCCGTTGCGGCCGCCACAAGGGCTCCCACCAGACCGGGAGGCGTCGTGGGCACCCGCTTCTACAGGGCGCCGGAGCAGCTCGAAGGCAAGCCGGCGACCTCGGCGAGTGACCTGTGGGCTTTGGGCGCGACCCTCTTCCATGCGGTGGAGGGCGAGCGGCCGTTCACTACCCTGTCTATGGCTACCCTGCCCCACAGCCCTCGGCAGTTCCGGCACGCCGGACCGCTGGAGGACCCTCTGGCCGGGCTCCTTGCGAAGGATCCCCACCAGCGTCCCTCCGCGGAGGATGCCATCCGCACGCTGGCCCCGCACTCGGCCCCCGATACCGACCCGACGCGGCCCTGACCAGCACAGCTGGACCACCCACGCCCAGACCGTTCCGGCCATAACGGCATCGATACCGCCGATCGGCGTCCTGCCCACCGACGGCGGCTCCGTCGCCGGCAGCCCTCCCGCCGTATCGGTTCCCATCTTCGACTCCCCAAAGGATCCTCCCACCGCCCTCATCGGCCACACCCTCGCAGTCTTCTCGGTGGCGTTCAGTCCGGATGGGAAGGCCCTCGCCACTGGAAGCAGAGACAGCGATGTCCGGTTGTGGAGCACCGTGATGCCCCGTCCGTCGTGAAGAGGGTCGAGCGGCTTCTTCCTGGATGACGGATCGGCTGGTGTGGGTGAAGGCCGGTGGAGCGATCGTCGCGGGATGCTCTTTGCGCGGGCGAAGGTGAGCCGGTGGAGTGCGGCCGACGAGGCGGAGGCCGACCTCTGAAACGTGTTCCCGGCCACGTGCCCTCTCCAGGAGTCCATATGCGTTGAGACGTGCAGGGTCGGCGCGACTACTGAGGCCTTGAGCGATGCCTGGCACGGGTGTTCGCTCTACAGTCAACTTGGGGCGCTACTATCCCTCGTGCTCATCGCCGGACTCGGGCGATACACCGGGACTCAAGGGGGAGAAGTGACCGGAGGAGACGGGCGATCGCATGCCCAAGACCGTTTTCAGACAAGCATCGACGAAGCCGCGGACCGCGGGCGTCTGGGCAAACGGTCCGCAGCCTATCCGGGAGCTCAGTCGGATGGCTTCCGTGGCTGCGCCGTGGCTGCGGTGGTTGTGCTCGGCGGGCTCGGACTCGTACTGGCCCTCACGACTGAACCGATCGTGGCAGTGCTTCCTGGCGGACTACTTGTAGCGGTCCTGATCAGTCTTTGGTTCGATCAGCGCACGTCGAAGAAGAATCAGGGTTTTCGGCTCGACTTGTACGAGCACGGCCTCACCGCAGTCGTGAAGGGCCAGGTCCACGCCGTCCGCTACGACAGCACGTCGATCCTCCAAAGGAGCATCCGGCACACAGGTGCAACCGGGTACACCGAGCACTGGTACACGCTCACCGATATCGACGAGCGGGACATCGTGCTGCGCGGCCGGTCGGACGGGGTGGTGAAGAAGGGGCAGTTCGCCACACCACGGGAGTGGGGGACGGCCATCCAGCAAGGAGTGACCCAAGAGCAGCTCCCCAAGGCCCTCGCCGCGATCAACTCGGGGGAATCGCTCAGCTTCGGCAAGCTATGGGTGTCCCGGGAGGCAGTGGGTTCGGCGCGCGATTCCGCGAAGTGGGCTCAGATCGAGGAGGTCAGGGTGATCGACGGCTACATCAAGATCAAGATGGCCGGGAAGTGGCGATCGTTGGGCGCCACTGCGGTAACTACCCCCGTAGTGGCAGAGATGCCGAACTTTTTTGTCTTCCTGGCTTTGGCCGACCACCTTCGCCGGCCGTAGAACAAGCCCGGTAGCTCCACGGGAACGGATGAAGCAATAGCGGTGGGCCCGCCAGGGGCGGCTACGGAGTTCGGCGGCGGGGCCCTGAGACAGCGCGATCCGCGCCCTCTCGCCGAGCTCTGCCGGCCCCGCTCGTCACGGCCTGGCACTGGGGCCTCGTGGGAGAACTTGCTGGTCTACCCGCGTCGTGCGCTGAGCGAAGACGTTTGCCCCGTACGTGGGGTTTGATCTCCTCTTCCTGGTCCGGTTCTCGCTGTACCTGTCACGGTTGTTTCAGCAGGTACGCGGAGTTCGGGGGAGGCGATGAATCTGGGTCTGATCGATGTCGAGTGGGCTGAGTATCAGGGATGTTCTGGTGATATCGACTCCGTCGTATGTCGGTCTGTTTAGGGGGCTGTTGGGTGATGGGAGTCGGCAGCGGCGTGACTGGTGGGAGCCGTTGAGGGGGGCCGGGTAGTCGGTTTAGTAGTCCGGGCCGGGTGGTCCTGTGTTCCGGATGGTTGTGGTCGGCTGCCCTGTGTCCGGTGCGGGGTGGACGGGGTGGGCGGAATGTATGCCAGGGCAGCGCTTCTGTATTCCGGGCGGGGGGATAGGTGTGCAGGACTCCAGCATGATGACCCGCTGCCGGTGGCGGGTGGTCGTGAGGTAATTCCTGCCCCGGCCGGCGATGTATTTCCTGTCCGTCCGGTCAGGGGGCGGTATGCTGTCCGGGAGCCGGTATTGCGGCAGGGCGAATTGCTGTCGCGAGGGTTTCGGTGGCTCGGTGTTGGCTTTCGTGCGCTGAGATGCTTCCCGGGGTGCCCGGACGCTGAGATCGCGTTTGAGATCTTCCTGGAACGTCGGTGGGGAGGTGTTCTAGCCTCTGGTGGTGAGCGATGCACGAGTCCCCTTCGTCGGTGACTTCAGAGAGCTTGAGCAGGGCAGCCCAGATGGGCCGTCGCTGCGGTCCGCCGTCAAGGCCGAGGCGTCCGTTAGCGCTCGTGAGCTGGTCAAGTACTTGCGGAGCGGTGCCCTGTTGGCTGCGACAACCACGCTCGTGCGTGACGTTCTCGCACCCGACAACCCTGTGATCGGCGGGCTGCACCTGCTGACGGACGGGCATTGGCTTTGGTACTCGGACCTGGCGCACTACGTCGAGCACTACCACGCGGCGCTCGACCCGCAGTTCATCGCGCATGCGCAGGCCGACGGCTGGACCGTTCCGCAGCTCGATGACGCGGATCTGCTCGCGCTGGAGGCGGTCCTTCTCGGTGACGATACGAACTGAGCCGATCACCTACCAGCCAGTGGCGTGTCCCGCTGCCGAGACCCGGGTGAGCGGCCGGGGACCTGGCCGTGCAGCGGGACCAGTGCGTGTGAGCCGCCGCACCATGATGCCGATCATTGCCCAACGGATCATGGTTTCCGAGCGAGCCGGGCTGGCTTCGTAATCGCGCGCCAGACGACGGTGGGCGGTGAGCCACGAGAAGGTGCGCTCCACCGCCCACCTCTTCGGCTGGACCTGGAATCCCCGCTGGTCGGGGTCCTTTCGGACGATCTCCAGCTCGCGGCCGAGGATCTGTGTGGCCCAGTCGACCAGGCGGCCGGCGAAGCCCTGGTCCGCCCAGATCTTCTTGACACCCGGGTGGTCGAGGCGGGTCCACAGCAGCGGTCGGCGGGCGCCGTCGCGGTCCTGGACACCGGCCGCGACGACGTGGACGGCCAAGAGCAGGCCGAGGGTGTCGGTGACGATGAACCGCTTGCGGCCCTTCACTTTCTTGCCTGCGTCGAAGCCCCTGCTGGCAACGGGGACGGTGTCGGCGGTGCGGACGGACTGCGAGTCGATCAGGCCCGCGCTCGGCTCGGCGTTGCGGCCGTCGGCTTCACGGACCTTGCCGCGCAGGGCGTCGTGAATGCGCTCAACGGTGCCGTCGTCGTGCCACCACGTGAAGTGCCAGTACACCGTCGGCCACGGAGCGAAGTCCTTCGGCAACTGCCGCCAAGCACACCCGGTCCGCACCACGTAGAAGATCGCGTCCACGATCCGCCGCCGCGGATGCTTCTCCCGCCGACCACCCTTGGGGCCCACCCGCGCCGGTGGGAGTAACGGCTCCACCAGCGCCCACTGCTCATCCGTCAGGTCCGACGGATACCCACCCCCAACACCGCTCACGGTGAGCTCAACGAACGCCTCAGCAACGGGACACGGCAGATCTCAAACACGGTCTGAGGGACCTTCCGTTCCTTCGTTCCGGTGGGTTTGTGGCGACCGTCGGGGAGGGGGATGCGACGGCCTGGGCGGTGGGTGGCAGTTCTGGTGGGGAGTGTCGGCTGCTCNCCGTTCCTTCGTTCCGGTGGGTTTGTGGCGACCGTCGGGGAGGGGGATGCGACGGCCTGGGCGGTGGGTGGCAGTTCTGGTGGGGAGTGTCGGCTGCTCTGCACTTCGGTGCCACGGTGGAACACTGCGCTCATTTCCGTACTCACCATGGTGGAACACTGGGGGAGTGTCGGCTGCCCTGTACTTCGGTGCCAGGGTGGAATACTGCGCTCATTCCCGTACTCACCATGGTGGAATACTGCGCGTACGCACGTGTCGGCCGGGGTGTGCGGGGCATCGCCCCCGCACGTGCCGAACGCGGGTTAACCGCACGGGCCGTTGTATTCCCGCCGTACCCACGCATCTGCCAGGGTGTCGGCTGATCCTCGCCGCGCCTGTCCGAGGCGCTTCTGCTGCAAGGGCCGTCGGGTCCCCGGCGCGCCTGCCAGGTGTGCGCCGCACCCGCCTGCATATCCGCGGCGGCGGAGCATCGTGTCCGCCCGCATATTCGCGGCGGTGGAGCATGGTGTCCGCCTGCATATTCGCGGCGGTGGGATATCGGGTCCACTTTTGCACCCTGTCTGGGTGTGGGGTGCCTTTCCGCGGTATTTGCCCGGCGTGTGTGTATGGCAGGGGTCGTCGTGTTCCCGTCGGGACTGTCGTCCCGCCTTGCCCTTGCCCTGCCCTGCCTTGTGCCGTGCCGTGCCGTGCCGTGCCGGGCTGGGGTGGGGTGGGTTTGTGGGGGTGGTGGTGTGTCTGTCTTGGGGTGTGGGTGTGGTGGGGTTGTCGGGGTGGTTTCAGCGTCCGGTGGTGGTGGTGGTGGTGGTGGTGGGCGCCAGCCATGTGGCGATCTCCTCGGTCACTGCCGGGGCGTGGGTGTTGAGGTAGAAGTGGCCGCCGGGGTAGACGGTCATGCTGAACGGTCCGGTGGTGTGGTCGGCCCATGTGCGTACTTCGTCGGTGGTGGCTTTGGGGTCGGTGTCCCCGGTCAGGGCGTGGACGGGTGTCGACAGGGGTGGGCCGGGTTCGTAGCGGTAGGTTTCGGCGGCTTTGTAGTCGGCGCGGATCGCGGGCATGACCATGCGTTTGATCTCGTCGTCGTCGAGGAGTTGGGACTGGGTGCCGTCCAGGCGCCTGATTTCTTCCAGCAGGCCGTTGTCGTCGCGCAGGTGGACCCGTTCGTCGCGGTGTGCGCTCGGTGCGCGCCGCCCGGACGCGATGAGTGCGGCGGGCACGATGCCCTGTGCTTCCATGCGCAGAGCCACTTCGAAGGCGATCGAGGCGCCCAGGCTGTGTCCGAACAGTGCCAGGGGTTTGTCCTGCCAGGGGGTAATGACCTCGACGATGCGGTCGGCCAGGTCCCGTACCGTTTCCAGGCACGGTTCGTTCCTGCGGTCCTGTCTGCCGGGGTACTGCACGGCCAGGGTCTCGACGCGTGGGGCGAGACGTTGTGAGACGGGGTGGTAGTAGCTCGCGGAGCCTCCCGCGTGCGGGAGGCAGAGCAGCCGGACGGGTGCCTGGGGTGCGGGATGGAAGCGGCGTACCCACAGGTCGGCCGTGTCCCTGTTCGTCGCCATCGCGTTCGTCGTCCCTTCGCACCGGTCGGTGTCCGCTCCCGGGTTGGGAGACGTCTCCTTCGAGGCTCGCCGTCTGCGCCGCCGCCGGCGCGCGGCCACACATCGGCCCAGGCCCAGACGATCGCAGCGCCACCGGCCGCCGACAACCCCTAACGATCGCGGACGACCACCCCGCCCCCCGGACCGGCTGCCGCCCCCCCCGGACCGGCTGCTACCCCCGGACCGACCGGCTGCCGCCCCCGGACCGGCTGCCACCCGACCGGGTTGCCGTCGGTCCGGGCTGCCTCCGCCCGGGCTGCCTCCGCCCTGGCTGCCTCCTGCCCGGTTGCCGTCCGGCCCGGCTGCCCGCCCGGGGTGCCCCCGCCCGGGTTGTTGTCGGCCTGGCTGCGGCCCGCCCGGGTTGTTGTCGGCCTGGCTGTGGCCCGCCCGGGTTGTTGTCGGCCTGGCTGTGGCCCGCCCGGGTTGTTGTCGGTCTGGCTGTGGCCCGCCCGGGGTTGCGGTCGGTCTGGGGTGTGGTCGGGTGGGCCGGGTGTGGTGCGAGGGGCGTGGGCGCGTCGTGAGTGGTCACCGGGCGGCTCGTCAGCGGCTGGACTGCCGGTGCCCGTCCGGGCCGCAGGTGTCCGGCGGCGTGCGGCGGGGCTCTCTTTGCCCTGCCCCTGTCGGCCGGTCCCGCAGGGGCGGGGCCGGCCGGTGGCCTCCTGTCCCGCCCGTGCGGTGGTGGGGGTGGTGGCGGGTGCCGTGCAGCGGTTCGCCGGGACCTGTCGTCGAGCTGCCGCCTGCCGGGCGGCGCCTGGCACCCCGGGGCTCCAGGCTCCCGTTCGAGCGGGAGCAGGCCCCGGCGCCCCCGGCGCCCCCGGCGCCGGGGGAAGGGTCAGGCGGCCTCTTCTGCCGGGCGCTCCGGCTGTGTTCGGGCCGGGCGGGTCCTGTTCGGGACCGTTGTCCAGCCGTGCTGGCCGTGCCCCTGCCGTGCCCGTGCCAGCGGTGCCCGTGCGGTCGCGCGAGGTATGCGTTGCCCGGCGGCCCGGCTGTCCTTCAGGGGCGGTGGCGGGTTCTAGGGGTGGGGAGTAGGGGTTGTGTCGTGGGGCTGTGGCCGGTGCCCGCTGTGGGCGGGGTTTCTCCTTCCGGGACAGAAGGGGTGGGGGCGGCGGGTGTGGGTCGGTCCGGTGTCTGCCGGGTGGTGGTTGGTGTACGTCCGGCCGGGGCTGCCCGGGTGCCCGGTTCCGGTCCGGGGGCCTGGTTCCGGTCCGGGGGCCTGGTTCCGGTCCGGGGGCCTGGTTCCGGTCCGGAAAGCCGGGGCCGGCGGGCCGACTGCGGGCCGGCCGGGCGGGCTGTGGGGTGGGCTGGTTCATGCGATCGGTTCGGCGAGTGCCAGGAGCCGGTTGGGGAGGTCGGTGCGGCTTTTGACGTCGAGTTTGCGGTAGACCCGGGTGAGGTGTTGTTCGACGGTGCTCACCGTGATGTAGAGCTCGTTGGAGATCTGCCGGTTGGTGCGTCCCCGGGCGGCCAGTACCGCGACCCGGCGCTCGGCTTCGCTCAGGAGGCTGTCGGGGTCCAGGGCCTCGAAGCCGTCGGGGGCCGGATCGGGGGGTGCGCCGGCTGGGGATGTGGTGCCGGCGGGGGTGCTGTGTCCTTCTCTCCGCGGGGGCGGTGGCGAGGTCCGGGCCGGCAGGTCGGCGCGGCGGACGAACAGCCGGGCCGGTGTGGGGTCGCCGGCCCGGGGGAGTGTCTGGCCCGTGTCGGACAGGGCGCGGGCCAGCTCGTGGCTGTCGCGGCACGACTGCAGCACGGCCACCGCTTTGGACAGCAGCTTGCGCCGGTGGTCGGGGCCGGCTGTGGAGGCCAGGAGCCGCAGTGCCCGGCCCCGGGTGCGGTCGTCCAGTCCGTGGGAGACCTGGAGCTGTTCCTGCAGCAGTTGCGCGGCGTGTGTCCTGTTGCCGAGGCCGAGCTGTACGCGGGCCAGCTCCAGGCGCCAGGGAAACAGTCCGGCCACGTCGATGCCCCAGGAACGGACCAGGTCTCCGCACCGGTGCAGATCGGCGGCGGCGGCCTGGTGCTGTCCCACGGCCAGTTGGTGCCGGCCCCGGGCGATCAGGTAGTGCGCGCCCACCGGGGTGCGGAAGACGCCGGCCGGTACCGGCCGGCGCAGCCAGCGGTCGGCCTCGAACAGCCGGCCGCTCTCGGTCGTGCAGGTGATCAGCGTGCCCAGCGGGCCGCCGACGGCGACGCCCCACGCCGGTGCGGGCAGATCCTCCAGGGCCGACCGTGCGCCCCGTTCCGCCACGTCCAGGTCTCCCAGGCGCAGTGCGGCTTCCGCGTGGATCGCCCGTACGACGCCCCGCCAGGCCGGTGTGTGCTGGAGGCCCGGCCGGGCGAGCAGCCGTCCGCCCCAGACCGCGACCCGGTCGGAGCGTCCGGCGCACAGCAGTGCCAGGAGGGGGGCGGTCAGCAGGCCCAGGGAGCCGCTGTCCAGATGGTGCTGCTCCAGCAGCTGTTCCGCGGCGGCCACGGTGTCCGTACCGCCGGCCGGCATCAGCACGTCGGCGAGCACCGATACCGCCTGCAGCTGCCCGTTGACGGGGTGCGGCGCTGCCGCCGCCCGGATCCAGGAGCCCGGGTCCTCCCGTACCGCCCTGAGGTGGCCGGGATGGGACAGGGCGAGCAGGAGACGGTTCAGGCGCAGTTCGTTCGACGCGGGGCCGTGGTCGTCCGCGCCGCAGCCGCTGATCGCCTCGGCCGCTTCTTCCGCCCGTCCCTGCCACAGCAGGTAGGGGACCGCGGCCAGGGCTGTGGAAGGGATCGATTCGTCGGTCCGTGCCGCTTCCACGAGCTGGCTCACCTGACCGTTCACGGCCAGGGGGTTGACCTGCCAGCGGGCGGTGATCAGCATCGCTGTCAGCGAGTTGCGCCGGCCCTCGTCGGTCTCGGCCCGGCTGCCCAGGCGCAGACACGCGGCGGCGTGGTCGGGGCGGCCGCAGGACAGTGCGTGGGCCGCGGCGTCCCTGAGGACGGGTGCCACCCAGGCGCCGTCCGTCCACGCGGAGGCGACCAGGTGCTCGGCGACCACGCTCGCCTCCGCACCGTTCTCGTGCAGTATCTCGGCCGCCCGCTGGTGCAGCCGGCGCCGTTCCTCGGCCGGGATGTCGCAGCGCACCGCGTGCAGGATCCGCGGGTGGCGCAGCTGGCCGGCGTGGATGAGCCCCGCGCCCTGCAGGGCGCGGACGGCGGGCACGATGGAGTCGGGCAGGACGTCGAGGAGCTGGCCGAGCAGGTCCTGCGAGGCCGGGCGGTTCAGCACGGCGAGGGCCTGCGCCACCCGGCGTACGGCCGGCTCGTGACGGTAGAGGCAGTCGAGCACGGCCCGGTCGAAGGTGTCGCCGGTTCTCGCTTCGGTCGCGGGGGCGCTGTCGGTCTCGCGGTTGGCCTGTTCGTCGAACAGGGCCTGGGTCAGCAGCGGATTGCCGCCGGTCACCCGCAGGATCCGCCTGGCCTCCTCGCGTATGTCCTGTGCCCCGGCCTGGTCGCCGCGTACGTCGAGGACCCCGGCCTTGCTGCCGAGCAGCCGGGAGAAGGAGTCGAGGGTCAGCAGCGGCAGGCTGACGCGGGCGAAGCGGGGCAGGCTGCGCAGTTCCGCGTGGAAGAGCGGATGCGCCGGACGGAGCGTGGTCGCCTCCGAGAGCAGCACCATGATGCGTGCGTTGCGCAGTCTGCGGGTGACATACAGCAGACAGTGCAACGAGGCGGCGTCCGCGTGCTGGAGGTCGTCGACCGCCAGTACCAGGGGCCCCCGCCCGGCCAGTGCCAGGAACGTGTCGAAGGCGGTCCGCAGCAGCGGCGCCCAGAGCCCGTCCGCCGTCAGCGACTCTGTTAATATCTCGGTCGCCGTGTCGCGCCCGGTATCCGATCCGGGCACCGACAGCGCGACCTCGCGTACCAGCTCCTCGACCTGCAGGATCTCTTCCGGTCTGACCCGCGCGCTGTGCAGGAGCTGTCCGAGCACTCCGAAGTGGAGTCCCTGCTCGGCCCGTGACCCGGCGGCACTCAGCACCTGCCCGCCGGCGTTGGCGGCCCACTCACCGAAGTTCTCCAGAACCTGGGTCTTGCCGCTTCCCACAGCACCGGTGACCAGCACCACCTGTCCGTGTCCGTGTTTCTCACAGGCACGGAAAGCCCAGTGTAGATGGGCCAGTTGTTCGTCTCGATGGACCAGCATGACTGGCGTCTGCCTCCCCGTTAGCAGTTCCGAACGGGGATCGCCAGGCACTGGCCGGCACAGCTTCCGTGCCGCCCCTGTTCGCACGTGTCCGAGCACGTACAGGGGTGACCCCCTGGGTCATGTGTGCGGTGACCCTTCCGGACTGTTTCGAACCGCACTTGCCCTCGACGAGGGCAAGTGTTGGTAAATCTTTCACAAGTACCAGCCGGGCCACAACGGCACCGGCTAACAACATGGCGAATGCCGTGGTGAGTTGCCGACAAGATGCCGCAGCAGCCCCGGGAAGCCCCTGGCAGACGTGCCGCCGCGGCAGACCGTATATCCGTGCCGACTCGGATTGAAATTTAACCTTTACGCGTTTTGAGTTTTTATGTTCGGCGATGTTCTCGGGGTGTTTGTTCGTTTTCCGGCAGAGCGCCCGCCGGTGCCCGCCGGTGCCCGCCGGTGCCCGCCGGTGCCCGCCGGTGCCCGCCGG
>NTHE01000077.1 GCA_002551355.1 Streptomyces sp. man185 | reverse complement strand
TCGTGGAGCACTTCAACAAGTACGACGTGGAGTGGTACGGCGAACGCGGCCGGACGATCTTCTTCCAGAACGAGAAGGCGTACGACGCCCCCAACCAGGCCGCCATCCAGAACGGGACCACGAAGGGCTACGCCGCCTACCGGGTCGACGAGTCGGTCGAGCAGCACGAGGGCTGGGGCATGGGCAGCTACTGCTACTACAACGTCGACCCGACCATCGTCCAGGAGCACGGCTTCAAGGCACCGGTGAAACCCGGCGTGAAATTCCACAACCTGCTGGTCGTCTCACTCGGCGGCAACGGCCAGTACCAGCACGTCATCAACAACATCGGCTCCCCCACATCGGGAACGTCGACGATCCCTTCGACCATCACCAACTTCCCCTAGATCCGGCCTCTTGGGCCGGACCCGGTGACCCGGGAGCGGTGAGCAGGTCCGGTGTCCGGCGGCCCGGACCGGCCTGCCGCGAACGGAGGGCGGCCCCCGGTGGACGTAACCGTCCACCGGGGGCCGCCCGTTCCACGTTCCGAGGGCACGGACCCGGGGGCTGCCCGGCGGTCAGCAGCGGGACAGCAGCGCCCCGCCCGCGTACTGCGCCGATGCACCCAACTCCTCTTCGATCCGGATGAGCTGGTTGTACTTGGCCGTGCGGTCGGAACGCGACAGCGAACCGGTCTTGATCTGGCCGCAGCCCGTCGCCACCGCCAGGTCCGCGATCGTGGTGTCCTCGGTCTCGCCGGAGCGGTGGGACATCACGGCGCTCCAGCCCGCACGACGCGCGGTGGCGACCGTGGCGAGGGCCTCGGTCAGGGTGCCGATCTGATTGACCTTGACCAGGACCGAGTTGCCGACGCCGGTACGGATGCCCTCGCGCACCTGGGCCTCGTCGGTGCAGAACACGTCGTCGCCGGTGAGCTGGCAGCGGTGGCCGACCCGGGCGGTCAACTCGCGCCAGCCGTCCAGGTCGTCCTCGGCCATCGGGTCCTCGATGGAGACGATCGGGTACGCGTCGATCAGCTTGGCCAGGTAGTCGGCCTGTTCGGAGGGGGTGCGGCGTACACCCTCCCCCGCGTACACGTAGACACCGTCGCGGAAGAACTCCGACGATGCCGGGTCCATGATCAGGCCGATGTCCTCGCCGGGGCGGTATCCGGCGCGTTCGACGGCGCTCAGGACGAAGTCGAGCGCCTCCTCGGCGGTGCGCAGGGCGGGGGCGAAGCCGCCTTCGTCGCCGACACCCGTGGCGTGTCCGGCGGCCAGCAGGTCGCGGCGCAGGGTGTGAAAGATCTCGGAGCCCATGCGGACCGCCTCGGCGAAGGTCTTCGCACCCAGCGGAGCGATCATGAACTCCTGGAAGTCCAGCGGATTGTCGGCGTGCGCTCCGCCGTTGATGATGTTCATCATCGGGAGCGGGAGCAGGCGGGCGTCGGCGCCGCCGAGATAGCGGTAGAGGGGCTGGCGGTGGGCCGCCGCGGCGGCTTTCGCCGCGGCGAGCGAAACCCCGAGGACCGCGTTCGCCCCGAGCCGGGACTTGCCGGGCGTGCCGTCGAGCGCGACGAGTGCCGCGTCCAGGCCCGCCTGGTCGTCCGCGTCGCGGCCCACGACCGCGGCCGCGATCTCCCCGTTGACGTGGGCGACCGCACGGTCGACCCCTTTGCCGTGCCACTGCCCGGCGTCCCCGTCGCGCAGTTCCACGGCCTCCCGCGCACCGGTGGAGGCACCGGACGGGACAGCGGCGCGCCCGAGGGACCCGTCCGCGAGGCGGACGTCGGCCTCGACGGTGGGGTTGCCCCGGCTGTCGATGATCCGGCGGGCGGTGACGGACTGGATGGCGGTGGGCTCAGCTGCCTTGTGGGCCATGCGAGGTCCTTTGCGTAGTCACATGCCGCGGCACTGGTGCGACAGCGCCGGCGCGAGCCGCGACGCCGCAACTCTACAGCACTGCTGTTCAGATTTGCTGTTTAGCCTAGCTGTGCAGTTGTGCTGTTCAGTTTCACCGAGGACCGCATACGGCGACCACCTGCGCGGACGTGCTCACCACCGCGGGTTAAAGTGCCCTATGCCCACCCCGGAACCCGCCACCGTCGCCGCCGATCTGCGCACCGCCATGGGCAAGCTCGCACGGCGCGTGAAGCAGGAGGACCGGATCCCGCACGGCCAGGTGGCCGTTCTGGGCGTCCTGGACCGGGACGGGGCCATGACCACCAGCGACCTCGCGGTTGACCAGCGGGTACGCCCCCAGTCGATGGCCCGCGCGGTCGGACTCCTGATGGACCAGGGCCTCGTCGTCCGCCGGGCGCACCCGACGGACGGCCGCAAGTCGCTCGTCGATCTCTCCGAGGTGGGCCGGGCGGCGCTGGAGGCGGAGCGCGACCGCCGGGCCGACTGGCTGGCCCGCGCCATCGACCTCGAACTGAGCACGGAGGAGCAGGAGATACTCGCGCGCAGCGCCGCCCTGATGGAGCGGCTCGCCGCGTACTGAGCCCGTCGGCCCGGGCCGAACCGTCCCTGCCAGGTTCGGCTGACGCGTGGCTCGGCGATGACGGTGCCGCCGCTCTCGGTGGATCAGGTCGAGGACGCCTGCGCAGGCTTGGGCTCCCCGGGGTTGACCACCGCGACCCCTTCACCCTCCAGCTTCAACTGGACCGCCTCACCGCTGCCGCCCTTGAACATCGAGCCGATGCTCTGCGACCGGTGCAGGGATGTCCGCAACTGCGGGCTCCACGCGACAGCCGCGTCCGTGTCGATGTAGACCGGCGCGTCCGGCGTGACCGGCAGGACGAGCGGGACACCCGCACTGGTCAGCGCGAGGCGGCCGGTTCCTTTGAAGGTGCAGTTGAAGAGGCCGCCACCGGCCATCCCCGCGCCCTCCACCGTGGTGATGTCATAGCTCAGCGAGGCGTCGAAGCACAGGATGTTCTTGCCGTTGACGGTGAGACCGTGGCTCTCGTCGACGTCCACGAGGAAACAGTGCGCCGCGTCGGAGGCGAACCATGCCTCGCCCTCACCGCTGACGGTCATCAGGGACAGCCCCTCGCCGGTGACCGCGCGCTTGAGGAAGTTGCCCACGCCCTGGCCCTGCCGCTCGAACGACAGCGATCCGCGCCAGGCCACCATCGTGCCCTGGCGGGCGTACGCCTCGCCTTTGACCGCGTAGCGCACCGCCATGGGGTTCTCCTGCGTCAGGCCGGGGGCCTGCGCGGGCTGGATGAAGCTCTCCGGGTCGAACAGGTTTCGGCTCATGCCGCACCGCCTACCCCGGCCCTGTGCCGTCAGGCCCGGAGCCGAGCGCTCCGGAAAACAGCGGCGCGGTATCCCCTCCCGGCAGGCGGCGCCGAGCCTCTCGTCGGCCCGTTCCAAGGCACCGTATCGCCAACACCCGCCCCGGGTCGTTGGGTTAGGCTCGCCTTACACGGGCGGATCCCACCGTGGTCTGCCTCCCCCTCCCCCTCTCACCAGGAGATGTTCATGCGTCCGCTGGACGTCGAGCACCCCTTCGCCGCCTTCGGTCTGCCGGGCCGTCCCGGCACCCACGCGTTCTGGGCAGCGGCGCGGACGCCCGCGTCGGTTCCCGCCGACGGCGGCTGGCGGACCCTCTTCCTGTGGCGCGGTTCCGAGGCCGTGCTCGACTTCGAGAGCTGGTCGCCGCCCGTGCCGTTGCGGCGCTGGGAGGACACCGACTGCTGGTACGCCGAGGTGGCCGTGCCCGCGCGGCTGCGGGTGACCTACCGCTTCCTGGTGGAGGGCGAGGCCCACGCGGATCCGTTCAACCCGGTCGGCGCCGGGGCCGACCGGTCCGTCGTCGCGACGCCGGACGCCCCGCCCCAGCCGCACTGGCCCGCCCTCGGCGCGGACGCCGTGCTGCCCCTCCCCCGGACCCGGATCCGCTGGAGCAGCGACCGGCTCGGCGGGCGGCGTACCGTGCGCGTCCACCCAGTGGGTGGCGGCGGACCGGTCGTGCTGCTGCTCGACGGGGACGACTGGCTGTATCTGCACCCGGCGATGACCGCCTTCGACGCCGCTGTCGTTGCGGGTGATCTGCCGCCGGTCACCCTCGTCTTCCTGCCGGCCAAGGACCGGGAGGCCGAGTTCGCCTGCCGGCCCGAGCTGTGGGAGGCGGTCCGGGACGAACTGCTGCCGCTGGTCGGCGAGTCGGGCGCGCCGGCCGATCTGGAGCGGCTGGTGGTCGCCGGGCAGAGTCTGGGCGGGCTCAGCGCCCTGTACGCGGCACTGGAGTTCCCGGAGCTGGTCTCGCGGGTCGCCTGCCAGTCGGGGTCCTTCTGGTGGGCGCCCGGCGCCGTCGACCTGCCGGATCCGCTGGGCGGGCCGGTCGGCGGCGCCATCGCCGAGCGGCTGCGCCGGGGCGCCGACCTCTCTCGGCTGCGGTGCGCGTTCGACGTGGGGGAGCACGAGCGCTCGATGCTGCCCCACTGCGAGCTGGTGGAGGCACTGACCGAGCGGTCCGGTGCGACGGTACGGGTGTCGCGCTCGGCTTCGGGCCACGACCGGGCGGGCTGGCGACACGCCCTGCTCAGGGATGTGGGCTGGGCTCTCGGCTGAGGGGTTCCCGGTCGGCCGGAACCCGTTCCCGGGAGGTCCACGTGGACCTCCCGGGAACGGGTCGGCTGTTCACCTCGCCACGGCCAGGCAGTACGCCTCGTCGCCGGCGAGGAGGTTGCGGTGGGTGTCCTCGGCGGTGATGACGCCCCCGTCCAGGACGAGCACCCGGTCCGCCGCGTCCAGGAGTGCCGGGCTGCTGGTCAAAACGAGCGTGGTGCGGCCTCGGCGCAGCTTCGCGACGTTGCGCGCGATGAGCTGTTCGGTGACCGCGTCGACGGCCGTCGTCGGGTCGTGCAGGACGAGAATCTCGGTGCCGGCGGCCAACGCGCGCGCCAGGGAGAGTCGTTGGCGCTGTCCGCCGGAGAGGTTCGCGCCCCGGTCGCGTACGACGTGATCGAGCCCCTCGCGGTGGAGGGCGACGACGTCGGTGAGCATGGACGCCTCGACGGCCTCCGCGATCTCCCGGCCACTGCCGGACGGGTCGATGTTCGTCCGGAGGGTGCCGGCGAAGATCTCCCCGTCGTACGGGTTCACCAGCAGGTGTTCGCGGACCGCCTCGATCGACAGGTCACCGATCTCCCGGCCGCCGACCCGCACCACTCCTCCGTACGCGTGGGGGGCGACGTTCACCGCGAGGACGGAGGCGAGGTCGGCCGCCGCGCGCGGCTGAAATGCCGCGATCGCCACGAACTCACCGGCCGCCACAGTGAACTTGACGCCTTCGAGAGTCCCGTGGTGTACGCCGTCGACCTCCAGCGCTCCGCCGGGCTCGGGGCGCTCCGGCCCCGGTTTCGTCACAGGGGGTGCGGCCAGCACCAGCGACATGCGCTCGGCCGAAGCGCGGGCCATCATCACGTACTTGGGCATCTCGGAGAACATCTTGAGCGGTTCCATGATGAACTGCGCGAGGCCCACGGCCATGACGAGTTCCCCGATGGTGATGCGGCCCTCGAACGCCAGCCAGCCGGCGGTCAGGGAGACGGCCGCGGCGAGGGCCGCGTTGAGGGCCAGCGCGGTGCCCGCGTAGGCGCCGTTCACCCGGGCGACGGTGATCGCCTGCCGCTTGGCGTCCGTACTGACCCTGCGGTAGGCCCCGAAGGCCGCGTGGTTGCCGCCGAAGCCGTGCAGCGGGCGCAGCCCGATGATCAGGTCGGCGACCTTGGCGCCCGCCCGTGCCACCCGGGCCTGCTGTTCCTGCGTACTGGCCCCGATCCGCTTGGACATCACGGCGAGGACCGACAGGATCGCGACGGTTCCCACCATCACCAGCAGACCGAGCCGCAGGTCGGCGAGGCCCAGCGCGACGGCCGCGACCACGACGGCGACCAGTGAGCTGATCAGCAGCGGCACCACCTCGATGATGTCGGCGGTCTGGTCGGCGTCCTCGGTGGCGATGGTCAGGATCTCGCCGGACTTGAGGTCCACGTCCCTGGCCACGGGCTGGAGGCCGCAAGCGGCCACCTGCACCCGCCAGCGGTGCGCCTCGGTGGTGTTGGCCTTCTGCAGCACGCGCATGCCGAACCGCCACGACAGCGACACCGTCGTGATGATCACGGCCAGCGAGCCGATCGAGACGCCGAGCGAGCCGAGGCTGCGGTCCTGCATCGTGTGCTCGACGATGAGCCCGAGCGCGATCGGGAACGCGGTCTCCGCCGCCTGGTACAGGCCCATCAGGACGGTGCCCGCGATCATGGCGCCGATGTTGCGGCGCAGTGCCGTCCGCAGGATGGCGGTCCCCGGGCGGGGCCGCTCGGTGTCAGGAGTCTTCATCAGGGTCAGGAGTTCTCATCCAGGTGGCGGGCAATCGCTTCGGGGGTTCGCAGGGTGAACAGATCGCGGATGGTGATGACAGGACCGTACTCGCGGCGGAGCAGCCCGATCAGCCGCACCGCCAGCATGGAGTGCCCGCCGAGGGACACGAAGTCGCCGACCGCGCTGACCTCGTCGTCGTCGAGGTCGAGAGCCTCGGCGTAGAACTCGCAGACGACGCTCTCGGTCTCGGTCTCCGGGCCGCGCTCGCCCGCCGTGGTCAGCGCGCCGAGCGGCCTGGCCTCCGGCAGCGCCTTGGTGTCGGCCTTCCCGTTCACGGTCAGCGGGATGCTGTCGACCCGGGCGAAGTGCGTCGGGCACAGGAAGTCCGGCAGCCCGGCGCCCACCTCGCCGGTGACCTGCGCGAGGTCGGCGGAGCCCGCGAGGACGAGATAGGCGGCCAGCCGGTACGCGCCGTCGACCCCCGGGTCGGGCTGGGCGACGGCGGCGACGAAACGGACCGCCGGGTGCGCGGCGAACACGGCCTCGACCTCGCCGAGTTCCACCCGGTGGCCGCGGATCTTGACCTGCTGGTCGGTGCGGCCCAGGTAGGCGATGTTCCCGTCGGGCCGGCGGATCACCAGGTCTCCGGTGCGGTACATGCGCTCCCCGGGCGCGCCGAAGGGGCAGGCGACGAAGCGGTGCGCGGTCTGGGCGCTCCGGCCGAGGTAGCCGCGGGCGATGCCGACGCCCGCCACGTACAGCTCACCGGGGACCCCGTCGGGCAGCGGTCGCAGCCACGGATCCAGGACGTACACGTCGGTGTTGTCGATCGCCACGCCGACGACCGGGTCCTGGCACTCGAAGGTGCCGACGCCGAGGGTGTTGATGGTGTACTCGGTGGGCCCGTACAGGTTGTAGCCGACGGTGCCCTCGGTCTCCGCGAGCCGCCGCCACAGCGTCGGGGTGACCGCCTCGCCGCCCAGCAGCACCAGTGCGGGGCGCCGGTCCGGGTCCTGCAGCAGTCCCTCGGCCACCAGCTGCTGGGCATAGGTGGGCGTCACGTTGACGACGTCGATGCCGTGCTCGACGCAGTACTCGACCAGACGGGGTGCGTCGCGGCGCAACTCCTCGTCACAGATGTGGACTTCATGGCCGTCGGCGAGCCAGAGGAGCTCCTCCCACGACATGTCGAACGCGAAGGACACGGTGTGGGCGATGCGGAAGGTCCGGTGGCCGTGCTCGGCGAGGACCGGCTCGAAGATCCGGCGCTGGTGGTTGATCAGCATGTTGGTGAGGCCGGCGTATTCGGTCACCACGCCCTTGGGCTTCCCGGTGGAGCCGGAGGTGTAGATGGTGTAAGCGGGGTGGCGCAGGCGGTCCGGGTCGTCCGGCGCGAAGGAGCTGTACGGCTCCGCCTCGGGCAACGGGCGGTCCAGCTCGATGAGTTCGCCGGTCAGCCGGGGCGAGACGGCGCTCACGGTGAGGATCACCTCGGGCCGGGCGTCCTCGACGATCGCCGCGATCCGCTCGTCGGGATGGTCCAGCTCCAGGGGGACGTACGCGGCACCGACCCGCAGCACCGCGAACAGCGCGGCGATCCAGTCGAGGGAGCGCGGGATCGCCAGACCCACCGTCGTCTCGGGCCCGATGCCGCGCGCTGCGAGCACGCCCGCCACGGCCCGGCTGCGGTCCCGGAGCTCGGCGAAGGTCATGGTCGCGCCGCCCGCGACGAGAGCGATCCGCTCCGGGTCCCGGTCGGCCGCGAGGTCGAAGCGGTCGACGACGGTGTCGGTGCCGACCTCGGTGCGCGCGGCGGGGGCGGGGTCTGGGCCCAGGCCGGGCAGCGCGCCCACGGGGCCGGTGGCCCGGGCCAGGTCCTCCAGGACGCGCAGGTAGTCCGCCAGGAGGCGGCGGGCGCTGTCGGCGTCGCCGTGGCGGTGCTCCAGCTTGACCGTGAGCCGGTCGCCGGGCGTGACGACCCAGGTGTAGGGGTAGTGGGTGGAGTCGTCGGCCTGGACCGAGGTGATGCCGTGGCGGGCGTTCATCTCGGCGAAGGCGTCCAGGTCCAGGAAGTTCTGGAGCACGAACAGGTTGTCGAACAGGGTGTCGTGCCCGCCGGCCCGCTGGATCTCCCCGAGCCCCAGGTGTTCGTGTTCCATCGCGGCCACGCGCGCCGCCTGTACGGAGGCCAGGTACGCGTCGACCGGATCGTCGGGCCTGGCCCGCGTCCACAGGGGCACGGTGTTGAGCAGCACGCCGACGATGTCGCCGTGCCCTTCGCCCTCGCGTCCCGAGACGGTGACGCCGAACACGGCGTCGGCGCGTCCGGTCCGGGCTCCGAGGAAGAGGCCGAAGGCGCCGGTCAGCACCGAGTTCAGGGTGACGCCGCGGTCCCGGGCCGCTTCGCGCAGCAGCTCCGACAGCTCGGCGGACAGGGTGTGCACGAGCGGCCGCGGCAGCTCCTCGGCGAGGTCGGGGGCCGGTCCGGCGAGCAACGTCGGTCCCGGCAGGCCCGCCAGGTGCTCCGACCAGAAGCGCTCCGCGACTGCGGGGTCCTTGGCGGCGAGCGTCCGGGCGTACTCCTCGAAGCCGGACACGGCCGGGGTGGCGTCCCACGGCTCGCCCGCGAGGACGGCTTCGTACGCGTCGAACAGGTCGCGCAGCAGGATCTCGCGCGACCAGCCGTCCCAGAGCAGCAGGTGGTAGCTGAGCAGCAGGCCGTCGCTACCGTCGGGCGTGCGCACCACGGTCATCCGGACGAGTGGCGGCTCCCCCGGGTCGAAGCCGCGCTCGCGGTCCCGGGTGCGCAGGGCTTCGGCCTCGGCTTCGGTGGCCAGGACGACGGTGCGGACGGTGACGCGCCGGCCCGCCTTGAGGACCTGGACGGGGATTCCGTCGTCATCGGTGGTGAAGCCCGCGCCGACGACGGGGTGGCGGGCGATCACGCACGCCATCGCCTCCTCAAGCGCGGCGGTGTCCAGACGTCGGTCGAAGGTGAACCAGCTCTGCGCGACGTAGTGCCCGGCCTGACCCGCCGCCCCCGTGCCCGCCAGCTGGGCCTGGAAGTACAGGCCGCGCTGGAGCGGAGTGACCGGTGCGGTGCGCTCGGCCGTCGCGGACGCGTCCGCGATCTGTTCCAGGGCGGTCAGCCAGTGACCGGTGATCGCGTCGGGGATGCCGTCGGCGAGGGTGAAGGCCGCGTGGAGGGAGCCGGTGGTCTCGTCGGTCCAGGCGTTGACCTCGACGGCGTACGGGCTGGTGACCTGGTCGCCGCCGGTGATCCGCAGGGCTTCCGACTCGCCGCCCCGGCCGAGGTAGTTGAAGAGGATCTGCGGCCGGGCGGTCAGCAGCGGGGCCGTCTGCGGGTTGAGATGCCTGAGCCGGCCGTAGGCGACGTGCCCGTCCTCGTCCGGCTGGCGTTCGGCGACCTCGCGGGCCGCGGCGACGGGGTCGGTGTGGGCGGTCAGGCGTACGGGGGCGATGGAGGTGAACCAGCCGACGGTACGGGAGTAGTCGTGGTCGTCCCGCGCCGGGACCCGGCCGTGGCGCTCCAGGTCGACGGCGAGGTCGGTGGGGGCGGGCTGGATCCCGGTCAGGGCGGTGCGCAGGGCTCCGCAGAGCAGCTCGGTGAGGCCCGGACCGAGCGCGCCGGGCGCGGTTCGCGTCACCCGGTCGGCGACCTCGGGCGGCAGGACGACCGTCCGCTCCCGGAGGCCCTCGACCGTGGGCAGCAGTGCCGGGGCCCGGAGGGTGGTGATCCAGTGGCCGAGGCTTTCGGTCGCTTCGGCGGACCGTACGGCCAGCGCTTCCGCGTACGCGGCGTAGGAGGTGGTCGGCGGCGGCAGGGCCACCCCGTTCAGGGCGGTGGCAAGGTCGTCGAGGAGGACGAGCCAGGACACCGCGTCCACGGCGATGTGGTGGGCGGTGACGACCAGGGTGCTGCTCGCCGCGAGCCAGGAGAAGACGATGACGTCCCCGGTCGTGGGATCGAGCCGCCCGGCCGCCTCGTTCGCGGCGGCGGTCGCGTCGGTGGTGTGCTCGCCGACGACGGTGGCCTCGCGGGGCGGTGCGGTGCGCAGGGACCAGACGCCGTGCTCGATGTGCAGGCGCAGGCGCAGGGCCGGGTGTGCGGCCACGACCGCGTCGGCCGCGCGCCGGATGTCCGCGATGCCGGTGCCTTCGGGGACGGTGAGGGTCCTGGCCTGGGCGAACCGGGTGAGCGGGCCGCCCAGTTCGCGTTGGCGCAGGATGATCGGGGTGAGGGGCAGGGGGCCGTCCTCGCGGCGGGCGGGTGTCGTCGGCGCGGGTGCCGGGGTGCGCGTCGCGAGGTGGCCTGCGAGGGCGCGGGGCGTCTTGAACAGGAACACGTCCCGGGGCGCGATCGGCAGGCCGAGCGCCCGGGCCCGGTTGATCACGGTGATGGCGACGATGCTGTCGCCCCCGGCGCCGAAGAAGTCGGTGTCGGCGTCCACGGTCGCGCCGGGCAGGGTCTCGGCGAAGATGCCGGTCAGGGCGGTGAGCGCGGAGCCGCCGGTGGCCGGTGGGGCCTGCTGCGGTACGACGTCCGGCTGCGCGGTTCGGGCGGCCCGCTCGGTGAGGGCCCTGCGGTCCAGCTTTCCGTTGACCGTCAGCGGCAGTGCGTCGATCGACAGGACCCGGCCCGGCACCATGTGCGGGGGGAGCTTGGCGGAGAGCAGGGCGGTGAGGTCGGCGGGCGGCTCCCCGACGACGTGGGCGACGAGGTGGTCGCCGCTGTCCGCCACGGTGACGGCCACGTCGACGACGCCCGGCACCTGCCTCACCGTTCCCTCCACCTCTCCCAGCTCGATACGGAATCCCTTGAGCTGCACCTGGTCGTCGGCGCGGCCCACGAACCGCAGCTCGCCGTCGAGTGTCCGGCGGGCGAGGTCGCCCGTGCGGTACATCCGGGAGCCGTCGGCCGTGAACGGGTTCGCCACGAAGCGCCCGGCGGTGAGCCCGGGGCGGCCGAGGTAGCCGAGGGACACCTGGTCGCCCGCGACGTAGATCGCGCCCACCCGGCCCGGCGGCACCGGCCGCAGCCGGTCGTCGAGCAGATGGGTGGTCAGGCCGGGGATGGCAGCGCCGATGGGGCTGGTGTCGTCGCCGCGGGCGAAGTCCTCGTCCGTCAGCACCCGGTGGGTGACGTGGACGGTGGTCTCGGTGATGCCGTACATGTTCACCAGCTCGGGCGACGTCGTGCCGTGCCGCTCGACCCAGCCGCGCAGTCGCCCGAGGTCGAGTGCCTCGCCGCCGAAGACGACGCGGCGCAGTGCCGTGACCGGCTCGTCGGCGTGCAGGTCGGCTTCGATGAACCGGTGGAAGGCGGACGGGGTCTGGTTGAGCACGGTGACGCCGCGTTCCCGGACCAGCCGGTGGAAGTCGACCGGTGAACGGGTCAGCCCGTACTCCGGTATGAGCAGCTCACCACCGTGCGCGAGTGCGCCCCACAGCTCCCAGACGGCGAAGTCGAAGGAGAAGGAGTGGAACTGGACCCACACGTCGTCCGGCCCGAAGTCCATGTCCGTCCGGGTGTTGGCGAGAAGCCTCGCCACCGCGGCGTGCGGGACGACGACGCCCTTGGGGCGGCCGGTGGAGCCGGAGGTGTAGATCACGTACGCCGGGTCTCCCGGACGGACGTCGGGGAGACCGGTGGCCCGGGGGTGTTCGTCGCCCTGGACGAGGACCCGGGCGCTCACGCCCGCCCTCCGAAGCAGCCGGGTGAAGCGGTCGCGCTGCTCCCGGTCCACGAGGACGACCTGAGGGGCGGCGTCGGCGAGGATGTACTCCAGCCGCTCGTCCGGGTACGCCAGGTCCAGCGGTACGTACGCGCCTCCGGCGGTGACGACGGCGATCAGGGCGACGACCTGTTCCAGGGAGCGCGGGACGGCGACGGCGACCCGCTGCCCGGGCCCGACCCCGGCCGCGCACAGGGCTGCCGCCAACGACTCCTTCTCCGAGCTCAGTTCGCCGTAGGTGAGGGAGCGGCTGACGCCGTCCAGCGCGCACTGGGTGACGGCTGTGGCCGCCGGGTCGCGGAGTGCGGCGGCGTCGAACAGCTCGCCAAGGGTCGACGGGGCCGTCTGTGCCGGGGCGCTGCCCGTCGCGGGGAGCAGTGCGTCGACCCGGGCGTCCGGCCGGCCGAGCAGTTCGGTGAGGGTCCGGGTGAAGGTGCCGAGGATCGTCTCGGCGCTCGCTGGGCGCAGGAGTTCACCGTCGTAGATGAGGTGGAAGCGGGCTCGGCCGTCCAGCGCGCGCTCGACGACGAGCGTCAACGGGTAGTGCGGGGCACCCTCGTTGACGATGTCGGTGATGACGAGGGTGTCGTCCGGTCCGCGCAGGGCGTCCACGTCGGTGGCGACGTCGAAGACCACCAGGGTGTCGAAGAGGGTGCCCGTGCCGCTCTGCCGCCCGGTCCGGGCCAGTGAGACGTGCTGGTGGGCCAGCACCGCGCCCTGGTGCCGCTTCACGGCGTCAAGCAGATCGTAGGCGGTGGCGGTGGCGGACCAACGGGCGCGCACCGGGATGGTGTTGATGAAGAGACCCACCATGTCGCGGATGCCGGGAACATCGGCGTCGCGTCCGGAGACGGTGGAGCCGAAGACCACGTCCCTGCTCTGCAGGAGGCCGCCGAGGGTCGCCGCCCACGCGCTGTGCACGGCCACGCTCAGGGACACTCCGGCGGAGCGGGCGGCCACGTCGATGTCCTCGGCGGGCTCCGCCGTGACGTCGGCGAACCGTGTCGAGGGGGTGTGGCCCTCGGCGACCAGGGAGGGGCCTGGCAGATGGGCGAGCTCCTCGCGCCACACCCGGTCGCTCTCGTCCTGGTCGCGTCCGGCGAGCCAGTCCACGTAGTCGCGGTAGCCGCCGAGGGCGTACACCGATCCCGGTGCGTGGTACTCGGCCAGCAGGGTGCGGAGCATCGGCGGCACCGACCAGCCGTCCGCGATGATGTGGTGCACGGTCTGCACCAGGACCGAGCGGCCCCCTTCCGCGCGGATGAGCGTGTAGCGCATCAGGGGCCCGGTAGCGAGGTCGAACCCGGCGCGGCGGTCCTGCTCGGCGAGGCCGCGGATCTCCGCGCCGGTGCGCGCGGGACCGGCCAGGGTGGTGAAGGGTGCGCGCCTGCCGCTCTCGACGACGGAGACGACCCGCCCGTCCGCGAGGGCCGTGAAGCGGGCGGCGAGGTTGGGGTGGAGGGTGAGCAGCCGGTCGGCCGCCGCCGCCAGCCGCTCGGCGTCCACGTCGCCGTCCAGTGTCAGCAGCTGCTGCTCGACATAGCTGCCCGTGGCGTCGTCGTCGAAGACGGAGTGGAAGTAGAGGCCCTCCTGCAGCGGGGTCAGCGGCAGGATGTCGCACAGCGCCGCGCCGTCCAGGGCGTCGACGTCGGCCTGGGCCAGCGGCACCAGCGGGAAGTCGCTGGGGGTGTGTCCGCCCTCGTCGAATGCGGCGAGTGCGGTGAGGGCCGAGCGGAAGTGGTCGCCGAGGGTCGTGATGTCGTCCTCGGTGAACACGCCCTCGGGCCAGGAGATGGTGGTGACGAGTTCGTACGCGCCGCTCGCGTCGGGTTCGGCGATCGCGTTGAACTCCAGGGCGCGCGGCAGCCGCATGCGCGGATCGCGCTTCTCGCCCAACTGCCCGGTGGCTCCCGCGAGCTGCCAGTCGCCCGAGCCACCCGCGTCGAAGCGTCCCAGGTAGTTGAAGAGCACCTGGGGTGCGGGGTCACCGGTCGGCCCGTCGCCGGTCAGATAGCGCAGGGCGCCGTAGGAGACACCATTGCCCGGCACGCGGGCGAGGTCCTCCTTGACCGCCTTGAGGGCGGCGGCGAGGTAGCCGGGCGCGGTGAGGTCACGCGCTGTGCCGGGGTCCACGGTGACCGGGAACAGGGTGGTGAACCAGCCGACGGTACGGGACAGTTCGGGTTCGAAGCCGGCCGTGGCCGCGACGAAGCGGCCCTCGCGGCCGTGTCCTTCCAGCTCGATGTGGGCGAACGTCTGGTCCTGCCCCCGGTCGCGTCGCCAGCGGGCGAGGGTGACGGCGAGGGCGGTCAGTAGCACGTCGTTGACGCCCGCGTGGAACTTGGCGGGGATCTCGCCGAGCAGGGCGGCCGTGGTCGCGGGGTCGACGGAGACGGTCCGGGTCCGTTCCCGCTCCACGGTGTCGGCCGCGGTGAGGTCCCGCCTGCCGATCGGCACGTCGGCCGCGGGCAGCGGGGTGGCCCAGTGCGCACGGTCGTCTGCGAACGGGGCCTGGCCCAGCAACTGGGTCCAGCGCCTGAACGACGTTCCCACCGCGGGCAGTTCGACGGGTTCGCCCGAGGAGTGCTGCCGCCAGGCGGTGGCCAGGTCGTCCATCAGGATGCGCCAGGAGACACCGTCGATGACCACGTGGTGGGCGACCAGGACGAGTTGGCGGGCCGCCTGGCGCCAGACGGCCCGCAGCATGATGCCGTGGTCCGGGTCGAGTGCGGCGGTCGCGAGGGCGACGCAGTCCTCCGGCGGGGCGTCGCTCCGCTCCCAGCAGCGGGCACGCGCACCGGCCGCGGGGATGTCGAAGCCCCAGCGCTCGCCGCGTACCAGTTCGGCGCGGAGCATGTCGTGCCGGGTGAGCACGGCGGTGAGGAGGTCGTCGAGGGCGTCGGCGGTCAGGTCCGCCGGGGTGGTGAGGACGACCGACTGCACGAAGCCGTCGATCACGTCCGTGGTCTCGCCGAGCCACTGCACGATGGGTGATCCGACGACGGCGCCGGTCGCCACGTCGCCGTGGTCGACGGCGGCGACGGACTCACGGCTCGCCACCGCCGCCAGTGCGCCCACGACGGTGTGGGTGAAGATCTGGCGTGCACTCACATGGAGGCCGACCTCGCGCAGGGCGCTGAGCAGGGAGATCGCCAGGATGCTGTCTCCGCCGAGCTGGAAGAAGTCCTGGTCCACGCCGATGTCGTCCAGTCGCAGCACCGCCGCGACGGCCTCGCACACCAGTCGCTCGTTCTCCGTGGTGGGCGCCTGGAGGGATCCTGCGCCCACGGTGGGTTCGGGCAGCGCGTTCCGGTCGATCTTGCCGTTCGCGGTGAGCGGGAACCGCGGCAGCACGACCAGGTGGGCGGGCACCATGTACTCGACCATGTGGGCGGCGGCCCACGCCTTGACGTCGTCGGCGCGGAGGTCCTGATCGCCGCCGGACGGGATGACGTAGCCGACCAGGTAGGTGCCGCCTGCCGCGTTCTTCTTCGCGACGACGCAGGTGTGCCGTACGCCGGGGTGTTCGGCGAGGCCGGCCTCGACGTCCTCGATCTCCAGCCGCATGCCCCGGATCTTGATCTGGTTGTCGGCGCGGCCGAGGAAGTCCAGTGATCCGTCCGGGGCATACCGCGCGAGGTCGCCGGTGCGGTAGAGCCGGGATCCGTCGGTGGCGAAGGGATTGGCGACGAACCGGGAGGCGGTGAGGCCGGGCGCGCCTACGTAACCGCGCCCCAACAGGAGTCCTCCGACGTACAGTTCGCCGCCGACGCCGACCGGCACGGGGCGCAGTTCGCCGTCGAGGACGTAGAGCTGGGTGTTGGGGTTGGCCCTGCCGATCGATGTCGACAGGCGTGTCGCGGCTCCCCGGTAGATGACGTGGGAGACGCCGATGGTCGTCTCGGCGGGGCCGTAGCCGTGGTACAGCGGGATGTCGAGACGGGCGCGGAACCGTTCGTACAGCTCCGGGGTCAGGACCTCGCCACCGCACCAGACGTGCCGCAGGCTGTCGAGGCGGCCGGAGTCGCCCACGATCTCCAGGAGGACGTCCAGCATGGAGGAGACCAGGTAGGTGAAGGTGACGCGCTGTTCGGCGATGACGCCGAGGAGGTGGTGCGGGTCGCGTTCGCCGCCGGGCCGCAGGATGACGAGCCGGCCGCCGGTGACGAGCGGCAGGAAGATCTCGTTGACGGAGATATCGAAGGAGAGCGGGGCCTTGAAGAGCGAGGCGTCGTCGTGGCCGAAGCGGAGGATCTCGCGGGACTGCCAGAGCAGGCGCTCACTGATCGCCTCGTGCCGGATCATCGCGCCCTTGGGGCGTCCGGTGGACCCGGACGTGAAGATGACATAGGCCAGCGAGTCGCCGGGGACGGTCGCGTCGGGCGCATCCGCCGGGCGGTCGTCGTACGTCCAGTCTCCGAGGTCGACGGCGACGGCGTCCGGTTCCCCGGCGTCCGCCCTGCCCGTGGAGTTCAGCTGGAGCACGATCCGGGCGTCCTCGGCGACGACGGACCGGCGGGCGGCGGGCCACTGGGGGTCGAGCGGGACGAACGCGCCCTTGGCCTGGAGTACGGCGAGGAGGCCGACGACCATCTCGGCCGAGCGGCCGAGGGAGATGCCGACGACCTGTTCGGGGGCGAGACCGCGCCCGATCAGGTGGTGAGCCAACTGAGCTGACAGCACCGCTGCTTCGCGGTAGGTCAGGCACCGGTGCTCGTCGACGATCGCGATGGCGTCCGGCCGCAGGCGCGCCTGCTCGCGGAACATCTCCATGACGGTCGGGCGGGGCCGGTCGGCCCGGGTGTCGTTCCACCGGGCCAGCTCCTCGGCCCGCATCCGGGGGTCGGAGGGGCCGATGGCGCCGAGGGGCCGGTCCGGGAAGTCGGCCAGGTCGTCCAGCGTCCGCTGCGCGGCGGCGCGGTCGACTCCGGGCGGCACGGTGATGCCGAGGTTCTGTGTGTCGGTCTCCCACCCTCCGACGCCGCTCGTGCCGTTGTCGACCCATCCGAGGATGTCGGGGAAGGGGGTGGCCGGGGTGAGGTCCATGCCGTCGGGGCCCGCGCCGGTCGCCCAGTACGCGAGCCCGACGGCGCACGCCTCGACGACGGTCCGATCGCTGTAGTCACCGATCCGCCGACGCACGGCGGCGAGCCGAGTGGGGGAAAGCAGTATGCGAGAAGCGCTCGGTTCCGACATCGAAGTCTCAGCATCCTTTCGAGGTATGCGAGTTGATCCGGCCGTCGGCCGGGCTGCGACTAACTGCCCTCTCGCCACGCGCGCCACAGCCGGGCGTACTGGCCTCCCAGCTCGACCAGCTCGCTGTGCGTTCCCTCCTCCACCACGCGTCCCGCGTCGAGCACGGCGATCCGGTCCGCGGTCATCGCCTGGGTCAGTCGGTGGGCCACGAACAGGGTGGTCCGGCCGGAACAGGCGGCCCGCACGGCGCGTTCCAGCTCCGCCGCGCCCTCGCTGCCCGCCTCCGCGGTCGACTCGTCGAGCACGACGACCGGCGCCCGGCCGAGCACCAGCCGGGCCAGGGCGAGCTGGGCGACCTTGGTCACGTCCAGGCGCTCGCCGCCCTCGCCGACCGGGGTGTTCAGGCCGTCGGGGAGGGATCCGGCCCATTCACCGGCGCCGACCGTGCGCAGTGCGTCATGGAGTTCGTCGTCGCTCGCGAGGGGGGCGGCGAGCCGCAGGTCGTCGGCGAGCGGGCCGGAGAACACATGGGTCTCCTGGGTCAGGATGCTCACCAGGGCGCGGGCCCCGGCCTCGTCCGTGCTCGCGAGGTCGTGCGTGCCGATGCGTACCGACCCGGCCTGCGGTCTCCCGATGCCGGCGATGAGTGCGGCCAGGGTCGACTTGCCGGCGCCCGTCGCCCCGACCAGGGCGAGCGAACCGCCGGCCGGGATGGACAGGGACACCTCCCGCAGCACCGGTTCCTCGGCCCCGGGATAGGTGAACGTCAGGTCCCGCACCGTGACCGGGTACGGCGCGGCATCGGCCGCGGCGACCGAGCCGTCGCCCACCAGGCGCTCCTCGGAGGGCTCCGAGAACACGCCGACCAGCCGGGTGAGGCTGGCGCCGGACTTCTGCGCCTCGTCGAAAGTGAACATGATGGCGCCCAGTGGGGTGAACAGGCGGTGGAACATCAGCGGGGCCGCCGACACCTCGCCCAGGGTGGCGGCATCCGCCTCCAGCAGGGCGTAACCCACGACCAGGATGAGGACGAGCCCGATGAACTCGGCGCGGTTCTCCCGGCCGACGAACCGGCCGAAGAAGCGGAACACCTCGATGCCGAGATTGCGCACCCTCCAGGACTCGTCGGTGACCTTCTCGCGTACGGCGCCCTCCAGGCGGTACGCCCGGACCGTGTCGATGCCGTTGAGTCCGCTGATCAGCGCCTGGGCACGGTCGGCCTGGGCCACCCGCTGCTTCCGGTAGAGGGGCGCGGAGCGGGGCAGGTACCAGCGCAGTGCCAGCGCGTACGCGGGCAGGGCGCAGGCTCCGGCCAGGCCGAGCCGCCAGTCGAGACCGAACATGCCGATCGTCGCGATGACGACCAGGACGCCCGCCGAGAACACGGTGGGGATGGCCGTCCGGATGCCCTTGGAGATCACGGCCACGTCGTCGCCGACGCGGGAGAGCACGTCCCCCCGGCCGACCTCCTCGACGCGTGCGCTGGGCATCCCCAGCACGGCGCGGACGGCTTCCTCGCGGAGCCGCGCGAGCAGTTCGGCCCCGAGCTTGCCGATCAGGAAGGTGGAGGCCGCGGTGGCCGCCGCGCCGAACAGTGCTGCGGCCACCATCAGGACTCCGACGGTGAGGAGTATCGAGCGCGCCTCGCCCCCGACGACCCCGTCGACGACACGGCCGAGCAGCAGGACCGGGAGCACCTGGAGCGCGGCCCCGGCCACCGTGGTGAGGATGGTGGAGGCCGTCAGCCACGGGGCTCGCCGGCAGTGCTCGGCCACCCAGCGGGCGGCCTCGCCCCCGGTCGCCGTGCGCAGGGTCGTCGAGGCGACGTGGGTGTCGGTGACAGTCACACGGAAACCGAATCTCGCCGGGGAACGGGCCGTCGGGTCGTCATCGCTACTTGGCCGACTCGACGAGTTCGTCGATCGCGTACGGCAGGGAGAGCAGGGTGCCCTGGGACATCGCGGCGCCGACCGCCGGACCCTCGCTGTCCAGCAGGTAGGAGACCTTGCCGTTCTTGACGGCCGGCAGGTTGGCGAACAGCTCGAACTTCTTGAGCGCTTCCGTGTCGGCCTTGTCGTTGACGACGAAGATGCGGTCGACGTCGATCAGATCGATGCGCTCGGGTGAGAGCTCGGCGGAGAACCCACCGTCGGCGATCTTGTCGATCTCGGTCTGGTAGGTGAACCCGGTGCCCGTGACGAGCCGGCCGCGCACGTCGGTGGAGGCGAAGGCCGAGATGGAGTCCTTGTACCAGGACAGGGCGACGGCCTTCTGCCCGCCGAAGTCGGGGTTGGCCTCCTTGGCGGCGTCCAGTTTGGCCTGGATGCCCTTGACCAGTTCGGCGCCCTCCTTCTCCTTGCCGAGCGCCTTGGCGATGTGCACCGCGTTGTCCTGCCAGGGGGCGCTGAAGAGTTCCTTCTCGCCCTTGGTGCGGCCCACGGTCGGGGCGATCTTGGAGAGCTTCTCGTAGGCCGCCTTGTCGACCTCGGAGTAGACCGCGATGATCAGGTCGGGTCGCAGCGAGGCGATCTTCTCGAAGTTGGGGCCGGCGTCCCCGTTCTTCATGACGACCTCGGGGCGGGTGTCGCCCCACTGGTCCTTCACCCAGGGCCATTGCGTGTTGATGTCGGGGGTCTGGCCGGCCGGGTTCGGGTACTGGTCGACCATGCCGACCGGCTTGGTGCCGAACGCCAGGACGGCCTGGTCGTCGGTGTAGCCGACGGTGACGACCCGCCGGGGGGCCTTCTTGACCTCGGTGGACCCGAACGCGTGCTCCACGGTGACCGGGAACGCGCCTTCGGCCGCGGCCGGGGCGTCGTCGTTCTTCGTCTCGTCCGCCGAGTCGTCGCCGCATCCCGCGAGGAGAGAGACGCCGAGGGTGGCAGCGGACACCGCCGCGGCCAGTCTCTGCCACGGCTTCAGGGGCGTCGTTCGATCGAGAAGCATCCGTCAATCCCTTGCTTTCGCGCTGTCCACTGCGCCCCGGTATGAGGGCAGCCAGACTGTACCCCGAGCAAGTGAGGCCAGCCTAGCCTAACCGGATAACTTTCCACTGGTCAGGACGAGTTGAATCTGCCGGATCGTCAAACTTCCTCAGAGGATCTGTTGTTCGGTCATCGGACTACGGTTCGGACCGCACGTGCGCCCGGCCGATCGGCACGATCAACGGCCGGTCGCCCACCGGGTCGTCGATCACCTTGGCCCGCAGTCCGAACGCCTCGTGCAGCAGCTCGGCGGTGATCACATCCCGGGGATGCCCCTGTGCCAGGACGGCTCCCGCGCGCATGACGACGAGATTGTCGCTGTAGCGCGTGGCCAGGTTGAGATCGTGCAGCACCATGACGACGGTGCAGCCCGACTCGTGGAGATCGTCGACCAGGTCGAGCACGTCGATCGCGTGGGCGAGGTCGAGGTAGGTGGTCGGCTCGTCCAGCAGCAGCAGGTCGGTGCCCTGGGCGAGGGTCATCGATATCCACACGCGCTGGCGCTGGCCGCCGGACAGCGAGTCGACGGGCCGGTCGGCCAGGTCCGCCACTCCCGTCATGGCCAGGGCGCGCCGCACCACGTCGGCGTCGTCCGAGGACCACTGCCGCAGCCAGCTCTGGTGGGGGTGGCGTCCGCGGGCGACGAGGTCGGCGACGGTCAGCCCTTCCGGGGCGACCGGAGCCTGCGGCAGCAGTCCGAGCTTCTTCGCCACGTCCTTGGTCCGGAGCCTGCCGATGTCCTCACCGTCCAGGACGACGGTGCCGCCGGCCGGTTTGAGCAGCCGGGTCAGGGTGCGCAACAGGGTGGACTTGCCGCAGCCGTTGGGGCCGATGATCGTGGTGATCACCCCGGGCGGAATCGCCACGTCGAGCTGGTCGATGACCGTCCGGTCGCCGTACCCGACGGTGATGCCCCTGGCCGCCAGCCGTGGGACGTCCTTGACGCCGGCGTCGATCCCGGCGGTGAACTGAGCGGCCACGAGCCCCCCTTGTTGAGGTCAGCCTTACTTCTACCATCTACCGGAGGTTGGCCCGCACCAGCAGATAGACGAGGAACGGGCCGCCGATCACGGCGGTGACCACGCCCACCGGCAGCCCGATCGGCAGCGCGGCGCGGGCGATCAGGTCGGAGCCGATCAGCAGCAGCGCGCCCACCAGGCCGGAGGCGATCAACGGTGGCGTGGGCCACCGCGCCAGCCGCATCGCCACCTGCGGGGCCACCAGCGCGACGAACGGGACCGGTCCCGCCGCGCTCACCCCCACGGCGGCCAGCAGGACCGCACAGAGCAGCAGGACGGCCCGCACCCGGCCGAACCGTACGCCCAGCCCGGCGGCGACGTCGTCGCCGAGGTGCATCGGTTTGAACGGGAAGGCCACGGTCGCCACGACGGCCAGCAGGACGAGGGTGCACCAGAACGCCACCCGGACCTCGTCCCAGGACCGGTTGTCCAGTGAGCCGACCAGCCATACCTGGGCGCGCGCCACGTCCCGGATGTCGGCCGAGACCAGCAGCCAGGTCGTGATCGCCTGCATCATGGCGGTGACCGAGATGCCGATGAGGATGAGCCGGAAGCCGTCGACACCGCGCCGCCAGGCGAGGAAGTAGACCAGCAGCCCCGTGCCGAGACCGCCCAGGAGAGCCGCGGCGGGCAGCCCGACGGAGCCGGCGATCGCCGCGGCGGTCCCGCCCGTCGCCGTCACCAGGAACACCGCGACGGCGCCGGCTCCGGCGGTGATCCCCAGGATGTCCGGACTGGCGAGCGGGTTGCGCGCCACGGACTGGGTGAGCGCCCCGGAGATGCCCAGGGCGATGCCGACGACGAGGCCGGCCAGCGCCCGGGGCATCCGGAGGTCCATGACCACGAACTCGTCGACCTGTTCGCCCTGGCCGAGGATGGTGGCGATCACCCGGGAGAGGCCGATGGGGAAGTCCCCGACGCTGATGGAGAGGCAGAAGACCAGGAAGGACGCCGCCGCGAGTACGAGCGTGACCAGGACGAGCCAGGGCCGCCAGACGAACGACATCCGGCCGAGCCGCACGCCCGGCGGCATCGACGCCTTCACTCCGGGCACGTCGGTCCCGTCGGTCCCGTTCATGCGCTCCTGAACTTTTCTCATGCGCTCCTGAACTTCCCTCGCCACACCAGGACCGCGAAGAAGGGGGCTCCGAGGAGGGCGACCACGACACCCGATTCCAACTCACCCGGCCGCACGACGACCCGGCCCACGATGTCGCAGACCAGCAGCACACCGGAGCCGAGCAGACCCGCGTACGGCACCAGCCAGCGGTAGTCGGGGCCGGTCAGAGAGCGGGCCACGTGGGCGACCATCAGCCCGAGGAAGGCGATGGGGCCGCAGGCCGCGGTGGCGGCCCCGGCCAGCAGGGTGACGGCGACGATGCCGATCGTCCGGTTCACCGCGATGTTCACTCCCAGTCCCCGCGCCACGTCGTCGCCCAGGTTGAGGAGATTGAGGGCGGGCAGCGTGATCAGGGCCAGGACCAGTCCGACGGCGATGAACCCCGTGACCGGCCAGATGACGTCGAAGCCGACACCGGCGACGGATCCCGCGTTCCAGAACCGCAGCGCGTTCAGCGACTCCTTGTCGGAGAGCGCCACCGCGGTCGTCATCGCCGCGAGGAACACGGTGACGCCCTGCCCGGCCAGGGCGAGGGTCAGCGGGTTGCCCGCGCCCCTTCCGATGCTCGCCAGGCCGAACACGACGACACCGGCGATGCCCGCGCCGACGAAGGCGAACCAGACGTACTGGAACGGGTTGGTGAGCCCGAACACGGCGATGACCGACACCACGGCAAAGGAGGCGCCGGCGTTCACCCCCAGCAGTCCGGTGTCGGCGATGGGGTTGCGTGTGTACCCCTGGATCAGCGCCCCGCCGACCCCCAGCGCCAGGCCCGCCACGATCGCGAGGACCGTCCGGGGCACGCGCACGGTCTGGACGATGAGCCGGATCTCGGTGAGCTTCTGGTCGGGCTCCGGCTCCGCGAACAGCCCGTGCCAGACCTCGCCGGGGCTCAACGCGCGCGCCCCGACGGCCAAGGACACCGTCGCCGCGATCACCAGGGCCACCGCAAGGACGCCCAGCCCCACGACCCGACGTCTGCGGGTGTCCGTCGTCCCCTCTGGCGCGGGGCGCTCCACTGCGGTGGTGAACATGTCGACGAACGATATCCCTTTGATCGGACCGGTCGCGCTCGGCCCGTCCGATGGGTCATCGGGCGGGCCGAGCGCCGAACTAGCGGCGGTTGAGCAGTTGCTAGCCGCCCGCGCCCTCGGCGACCTCGGCCACCGGACGGGACGCGTCGGAGGTGGACTTGACCCGGCGGTCGAGCAGCGAGTCCAGGATCTCGCCGACCCGTATCGCGGTGTTGGAGAGCAGCGACGTGGTGATGCCGTGCGTGTGCTCCGTACCCCCCTGGAGGTAGATGCCGCAGCGCAGGCCGGGATCGGTCGAGATCCGGTAGTCGCGCTCCACCCGGACGCGGCCCACGTCGTCGCGCAGGCAGCGCTCGCCGACCTCACCGAGGAGGCCGAGCGGGTCCGCGGGGCTGTAGCCGGTGGCGAACACCACGACGTCGGCGTCCAGTTCCGACTCCTCGTCGGTCACCAGGGATCGCACGGTGGCGCGGACGCTGTCGGGCTTCTCCTCCACCCCGGTGACCCGGGACACGTTGAGGAAGCGGAGCCGTTCGGTACCGAGGACCTTCTCCCGGTACATCTGCCGGTAGAGGTCGTCGATCAGGTCGATATCCACCACGGAGTAGTTGGTGTTGCCGTGGTAGGCCATCAGCCGGTTCTTGACCTCCTCGGGGGCGGCGAAGAAGTCGTCGACCGCGTCGGGGTCGAAGATCCGGTTGGCGAAGCTGCTGTCGTCGGCGGGGCTGTAGCCGTAACGGGAGAAGACCGCGCAGACCTCGGCGTCCGGGAACCGGCGGTGCAGGTAGGCGACGTTCTCGGCGGCGCTCTGACCGGCGCCGACGACGACGAACCGTGAGGGCGGGGGCGAGGTGCTCTCCAGTCCGTCGACCTTTCGCAGCAGGTCGGAGTTGTGCCAGACGCGATCGCCGCGCTCCACGCCTTGCGGCATGACGGGGCGCAGGCCGGTTCCGATGACGAGGTTGCGGGCCCGGTGGACGGCGAGTCCCTCCCCGGACCGGACGGTCACGTCCAGGTACTCCACGGTCCCGTCGTGGAGATACGGCGTGACCGCGACGACTTCGTGGCCGTAGGAGACCAGGTCGTCGACCTTCGCCGCGGCCCACTCGAAGTAGTCGTGGAACTCCACCCGCAGCGGGAAGAGGTTCTTGTGGTTGATGAAGTCGATCAGCCGGCCCTGGCTCTGCAGATAGCAGAGGAAGCTGAACTCGCTGGCCGGGTTCCGGAGCGTCACCAGATCCTTGAGGAAGGACACCTGCATGGTGGCGTCGTCGATGAGCATGCCGCGGTGCCAGCCGAAGCTCGACTGCTGCTCGAAGAAGTGGGCGGTGACCGAATCCTGCCTGCCGACTTTGCTGTTGTGCTCGCTGAGCGCGATCGCCATGGCCACATTGGACGGGCCGAAGCCGATGCCGATGAGGTCGTGGACCAGTGGTGTGTCGCCAGGAAGACCCTGAGACATGTCACTCCCATCGTCTGGGAAAGCCGCCTGTCAGGCGTGAGGGGAAGGGTGCGGGAGGCGGGCACGCCGACGGGGCCGCCCACCCACACTTAGGTGAGCCTAAGCTCATCAACCAGCCCTGTCGATAGGGCACACGAGAGGGCGCCTGGATGACGATCTGTCAATTCTGGCTTGAAGTAAGCGGTGTTGCCGAGCCATGCGCGACGCATCGCGGCCCCCACCCCGCAGCACCCGTGGAGGCCAGGACCGGCCACTGCCGGAGTACGGCCGAATTTCTCGCCGCGGACCCGTACGCCAGGAGTCCGCCGCTCAGGCGTCGCGGTCGGCGCGCGGGGGCTCCGACGCGTCGAGGCGGACCAGCCGGTACCCCTTGAGCTCCGCCTTCCTCTTCCGGCCCGGCGACTCGCTCCGGCGGCGCGCGTTCTGCGCCGCGCCGAACAGCGCGCCGAGCCGGGGGTTGCCTCGCCTCAGCCGGTAGAACGTGTCCCGCTTCACCCCCACCAGGGCGCCGGCCGCGATGAACGGCACGCCGCTCAGAATGGCGTCGAGCGCCACCTTGAGCACCGCGGGGTTGGAGGCGACGTCCGGTACCACGTCGTGCACATGCGCCAGGGACCTGGCCGCCGACAGCGCGGCGTCGAAGACCGGGTCCTCGGCGCGCCAGGATTCCAGCAGACGCTCGGAGACACCCGCGGCGGAAGCACAGCCGGCCGCGCCGAGCCCCATGGCCGCCGCCCGGACGGCTTCGGCCCGCCGTTGCGCCTTCTCCTCCTTCAAGGACATGGCCGGGCGCAGGGCGTCCGCCAGGGCGCGCTCCGCGGCCCTCGCGGCATCGAGCCCGGCCACCACGGCTTCAGCCCAGGCTTCCGGCGACTCGCCCGCCGACCGATCGCTCACTGGTCCGCCCCCTTTCCCCATGCCCCTCAGGGCAAAGTTGTTCAAGCTGCAACTATATGGGGCGACGGCCGCCGGCGGGAGCACCCCGAAGGTCACGACCGCCCTCAGAGGCCGGCAGCGTCCTTACGCTCCCGTGACGTGCGCGCGCCGCGCCCCGCCCGGCGCCTCGCAGGGCCCTAGCGTGGCGGTCATGCGCGTACTGGTCACCGGCGGAGCCGGGTTCATCGGGTCACATGTCGTCACCGCCCTCGCCGCGGCCGGGCACGAGAGCGTGGTGCTGGACGCCCTGCTGCCGTCGGCCCACCCCGGCGGCACACCGCCCGAACTGCCGGGCGACCGGGCGGTCGTCGGGGACGTCCGGGACCGGGAGGCGGTGGCCGAGGCGCTGACCGGGGTGGACGCCGTGTGCCACCAGGCGGCCATGGTCGGCCTCGGCAAGGACTTCGCGGACGCCCCGCTGTACGTGGGGTGCAACGACCTCGGTACGTCGGTGCTGCTGGCGGAGATGGCGGCGGCTGGGGTCCGGGACCTGGTGCTGGCCGGTTCGATGGTCGTCTACGGCGAGGGGCGCTACGCGTGTCCCCGGCACGGCACGGTCCGCCCCGGCCCGCGCGCGGAGGCCGATCTGCGGGCGGGGAACTTCGAGCCGCGCTGCCCGGACTGCGGGGCGGAGCTGACACCCGGGCTGGTGGCCGAGGACGCGCCGGTGGACCCGCGCAATGTGTACGCGTCGACCAAGCTGGCCCAGGAGCACCTGGCCGCCGCGTGGGCGCGGGCGACGGGCGGCCGGGCGGTGTCCCTGCGCTACCACAACGTGTACGGGCCGGGGATGCCGCGCGACACCCCGTACGCCGGTGTCGCCTCGTTCTTCCGCTCGGCCCTGGCGCGCGGCGAGGCCCCCCGGGTCTACGAGGACGGAGGCCAGCGGCGCGACTTCGTCCACGTCCATGATGTGGCGGCGGCGAACTCGGTGGCCCTGGAGGAGGTGCGGCAGCGGCGGCCCGCGTCCTTCGCCGCGTACAACACCGGCAGCGGCGAGCCGCACACCATCGGCGAGATGGCCGCCGCCCTGGCCGGCGCCCACGGCGGGCCATCCCCGGTGGTCACCGGGGAGTACCGCCTCGGCGACGTACGCCATGTCACGGCGGACTCGCGGGCGCTGCGCGAGGAGCTGGGCTGGCGGCCCCGAGTGTCCTTCGCCGAGGGGATGAAGGACTTCGCGGTGGCCCCGCTGCGCGATGCGCGGGGCCGCGGCCAGGAGGGTGAGGGCCGCCGTCAGGAGGGCGCCGTCACGCTGTCGGGAGCGTGACCGAGAAGCAGCAGCCGCCCTGTACGTTGCGGACCTCGGCCCGTCCGGCGTGCGCCTCGACGATGCCGCGCACGATGGCGAGACCGAGACCGGCCCCGGCCGGCGGTGTTCGGGCATGGCTGCCGCGCCAGCCGGTGTCGAAGACCCGGGGCAGGTCCTCCTCCGGGATGCCGCCGCAGCCGTCGGTCACCGACATCACGACACCGCCGTCCGACCGGTGCGCGGCGACGGCCACCGTGCCGTCGGGCGGGGTGCGGCGGATGGCGTTGATCAGAAGGTTGCCCAGGACCCGGCTCATCTCCTTGCCGTCGACCTCCACCGGCACCTCGTCGATCCGGTCGCCGACCAGCCGCACCCTGTGCTCACGGGCCAGCGGGTCGACCCCGGCCAGCGCGTCGCCGACGAGGTCGTGGAGGGAGATCCGGGCCGGTGCCAGGGTGAGCGAACCGGCCTGGATCCGGGAGAGTTCGAAGAGGTCGCCGACCATGCCGTTCATCCGCTCCACCTCGGTCCTCATCTGCCGCAGATAGCGCCCGGAGTCCACGGCCATGCCGTCCTCCAGCGCCTCGGCCATCGCACGCAGCCCTGCGAGCGGGGTGCGCAGATCGTGCGAGATCCACGCGACGAGTTCGCGCCGCGAGGCCTCCAGCGCGCGTTCCCGCTCCCGCGAGCTGTCCAGCTTGGCACTGGTGGCGGCCAGTTCGCGGGCGAGCGCGGCCAACTCGGCGGTGGGCTGCCCGGCGGGCGCGGCGAAGGTGCCGCCGTCACCGAACGACCGTGTGGCCAGGGTCAGTTCATGGCTCTGCGCGGCCACCCAGCGGCCCAGCAGGACGGCTGTGGCCAGGGAGATGAGGGCGGCCATCGCGCCGACGGTCGTGACGACGTAGAGGTCGTGGGGCGAGAGGAACATCGCCCAGGCGACCGTCAGCGTCCCGGCGAGCATCGCCGCCACGGCCACCCCGGCGACGACACTCAACGAGACGACCAGCGAACGGTGCCGCAGGAGGCGCAGGACGCCCGCGCCCAGAAGCCCGGCGGCCGCCGCTCCCAGGAAGGCGAAGAGCGCGATGAGCAGGACGTCGGTCACAGCGCCCGGCCTCCGGCCGGCAGCACGACGGGGGCGGCGGACGGACCTGTTCCGGCCCGGCCCGGACCGGGTCCGTCGCGGTGGTCCCCGGCGCGGGCGCGGTCAGGGCCCGCCGTCGTGCCCGGGCCCTCCGTATCCAGGTCCAGGCGGTACCCGACTCCCCACACGGTGCGGATCAGCCGGGGGCGGGCCGGGTCCTGCTCGACCTTGCCGCGCAGCCTGCGGATGTGGACGGTGACCGTCGAGAGGTCGCCGAAGTCCCATCCCCAGACCTCCCGCATCAGCTCCTCGCGCCCGAACGCCTTTCCGGGGTGCCGGAGCAGGAAGGCGAGCAAGTCGAACTCCCTGAGTGTCAGAGCGAGTCCGCGCCCGTCGCGGTGGGCTTGCCGGGCCGCCGGGTCGAGGCTCAGCCCGCCGCCGGACAGCAGCCCGGCCTCGGCCGCCGGTAGGGCTGTCCGCGCGCGGCGCAGCACGGAGTCGACCCGCAGGACCAGCTCCCGCGGGCTGAACGGCTTGGTGACGTAGTCGTCGGCGCCGGTCTCCAGGCCGAGGATGCGATCCTCCTCGTCGCCGCGGGCGGTGAGCATGATGACGGGGACCGGCCCGTGCTCACGCATTCGGCGGCAGACCTCGAACCCGTCCATGGCGGGGAGCATCAGGTCCAGGACGACGAGGTCGGGCCGGCATGCCGCGAACCGGCCCAGTGCGGCGGGCCCGTCAGCGGCCTGCTCGACGGCGTAACCGGCGCGGTGCAGATAGCCGACGACGACCTCGGCGACGGTCGGGTCGTCGTCCACGACGAGGACCCGGCCGCGCGCCCCCTGGGGGACGGGGGCCGGGCCGCGGGTGGGCGGGGTGTTCTCCATGGCCTCCACTGTGGCACCCCGCTCCCGGCGCGCCGGGGCCCGACAGCCACCCATCCGGCCGATGTCCAGGTTTCGTAAGAACCTGATGCCCCAAATGCCTGAGTTGTCTCCGTAGGGTGATGCGGGTGACCGATTCCTCTGCCGTTCCTCCGCGTCCGCCCGCCCCGCACACCGGCCTCCCGAAGGCCGACATCGTTCTGCCCTGCCTCGACGAGGCCGCCGCTCTGCCCTGGGTGCTCGATCGCATCCCCGTCGGATGGCGCGCGATCGTGGTCGACAACGGCTCGACCGACGGTTCGGCCGAGCTCGCCCGGTCCCTCGGCGCGAAGGTCGTCACGGAGCAGCGGCGGGGGTTCGGCGCGGCCTGCCACGCCGGGCTGCTCGCCGCCGAGGCCGAGTTCGTCTGCTTCTGCGACTGTGACGGCTCCCTGGACCCCGCGCTGCTGGCCGGCTTCGTGCGGCGGGTGGCGGACGGCGAGTGCGATCTGCTGCTCGGCCGCCGCCGCCCCGAGGGCCGGGGTGCCTGGCCGGCGCACGCGCGCGCCGGCAATCTGGCGCTGGCCCGGATGCTGCGCCGCCGTACCGGCCTGCGCCTGCACGACCTCGGCCCGCTGCGGGCGGGGCGCCGCGCCGATCTGCTGGCCCTGGACCTCACCGACCGGCGCAGCGGCTACCCGCTCCAGATGGTGGTCCGGGCCTCGGACGCCGGGCTGCGGGTCGCCGAGAGCGACGTTCCCTACCGGCCGCGCACGGGCAAGTCGAAGGTGACCGGCACCTGGCGCGGAACCTGGCACGCGGTGCGCGACATGCGGGGCGTCCTGCGCGAGCCACCCGCGGACCGTGCGCCGGGCCGGGACGCGCGCGCGGAGACGGGGGCCCGGCGATGAGCGCGTACGGGCCCATGGGGCCGACGGAGTTGCTGGTCATCGCGAAGGAGCCGGTGGCCGGACGGGTCAAGACCCGGCTGTGCCCGCCCTTCTCCCCCGCCGAGGCCGCCGAGCTGGCCGCCGCGGCCCTCACGGACACCCTGGAGACCCTGCTCGCCCTCCCCGCCCGGCGGCGGGTCCTGGTCCTCGACGGGCGGCCGGGCCCCTGGGCGCCCCCGGGGTTCGAGGTGGTCCCGCAGAGCGCGGGCGGTCTGGACGAGCGCCTCGCGGCGGCCTTCGGCGGGTGTGAGGGGCCGGCCCTGCTGGTCGGCATGGACACCCCGCAGATCACGGCCGGGCTGCTCGCCCCCGCTCTCGCCCCGGACGCCTGGGACGGCTGCGGGGCCTGGTTCGGTCCGGCCGAGGACGGCGGGTTCTGGGCCCTGGGCCTGGCGGAGCCCGACCCCGCCCTGCTGCGCGGGGTGCCGATGTCCGTCCCGGAGACCGGTGCGGTGCAGCGGCGCAGGCTGGTGGAGGCCGGGCTCGCCGTGCGCGATCTGCCGATGCTGGTCGACGTGGACACCGCGGCCGACGCGCACCGGGTCGCGTCGGCCGCGCCGGGCGGCCGGTTCGCCGCGGTGCTCGGCCGACTGACCGGGCTGACCGGGGCGGGGGTGCGATGAGTACGACAGTGCCTTCGTCAGAACTCGCCGCACCGGCCCCCACCGGCCGTGCCGAAGCGCCCGACACGCACCACGAGGCCGCCGTCGACGGAACGTACTCCTGCGACGCGCCGGCCCGGTCGGGCGCGATCCGCACCGCTCCCTGGGGCGCCGACCCGTACGCCAACGCCCTGCGCACCGGCCGCGGTCCGCTGTTCCTGCGCCGCAGCGACGGCTGGCTGCTGCCCCTGGACGTGGAGCGCTGGTGTTCCGACGCGGGCTCCGCCGACCTGTCCGCGCTGCACCGGTGCGAGGGGCCGGTGCTGGACATCGGCTGCGGGCCGGGGCGGCTGGTCGCCGAGCTGGCCTCGCTCGGACACCGGGCGCTGGGCATCGACGTCAGCGAGGCGGCGGTGGCCCGTACGCGCCGTCTCGGCGGCGCGGCCCTGCTCCGCAGCGTGTTCGACCCACTGCCCGGAGAGGGCCGTTGGGGCACCCTGCTGCTCCTCGACGGCAACATCGGCATCGGAGGCGACCCGGCCGCCCTGCTGGACCGGGCCGCCGATCTGCTCGGCGCCGGCGGACTGCTGATCGCCGAAACCGCCCCGGTCGACGTGGACGAACGGCTCCGGGTCCGGCTCGACGACGGTCGGGGGGACGGACCGGACGGAAGAACCGCCCCCGCCTCCGTGCGCAACGCCGCCGAGCCGTTCCCCTGGGCACGGATCGGAACGCCGGCCATGCTGCGGCACGCCCGCGCGGGCGGCTGGCTTACGGCCGATCAGTGGGGTGCGGAGGAACGGACCTTCGTCTCGCTGCGCCGTCCCGTACGGGAGCGGAGCGCCCGGACCAGCAGCCAGAGCGCGGAGAGCCCGAACAGCGCGCCGGTGATCAGCAGCCAGTTGCCGAAGTAGACGTCCGGGGTGGTGCCGGCGGCGGCCTCGTACCGCCGTTCGGTCCGCCGGGCGATCAGCGGGAACCAGATCAGCAGGAGCAGTCCGGAGAGGAACGCCGGCACCCGGACGAAGTTCACCAGGGCCGTCCGGGGGCCGAGCGCGGCGCGCAGCGCCCGGTCGGCCCCCGCGTACACCGGCAGCAGCACCAGGTCGTGCAGGACGGCCGACCCGGCGAGCCAGAGCAGCACGCCGACGGTGTCCCCGTCCAGCAGCCGCACGCCCGCGTAGCCGGCCAGGCAGAACGTGGCGACGAGCAGGATCAGGTGGAGCGGGCCCTCGCCGTACAGGCGGCGCGGCGAGAAGCGCGAGCGACGGGGTGCGGTGGAGCGCGGCGGCACGGCCCGGGTGGACATCACAGTTCTCCGAACGTCAGGGTCTCGACCCACTTGGTGTTCAGCACCCCGGGCGCGGCGGGGACGATGATCCGGGCCGGGTAGCCGTGGTCGGGCGACAGCGGGGCGCCGTTGACCTCCAGGGCGAGCAGCGAGCGGCCGTCGCGGACCTGGTTGTCGCGCAGTGCGGCCTTGCGGAAGGAGCCGGCGCGCTGGAGCGACTCGACGAACACGCCCGGCGGCCGGTCCGGGTATCCGGCGACCGCCGCCAGGTCGGAGAGCCGCACCCCGCGCCACTGCTGGTCCGAGGTGGACCAGCCTTCCACGCAGGCGATCGGGAGCGCCGCGCTGTGCTGTTCCATGGCCAGCAGCTCGGCCCGGGAGAAGCGGAGTTCCCCGGCCGGGCCCCGTACGGTCAGCCGCCAGCGCTCCCCGGTGTCGGCGGGCGTGATCCGTACGGCGGCGGCGGTCTTGTTGATCTGGAAGGCGTTCGGCCCCGGCCCCGGGTCGGTGCCGCCGCGCGGGGTGAGGAGCGCGATGCGGCGCAGCGGCCCGTCGAAGCTGCGGCCCGCCGAGGTGATCAGCAGAAGCAGCGAGCCGGCCCCCACCATGGCCAGCGCGCCGCGCCGGGTCAGGGTGGCGGGCAGCGGGTCGGGGGCGGCGAGGGTGTCCGCTTCGCCGCGCGGGACGCCGTTGCGCAACACCCGTACGGCCTGCGGCGCCTTGAGGGCCGTATGGGTGACGAACCCTGCGAGGAAGACCCAGGCCCCGTAGAAGTGCAGGGTGTAGAAGGACCCGGGGAAGAGGTAGTCCAGCTGGATGTTGAGCAGTCCGGTGAGGAACTGGAACAGCGCCCCGCCCACGAGCAGCAACAGCGAGAGCCGCTCCAGGACATGGCCCACGGAACGGGCGGGCGGCAGGGCGAAGAGCCGGGGGATCACCGACCAGAGCTTGGCGAACAGGACCGGCACGAGCACGATACCGACGGTGACGTGCAGGCCCTGGGTCAGCCGGTAGAGCCAGTGCGGGCCGGTCGGCCAGGAGAACAGGTAGAAGCCCAGGAGGCCCTTGCCCGGGGTCTTGTCGTTGACCCGGTTCAGGTCCGGGTTGTAGGCGGCGTACGAGAGCAGCCCTGTGACGAACAGCAGGGTGAGGCCGACGAGCAGGACGACGCCGAGCACGGCGGTGAAACGCGCCCCGCGCACGGGGCTGCGCCAGAACCCCGGGTCGGCGGGCGTGCGCAGGGCACGGAGGGTGTCGGGCAGGGATCGGATGCGGAGGCGTTCGGGCATGAGCCGACGCTAAACGCGAAGCCCCCTCCGCGGGCGGACGCGACTCCTGACGGAATTCTGACGTCGCGGCCGGATCACGCGACGGACATCGCCGTGTGAGGAGCAGGGAAGAGCGGATCTGACGGTTCGGTGACGCGGCCCTGCCGTACCGCCCGATCGCCGCCCGCTGTGCATAGCGTGCCAGCGTGAAGACCGAGGACGTCACCCCCACGGACACCGCCGACGGCACCGGGCACGGCCCGCCCGCACCGCCGGACCACACCAACGACCGGGCCCGGCGCGCGGGGCGGGCGGATCTGATCGCCGCCGCCGCGGGCGTGCTGCTGGTCGTCGCCGCCGTGCTCATCGGCAGGTTCATCCAGGATCGGGACGGAACGCTGTTCGCCCAGTGGCCGCCCTTCCTGGCCTCCTGGGACCCCCATCTGGGCCCCGGCACCCCCGCCGCGCTGACCATGGCGGTCCTGGTCGTCGCGTACGGCCCGCCGCTCGCCGCCCGGCTGCCCTGGCGCGGTCTCCTCGCGGCGGCCTGGGCCGGGTCCACGGTCTGGGTCTTCTCGATGGCGCTGATCGACGGCCCGTACCGGGGTGTCGAGCGGCGGCTCACCACCAAGCACGAGTATCTGCAGGTCATCGACCGCTTCGCGGACATCCCCGCCACTCTGCGCGGCTTCACCGACCACATTCTGTTCGACGCGCCCGGCAACTGGCCCGCCCATGTCGCCGGGCACCCGCCGGGCGCGACGCTGACCTTCGTCTGGCTGGACCGCATCGGGCTCGGCGGCGGCGCCTGGGCAGCCGTCTGGTGTGTCGTGGTGGGCAGTTCGGCGGTGCTGGCCGCCCTGATCACCGTGCGGGTGCTGGCCGACGAGCGCCTGGCCCGACGTGCCGCGCCCTTCCTCGTCCTCGCTCCGGCCGCCGTCTGGGCGGGCGTCTCGGCCGACGGCTACTTCGCGGCCGTCGCCGCCTGGTCGGTGGCGCTGCTCGCCCTGGCCGCCACCCGCCGGGTCCGCTTCCCGGCGGCGGCCGCGGCAGGCGGGGGTCTGCTGTTCGGGTGGACCTGCTACCTCAGTTACGGGCTGGGGCTGATGGCGGCCGTCCTGCTCGCGGTCCTGGTGCTCGCCCGGACCGCCCGGCCCGTGCCGCTGTTCCTGCTCGGCGCGCTCGTGGTCCCGGTGGCCTTCACTCTTTTCGGGTTCAACTGGTGGACCGCCTACCACCTGTTGGTCGAGCGCTACCACCAGGGCGCGGGCGGCGTCCGCCCGTACGGCTACTGGGTCTGGGCCAACCTGGCCTGCGCGACCGTCGCGGCCGGGCTCGCCGCCGTCGCCGGGCTGCGCCGGAGCGCGGTGGCCGCGCCCGGCGCCTGTCTCTTAT
>NTHE01000076.1 GCA_002551355.1 Streptomyces sp. man185 | reverse complement strand
CGGCAGCGGGGCGCCCGCCCGGCGGCGGGCGGCAGCGGCGGCGCCGAGGAGCCGGGCGGCGCAGACGGCTTCCGGCGTACGCCCCACCAAGGCCGCCGCCCCGGCCAGCCCCTCCAGGGACAGGGCCAGGGCCCGGGGCTCGGCCAGGTCGCGGGCGATGTCCAGGCCGCGCAGGTGGTGCGCGGCGGCCGGGCCGGCCGCGCCCCGGAGTTCGGCGATGAAGCCGAGCTCCGCGCAGAGCAGGTGGTCCCCCGCCCGGGAGGACACGGCGGCGAACCCGTCGCGGAGGCGCAGGAGATGCGCCTCCGCGGCATCGAGGTCGCCGGAGCGGCGGGCGCCGAGGGCGAGGCCCATCCCGGAGTGGATCTCGCCGTACGTGTAGCCCTGCTCGGCGGCGATGCGCCGGGCCTGCTCGTGCAGGTCGCGGGCCCGGTCCCAGTCACGGGCGAGCAGCGCCAGCCGGCCGAGCCCGGAGAGCCGGGCCGACACCTCCGCCTCAAGACCCAGCTCCCGCGCCATGCGCAGCCCCTCGAGCTGCCGTTGCTCGGCCTCCTCGTACGCGCCCTTGATCTCGGCGAGCGCGGCGAGCGGGGACACCGTCTGCAACTCGCCCCACCGGTCGCCCAGTTCACGGAAGAGCACGGCGCTGCGCCGACCGTCGCGGCCGAGTCCGCCGAGGTCACCGCCGATCAGCGCGAGCGTCGACCGCAGGCCGAGCGCGGCCGCCGTTCCCCACGGGTCGTCCGCGGCGGTGAAGAGGGCGAGCGCGCGGGCGTTCAGCGCCTCGCCCCCGGCCGTGTCGCCCGCGCTGAACAGACCGTACGCGCACAGCCACAGCGCACGGGCCCGCCGCACGGGGTCCGGGACGGCCTCGGCGACGGCCACGATCCCGGCCTCGGACGTCGCGGCCCCACCCGCCGTGGCCCCCGCCTCGGACGTGGCGACTCCACCCGCAATCCCCGCCTCGGCCGTGGCGGCCCCTGCAGAATCGCCGGTGAGCAGAGCGAACGCCCGGTGCAGAAGGACGAGTTCGGCTGCGTCGAGAGATTCCCGGGGCGCCGCCGCCAGGACCGCGTGCAGACTCCGGCGGGCCTCGGTGTGGCGGCCGCGCAGCAGCCACCACCAGGCGAGGGCCCCGGCCGCCCGCACCGCCGCGCCCGCCGCGCCCGGATCGGTCGGGGCGGTCGGGGCGGACCGGGCGGCCGTCGCTCGGCGCACCGCCTCGTCGAGGGCCGCCCGCAGATTCCCGGCCTCGGCGTCCAGCCGGTCCAGCCAACGGCGCTGTTCAGCCCCGCGCAGATGGGGTTCGGCGCGCCCGGCGAGCGCGAGGTAGTGGCGCAGGTGACGCTCGCGTACGGCCGCGAGGCCTTCCGTCAGGTGCAGTTGCTCCGTCGCGTAAGCGGCGACGGACTCCAGGAGCCGGTAGCGGGGGCCGTCGGGACCGGTCGTCACGACCACGAGGGAACGGTCGACGAGCCGCCCGACGAGGTCGAGCACGTCCTCCCGGGCGACGCCGTCCCCCGCGCACACCGCCTCGGCCGCAGCAAGGTCGCAGCCGTCGCGATGGACGGCGAGGCGGCGCAGGACGACGCGCTCGGCGTCGCCGAGCAGCTCCCAGCTCCAGTCGATCACCGCCCGCAGGGTCTGCTGGCGGGCGGGGGCGCCCCGCCGCCCGGCGGTCAGGACCCGGAAGCGGTCGCCCAGGCGAGCCGCCAACTCCCGTACCCCCAGCGTCCGTACGCGGGTGGCGGCCAGTTCCAGCGCCAGCGGGATGCCGTCGAGGCGGCGGCAGATCTCGGCGACGGCCTCGCGCTCGGGCCCGTCCTGGTCGCGGGGGAAGCCGGGGGCCGATGCCCCGGCGCGTTCCACGAACAGCCGGGCGGCCTCGGCGGGCGGGAGCGGCTCGACCAGGAACACCGCTTCGCCCGCCAGGCCCAGGGGCTCCTGACCAGTGGCGAGGACGCGCAGACCGGGGGCGGTGCGCAGGAGCAGCTCGGCGAGTCCGGCGGCGGCGTCCACGACGTGCTCGCAGTTGTCCAGGACCAGCAGGGTCCGGCGGTCGCGGAGGGCGGCGGCCAGGCGGTGCGGCACCGAAAGAACCCCGGCACCGGGTCCCGCGCCCGGCGCGGCGCTCGGGGCGTCGTCCCGGATGCCGAGGGTGGCGGCGACGATCTGGGCCAGGTCGGCGCGCGTGGCCGTTGGGACGCCCGCGAACTCGACGAGCCAGACGCCTTCCTCCGGACCGCTGTCCCCCGGAGCCCTGCCATCCGGACCACTGTCCCCCAGGCCGCTGTCCCCCGGACCACTGTTCCCGGGGCCGTTGCCCCCCGCCCCGCCGGCCGCGGCACGGCCTCTCTCAGCGGTGGCCGCGGCGACCGCCAGCCGGGTCTTGCCCACTCCGCCGGGCCCGGTGAGGGTCACCAGCCTCTCGTCGGCGAGGAGTTCGGAGATCCGGGCGAGTGCGCCGCGACGCCCGACCAGGGGCGTGAGGGGCAGCGGAAGGTTCCCCAGAGGGACCGCGGGAACCTGGGAGACCGAGGACGCAGGCACCCGCACAGACACCGGCAGCGGCAGCGGCACCGGCACCGGCACCGGCACCCGCACAGACTCAGTCACAGACACCGGCACCCGCACCGGCGCGGCCATGGGCCCCCTCCCCCGCCCCCGTATCGGCATCAAGAGCGGGTCCTGCCGCAGCACGGCCCCCTGCAGAGCCGCGAGTTCGGGACCGGGATCAACCCCCAGCTCCGCGACGAGGCGGCCTCTGAGGTCCTCGTACGACGCGAGAGCCTCGCTCTGCCGCCCCGCCGAGTAGAGCGCCCGCATCTGGATCGCGCGCAGCCGCTCCCGCAGCGGGTGCCGGGCCACGAGGTCGGCCAGCTCGCCGACGAGCAGCACGTGATCCCCCGCCTCCCAGCGGGCCTCCGCCTGCTCCTCCAGCACGGAAAGCCGCTGCTCCGCGAGGCGCTGGGCGGCCTCCCGGGCGAACGGGGCATCCGCGAAGTCCGCGTAGGCGGGGCCCCGCCACAGGCCGAGCGCCTCGCTCAGCAGCGCGGCCCGAGCGCTCGGATCCCGTACGGGGCGGGCCTCGGTGACCAGGTCCCGGAAACGGTCGGCGTCCACCTCGTCCGTACCGCGCTCCAGCCGCAGCCGGTAGCCCGGGGGCTGCCGCACCACACGGTCGCGGCCGAGCACCCGGCGCAGTTGGGAGACCTTGGCCTGGAGCGCGCCCGCAGGCCTTCCGGGCGGCGCGTCGCCCCAGAGGTCGTGGATGAGCCGGTCGGCGGAGACCGGGCCGCCGCCGTGGGCGAGGAGATCCGCCAGCAGGGCCCGGACCTTGCGCTCGGGGACGGTGACGTCGTTCCCCTCGCCGTCCCCCACCACCAGTGGCCCGAGCACCCCAAACCGCATACGCGCCACCGTACATGCGGGGAAAGGAGCTGGTAGTCAGCGTTCCCGAAGGACTCCTCCAGGACTCCACCGGGGCTCTCTCAGGGCTTCCCGAAGGACTCCCGAAGGTTTCCCGAAGTCCTCCGGCGCACAGTCGTGCCCGCCCGTCGAGGCCAACCACGTACCGGGAGACCAGGAGCAGACCCCATGAGCACCGCACCCGACACCACCGCCACCGCCCCCGTGGCGCCCGAGCCCCGGAGCAGCGGGCAGGGGCAGGGGCAGGGGCAGCAGAGACTCCCCCTCCTCGCCCTGCTGGCCCTCGCCACCGCCGTCTTCATCACCAGCCTCACCGAGACCCTGCCCGCAGGCCTGCTCCCCGCGATGAGCGCGGATCTCCGGGCGAGCGAGTCCGCGACCGGGCAGACGGTCACGGTCTACGCGATCGGCACCGCCCTCACCGCGATCCCGCTCACCGCGGCCACCGCCGGCTGGCGGCGCAAGCGGCTGCTGCTCGCCGCGATGGGCGGCTTCGCCCTGGCCAACACCGTCACCGCCCTGTCGTCCGTCTACGAACTGACGATGGCCGCGCGGTTCCTCGCCGGAGTCGCGGCCGGTCTGGCCTGGGCGCTGCTCGCCGGGTACGCGCGGCGGATGGCCCCCGTCCACCTCCAGGGCAAGGCCATCGCCGTCGCCATGGCGGGGATCCCGGTGGCCCTGTCCCTCGGCGTGCCCGCCGGGACCTTCCTCGGCGACGCGCTCGGCTGGCGCGTGGCGTTCCTCGCCATGACCGGGCTCACCGTGCTGCTCCTGCTGTGGATCGCCGCGGCCGTGCCGGACTTCGCCGGACAGGGGCGCGGCGAGCGGCCCAGGATGCTGCGGACGCTGCGCATCCCGGGGGTGAGCCCGGTCCTGTTCGTGACGCTGGTCTTCGTCCTGGCCCACACCATCCTGTACGCGTACATCGCCGCGTACCTCGACGACCTCGGCCTGGGCGGCTCCACCGGGCTGATCCTCCTCGTCTTCGGCGCCGCCTCGCTGGCGAGCATCTGGATCACCGGGGCCCTGATCCACGACCGGCTGCGCGGTCTCACCGTCGCGGGCGCGCTGCTGGTCGCCGTCGCAGCGGCCCTCCTGGCCGTACTCTCCGACACCACCGCGCTCGTCTACGCCGCCGCCGTGCTGTGGGGCCTGGGCTGGGGCGGGATGCCCACCCTGCTCCAGACCGCCGTGGGCGACGCGGGCGGAGCGTCCGCCGACGCGGCCCAGGCGATGCTGGTCACGCTCTGGAACGCCGCCATGGCGGCCGGCGGCATCGTCGGCGGGATCCTCCTCGACGCCGTCGGCAGCGAGTCCTTCCCCTGGACCGTCCTGCTGCTCCTGCTGCCGGTGCTCGCGGTCGTGCTGTACGCCCGTGGCGCGGGCTTCCCCGCCCGGCGGAACGCCATCGCCGCCACGCCCGAAAGCGGAAGCGAGGGCCGGGCATGAGCAGAAGGCAGACGCACCCCACCGGACAGCCACACCGCCCCAGGCAGGTTCACCTGGCGGCTCAGCTGCCCGGCATCCACAACGTGACCGTCTGGTCGGATCCCCGGTCCGAGAGCCAGATCGCGATCGACTCCTTCATCCGGCTCGCGCAGACCGTCGAACGCGGAAAGTTCGACTTCTTCTTCCTCGCCGAGGGGCTGCGGCTGCGCGAACACCGGGGGCGGATCTACGACCTGGACATCGCGGGCCGGCCGGAGAACCTCACCGTGCTCGGCGCGCTGGCCGCCGTCACCACCCGCCTGGGGCTCGCCGCCACGGTCAACGCGACCTTCAACGAGCCGTACGAGGTGGCGCGCCGGTTCGCGACCCTCGACCACCTCAGCGGCGGGCGGGCCGCCTGGAACGTGGTCACCAGCTACGACGCGTTCACCGGCGAGAACTTCCGCCGCGGCGGCTTCCTGCCGGAGGGCGACCGGTACACCCGGGCCGCCGAGTTCCTGTCCGTGGCCCGTACGTTGTGGGACAGCTGGTCGGACGGCGACCTGCGCGCCGACGCGGCGGCGGGCGAGTTCGTACGGGCCGGAGCGGGCCGGTTCGCCCACCACGGGCGGCACTTCGACATCGCGGGCCGGTTCACCACCCCGCCGGGACCGCAGGGGCACCCGGTCGTCATCCAGTCCGGCGAGTCCGACGCGGGGCGCGAGTTCGCCGCGTCCGAGGCGGACGTCATCTTCAGCAAGCACAACCGGCTCGACGCGGCCCGGGCCTTCTACCGGGACGTGAAGCGGCGGCTGGCCCGGTACGGGCGGGCGCCGGACGACCTGAAGATCCTGCCCACCGCCAACGCGGTCGTCGCCGACACCGACGAGGAGGCTGCGGCGTACGCGCAGGAGATCAGCCGCGACCTGGTGAGCCCGCAGACCGCCATCGCCCACATGGAGGCCGTCTGGGGCCGCGACCTGTCCGGCCACGACCCGGACGGGCCGCTGCCCGACATCGAGCCGGAGGCCGACGCGCACGTCCTGAAGGGGCACTCGGTGTTCCGCAGGGGGCGGGCCGAGACAGCACGGCAGTGGCGCAAGCTCGCCGAGGAACGGGGCCTTTCCATAAGGGAGCTGATCATCGAGGTCGGCGGCCGACCGACGTTCGTCGGCAGTCCGCGCACGGTCGCGGACGCCATCGACCACTTCGTTCGGACGGAGGGCGCAGACGGCTTCGTCCTCGTACCGCATCTGACGCCCGGCGGCCTGGACGACGTGGTGGACCGGGTGGTGCCGCTGCTCCAGGAGAAGGGCGTGTTCCGCGAGGACTACACGGGAACGACGCTGCGCGACCACCTCGGCATCCCCGCCGGCGCGTCCCGGCGATCCGCGAACGACAAGAAGGAGAGCCTCGGATGACCGGCACCCCCCTGCATCTCGCCGTCGCGCTCGACGGCGCCGGCTGGCATCCGGCGGCGTGGCGGGCCGCCGGGGCCCGGCCCGGAGAGCTGCTGTCCGCCGCGTACTGGGCCGGTCTGGTCGCCGAGGCCGAGCGCGGGCTGCTCGACTACGTCACCTTCGAGGACGCCCCCGGCCTCCAGTCCGCCGCCTTCCACCGGCCCGACGACCGCACCGACCAGGTCCGGGGAAGCGTGGACGCGGTGCTGCTCGCGGCCCACCTCGCGCCGCTCACCACCCGCATCGGGCTGGTCCCGACCACGAACGTCACGCACACCGAGCCGTTCCACGTCGGCATCGGCATCGGCACGCTCGACCACGCGAGCAGGGGCCGGGCGGGGTGGCGGCCGCAGATCTCCTCCCGTTCCGCCGACGCCCGGCACTTCGGCCGCCGGACGACCCCGCAGCTCACCGACGACGACGTGACCGACCCGGAGCTGATCGCCGCCCGGCTGAGCGGGCTGTTCTCGGAGGGCGCGGAAGCGGTGGAGGCGGTGCGGCGGCTGTGGGACAGCTGGGAGGACGACGCGGAGATACGGGACGCGGCCACGGGCCGCTTCCTGGACCGCGACAAGGTGCACCACATCGACTTCGAGGGCACGCACTTCTCCGTCAAGGGCCCCTCGATCACGCCGCGTTCACCGCAGGGCGCGCCGCCGGTGGTGAGCCTGGCGCACGCCTCGGTGCCGTACATGTTCGCGGCGCTGGCCTCGGACGTCGTGCACCTCACGCCGCACGACCGGGCGGAGGCCGTGGCGGTCCTCGCGGAGGTCGCCACGGCGGTGGAGCGGACCGGCCGTGACGTACGGGAGCGGCCGCTCCTGCGGTTCGCCGATCTGGTGGTCCTCCTGGACGAGAAGCCGGGCGAGGCCGAGCGCCGCAAGGAGCGCCTGGACGCGTGGGCCGGGGCCCGGCTCGCCTCCGACGCCGCGATCTTCACCGGAACGCCCGGCGGCCTGGCCGACCTGCTGCTGGACTGGCGTACCGCCGGGCTCGACGGCTTCCGGCTCCGCCCGGGCGTCCTGCCGCACGACCTCGCCGCGATCACGCGCGGCCTGGTGCCGGAGCTCCAGCGGCGCGGCGCGTTCCGGACGGCGTACGGGGCGACGACGCTCCGCGAACACCTGGGCCTGGCCCGGCCCGCGAGCCGTTACGCGAAGACGGGTTGACCCCTGCGGTGCTCTCCCTCCCTCAGCGGGTCTCGGTGAGCGGGCCGTACGCGTCGGGGCGGCGGGTGGTGAGGAAGGGGAACAGCTCCAGCCAGTCGCGGCGGGCGTCGAGGTCGAGGTCGGCGACCAGGACGGCGGGCTCGTCGCGGGGGGCCTGGGCCAGGACGCGGCCGTACGGGTCCACGATGAAGGAGCTGCCGTAGAAGGTGAGGCCGTTCTCGGCGCCGATGCGGTTCGGGACGATCATGAAGGTGGCGTTGGCGATGGCGTTGCCGGTGATCACCTTCTGCCAGAGCGGCTGGGAGTCGAAGCCGGGGAAGCCGGGCTCGGAGCCGATGGCGGTCGGGTAGACGAGGACGTCGGCCCCGGCGAGGGAGTAGGCGCGGGCCAGCTCCGGGAACCACTGGTCCCAGCAGGTCGGCAGACCGAAGCGGGCCTCGTCGACCTCGACCAGCGGGAAGGCGTCGTCGCCGGCCGGTCCGGCCCGGAACCAGTCGTCCTCGTAATAGCCCTCGGTCACCGGGATGTGGGTCTTGCGGGTGCGCTGGGCGAGGGTGCCGTCGGGGGCGACGAGGATCGCGGTGTTGTAGCCGAGGCCGTCGTCCTCGCCGCCGGGGGCGGGGGCCTTCTCGTACAGCGACGCGTGCACGTACACCCCGTGCTCGCGGGCGGCCTCGGCGGCGAACGTGAAGGTGGGGCCGGCCAGCAGCTCCTCCGGTCCGGCGGGCTCGGGGTGGTCGGCGCGGCGCACGACCGCGAAGTACGGCGAGAGCGTCAGCTCCTGGAGGCAGACCACCCGGGCGCCCTCCGCCGCCGCGAGCCGGACGCCCTCCAGCAGGGCGGCGCGGTGCTCGTCCGGGTCGCGGTGCCAGCGCTGTTGGACGGCCGCGACGCGCAGGGGAGCGCGCTCGGCGGGGCGGGTCCGGGTTGGGGAGGCGGGGGGGTTGTACGCGGTGATCAGACGCATGACCAGTTCCAGGGGCGTGGGGCGGGGCGGGGACGGGGGATTGCCGGAACGTTCCGGCACCGGGATCGAATCTAACCCTGCCGGAACGTTCCGGCAACCCTCCGCCCCACCCCTCGCCGGGCGTCTAGACTTCACCCCCGTGACCTCCCGGACCGTGACCCTGCTCGACGTGGCCCGCGCCGCCGGGGTCTCCAAAAGCACCGCGTCGGACGCGCTCCAGGGCTCGGGACGGGTCGCCGAGACCACCCGGGACCGGGTCCGCTCGGTGGCGGAGGAGCTCGGCTACCGCCCCAACAGCGCCGCCCGGCGGCTGCGCCGCGCCAGCACCGGGGCCGTCGGCCTGCATCTGCCGGCGACCGCGACCCGGCTGGACTACTACATGAACCTCGCCTTCGGGGCGGTGAAGCGCGCCCAGGAGGACGGGCTCGACATGGTGCTGCTCGCCCCCTCGGGGGCGGCGGGCGGCCGGATCGCCTCGCGCGTCGACGGGCTGCTGGTGATCGACCCGGAGGCGGGTGACAGCGCGGTGCCCGGGCTGCTCGACGCGGGCGTCCCGGTGGTGACCGGCGAGCGCTACCTCGGCCCGGCCACCCGCCCCAGCGGCGCCGTGGTCTGCGACAACGCCGCCTCGCTCACCACCCTCCTCGACCATGTCACCCAGCGCGGCGCCCGCCGCCCCGCGCTGCTGGCCCCGGCCGGCTCCTCCGCCTGGGCGACCGCCCTGCGCGCGACGGCCCGGTCCTGGGGGCGGGACCACGGGGTGGAGGTGGCGCTGCGGACCGTGCCGTTCGCGGCGACCCCGGCGGAGGCCGAGGAGACCACCCGGGCGCTGCTCACCGAGGACCCCTCGGTCGACGCGGTGATCTGCGCCCCCGACGGCTCCGCCCCCGGCGTCCTGCGCGCGGCGGCCGCCCTCGGCCGGCAGGTGGGCGCTCCCGGGCCCCGCCTGCTCGTCGCGTCCTGCGTCGACGGCCCCGCCACCCGAGGCGCCGAGCCGCCCGTCACCGCCGTCGACCTGCGCCCGGCCGCGTACGGGCGCGCCTGCGCCGAGCTGCTCTGCGACATCCTCGCGGACCGCGCGGCCCCCGACACCGTCCGCCGCCACGCCTGGTCGCTGGAGACCCGGGCGTCCACCGGTGCGCCGGGCTGATCCACCGCGCACCGGGAAGGGACCCGGAGGCGCGCTTCCGGGTCTCCAACTCCGCACCGCATGAAGAGAGTCGGGCCGGAACACCCTTCTCCACATCTCCGCAACGTGAACATTCTGCGTCAAGTGGCAACGGGCGTGGCGGCCTTGACTTCTCGTCGCGTGGCCGGTGATAAGATCATCTTACTTCCAGTGGGCTGATGGCGTATGGGGGCATTCCGGGAGGAATGGATTCCTCGGCCCCACCTTCGGAGGGGCACCTCCCGAAGCGGCGCACGGTCGTGGCGAACGAGCCCCGGCCGCGTGCCGCCTGACGGGGTGTCAAGCCGTTTCCGCCATGGCACTTGAAGTGAGTCTCATGACATTTCCACAGGGCCCTGTCATCTGGGCGCTGGTTGTCGTAGCCCTGGTCGCCGTGGGTGCGGTTCTTCGCGCTCGCGCGACCAACGTCAAGCTGCGCAGAAACCACGCCGAGCTGCGCCAGGAGCGCGACGCCCTCCTGCACCAGCGGGACGAGCTCCACGTCGTCCACAACACGCTGCTCCAACGTCAGTCCGCCGAGCTCGCGGAGGTCCGCAAGGACGCCGAGGAGGAGACGAAGGCCGTCCTCAAGGCCGCCGTCCGCACCCTCCAGGGCCTCGCCGACGAGCAGCAGGTCGTGATCGAGAAGGCCCAGCGCAAGTACGGCGACGATCCCGGGATCCTGGCCGACCTGATGGCCATGGACCACGCCAACAGCCAGTTCGGCCGGCGCGCCCAGGGCATCGCCGTGCTCTGCGGCGGCTGGCTCGGCCGGCGCGAGACCGTGGCCTCCGTCTTCGACGTGGCCCGCAGCGCCCAGGGCCGTATCCGGCACTTCGACCGGGTCCGGGTCAACGGCCAGGTGAACTTCTCCGTCGTCAGCCGCGCGGTCGAGCCGGTCGCCGTGGTCCTCGCCGAGCTGCTCGCCAACGCCACGAACTACTCCGCCCCCGGCACCCCGGTGGAGATCAACATCCAGGCCGTGCCGACGGGGGTCTGCCTCATCGTCGACGACGCCGGTCTCGGCATGGGCCAGGAGGAGAAGGACCGCGCGGCGGCCCTCCTCTCCCCCCAGGCCGCGATCAGCGTCTCCAGCCTCGGCATTCCGCCGCAGTTCGGGTTCGCCGTCTCCGGGATGCTCGCCGCCCGCTACGGCTTCCGGGTCTCGGTGGACTCCGTTTCCCCCTATGGAGGCGTACGCGCGGTGGTCCTCATCCCCGACGAACTGCTCACCACGGAGGCGCCGCCCATGGCCGCGCCGGCCGAAGCACCCGAAGCGCATGAAGCACCCGAAGCGGCCTTCGCCCCGGTGCCGCAGGGCCGGCAGCCGGACCAGTGGCAGACCGGAGGGCAGTTCCAGCCCCAGATCCAGGCTCAGCCCCAGGCACAGGCCCCGGCGCCCACCCCGCTCTTCCCGCCCACCCCCCAGCCGGACACCGCGACCCAGCCGCTGGCCCAGATCACCACCACCGCCGGCGGGCTGCCGAAGCGTCGTCGCAAGAGCCCGGTCTCCGCGGTGCCCTCGACCGAACCGCAGCCCGTCCGCAGCAACGAGGAGACCGCCTCCCGACTGGGCGCGTTCCAGCGCGGCACCCGGTCCGGGCGCGACACGACGACGACGGAAGGACCCGAGTTCCAGTGAACCCCGATCTGTCCTGGGTGCTCAACGACCTGCTCCAGGTGCCCGGCGCCCGGCACGCGATCCTGGTGTCCGCCGACGGTCTGCTGCTCGCCAACTCCAGCGAGATCGGCCGGGACGACGCGGAGACCGTCGCCGCGGCCATGAGCTCCATGCAGTCCCTCAGCCGGGCCGTCGCCCCCTTCATCGGAACCCGCGACCCGGGCCGCTGGCGGCAGACGCTCCTGGAGTACGAGGACGGCTGGATCTTCCTCATCGCCGCCGGCACCGGCGCCTATCTCGCCGCCACCGCCGCCGCCGACGTCGACATGGAGGCGATGTCCTTCCGGATGCAGCAGCAGGTGACCGCGCTGGGGAAGGCGATGACCACGCCTCCTCGCCAGAACGCCGGCAGCGAGATATGACGGCGCCGGGCGAGGAGCAGCAGGTCAGCAGCGGGTTCGTCCGGTCCTACGTCATCACCGGCGGGCGCGGGCTGCCCGACGCGGAGGATCTCTCCCTCGTCACGCTGGTCACCCTCGCCCCCGAGAGCCGGCTGCCGCCGAGCCCCAGCCCGGAGGTCAAGGCGATCTGGGAGCTGTGCTCCGGCGGCTATCTGTCGGTGGCCGAGGTCGCCGGTCACCTCGGCCTGCCGGTCGGGGTGGCCCGCCTCCTGCTCCAGGACTTAAACCAGCAGGGACACCTGCTGCGCCGGAAGGCGCCGCCGCCGGCCCAGCTCGTTGACAGGAAGATCCTCGAAGAGGTGTTGCATGGACTCCAAGTCCGGTTCGGCTGAGAGCATCTATGTGCCGGACGCGGTCCAGCGCGCGGCGAAGATCCTCGTCGTCGGGCACTTCGCGGTGGGCAAGACGACGCTGATCGGCACGCTGTCCGAGATCACGCCGCTGCGCACCGAGGAGCGGATGACCCAGGCCGCGGCCCGGGTCGACGATCTGCGCGGGGCGCCCGACAAGACGACGACGACGGTCGCCCTCGACTTCGGGCGGCTCACCCTCAGCGACGAGCTGGTGCTCTACCTGTTCGGTACGCCGGGGCAGCAGCGGTTCGTGGAGCTGTGGGAGGACATGGCGCGCGGTTCGCTGGGGGCGCTGCTCCTGGTCGACCCGGCGCGGCTCGCCGACACGTTCCCGGTCATCGACCTCGTCGAGACGTACGGGCTGGAGTACGCGGTCGCCGTCAACAGCTTCGACCCGTACTCGCAGCACGCCGAGGACGAGCTGCGCGAGGCGCTCGACCTGCTGCCGGACACCCCGGTCGTCTTCTGCGACGCCCGGGACCAGCGGTCCTCGGCGCAGGCCCTGATCACCCTGGTCCGCCATCTCCTGGCCCACGCGGCCTGACGCGTACTCAGCAACGCAACGACGTAGACGTATACGAAGCCGGGGCCTTCGACGGCCCCGCGATCACACCGAGGAAGCCGCCATGGACCCGCAGCCGGGAGCCACCCCGTACAGCGCCCCCGCCGGGTGCCCCATGCACCAGCAGCAGACGTCGCTGTACGGACCGGAGTTCGCCGCCGATCCGCACCGCTTCTACGACGCGGCGCGGACGCACGGCCCCGCCGCGCCCATCGAGCTGGCCCCCGGGGTCGACGCCACGCTGATCGTGCAGCACGAGGCGGCGCTGCGGGTGCTGCAGAACCCGGCGCTGTTCGCCCGGGACTCGCGGCGCTGGGCCGCGCTGCGCGAGGGCGCCGTGCCGATGGACAGCCCGGTGCTGCCGATGATGATCTACCGGCCCAACTGCCTGTTCACCGACGGCGCGGAGCACCTGCGGCTGCGCAAGGCGGTCACCGAGTCGCTGGGCCGGCTCAACAGCAGCCGGCTCAGCCGGGACGTCGAGCGGATCGCCGACTACCTGATCGACCAGTTCATCGAGCGCGGCACCGCCGACCTGCTCAACGAGTACGCCAAGCTCCTGCCGCTGCTGCTGTTCAACCAGCTCTTCGGCTGCCCCGGCGACATCGGCGACCGGCTGACCCGCTCGATGGCGGCCATCTTCGACGGTGAGGACGTGCTCCGGGCCAACGCCGAGCTGACCGAGTGCCTGATGGAGCTGGTCGCGATCAAGCGCCGCCAGCCCGGCGAGGACATCACCTCCTGGCTCATCCAGCACCCGGCGGGGCTGCGGGACGAGGAGCTGAAGGACCAGCTGGTGATGCTGATGGGCGCGGGCGTGGAGCCTGAGCGCAATCTGATCGGCAACGCCCTGCTGCTGATGCTCGCCGGCGAGCAGCCGGGCGCGCCCGAGCGGCGCGGTTCGGGGATGCTCGTGGAGGACGCGCTGGACGACGTCCTGTGGAACAACCCGCCGATCGCCAACTACGCGACGCACTACCCCGTGCGGGACATCGAGCTGAACGGGGTGACGCTGAAGGCGGAGACCCCCGTGCTGATCAGCTTCGCCGCCGCGAACAGCGACCCCGGGCTCACCGACGCCCGGCAGACCCTCAGCAAGGGCGCCCACCTGGCCTGGGGGGCGGGCCCGCACGTGTGCCCGGCCAAGTCGCCCGCGACGCTGATCGCGCTGACCGCGATCGAGAAGATCCTCAACACCGTCCCGGACCTCTCGCTGGCCGTGCCCGCCTCGGGGGTCGCCTGGCGGCCGGGCCCGTTCCACCGGGCCCTGATCGCGCTGCCCGTACGGTTCACCCCGACGGCGGCGCGGCGTGCGGGGGCCGGGGTCCAGGCCCCGGCCCAGACCTCGGCCCAGCTCCCCGACCCGTTCCGGAACCCGCCCTCCGCCGCGCCCGTGACGCCCCGTCACGCCGCCGAGCCGGCCAAGAAGCAGAAGGGCTGGTGGAGTTCGTTCCTCGACGTGTTCCGCGTATGACTCATGGACCGACAATTCGCATATAGCAACGGGCATTTGAGACAATTGCATGTGACGGGGGCAACAGAGATCGACGCTTGGCGCGGATATCCGGAGGGGTAGGTTCAGGTCGGTAACCATGGGCCTAGGTCAAGGAACTCTGCGTGAGCATCACGGGTGGCACGGACAGGACCCCGGACGGTCGGCGCGCGGTCATCGGTCTGCTCCGCCGACTCAGTTCCCCCGAAGGCCAGGCCGATCCGTACGGAATACTCGCGGAGCTGCGGACGATGGGTGACGTCGTCCGCGCTCCGTGGAACGGCTATTTCGTCACCGGCTTCGACGCCTGCAGCCAGGTGCTCCGGGGCCGTAACTGGCTCGCCCCGGATCTCGCCTGGCAGGAGCGGCAGGACGACTCCAAGCAGTGGGACGCGATCGCGACCCGGGAGATGACCACCACCCTGGCCCGGCTCAACGCCCCCGAGCACACCTGCCAGCGCCGTTCGCTGGGGAACCTCTTCGACCGGTCCACCATCGAACGCCTCACCCCCGACGTCGAGCGCGACACCGACCGGCTGCTGGACGAGCTGGCGGAGAAGCTCCGCTGGGGCGAGACCGACTTCGTCTCCACGGTCAGCGAGCAGCTGCCGATCAGCACCGTCGGCTCCTGGCTGGGGATACCGCCCGAGGACTACCCGCACATCCTGGAGATCACCCACAACCAGGTGTTCGCCCAGGAACTGCTCCCCACCAAGTCGCAGCTCGCCGTCTCCGCCGAGGCGACTCTCGCGCTGCGCACCTACTTCACCGAGCTGGTCGCCCGTCGCCGCGCCGAGCCCCGCCACGACGTGCTGACCGGCTGGATCCACACCTGGGACGCGATGGAGCCGGACCGGGAGCGGGCGGACGAGATCCTCTACCGGCTCACCATGTTCGTCACCATCGCCTCGCTGGAGACCACCGCGACGCTGCTCACCTCGATGCCCCACCTGCTGACCGAACCCGGCAGGTGGGCGTGGCTGCGGGAGCACCCGGAGCACATCGACGCGGCCGTGGACGAGGTGCTGCGCTACGACCCGCCCATCCACATCAACACCCGGATCGCCGCCGAGGACACCGTCCTGGCCGGGGTCCCGATCAAGAAGGACAGCATGGTCCACGTCCTGTACGGCGCGGCCAACCACGATCCGCGGCGGAACCCGGATCCGGGCGGCTTCGACATCCTGCGCGGCGGCAGCCACCTCACCTTCGGCGGCGGGGTGCACTACTGCCTGGGCGCGGCGCTGGCCAAGCTGGAGGCGCGGACCCTGCTGGCGCGGATGCTGGACCGTTTCCCCACCCTGCGTACGGTCGCGCCGCCGGTGTACGCCCCCCGGATGGTCTTCCGGCGGATCACCGCGCTGGGCGTGGCGCTGTGAAGCTCTCGCTGCCCGACTTCCTGACCTCGAACGACCGCTCCACGACGGTACGCACCCGGCGCGAGGGCGCCGTCCTGCACGTGGAGCTGGACGCGCCCGCGAGCGGGAACGCGGTGACCGAGGCGATGCTCGACGAGCTGCTGGACATCGTCGCCGTCCCGGACCCGGAGGTGCGGGTGCTGGTGCTCAGCGGGGCGGGGGACGACTTCAGTCTGGGCGGGGACCGCACCGAGTTCGGTCAGTGGCTGGAGGAGGACCCGACCGGCCGGGGCATCCGGGTCGCCGGCGAGAAGGCGCGCCGGGTCTGCGAGGCGATCTCCGGCGGCCCGGCGGTGACCATCGCCCGGGTGCAGGGCAAGGCGGTCGGCGCGGGGTTCGCGCTGGCCCTCGCCTGCGATCTGCGGGTCGGCGCGGGCACGGCCTCCTTCCGGCTGCCGGAGCTGGCGCTCGGGCTGCCGACGGCGTGGGGCGGACTGCTGCCCCGGCTGATCCACGAGGTGGGCGCGGCCCGGGTGCGCGAGCTGATCCTGACCGGCCGGGCCTTCGGGGCCGCCGAGGCCCGCGAGCTCTCCGTGCTCCAGCGGGTGGTGCCCGAGGCGGAGCTGGACGACGCGGTCGCCGCCTGGGCGAAGCCGGTGGTCCGCCGCCCGGAGTCCGCGCTGCGGGTCACCAAGGCGCTGCTGAACTCCTATGCCGCCGCCACCCGGCTGGCCGATCCCTCGTTCCTCGACGCGGAGCTGATGGCCTCGGTCGCGGCCGCCACCCGGCGGTCTCCGGCGGGCGGCAACGGGGCGGGCGGGTCACACTCGTAAAAACCCGAGTGGGAGGTCTCCGGCGTGGACGTACCGGTGTGGCTGTGGATCGTGTTCGCCGTGACCGTCGTCGTCTCGCTGACGGTCGACCTCTTGGCGCACCGCAAGGCGCATGTCATCGGCTTCAAGGAGGCCGGGCTGTGGAGCGCGCTGTGGGTGAGCCTCGCGCTGGTCTTCGGCGGGGTCGTCTTCCTGACCCTCGGGACGACCGCCGGGACGGAGTACACGACCGCCTGGCTGCTGGAGAAGAGCCTGTCGGTCGACAACCTCTTCGTCTTCGCGCTGATCTTCGCGTATTTCAAGGTGCCCCGGGAGTATCAGCACCGGGTGCTTTTCTTCGGCGTCATCGGCGCACTGGTGTTCCGGGCGATCTTCCTGACCGCCGGCGTCGCGGTGGTGAACCGCTTCACGTTCGTCCTGTTCCTCTTCGCCGCGATCCTTTTCTACAGCAGCTATAAAATCCTCAGTGGCCAGGAGGAGAATTTCGATCCGGGAAAGAGCTTCGCGGTGCGGCTGCTGCGGAAGATCATGCCGGTCCAGGACGACTATTCCGGCACGCATTTCGTCGTCCACAAGGAGGGCCGGCGGGTCGCCACCCCGCTGCTCGCGGTGGTCGCCGCGATCGAGGCGGCCGACCTCATCTTCGCGGTCGACAGCGTGCCCGCGGTGCTCGCGGTCAGCGACGACCTGTTCATCGTCTACACCAGCAACGCCTTCGCGATCCTGGGGCTGCGGGCCCTGTACTTCCTGCTGGCGGGGCTGCTGGACCGGTTCCACTACCTGAGCCACGGGCTGGCGGTCATCCTCGCCTTCATCGCGGTCAAGCTCGTCCTCCAGGCCTGCCACAAGATGATCAGCACCTCGATCCCGGAGATTCCGTCACCGGTGAGCCTGGCGGTGATCATCGTCATTCTGGCGGTGTCGGTGACCCTGAGCATGCGCCGGCCGCCGCAGGGCGCGGACGGTGCGGACGCGTCCGACGCCGATTCGGGCAAGTAAGGCCGAGGCAAAGCAAAGGGAAAGACTGTCCGAAATCTCCCGCCGGGCCTATCGTGAGTAAATGGACAACGAAAAGCGTGACCTCCACCAGCGGGCCGCTTTCATGTGCCCCACCTGCAAACAGCCCGTCCCCTCCGAAATCCACCGCCACAAGTCCCTCGGGATCTTCGTACCGGTATGGCGCGCGGGCCCCTGCGAAAACCCCGACTGCGCGGGTCACGCCGCCGAGGAACGGCACTCACGGCACCGCTCACGTCACTGACGTCCCGGCGTCCGTCCCGGCGTCCTGATGCCCTCGGGCACCGGCGTCCCGACGTCCGTCCCGGGCCGGTCCGCCCGACGCGCGGACCGGCCCCCGGCTGACTAGCGTGGGCCGTACGGGTGGGGGCCGAAGACCAGGACTCCAGGGAAGGACCGGCACGCCATGGCTGTACAACCCGAGGGCACCCCGTGCTGGGCGGACGCCATGTTCGCCGACATCGAGGGCGCCAAGAGCTTCTACGGAGACGTCCTCGGCTGGACGTTCGGCGAGAGCTGGCCGGAGTTCGGCGACTACACGCAGGCGTACGTGGACGGCAAGGCGGCCGCCGCCGTCTCCCCGCCCATGCCGGGCACCGAAGGGGCCCCGTCGTCGTGGTGTCTCTACCTCGCGTCCCAGGACGCCGCCGCGACCGCCGCGAAGGTCCGCGAACACGGCGGCGAGGTGCTGGTGGAGCCGATGGAGGTCGGCCAGTTCGGCACGATGGCGCTGGCCCGCGACCCCGGCGGAGCCGTGTTCGGCATCTGGCAGGCGAACGCCCACGAGGGGTTCGAGACGGAGATGGGCACGCCCGGCGGGTACTGCTGGGGCGAGGTCTTCACCCGGGACGCCAAGGCGGTCGACACGTTCTACCCGGCGGTCTTCCCGTACACCTCACGGAAGTTCGACGACGAGTCGATGGACTTCGCCATGTTCGACGTCCAGGGGCAGACGGTCATCGGCCGGATGGTGATGGACAAGGACTTCCCGCCCGACCTGCCCTCGTATCTGAACCTCTACTTCGCCGTCCCGGACTGCGACGCGGCGGTGGCCAAGGCGACCGAGCGCGGCGGCGTGCTGCGGTTCGGGCCGGTGGACAGCCCGTTCGGCCGGTTCGCGGCGATCACCGACCCGCAGGGCGCCGCGTTCTCCGTGATCGACGTGACCACCACCGAGGGCGAGATGCCGGCGACGAGCCCGGTGACCTGACCCCGGACCCTCGACCGCCGACGGGCCGCGACCGGAGCACCGGCGCGGCCCGTTCGCATGCACGCCGCGGGGCCGCGCACCCCTCCGTACATTCCTCCGTACGTTCCTCCGAGACTCCGCGCATCTGCGATGGAACATCGTCCAGAGAATGGTAATTGCCAGCCATACTGGCCTAGCGTGTCGCACATGCAGTCCTACACAATCGGCCAGGCAGCACGACTTCTCGGGGTCAGCCCCGACACCGCCCGCCGCTGGGCGGACGCAGGCCGGGTCGCGACCCATCGCGACGAGGCAGGCCGCCGCCTGATCGACGGCCGCGCGCTGGCCGCCTTCTCGATCGAGGTCGGCCGGGGTGCGGGTGGTGAGGACGAGGCCCCCTACACCTCGGCCCGCAACGCGTTCCCCGGCATCGTCACCGCGGTGAAACTCGGTGATGTCGCGGCCCAGGTCGAGATCCAGGCCGGTCCGCATCGGCTCGTCTCGCTCCTGACCAGGGAGGCGGTCGAGGAGCTGGGTCTGGAGGTCGGCATGCAGGCGACCGCCCGCGTGAAGTCGACCAGCGTGCACATCGACCGCGCCTAGGGCCTGTCTGACCATTCCCGTCGTCGCCCGCAGAGCGGCCGCGCGGCGTCAGGTGCGTGCTCTCGGCATGCCGGCCGCAGGCCCTCGTACTGGACGTACTCGGCTCTGGGGCCGGTGCGGCGAGAGTGCGCGCACGGCGGCGTGAGGCAGACGGGAATGCTCAGACAGGCCCTGGGCCCGGGCGACGACGGCCCGCCGCTGCCCTGTACCGGTGCCCCGCACGGCACCCCCGCCCGGCCGGCGCCCGCCGACCGCGCACGCATCCAAGGAGTCCCGCCCTCATGCCTCTGCTGATCACCCGCCGCCGTGCGGCCGCCGCCGTCCTGACCACCGCCCTCCTGGTCCCGCTCGCCGCCTGCGGCAGCGACGACTCCGGCACCGCCAAGGACAAGGGCAGCGGCTCCGGGTCCACCTCCTCCGGCGCCCCGAAGGCCGACCTGACCGTGCTGGCCGCGTCCTCCCTGACCGACGTCTTCAAGGAGGCGGGGGCCGCGTACGAGACGGAGAACCCCGGCACGAAGGTGACGTTCTCCTTCGCGGGCTCCCAGGAGCTGGCCGCCCAGGTCAAGCAGGGCGCCCCCGCCGACGCGCTGGTCACCGCCGACACCAAGACGATGGACGGCCTCTCGGGCGACACCGGCAAGCCCACCGTCATCGCCAAGAACCGCCTCGTCATCGCCACCGGTGAGGGCAACCCGGAGAACGTCGAGAACCTGAATGACCTCTCCGACCCGAAGCTGAAGGTCGTCCTGGCCGCCCCCGAGGTGCCGGTGGGCCGCTACAGCGAGCAGATCCTCGACGCGCAGAAGATCGAGGTGAAGCCGGTCTCCCAGGAGCCCAACGTCCGCGCGGTCCTCAGCAAGGTCGAGCTGGGCGAGGCGGACGCCGGGCTCGTCTACAGGACCGACGCCGCGACCGCCACCGACAAGGTCGACGCGATCGAGATCCCGGACGCGCAGAACGCCATCGCCTCCTACCCGGCCGCCACACTGAAGACGTCGAAGCACGGCGAGGCCGCCGCCGCGTTCGTCGCCTGGCTCTCCACGCCCGCCGCGCAGAAGATCCTCCAGGGCGCGGGCTTCCAGCAGCCGTAACCGCACCCGCCCGGCAGCCCCGCACCGTCCGACAGGGCTGGCGGGCACCGCACTTCGAGCCCCACGAGGTCACCGATGAAACGTCCCGGCCGCCGCAGCTCCGGGGCCCGCGCGCCCCTGCTCCTGACGGTGCCCGCCCTGCTGGCCGTGGCGTTCCTCATGCTGCCGCTCGTCGGGATCCTGGTCCGCACCTCCTGGGGCGAGCTCGGCGATCACCTCACGGCCGAGGCCACCACCGAGGCGCTGCGGCTCTCGCTGCTGGTCTCCCTGTGGGCGCTCGGGATCTCCCTGCTGCTCGGGGTGCCGCTGGCCTGGCTGCTGGCCCGGGTGCCGTTCCCCGGCAAGGCGTTCGTCCGCTCGCTGGTGCTGCTGCCGATGGTGCTGCCGCCCACGGTCGGCGGCGTCGCACTGCTGCTGGCGTTCGGGCGGCGCGGGCTGCTCGGCCCCTGGCTTGAGGACACCTTCGGCGTGACGCTCCCCTTCCACACCTCGGGGGCCGTGCTCGCGGCGACGTTCGTCGCGATGCCGTTCCTGGTCATCTCGCTGGAGGGCGCGCTCGGCGGGCTGCGCCCCCGGTACGAGGAGACCGCCGCCTCTCTCGGGGCCTCGCCGGTCCGGGTGTTCCTCACCGTGACGCTGCCGATGGTCGCCCCCGGGCTGATCGCCGGAGCCGCCCTGACCTGGGCGCGGGCGCTCGGCGAGTTCGGCGCGACCATCACCTTCGCCGGGAACCTCCCCGGCACCACGCAGACCCTGCCGCTCCAGGTCTATCTGCTGCTCCAGGACTCGCCGGAGGCCGCCACCTCCGTGTCGCTGCTGCTCCTGGCCATCGCGATGATCGTGCTCATCGCGCTGCGGGGGCGCTGGACCGGCACCCCGGGCGACCACCGGGACCCCGCGAGCCGAGCGGCGGCCCGCCCGGAGGAACCCGCGGCCACGGCCACGGCCCCGGACCCGCTCCCCGAGCCCGCCGCCGACCCGCCGGCGAAGGTCGCGCCCGAGCCCTGGCCGCTGCACGCCGACGTCACCGGCTTCACCCGCCTCACCCTGGACGCCGGCCCCGGCACCACCATCGCGGTGGTCGGCCCCAACGGCGCGGGCAAGACGACGCTCCTGCGGGCCCTGCTCGGTCTCACGCCCCGCGCGCACGCCGCCCTGCGCCTCGGCGACGACGAGGTCACCGACCTCCCCCCGCACCGCCGGGGCGTCGCCTGGGTGCCCCAGGACGGGGCGCTCTTCCCGCACCTGAGCGCCCTGACCAACACGGCGTACGGGCTCCGCGCCCACGGCGTGCCCCGCGCCGAGGCCCGGCGCGAGGCCCAGGGCTGGCTGGAGCGGCTCGGGGTGGGCCACCTCGCCCACCGCAGGCCCGCCCAGCTCTCCGGCGGCCAGGCCCAGCGGGTCGCCCTGGCCCGCGCGCTGGCCGCCCGCCCGCGCCTCCTGCTGCTGGACGAACCGCTCGCCGCCCTCGACCAGACCACCCGGGCCCGGGTGCGTCACACCCTGCGCGGGCACCTCGCGGACTTCGGCGGGGTCTGTCTGATCGTCACCCACGACCCGGTGGAGGCGGTCTCGCTGGCCGACCGGGTCCTGGTGCTGGAGGACGGCCGGGCCCTCCAGGACGAGCCGCCCGCCGAGGTCACCCGTCACCCGCGCTCGCCGTGGGTGGCCAGGATGCTGGGCCGCAACGCCTGGCCCGGCACCGCCACCGCCGACGGCCTCGCGCTGGAGGGCGGTGGCCACCTCGTGGTCGCCGAACCCCTCCCGTCCGGCACGGACGCCCTCGCGGTCATCGCGCCGGAAGCCGTCTCCGTACACCGGGAGCGGCCCACCGGCTCCCCCCGCAACGTCTGGCCGGGCACGGTCCGCGAGATCACCTCGGGCGGCAGCCGGCTGCGGCTGCTGATCACCTCGGCCGAGGCCCCGGAGCTGGTCGCGGAGATCACCCCGGGGGCCGCCGCCGAGCTGGGGATCGCCGACGGGAGCACCGTCTGGACCAGCGTGAAGGCGACCGAGGCGACGGTCGTACCGCTGTAGCGGGGAGGCGGCCCGAAGGTGTCGGCCGGTCCGGTGCGGGAACCAGAACCCCACCGCACACGTACTCCAGTACGACACGACCTCCCGCGGGACACGACGGGAAACACGGAGAAACGGGGACCCATGGCACTGTTCGGCAACGCCCACACGATCAACCCGGCCACCGCCCAGCAGGACTACGCCCGGCTCCTCGGGCAGGGCGAGCAGGTGCACGCCGCGTTCCTGCTGATCCGCGACACCATCCTGTTCACGGACCGGCGCCTCGTCCTCGTCGACAAGCAGGGCATCACCGGCAAGAAGACCGAGTACCACTCCGTGCCCTACCGCAGCATCACGCACTTCGCCGTGGAGACGGCCGGGACGTTCGATCTCGACGCCGAGCTGAAGATCTGGATCTCGGGCAGCCCGACCCCGCTCCAGAAGACGTTCACCAAGGGCGTCGACATCTACGAGGTGCAGGCGATACTGACCCAGTTCGTCGCCCGGTAGCCGCCCCCGGAGCCGGTCAGAACGACGGGCGCAGCCGGGCCGCCGCCGAGTGTCCGGGGACGGCGGCGCGCAGCTTCGCGGCCCGCTCCCGCAGTTCGGGCAGCAGCGCGTAGAGCGCGTCACCGGGGCAGCGGGTCTCGAAGCTGTCGCGGTGACCGGAGATGACGTGGAGCCGGGCCACCTGGCCCTTGTCGAAGCGGCTCTCGTCGTTCGTCGAGACCAGGTCGACGCTGCCCTGCGGGTCCGCCCCGGGCCGCAGCTTCCAGGCGGCGAGCTTCACCAGCGCGTCCATCATCGGCTTCGGCACCTCGGCCCCCTCGCCGAAGTTCCCGATCGCCGCGATGCCGACCGTGTCGGTGTTGAACCCCTTGGTGTGCGCGCCGAGCACCGAGCGGCCGACCCCGCCGGAGCGGCCCTCGTAGATGGTGCCGCAGCGGTCGACGAGGAAGTTGTAGCCGATGTCGTCCCAGCCGTCCTGCCGGATGTGGTCACGCTGGACGGCCCGGATCAGGTCGGGGGCGTCCGCGCAGTCGTAGTCGTTGGGGTTGCCGGTGTGGTGGACGAACACCGCCCGCGCCGGGTCCGTGTAGTGCGGACCCTCCCTGACCAGGTCCTCGTCCGCGCCCCAGTCCCGGCGGCTGACGACGGCCGGCTGCGGCAGTCCGCGCGGCGGGCGGGGTCCGGTGGCCAGCTCCGTCTCCGGCGCGCGGAACGCCGGGCCGTCCCCGAACACCAGGAGGGCCAGGGGCAGGACCAGAACGCCCAGGACGAGTCGGCGGGACCACATGGACTCCACCCTGCGCCCTGACCTCCGGCTTCGCAGAGGAGCGGGCCGTTCGGGTGACCCCCACCGGCGGGGCCTTTCCTCCGGAAATGCGGGCTTGGCCGGGTCTCCTTACGATGAGAGCCGGATCATCGCCCGCTCCCGGCGGGGGTGCCCGGCGGATCGAGGAACCATGGCCCACGACCGTGTGCGGGACGAACCGGATGTCGGCCTCAAGCCGAACGCGATCGGGTTCGTCGACGCCCTTGTGATCGGCCTGAACGCGACCTCCCCGGCGTACTCGCTGGCCGCCGTCATCGGTCCGATCGTCGCCCTGGTGGGTATCTACGCCCCGGGCGTCATGTTCGCCTCGTTCGTGCCGATGCTGCTGATCGCCTCGGCGTTCTACTACCTGAACAAGGTCGACCAGGACTGCGGTACGACGTTCTCCTGGGTGACCCGGGCGATGGGCCCGTGGGCGGGCTGGCTGGGCGGCTGGGCGATCACCATGACCGGCGTCCTGGTGGTGGGCTCGCTGGCCGACGTGGCGGTGAGCTTCACGCTGCTGGCGGTGGGTCTGGACAGCTGGGTCGAGAACGACTTCGTGCGCCAGTTGCTCACCGTGCTGCTCATCATCGCGATGACCGGACTCTGTGTGATCGGCACCGAGCTGTCCGCCAAGGTCCAGAACGTTCTGATCCTCCTCCAGATCGCGTTCCTGCTGGTCTTCGTCGCGGTGGCGCTCTACCGGGTGTACGCGGGAACGACCGGCTTCGACTCGATCGAACCCTCCTTCGGCTGGCTCGACCCGTTCGGCGCGGGCGGGGCCGCGCTGACCGGCGGGCTGCTGCTCGGGGTGTTCATCTACTGGGGCTGGGAGTCCGCGGTCAACCTCACCGAGGAGACCGAGGACTCGGCTAGCGCCCCGGGCAGGGCGGGCCTGTGGTCCACCGTCGTGCTCCTGGTGACCTACCTGTCGGTCGCCATCGCGGTCGTCGCCTTCGCGGGAACGGCGTTCCTGGCGGAGAACGCGGGCGAGGAGGAGTTCATCTTCGCCCAGCTCGCCGGGAACGTCCTGGGCGGCTGGGACTGGATCCTGCTGCTGGCGGTGGCCACCTCCGCGATCGCCTCCACCCAGACCACGATCATCCCGGCGTCCCGGACCGCCCTGTCCATGGCCCGCCGCCAGGCACTGCCGCGGCACTTCGGGCACATCAGCCCCCGGTTCCGTACCCCGGACGTCAGTACGTGGTGGGTCGCCGGGATCGCCATCGCCTGGTATCTGGTGGTCAACCAGATCAGCACGAACGCGCTCTTCGACTCGCTCACCGCGCTGTCCCTGCTGATCGCCTTCTACTACGCGCTCACCGGGGTGGCCTGCGCCGTCTACTACCGCCGCCATCTCACCGAGAGCGTGCGCAACTTCCTGCTCATCGGCCTCGGCCCGGTTGTCGGCGCCGGACTGCTGACCTGGCTGCTGGTCCGCTCGGTCATCGACATGTCCGACCCGGCCAACTCCTACAGCGGAACCTCCTGGTTCGGGCTCGGTCCACCGCTCGTCATCGGCATCGTGATCGCCCTGGTGGGCGTGGTCCTGATGGTGGTGTGGCGACTGCGCGACGCGGTGTTCTGGCAGGAGCGACCGGGAGTGGCGGACCCGGACCTGGTGCACGCCCCGAGCCGGAAGGAGCGCTGAGATGTCGGTCGTCCTCGGTTACGACGAGTCCCCCGGCGCCGCCCGCGCCCTGCGCATCGCCATCGAGGTGGCGGCCGCGTACGGGGAGGAGCTGGTCCTCGTCTACGGGGCCGCCGCCCCGGGCCTGCGCGACGGGGCCGAGTACCGCAGCCACTACGACGCGATCCGGCAGGCCGGGCGCACCGGCCTGGAGCACGCGCTCACGGCGGCCGAGGAGGCGGGCGTCCCCGCCTCGGTCGAGGTGCTGGACGAGAAGCCCGCACAGGCCCTGATGGACGCAGCCGAACGGCACGGGGCCCGGGTCATCGTCGTCGGCACCTGGGGCGAGAGCCCGATGCGCGGGGCCCTGCTGGGCTCGACCCCGCACAAGCTGCTGCACATGTCGGCGGTCCCGGTGCTGTGCGTACCGACGGAGGACGGCACGCCCTGAGGGCCGTCGGGAAGCAAGGGCCGTCAGGGAGCAAGGCCTGTCAGGAGGCGCGGGGTCTCACCACGCCTCCCCGGTCTCCGCCGCGCGGTCCGGGACGGACCTGCCCCCGCCGGCCTCCTCCCCGCGCAGCAGCCGGAACGCCAGCAGGGGGAACACCAGCACCGACACCATCGCGGCGGCGACCAGGGCGGCGGCCTCCCCCGCCCCGATCACCTTCTCGTCCAGGCCGATCGCGGTGATCGCCACCACCAGCGGCAGACAGGTCGCCGCGAACAGCCCCAGTGCCCGGCGCGACCCCCGCCCGGTCAGGTCGCGCGGGGCCAGCAGATACGCCGGAACCCCGCGCACCAGCAGGAACAGCAGCAGGAAGACCGGCAGGAGCAGCAGCGGACGCCCGCCGTCCAGGAGCGCCGCGAGGTCGAAGTCGATGCCCGTGACGATGTAGAAGAACGGCACCAGGAAGCCGAAGCCGATCGCCTCGACCCGCTCCAGGATCGCGTCGCCGCTCTCGGGCACCGCCCCCTGGAGGACGAGCCGGGTCAGCATCCCCGCGGCGAACGCCCCGAGCAGGGTGTCCAGGCCGAAGACATGGGCGAGCCCCAGCATCCCGGCCAGCAGCAGCATGACGAAGCGGACGGCGAACTGGCCGCTGGAGTGCAGGGTCACGGCGATGATCCGGGCGAACCACGGCGGCCGGGGCCGCATCGCCCAGAACACCGCGGCCGCCGTGACGACGGCGAACACGACCAGCACCGCACTCGCCGCACCGGGGCTGCGGCCGCTGAACAGCAGGGCCATCGCGATGATCGGCCCGAACTCGCCCACCGACCCGAACGCCATCACCACCGACCCGAACCGCCCCTCCAGCCGCCCCGAGTCCCGCAGGATCGGCAGCACCGCGCCCAGCGCGGTACTGGTGAGCGCGGTGCCGATGACCAGGCTCTTCGCCAGGTCCGCCCCGCTGAGCAGCAGGGCGACGCCGAGCCCGGCGGCGAACGAGAGGACCCAGGCGCCGCCCGCCCGGCGCAGGGTGGAGCCGCGGACCTCGGCGAACCGGATCTCGTACCCCGCCAGGAAGATCAGCATCGAGAGCCCGAGGTCGGACAGGGCGTCGATGACCTGGTCGTGGTGGGCCCAGCCGAGCACATCGGGCCCGACCAGGATCCCGAGCACGATCTCGAAGATGACGACGGGGACCGGCAGCCACCGCCCGGTCGCGTAACCGAGCAGCGGCGCGAGAACCGCCAGGGCCATGATCAGGACGAGGGTCCCGGGGTGCTCCATCGCTCGTGTATAGCAAGGAAAGCCCCGGAATCATCCGCTATGACACCCGGTCCGAGGCCGGTCGGTTCGGGCAGTGCGTGTCCCGGGCGGGCCGCTTCCCGGTCATCAGGAAGTCGCTCACCGCACGGTCGCCGCAGGCGTTGCCGTTGCCCAGGTACATCCCGTGCCCGCCCTGCCCGACGGTCACCATCCTGGCCCTCTCACCGAGCGCCGCCCGCATCTTCAGGGCCCCGGCCAACGGCGTGGCCGGATCGCGCAGGCTCTGGATCATCAGCACGTTCGAGGGGCCCTCGTCGGTGATCCGGGCGGGCTTCGGCTCCTCGTCGTACTTCCAGAAGGCGCACGGGGTGATGTTCACGGGCATCCCGGCCGTCAGCGGATACCTCGCCCGGTCGGCGGCGACCCGGGCGGCGTACCCGGAGTCCGGCCCCGGCCAGCGCACGTCGTTGCAGACCACCGCCATCGTCAGAGCCGCGTCCTCGTCCGGCAGTGCGCCCGCCAGCTCCGGCGGCAGCACCGGACGGCCCTGCGGGTCCTGCGCCGCCCGGATCAGCCGGGCCAGCGGGGCGAACGCCGCGTCGCTGTAGAGCGCGTTCTGGAGCGCCTGCCGCAGCCGGTTCCCGGTCAGCGGGACGCCGGGCACGTCCGACTCCTTCGGCGCGCGGTCCAGTTCCCGGGCCAGTGCGAGGAACAGCGGCTGTACGTCCCCGGCGCGCCGGGCCAGCCGCAGCCCGTCGGCGTCCCGGGCGGGGTCCGCCGCCCAGGCCGCGAAGTCGGGGAAGCGGTCGGCCGCGCCCGGGGCCATGTTCGCCAGCCAGCCGTACGCCACCCGTGCCGGGTCCGGGTCGCCGGTGCTGTCCAGGACCAGCCGGTCGACGCGGCGCGGGTGCTCCTGCGCGTACACGGCCCCGACGTAACTGCCGTACGAGGAACCCCAGACGGACACCTTCCGCTCGCCGAGCGCGACGCGCAGCCGGTCGATGTCGCGGACCTCGTTCCGGGTGCTGAAGGACCGCACCTCGGAGCCGCCGTCGCGGGCGCACGAGGCGGCGGTGCGGCGGGCCCGCTCGGCGGTCTCGGCGATCGAGCCGTCCGCCGCGGGCCAGGACCGCAGCGTCACCAGGTGCCGGTCCGCCTCGGGGACCCCGCAGCCGGCCCGGGTGGAGCGGCCGACCCCGCGCGGGTCCAGGCTGACCAGGTCGTACGCTCCCTCGGTCGCCGCCCGCAGCGCCTCGCCCTTCTGCGCGAGCCGCTGCACCCCCGAGCCGCCGGGGCCACCGGGGAGCACCAGCAGGGCGCCGCGCCGGGCCTCGGGCCGGTCGGTGCGCAGCCGGGTGACCGCCACGTCGACGGTGCGCCCGCCGGGGGCGCGGTAGTCCAGGGGAACGCGGAGCGTGGCGCACTGCTGCCCGGCCGGGACGGGCGTGCCCGGGATCGGTGCGCAGGGTCCCCAGGCGAGCGGGGGCGCGGCGGGTCCGGCCGGGCGGCTGTGCGCGACGGGCGCGCCGACGGCGGTCAGGGTGCCGGCCGCGGCGGCGGCGGAGACGGTGAGAAGTAAGGCTTTACGGGTCCAGTTCGTCATGGACACAGCCTGGTCGGGCGGGAGTCCGCCGCCCATCCGGGAGCCCGGTGGACGGGGGTGGGGACACCCCCAGGGCGCCCCCTCGGACGGCCCCACGGGCAGGTTCCCGGACATCGCCCTGCCCAGGTCCCTGCGCAGGTCCCTCCCCAGCCCCGGCGCAGGTCCCCGCCGCGGCCCCGGACAGGCGCCGGACGGCCCCCGTCACCCGTTTCCCCCGCACCGGCGTGCCGGGCGACAGCCGGAGCCGTTGAATGCGAAGTCAGCGCGACATCCCCGAGGCGTCCCGGCAGGAGGCCGGGGCCGCGCCTCACCGGGAACGGGGCTGGAGGCAGGAGAGCCGCATGCCGTCGTCACAGGCCCGTACGGACCGGGAGGACGCTCCGCGCCGCCGGGGTGCGCTGCGCCGCACCGGCGAGTGGTGCGCCCGGCACTTCGTGACCGTCCTCGTCCTGTGGGTGGCCGCGCTCGCCGGGCTCCAGGTCCTCCAGCACGCCTACGGCGGCGACTACTCCGACGACTTCTCGCTGCCCGGCACCCAGTCCCAGGACGGCCTCGACGTCCTGAAGGCGCACGCGCCCTCGGCGGGCGGATACAGCGCGCAGGTGGTGCTGCACGACCCGGACGAACCCCTCACCTCCTTCTCCGACCAGGTCGCCACGGCCGTCACCGATCTCCAGAAGCTCCCGGACGTGCTGTCCGCGCAGAACCCGCTGCCGCCGTCCGGCTCCACCCCGCCCCCGCCGCCCGACCCGAACACCGGGCCGCTCTCCACGGACCAGAAGACCGCGTACATCACCGTCCGGTTCAGCGTGCAGCCCTCCACCCTCGACCCGTCCTACCTGGACGGGGTCGACCAGGCGGTGCAGCCGTTGCGCTCGGCCGGGGTGGAGGTGGAGTACGGCGGTTCGCTCGGCGAACTGGCCCGGCCGGAGCCGAGCGACCGAACCAGCGAGGCGATCGGCTTCGGAGTGGCGATCGTGGTCCTGCTGATCGGCTTCGGCAGTCTGCTGGCCGCCGTGCTTCCCCTGGTCACCGCACTGGTCTGCGCCCTGTGCGGTCTCGCGCTGCTGGGACTGCTGGCCGCCACCGCGACCTTCGCGACCGTCTCCCCGACGCTCGCCACGATGATCGGCATCGGCGTCGGCATCGACTACGCCCTCTTCCTGGTCACCCGGCACCGGCAGAACCTCATCGACGGCCAGGACCCGGTGGCCGCCGCCGGGAACGCCGCCGCCACCAGCGGACACGCCGTACTGCTCTCCGGCTGCACGGTGATCATCGCGCTGTCGGGCCTGTGGGTCTCCGGGATCGGGTTCATCGGCAAGCTGGGCCTGGCCGCGGCGGTCACCGTCGTCACCGCGGTGGCCGGCGCCCTCACGCTCGTCCCGGCGGTGCTCGGTCTCATCGGCCGCCGCATCGACCGGCTGCGGGTGCGGAAGCCGGTGGCCGAGACCGTACCGGCCCCCGAGGGCGCGGAGCCCGGCGGCTGGCACCGGTACGCGCAGCGGGTGGAGCGGCGGCCCTGGTGGTTCCTGGCCGGCGGAGTGGTGGTGCTGGCCGTCCTGTCCTTCCCGCTCTTCTTCATCCAGCTCGGTCACATCGGCGACGGCGCCGACCCGAAGTCCTTCACCGACCGGCGCGCCTTCGACCTGATGTCGAGCGCTTTCGGCCCCGGCTCCAACGGCCCGCTGACCCTGGTCATCGACCAGAGCAAGGTGCCCTCCGGCGACCGTTCCGCCCTCGCCGACCAGGCGCAGAAGGCGCTGACGGGCGTACCGGACGCGGCGGTGATCACCCCGCTGACCGCCACGTCGGACGGCGACGTACTGACCGCCACCGCCTACTCGGTGGCCGCCCCGCAGGACGAGCGGACCACCTCCCTGACGAACCGGCTCGTCGACGACGTCCTGCCCCAGGCCGTCTCCGGCAACGACGCGAGCACGTACGTCACCGGCACGACCGCCGCCCAGGTCGACTTCCTGGACATCGTCTCCCGCCGGCTGCCGCTGATCATCGCGGTCGTCGTGGGCCTGGCGTTCCTGGTGATCCTGGCCGTCTTCCGGGGCCTGCTCGTCGCGGTGAAGGCCGCCGTCCTCAACGTCCTGTCGATCGCCGCCTCGTACGGGGTCGTGGTGGCGGTCTTCCAATGGGGGTGGGGCGGCCCGGCGCTGGGGGTGTCGGGAGACGTCCCGATCGAGAGCTACGTGCCGATGATGATGTTCGCGATCGTCTTCGGGCTGAGCATGGACTACGAGATCTTCCTGCTCTCGCGCATCCACGAGGCGTGGGTGCGCACCGGGGACCCGCGCGCGAGCGTGGCGCACGCGCTGGAGATCACCGCCCGGGTCATCACCTGCGCGGCGCTGATCATGGTGAGCGTCTTCGCCGCGTTCGTCATCAGCGACAACATCGTGGTCAAGATGCTGGGCCTCGGGCTCGCCGCCAGCGTGCTCATCGACGCCACCGTCGTACGCCTGCTGCTGGTCCCGGCGGTGATGACCCTGCTGGGCCGGGCCGCCTGGTGGATCCCCGGCCCGCTGGACCGGATCCTGCCGCACCTGGACGCCGAGGGAAGCGCGCAGCCGCCGCCCGAACGGGCCGGACGCGGGTGACCCGAGCCGGCGGACGCGGGCCGGGCGCGGGTGACAATGGGCGCCCCGGGCCGGTGATGCGGGACACAGTGGCAGGAGGGAACTCGTCCGCGTTCTAGGGTGTCAGGATGCCTCAGCTGCCCCTCACCACCTCCGAGCAGCCGCGTCCCGCCGCCGCTGCCGGCGCCCCGGAGACCGGAAAGCCCGCTTCCGACGGCCGGGACCATTTCTTCGACAACGCGAAGTACCTGGCGATCGTGCTGGTGGCGATCGGTCACGCGTGGGAGCCGCTGCCCTCCGGCCGCCTCGTGGAAGCCGCGTACACCTTCATCTACACGTTCCACATGCCGGTGTTCATCCTGATAGCCGGCTACTTCTCGCGGAACTTCGAGCTGCGGCCGGACCGGGTGTGGAAGCTGGTCACCAGCCTGCTGGTGCCCTACGTCCTGTTCGAGGTGCTCTACACGCTCTTCGAGCGGGCGACGGACAAGCCGGACTACGCCTTCTCGCTGCTCTCGCCCTACTGGCTGCTGTGGTTCCTGCCGGCCCTCTTCCTCTGGCGGCTCTCCACCCCCCTCTGGCAGGCCGTGCGCTTCCCGGTGCTGGTCTCCGTCGCCGTCGCCGCCCTCGCGACGCTGTCCCCGGCCGCCGACGGGTCGCTCCAGGTCCAGCGCATCCTGCAGTTCCTGCCGTTCTACGTGCTCGGCCTGCGGCTGCGCCCGGAGCACTTCCAGCTCCTGCGCTCCACCTGGGTGCGGGTCGTCTCGGTGCCGGTGTTCGCCCTCGGCCTGCTCGCGGCGTACTGGCTGGTGCCCCGGACGTCCACCTCGTGGTTCTTCCGCAAGAGCAGCACCGACCGGCTGGACACCGCCGAGTGGACGGGCCCGACCGCCACCGTGCTGCTGTTCGTGGCCGCGGTCGTGCTGGGCGCGTGCTTCCTCGCCTGGGTTCCCAAGGGCAAGAGCTGGATGACCGCGCTCGGCACCTGCACGCTGTACGGGTACCTGCTCCACGGCTTCGTCGTCCGGGGCCTGAAGTACGGGGGGTTCTACGACGACCCGTTCTTCGACACCACCCTGGGCACGGTCGCCGTCACCCTGGGCGCGATCGCCGTCATCACCCTGCTGTGCACGCCCCCGGTCCGGCGGCTGCTGCGCCCGCTGCTGGAACCGCGGATGGCGTGGGCCCGGCAGAAGCCACCGGCCGCCCGGGCGTCCTGAGACGCCGAACGGCCGGAAGGCGGGGAGGGTTCAGCGATCCGCGACGACGGTCCTGCCGAGCACCGCGACATGCTCCAGGACGTCCTCCAGCGGATCGTCGATCTGGCCCGTCGCGATCAGGGCCACCTGCGGGCCGTTGTGGGAGCCGGTGTGCGTCTCGTCGGCGTGGGCAGCGGTGGCGGCGGTGGTGGCGGGCAGCACGGACGCCATCACCGTCACGCCTAACGCGGTCAGCTTCCTCTTCATGCGGTGGATCTTCGTCGGCTCCGGGCGCCATGGCGGGGACCGACGCCGGGCGTCCGGCCACTTGTTACAGAGAGTCGCCTGAGCGCTCTTCGGTGGCCGCCGGAGTCCCCAGCAGCACGGAGGCCGTCTCCAGCGGGGTACGGGCGGGAGCCGGCGCGGGCACGGCCGACTCGGCGGTACGGCAGGTGAAGCCGAGCTTCGACAGCGCCCGGACGACCTCGGCGGAGCTGAAGTCCCGGCGGTCCTGCCGGGTGATCACCTCACCCACCTGCTTGACGGGGTAGACCCGGCGGCTGATGACCACCGCGTCGCCCGTGACGGGTTCGGGCTTGATGCCCTTCATCGAGTCCTCCACCTCGTTCTTGAACAGATCGAAGGGGAAGCGGGCGATGACACAGCGCATGGTTCCTCACCAGGGGTCGAGTGCACGGGGGACGTGTCGGGTGCACGGAGGGGACCTACGGAAGCCCCGGACAAGAGCCCCGGACGGAAGTCGTCCGGACGGGGAGACTCGGTGCGCACGCCGGGAGAAGGACCGGGGCGTGCGGGGCGGCCGGCGGCGGACCGCCGCCGGCCGCACGGGGTCACGCGGCGCGGCTGTTCCGGCGCTGCGCGGCGGCCGCGCGGGCCTCCGGCGTCGGCACACCGGGACGGCCACGCCGGGCCGGGGCCCCGCCGCCGCGCTTGGTGCCGCGGCCCATGAACGCGCCGCCGCCGCTGCGGCCGGAGCGCTCCTTGGCCGGGGCGGAGATGACGACCGGGACGCCGGAGGGCGCCTGCGCACCGGTGATCCGGCTCAGCTCGGCCTCGCCGGAGCGGACCTGGGCGATCTGCGGGGTGATCCCGGCGTCCGCCATCAGCCGGGTCATCTCGCGGCGCTGATTGGGCAGCACCAGCGTGACGACGCTGCCGGATTCCCCGGCCCGCGCGGTACGGCCGCCGCGGTGCAGGTAGTCCTTGTGGTCGCTCGGCGGGTCCACGTTGACGACCAGGTCGAGGTTGTCGACGTGGATGCCGCGCGCCGCGACGTTGGTGGCGACCAGCACCGTGACGTGCCCGGTCTTGAACCGCTCCAGTGTGCGGGTGCGCTGCGGCTGGGACTTGCCCCCGTGCAGCGCCGCAGCCCGGACCCCGCTGTGCAGCAGGTGGTCGGTGAGCTTGTCCACGGCGTGCTTGGTGTCCAGGAACATGATCACGCGGCCGTCGCGGGCCGCGATCTCCGTCGTGGCCGCGTACTTGTCGGCGCCCTGGACGTACAGGACGTGGTGCTCCATCGTCGTGACCGCACCGGCGGCAGGGTCGACGGAGTGCACGACCGGGTCCTTCAGGTAGGTCCGCACCAGCAGGTCGACGTTGCGGTCCAGGGTGGCCGAGAACAGCATCCGCTGCCCGTCCGGGTTCACCTGGTCGAGCAGCTCGGTGACCTGCGGCATGAAGCCCATGTCGGCCATCTGGTCGGCCTCGTCGAGGACGGTGATGGTGACCCGGTCCAGCCGGCAGTCGCCGCGCTCGATCAGGTCCTTGAGGCGGCCCGGGGTCGCGACGACGACTTCGGAACCACCGCGCAGCGCGCTGGCCTGGCGGCCGATGGACATGCCGCCGACCACGGTGGCGATCCGCAGCTTCAGCGACCGGGCGTACGGGGTGAGCGCGTCGGTGACCTGCTGGGCCAGCTCCCGGGTGGGGACGAGGACCAGGGCGAGCGGGCGCTTGGCGTCGGCGCGGCGGCCGGCGGTGCGGGCCAGCAGCGCGAGGCCGAAGGCGAGGGTCTTGCCGGAGCCGGTGCGGCCCCGGCCCAGGACGTCCCGGCCGGCCAGCGAGTTCGGCAGGGTGGCCGCCTGGATCGGGAAGGGCACGGTCATGCCCTCGGCGACCAGCGCCGCCTTCAGCGGTGCGGGCATCTCCAGCTCGCCGAAGGTCTCGACGGCGGGAAGGGCCGGGGTGACCGTCACCGGCAGGGCGAACTCGCCCTTGACGCCGGAGGCGGAGCGGCGGCCGTAGCCACCGGACCGGCCCGAGCCGCCGGAGCCGCCGGACCGCTTGGGGCCGCCGCCGAAGCCCGCGGCCC
>NTHE01000075.1 GCA_002551355.1 Streptomyces sp. man185 | reverse complement strand
TTTCCGACTCTATCAGACGCTTTCCAGTGTCTGACTCCCGGTCGAAGCGGGCCGTGCAGTTTCGCTTTCCAGGTCCTTCGCTTTCGCGTTTTCCCTTTCCGGCGGTTCCAACTTTACCAGACTCTTTTCCGTTCCGTTTCCGGTTCGAATTTGATTTCCGGTGGCCTTTGGAGGGCCTTGCCTTTCGGCGTGTTCACTACGTTAGCCGATTCTCCTGGCAGCTCATAATCGAGCCGATAAGGCGAATTACAGGCATGCCGAATTCGCACCCGCCAGGGTGAGTCGTAGGTAGTGGTTTGGCCGCTTCGAGTGGCTCGGTCCGGTCCGATGGACTGTGCCGAGAGCTGTACCCGTGTCAAGCGGCTCGGACTACATTAGGCGTCCGCCGAGGGTGCGTCAAGTTGCCTTGCGGCTCGGCCGACGACGCGGTGCGTGGGCTCGGTACGGGCTCACCGTGGGGTCCCCGTGGATCCAGAAGCGCCATGGCTGGTGGGCCCCGTCGCCGCCGACTCCTGTACGGGGGCCGCTGCGTACGAGGTCACGGGGCGGCGGGGTGCCGTGCAGGACGGACAGGGCCGGGGCGGGGCCGCCGAAGAGATCGCTGCCGTTCAGGTCGCGGTCGACGTCGAGGGCGGTGGCGAGGCGGGCCGGGCCTTTGGCCAGTTCCTTGTCATTGCGGGCCGAGATGCGTCGGTCGCGGGCCAGGCCGGCACCGACGTTGATCTCACCGGCCCGGAGCAGGACTCCGCCGGCACGGCCGTCCGGGCCGCAGACCAGGTTGAGGCAGTGCCACATCCCGTACGTGAAGTAGACGTACGTATGACCGGGCGGGCCGAACATCACGCTGTTGCGGGGCGTGCGGCCGCGGAAGGCGTGCGAGCCGGGGTCGACCTCGCCCGCGTACGCCTCCACCTCGGTCAGCCGCAGCTCGATCGTGCCCGTCGGCTCCCGGCGCACAAGCGTGCGTCCCAGCAGGTCCGGGGCGACCTCCAGGACGTCGCGGTCGAAGAAGTCCCGCGTCAGAGGGGTGCGGTCCAGGCTTTTGGTCATGGCGTCCGAGGGTACTGGGATCGCTCCGACGGGAACCGGCTACCGTCGTGGCGCGTATGTAGGGGTCAGGACCAAGAAGGAGTGACTATGGGCTTCAAGCGGCTGCTCGCGAGCATGGGTGCCGGCGGTGCCTCGGTGGAGACCGAGCTCACCGAGGTGAACGTCGTCCCCGGTGGGGTCGTCCAGGGCGAGGTGCGGATCCAGGGCGGTTCGGTCGCCCAGCAGATCGAGGGACTCAACGTCGGGCTCCAGGCGCGGGTCGAGGTCGAGAGCGGGGACCAGGAGACCAAGCAGGACATCGAGTTCACCAAGCAGAACCTCGGCGGCGCCTTCGAGGTGCAGGCCGGCGCGGTGCACGTGGTGCCGTTCGGTTTGGAGATCCCGTGGGAGACCCCGATCACGATGTTCGGCGGCCAGCAGCTGCGCGGGATGAACATCGGGGTGACCACCGAGCTGGAGATCGCCCGCGCGCTGGACTCCGGTGACCTGGACCCGATCAACGTGCACCCGCTGCCGGCGCAGGAGGCCATCCGGAACGCCTTCGGTCAGCTGGGCTTCGGCTTCCGCAGCGCGGACATGGAGCGCGGTCACATCCGCGGCACCCGTCAGCGGCTGCCGTTCTACCAGGAGATCGAGTTCATCCCGCCGACGCAGTACCGCGGACTGCACCAGGTGGAGCTGACGTTCGTCGCCGACGACCGCGAGATGGACGTGATCCTGGAGATGGACAAGAAGCCGGGGCTGTTCAGCGAGGGCAGCGACTCCTACCGCGCGTTCAAGGTGGGGCTCCACGACTACCAGTCGACCGACTGGGCGGCGTACCTCAACCAGTGGCTCGCCCAGGTCGGCGGCCAGCGCAACTGGCTCTAGGCGGCGGTACGCCCTCCGGAACGAGGGCGGTGCGCCCCCTACAGTCGGGGAAGAAGGCAGACGAACCGATCAGGAGAGGTGCGAGACGTGACCGAGCCGAAGAGGGCCCCGCTGCCGCACGACTTCCATCCGGAGGTTCCGGCGTTCACCGTGGTGAGCGACGACCTCGCGCCGGGAGCCGTACTGGGCGACGCCCAGGTGCTTGCGGGTGGGAACACTTCGCCGCAGCTGCGGTGGGAGGGGTTCCCCGAGGGGACGAAGAGCTTCGCCGTGACGTGTTTCGACCCGGACGCGCCGACGGGCAGCGGGTTCTGGCACTGGACGCTCTTCGACATCCCGGTGTCGGTGACGGAGTTGCCGGCCGGTGCGGGCAGCGGGGAGTTCAAGGGGCTGCCGCAGGGTGCCGTTCAGGTCCGTAACGACTACGGGGCGAAGGAGTTCGGCGGTGCCGCGCCGCCGGCCGGGGAGAACCACCGGTACGTGTTCACCGTGTACGCGGTCGACACCGAAAAGCTCGGGATCGACAGCGACACCTCGCCCGCGGTGGTCGGATTCAACCTTCGGTTCCACACCCTGGGGCGTGCGCAGCTGATCGGTGAGTACGAGGCTCCCGCCGGCGATTAGTTCGCCTGTTGTTTGCCCTGCTCTGGTCCTGGAGAGATCAGAGCAGGGCATTTTTTATTGCGTTGTCCATCGCGGCCTGCCCAGCCAGAGTTGATCCGGGCCTGCCAGGGGGCGGGCGGCACACGGGAGGTGGGCAGGATGCGTGACACGCTGGTTCTCAACGCGAGCTTCGAGCCGCTGTCGACAGTGACGCTCAACCGTGCGGTGGTCCTGATCCTGACGGACAAGGCCGTCGTCGAGCAGTCGCATCCCGAGCTCCGTATGCGTGGTGCCGCCGTGGACATTCCGGCGCCCCGGGTGATCAGGCTCTGCCGGTACGTACGGGTGCCGTTCCGAAGACAGGCTCCGTGGTCCAGGAGGGGCGTGCTGATACGGGACCAACACCGGTGCGCGTACTGCGGGCGGCGGGCGTCCACCGTCGACCACGTGGTGCCGCGTGCCCAGGGCGGGCAGGACACCTGGCTGAACACGGTCGCCTCCTGCGCCGAGGACAACCACCGCAAAGCGGCCCGGACACCGGAGCAGGCGGGGATGCCGCTGCTGAAACAGCCGTTCGTGCCCTCCCCCGCCGAGGCGATGCTGCTGGCGATGGGAGCCGGCGACCGCTCGGCGCTGCCCGAGTGGCTGGACCGGGCGGCGGCGGCGTAGTCGGCGTACGCCTGGTGACGTAATGGTGGGCCCGTCCCTGGGAGGAGGCGGGCCCACGTGTGTCAGCGGAGCAGCAGCTGGACGATGGCCGCGGTGCCGACGGCCACGATGAGGGCGCGCAGGACGGTGGGGCTGAGGCGGCGGCCGACCTTGGCTCCGATCTGCCCGCCGATGGCGGAGCCGACCGCGATGAGGACGACGGCCGTCCAGTCGAAGTGGGCGACGAAGAGGAAGAACAGCGCGGCGATGCTGTTGACGATGGCGGCCAGGACGTTCTTGACGGCGTTGAGGCGCTGCATGGTGTCGTCGAGCAGCATGCCCATGAGGGAGAGGTAGATGATCCCCTGGGCGGCGGTGAAGTAGCCGCCGTAGACGCTGGCGAGCATCAGGCCGACGAACAGGAGCGGGCCGCCGTCGGTGCGGGCCTCGGTGCCGGTGTGTTCGCGGCGGCGCTGGACGGCTTTGCTGATGCGTGGTTGCAGGATCACCAGGACGAGTGCCAGGGCGACCAGGACCGGGACGATCGTCTCGAAGGCCGTGGGGGGCAGGGCGAGCAGGAGCGTGGCTCCGGTGAGGCCGCCGATGGCGGCTCCGATGCCCAGCCTGATGATCCGGCGGCGCTGGCCGGCCAGTTCCTTGCGGTAGCCGATGGCCCCGCTGATGGAGCCGGGGATGAGGCCCAGCGCGTTGGAGACCGTCGCGGTGACCGGGGGGAGGCCGGTGGCGAGCAGGACGGGGAAGGTGATCAGGGTGCCCGAGCCGACGATCGTGTTGATCGTGCCCGCTCCGACGCCGGCCGCGAAGACGGCGAGTATTTCCCAGATGGACAACGCCATCTCCTTCGGTGGTCAGTGACGCCTCCCCGCCATGAAGGTCGAGGGGCCTCACTGATCATGCACGAAGGGGCTTCCGGGTCAGGAGACCGGGGGCTCCTCGCGTCGTTCCACCGCGGGGGCCGGGATGCCGCCCTTGGCGCCCCCGCCGTTGCCGTTCCCGCCGTCGCCGCCGGTGTTGAAGCCGGGCATGCCGCCGCCGAGGTTCCCGAAGGCTCCGCTGAGGCCCTTCAGGGCGTCCCCGATCTCGCTGGGCACGATCCAGAGCTTGTTGGCGTCGCCCTCAGCGATCTTCGGGAGCATCTGGAGATACTGGTACGAGAGGAGCTTCTGGTCCGGGTCTCCGGCGTGGATGGCCTCGAAGACCGTGCGGACGGCCTGGGCTTCGCCCTCGGCGCGCAGGGCGGCGGCCTTGGCCTCACCCTCGGCGCGCAGGATCGCGGACTGCTTCTCGCCCTCGGCGGTGAGGATCTGGGACTGCCGGATGCCCTCGGCGGTGAGGATCGCGGCGCGCTTGTCGCGGTCGGCGCGCATCTGCTTCTCCATCGAGTCCTGGATGGAGGTGGGCGGCTCGATCGCCTTGAGTTCGACGCGGTTGACGCGGATGCCCCACTTGCCGGTCGCCTCGTCGAGGACTCCGCGCAGGGCGGCGTTGATCTCCTCGCGAGAGGTGAGGGTCCGCTCCAGGTCCATGCCACCGATGATGTTGCGGAGGGTGGTGACGGTGAGCTGCTCGATCGCCTGGATGTAGCTGGCGACTTCGTAGGTCGCGGCGCGGGCGTCGGTCACCTGGTAGTAGATGACGGTGTCGATGTTGACGACCAGGTTGTCCTGGGTGATCACCGGCTGCGGCGGGAAGGGCACGACCTGTTCACGGAGGTCGATCCGGTTGCGGATCGAGTCGATGAACGGGACGACGATGTTCAGGCCCGCGTTCAGGGTGCGGGTGTAGCGGCCGAAGCGCTCGACGATGGCTGCGCTGGCCTGCGGAATGACCTGAATCGTCTTGATCAGGGCGATGAAGACGAGCACCACCAGAATGATCAGAACGATGATGATCGGTTGCATCGTGTCTCTCGTGCCCTTCGGTTGGCCGGTGGATCGCGGTGATCGGGGTCGGTCCAGGTGCGGCCGGTGGTCGGCGAGTGTGAGCCGGGCCGGGTTCGCCTGATGATCGACATGATCGACTTCGAGTCTGGCAGACCTGGGCCCGCCCCGTGCACGCTTCGGTCACATGACGACGGCCGTCGCTCCGTCGATCTCGATGACATCGACCTGGGTGCCGGGCTCGAAGACCTGGTCGGCGTCGTAGGAGCGGGCCGACCAGACCTCTCCGGCGAGCTTGATGCGGCCCCCGTCGGCCGACACCCGCTCCAGCACGGCCGCCTGACGTCCCTTCAGGGCGTCGATGCCGCTGGCCTGCCCGGTCTGTCCGGCCCGGTGTCTGGCGGCGATCGGGCGCACGACGGCGATCAGTGCGACCGAGACCAGGACGAAGACCATTACCTGGGCGACGATTCCACCGCCCAGGGCGGCGACGGCCGATGCGGCCACCGCCCCGACGGCGAACATACCGAATTCGGGCATCGCGGTCAGGACGAGGGGGATACCCAGTCCCACCGCGCCGATCAGCCACCACACCCATGCGTCGATGTCCACATGGTCATCGTAGGACTGTCGGTGCGTCACCGACAGGGCGCACGGGGGTCAACTGCGGGGAGCAGCCCGCCGATCGGGGTGAGATGGTCCTGCCGATCGGGGTGCGAGGGGCCTGTCGCGGCGGCTGCGGTCGGTCAGGAGAGCGGGAGGCCGTGGGCGGTGTAGCGGTCGCCGGTGTGCTCGACGATGAGCGGGAGGCCGAAGCAGAGGGAGAGGTTGCGGGAGCTGAGCTCGGTCTCCATGGGGCCGGCGGCGAGGATCTTGCCCTGGCGGATCATGAGGACGTGGGTGAACCCGGGCGCGATCTCCTCGACATGGTGGGTGACCATGATCATGGAGGGGGCGAGCGGGTCGCGGGCCAGGCGGCCGAGGCGGCGGACGAGGTCCTCGCGCCCACCGAGGTCGAGTCCGGCGGCGGGCTCGTCCAGGAGCAGCAGTTCGGGGTCGGTCATCATGGCGCGGGCGATGAGCGTGCGCTTGCGCTCTCCTTCGGAGAGCGTGCCGAACTTGCGGTCCAGGTACTCGGTCATGCCGAGGCGGTCGAGGAAGGCGCGGGCGCGCTCCTCGTCGACGGCTTCGTAGTTCTCGTGCCAGGTGGCGGTCATGCCGTACGCGGCGGTGAGGACCGTCTGCAGCACCGTCTGGCGCTTGGGCAGCTTGTCGGCCATCGCGACGCCCGCCATGCCGATGCGGGGGCGGAGCTCGAAGACGTCGGTGCCGACGCCGCCGAGCTGTTCGCCGAGGATCGTGGCCGTTCCCCTGCTCGGGAAGAGGTAGCTGGAGGCGAGGTTGAGGAGGGTCGTCTTGCCGGCGCCGTTGGGGCCCAGGATGACCCAGCGCTCCCCCTCCTTGACCGACCAGGAGACGTCGTCCACCAGAGCGCGTCCGTCCCGGACCACGGATACGTCCACCAGCTCCAGCACATCGCTCATGGCGCGTTGTCTCCCCAAGCAGTCTCGTCGATCGTCGCGTGCCGGTGGGCACGGCTCCCAGGGAAAACCTACGCCACCGCGCGAGTGGTTCGGGCGTGAGGTCCGCACCCCGGGCTCTGCCCGGACGTTCCCTAGGCTGTCGGCATGCTTGTCGAACCACGTTCAGGGTTGTTGGCCGCTTGGGGAAACGCGCTTCTGGCGGGACTCGTCTCGCCGGACGAAGCGGCCCTCGCGATTGTCGGGGAGGACGCGGTGCACCGCGTCGAGGGGTTGCCGGGTGAGGCGGGGCCGGTCGGGCTCACGCTGGCGCTCGGCCGGCTGAGGGGTCTGGGGGCGACCGGTTTCCGGGTCGCGCTGCCGGTGCCGGGGCATCCGCTGGGGCTGAGCGGTCCGCCGGACTTCAACGCGCGGGCGCTGGAGGCGGAGGAGGCGGTGGTCGCGTACGGGGTGCCGTACGGGCTGGTGCCGGAGGTGACGGAAGTGGGGCCGGAGGGGGATCTGCACGTCGAGGTGGTGTGGCGGGTGCTGCCGGTACGGGAGGCACCGCCGGCCGATGTGCCGTCGCTGGGCGAGGCGGAGCGGGAGCTGGCGGAGGCGTTGCGGGATGCGACGGCGGTGCTGTCGCGGCTGGACGTGGCCGGTTCCGGGCCGGTGGCGGAGGCGGCGGTGGACGCGTACCGGGCACGGGCGGAGCGGAGTCGGGGGCGCGAGGTGCTGGCGCCCGGGTATCCGCCGCGGGCGGTGCGGGTGCTGGAGATGGCGCAGCGGGTGGGGCTGCTGGTCTCGGTGGCGTACGAGAACGGGCACGGCGGTGCGGTGAGCTCGTCGGAGATCGCGGCGCGGGGTGAGGCGTTGCGGCCGGTGGAGCGGGTGGCTCGGCGGGCGCTGGTGGCGGCGTACAACGCGTATGTGGAGGGAGGGGAGGTTCGGCGGTAGGCCCGCGGGCCTTTTGTCCTCAAGCGCCGGACGGGCTGGGGTGGGTGCCCCGGGCGGGGGCCTGTTCTGGCGCGGGGGCCCCGGCGCCACGGTTCCGTCCTCAAAAGCCGGACGGGCTGGAGTGGGTGCCCCGGGCGGGGGCCTGTTCTGGCGCGGGGGCCCCGGCGCCACGGTTCCGTCCTCAAACGCCGGACGGGCTGGAGTGGGCGCCGGGCGAGCTCGGTTGGGTGCCCCGGGCGGGGAGCCCCTTGCGGCGCGGGAGTACCGGCGTGAGCGTTCCGTCCTCAAAAGCCGGACGGGCTGGAGTGGGCGCCGGGCGAGCTGGAGTGGGCGCCGACTGGCTGGGATGGGCCCCAGACGAGCTGGAGTGGCGGCCGGGCGAGCTGGGGGTGGGTGTGGCGAAAGCCGGACGGTCCCTGGGGGTGTGGAGGGGCGTCCGGCTTTCGTGGGAGGGCTGGGTCAGTGGTTCAGGCCGAGGTTGCCGAAGGCCGGGTTGAGCAGGCCCACCACGTTGACCGTGTTGCCGACCACGTTCACCGGGACGGCTACGGGCACCTGCACGAGGTTGCCGCTGGCGACGCCCGGGGAGCCGACGGCCACCCCGTGGGCGTCGGCTCCGCTGTGGCCGGTGGCGGAGGCGGCACCGGCGCCGGCGGCGATGAGCCCGCCCGCGATCATGGTGACGGCGGCGGCCTTCTTCAGGTTCTTCACTTCAGGATCCTCCTAGAAAGACTGCGGCAAGCTGCCGCAGCACGTCCTGGAGAACGCCGTGCGGCCCTGAAGGATGCGCCGTACGGGTGACATACACCCGACAGTATGAATCTCAGTCCGGACGGGAACCGTCGCCCCGGAGGCGTCAGCCCGCGGCTCCGTGGCGTACCGCCCACAGCGCCGCCTGGGTCCGGTCGGCCAGGTCGAGCTTCATCAGGATGTTCGACACATGCGTCTTGACCGTCTTCTCGGAGAGGACGAGCGCCCGGGCGATCTCCCGGTTCGAACGGCCGTCCGCGATGAGTCCGAGGACCTCGCGTTCCCGCTCGGTGAGCGTGCTCCCCCGGCCCGTGCCGGTGCCCGCGTCGTCCTGGGCGAGGAGTGCTCCGGCGACCTCCGGCTGGAGCAGGACGTGTCCGGCGTGGACGGAGCGGATGGCGCCGGCCAGGGCGTCCGGGTCGACGTCCTTGTAGACGTAACCGGAGGCTCCGGCGCGCAGGGCGGGGACCACCGTGCGCTGTTCGGTGAAGCTGGTGACGATGAGGACCTTGGCGGGGTTGTCGAGCTCCCGGAGCAGACGCAGCGCCTCGATGCCGTCGGTGCCGGGCATCTTGATGTCCATCAGCACGACGTCGGGGCGGAGCTCCTCGGTCCGGGCCACGCCCTCCGCGCCGTCGGACGCCTCGCCGACGACCTCTATGTCCTCCTGGATCTCCAGGAACGTCCGCAGTCCGCGGCGGACCACCTGATGGTCGTCGACCAGCAGCACCCTGATGATCTTGTCAGCCACCGGGGACCTCCATCTCGATCGTGGCGCCCTTGCCGGGCTCCGAGGCAACGGTGAGTCGGCCGCCGACGCTGTTCGCCCGGTGGCGCATGGAGACGAGGCCCAGGTGGCGGCCCGCCCGCCGGACGGCGGTGGGGTCGAAGCCGTCCCCGTCGTCGGTGACGCGCAGGACGGTGGCCGTGCCGCGCCGGGCCAGGGTGACGCTCACGCGCTCCGCCCCGGAGTGGCGCAGGGCGTTGTGGAGGGCTTCCTGGGCGACCCGGAGCAGCGCTTCCTCCTGGGCGGCGGGCAGCGCGCGCACTCCGCAGCTCTCGAAGGCGACGTCGGCGGTGTGCGCCCGGTCCAGGACCTGGATCTGGGTGCGGAGGGTGGCGATCAGCCCGTCCTCGTCGAGGGCGGCGGGGCGCAGCTCCACGACGGCGGCCCGCAGTTCGTCGACGGCTTCGGCGGCGAGGGCGGCGACCTGCTGGAGCTCGCCCTTGGCGCGGGCGGGGTCGCGGTCGACGAGGGCGGTGGCGGCCTGCGCGGTGAGGCGGAGCGAGAACAGCTTCTGGCTGACCGCGTCGTGCAGCTCGTGGGCGAGGCGGGAGCGTTCCTCGGCGATGGTCAGCTCACGGCTGCGTTCGTAGAGGCGGGCGTTGGTGAGGGCGATCGCGGCGTGCTGGGCGAGGATCGAGAGCAGTTCCTCGTCCTCGGCGGTGAAGCCGCAGCCGCCCTCGGGCTTGGGGCACATCTTGTTGGCGAGGAACAGCGCGCCGATGATCTCGTCGCCGTCCGTGACGGGCAGGCCGAGGAAGTCGGACATGTCGGGGTGGGCGTCGGGCCAGCCGCCGAAGCGGGGGTCCTCGCGGACGTCCGCGAGGCGTTCGGGCTTCGCCTGGTGGAGCATCGCGGCGAGGACGCCGTGCTGGCGGGGCAGCGGGCCGATGGCCTTCCACTGTTCGTCGCTGACGCCGTCGACCACGAACTGGGCGAAGCCGCCGTGGTCGTCCGGGACGCCGAGGGCCGCGTACTGGGCGTCGAGCAGTTCGCGGGCGGAGGCGACGATCGTCTTCAGGACGTCGCCCACTTCGAGGTGCCGGCTCATGGCGAGCAGCGCGGCACTCACCGCGGCGAGGCCCGACGGTGGGCGATGACTCATGGGATCACCGTACCGGCGGGGGCGGGGCGGCCGTATCGGGCGCGGGTCGGTGCACGGCCTGCGAGGTCCTAGGTCCGGGCGGCGGGGCTCGTCGGCCGTAGGTCGTAGGACTGCTCGGGACCTACGCCGAAGTGCCGGGTACGGGTGCGGCTCCCGGGCGAGGCGCGGTGCGGCGGGGGCTTCCTACGGTGAGATCGCCGGGGCCTCCCGGCGGACGCCGAGGGTACGAAGGGGACGGTCACCATGCCGGTCGCGATGATCACGGGTGGTTCGAAAGGGCTGGGACGGGCGCTGGCGGGGGCGCTGGCCGGGGAGGGCTGGGACCTGGTGCTGAACGCCCGGACCGCCGGGGTGCTGGAGGAGACGGCGCGGGAGCTGCGCGGGCGGTACGGGACACGGGTGGTGGCGGTGCCGGGCGACGTCACGGACGCGGGGCACCGGGCGGATCTGGTGGCGGCCGCCGGGGTGCTGGGCGGTCTCGATCTGTTGGTGAGCAACGCGAGCGCGCTGGGCGCGGAACCGCTGGTCCGGCTGGACGAGCTGCCGTTGGACGGGTTGCGGCGGGCGCTGGAGACCAATGTGGTGGGGGCGCTCGGTCTCGTGCAGGAGGCGTTGCCGTCGCTGCGGGCCTCGGAGGCGGGGGCGGTGGTGGTGGTCAGCTCGGACGCGGCTGCGGAGCCGTACCCGACGTGGGGCGGTTACGGGGCGTCGAAGGCGGCGCTGGACCAGCTGGCGGCGGTGCTGGGCGAGGAGGAGCCGGGGCTGCGGGTGTGGGCCGTCGACCCCGGCGACATGGCGACGGATCTGTACGCCGCCGCGGTCCCGGAGGACGCGGACGAGGCCCGGCCGACCCCGGAGAGCGTGGCGCCCGCGTTCCTGCGGCTGGTGCGGGAGCGGCCGGCCGGCGGACGGTACGCCGCTCCGGCCCTGCTGGAGGGGCCGGCGGGGCAGGGCGGGGGTCCCCGGTGATCGCGCGGGGACGGGGCGCGGGCGGGGTGGGGACGGATGGAGCGGCGCGGGAGCGGCGCGTGGCCGACACCGCCCTCTCCACTCCGGGGTCGGGCGGGGCGGGAGAGGGAGCGGCAGCCACAGCGACAGCGGCCGAAGGCTTCACGGCCCTGGAGGCGTTGCGGGTGCCGGATGCCCTGTCGGCGCGGGTGCCGGCCGAGCAGCGGGGTGCGGGGCGTGACGACGTACGGCTGCTCGTGTCGCGGGGGCGGGCTGTCGCGCACCATGCGTTCCGGGAGCTGCCCGGGCAGCTGCGGGCCGGGGACGTGCTGGTGGTGAACACGTCCATGACGTTGCCCGCCGCGGTGAACGGGCGGATGGGCGGGGAGCGGGTCGTGGTGCACTTCTCGACGCGGGGTGCGGACGGGCGGTGGGCGGTGGAGCTGCGGGCCCCCGCAGGGGCGGGGGTCACCGGGCCGCGGCCCGGTGGCCCGGCGGGGGCGGTGGTGCGACTGCCGGGCGGGCGGGCCCTGGTGCTGGAGGAGCCGCTGGGGCCCGCGACCGGTGCCCGGCTGTGGTGGGCACGGGTCCCGGAGCCGGTGCCGGAGCTGTTGCGGCGGTACGGGCGGCCCATCCGCTACGGGTACACGGATCGGGATCAGCCGCTGGCCTCGTACCGGACGGTGTTCGCGGTGCCCTCCGCGGACGGCAGCGGTTCGGCGGAGATGCCGAGTGCCGCGCGGCCCTTCACGGTCGCGCTGGTGGCGGAGCTGGTGCGCCGGGGAGTGCTGTTCGCTCCGCTGTCCCTGCATACGGGGGTGGCGTCGGCGGAGGCGCACGAGCCGCCGTACCCGGAGCGGTTCGCGGTACCGGCGGCGACGGCGTGGCTGGTGAACGCCGTACGGGCGGCGCGGGGCCCGGACCGTACCGCGGGCGGGCGGGTGATCGCGGTGGGGACGACGGCCGTGCGGGCGCTGGAGTCGGCGGCGGGGGCGGACGGGGTGGTCCGGCCGGTCGAGGGGTGGACGGACCTGGTGGTGACGCCACGGCGGGGCGTGCGGGTGGTGGACGGGCTGCTGACCGGGCTGCACGAGCCCCAGGCCTCGCATCTGCTGATGCTGGAGGCGGTGGCGGGGCGCGAGGCGCTGCGCCGCGGGTACGAGGCGGCGCTCCAGGAGCGGTACCTCTGGCATGAGTTCGGGGACGTCCACCTCATCCTGCCGAATGAGGAAGGTAACGCTCCGGATTGCTTCAGCAACGAGTGGTGAGGCTGTTACCTCGCCGATGTGAGCCCAGGCATAGGGCCTACGTCACTTACGAACGCACCTAGTGGGTATATACGGGCGATTTGAGCAGGCATGGACCGGGGTCATTTCGGGCGAACAGGACCCTGTTCCACTACCCGCCTTCGTACGTCACACCTTTGCCACACGATTTTGCTGCCGCTAAGAATTGCTCTCGTCCCCGACGGAGGTGCGCATCACCGCCTCCGGTCTCGTCCTCCGTGAGGACACCTGAGCATTCGAAGAGGTAGCCCTACATGTCTGCGACTCGCATTCCCCGTCGTCTCCGTCGTCTGAACAAGGTCCAGAAGATCTCCGTGGCCGGTGTGTCGGCCCTGGGCGTTGCCGCCCTGACCTTCTCGCTCGTCCCGTCGAACGCCGATGCCGAGATTGCCCCGCAGGCGGCAGCCGCCGCCGCTCCCGTGGCCTTCACCAACGCCGCGGGGTCCGCACAGGCCAAGACCGTGCAGAACAGCATGATCGAGCAGCACTCCACCGCCGAGAAGCTCGTGAAGGCCGCCGACGCCGCCAAGGCGAAGGCCGCAGCCGAGACCAAGGCCAAGGCCGCCAAGGCGAAGGCCGCGTCCGAGGCGAAGGCCAAGGCAGCCGACGAGGCGAAGGACAAGGCCGAGAAGGCCGCCAAGGCCAAGGCGGACGCGAAGAAGCGCGCGTCCGAGAAGGCCAACCGCTCCACCCCGCGCAAGCCCGTCTACGCCAACAACCTGGACGGCTGGATCCGCGAGGCCATGTCGATCATGAAGAAGGAAGGCATCCCCGGCTCCTACGACGGGATCCACCGGAACATCATCCGGGAGTCCAGCGGCAACCGCTGGGCCATCAACAACTGGGACATCAACGCCCAGAACGGCATCCCGTCCAAGGGCCTGCTCCAGGTGATCCAGCCGACCTTCGACCGCTACCACGTGGCGGGCACCAAGAAGGACCTGTACGACCCGGTCGCCAACATCGTCGCCGCCTGCAACTACGCGGCCGACCGCTACGGCTCCATGGACAACGTGGACAGCGCGTACTGAGCCGGCTGAAGCCAGCCACAGGACGAGGCCGAGGCCGGCACCCCGCGGGGTGCCGGCCTCGGCCTCGTCCTGTGGCTGCGCGGGAAGCTACTTGCGCATGACCTCGGGCTCGTGGCGGCGCAGCAGGCGCGCGACCGCGACGCCGCAGATCACGCCGAGCGCGAGCAGGACGGTGATGTTGATGCCCCACTGGCTCGCCGTGTGCTCCCACAGCGGATCGAGGTCGGTGGGGTTCTTCGGGTCCCACGGAGGCATCAGGTGGGCCAGGTCCAGCGTGGTGCCGGCCGCGGCCATCGCCCAGCGGGACGGCATCAGCCAGGCGAACTGCTCCAGGCCGGGCGATCCGTAGACCTGGAAGAGCACGCCGGTGAAGACGACCTGGATGATCGCGAACATGACCAGCAGCGGCATCGTCTTCTCGGCGGTCTTCACCAGCGAGGAGATGACCAGGCCGAACATCATCGAGGTGAAGCCCAGCGCGATGATCGAAAGGCAGATCTCGACGGCCGGGGGCATGATCAGGCCCTCCGCCGGCAGATCGCGGGTGGCGAAGCCGATGCCGCAGATGATCACGCCCTGGAAGGCGGTGATCACGCCGAGGACGATCACCTTGGACATCAGGTACGCGGAGCGGGACAGGCCGGTGGCCCGCTCCCGTTCGTAGATGACCCGTTCCTTGATCAGCTCTCGTACGGAGTTGGCCGCGCCCGAGAAGCACATGCCGACCGCCAGGATCAGCATGATCGTCCCGGCCTTGCCGTTGAACCGGGACGGCGGGTCGGGCTCCGCGAGACCGAACTCCGCCGGGATGACCACGCTGACCACGCCCAGCACGGCGGGCAGGATCAGCATCAGGCCCATGAAGCCCTTGTCGGACGCGATGACGGAGGAATATCTCCGGATCAGCGTCCACAGCTGTGCCATCCAGCCCTGTGGCTTCGGCGGGCGCATCTGCTGCGGGGGCGGCATGTTGACCGGCTGGGCCGCGACCGCGTCGATGTCGGCGGCGTACATCTGGTAGTGCTGCGAACCGCGCCAGCGGCCCGCCCAGTCGTAGTCGCGGTAGTTCTCGAAGGCCGAGAAGACATCGGCCCAGCTGGTGTAGCCGAAGAAGTTCAGCGCTTCCTCCGGCGGACCGAAGTAGGCGACGGAACCGCCGGGGGCCATCACGAGGAGCTTGTCGCAGATCGCCAGCTCGGCGACCGAGTGCGTGACCACGAGCACCGTGCGGCCGTCGTCGGCGAGGCCGCGCAGCAGCTGCATGACATCGCGGTCCATGCCCGGGTCGAGGCCGGAGGTCGGCTCGTCCAGGAAGATCAGCGAAGGCTTGGTGAGCAGCTCCAGGGCGACCGAGACGCGCTTGCGCTGGCCGCCGGAGAGCGAGGTGATCTTCTTGTCCTTGTGGATGTCGAGCTTGAGCTCGGCGAGGACCTCGGTGATCCGGGACTGGCGCTCGGCCTCGGTGGTGTCCGCGGGGAAGCGGAGCTTGGCCGCGTACTTCAGGGCCTTGGTGACGGTCAGTTCCTTGTGCAGGATGTCGTCCTGCGGGACCAGACCGATGCGCTGGCGCAGCTCGGCGAACTGCTTGTACAGGTTTCGGTTGTCGTAGAGGACGTCACCCTGGTTGGCGGGCCGGTAGCCGGTGAGCGCCTTGAGCAGGGTGGACTTTCCGGAGCCGGACGGGCCGATGACCGCGATCAGCGACTTCTCGGGGACGCCGAAGGAGACGTCCTTGAGGATCTGCTTGCCGCCGTCGACCGTCACCGTGAGGTGGCGGGCGGAGAAGGAGACCTCACCGGTGTCGACGAACTCTTCCAGCCGGTCCCCGACCAGCCGGAACGTCGAGTGGCCGACGCCGACGATGTCGTTCGGGCCGATGAGCGCCGAGCCGGACTTGTGCAGCGGCTGGCCGTTGACATACGTGCCGTTGTGCGAGCCGAGGTCGCGGATCTCGAAGCGGCCGTCGGGCGTCGCGTGGAACTCGGCGTGGTTGCGGGAGACCTGGAGGTCGGAGACGACCAGCTCGTTCTCCAGCGCACGACCGATGCGCATGACCCGGCCGAGGGCCAGCTGGTGGAACGTGGTGGGGCTGCGGTCGCCGTAGACCGGCGGCGCCCCCGCGGCGCCGCCCTGTCCGGATCCGCCGTGGTGCCCGGGGTTCTGCTGGTGCGGCACCTTGTGGTGAGGAGGCTGCTGCTGAGGCGCCTGCTGGTGCCCGGCCTGCGGCTGCGCGGGCTGCGACTGAGGCTGCTGCCAGGCCTGCTGCTGATGGGGGGCCTGGTGCTGCGCGGGCGCGTGCTGTCCCTGCCAGCCCGCGCCGGCACCCTGGGGCTGCTGCTGGGGAGCCTGGTGGGCGTCGACCGCCTGACCGCCGGCAGCCCCGGCGCCCGCGGTGGGGCTGAGGCTCACCCGGGGACCGTCGGTGGCGTTGCCCAGGTGCAGCACCGAGCCGGGGCCGATTTCCACCTGTTGGATCCGTCGGCCCTGCACATAGGTGCCGTTGGTGCTGCCGTGGTCCTCGATGGACCAACTGCGGCCGTTCCAGCTGATCGTGGCATGCCGCCACGACACTCTGGCGTCGTCGACCGTCAGGTCGCCCTGCGGATCACGTCCGAGGGTGTACGACCTGGACGGATCGAGCGTCCAGGTGCTGCCATTCAATTCCAGTACGAGTTCCGGCACTCCGCGCCCCACTAGTTGTCCCCCGTGTTACCCCCGTCGCAGGGAGTCTAGGGATGCTGAACATCGTGGGGAACTATTCCAGGACCAGTCCCCGATCCGAAAGTCGGGCGGGTGAAGAGCGCGGGGAGACCTGCGCGAACACCCCGATACCGGGGGGCGAAACGGGAGCGGGGCAGGAGAAGTCAGGGCGAAGCGCTGGTTATCGCCCGGAGAGCGTTCAGTGGGAGCATAACGGCGGATACGAGGCAGCCAGCGCCTCCGAGCACAAGACCCGTACCGGCCAGATCTGTGGCTTCTCGCTGCCCCCGGGGACGGGAGTTCCGGCCCGGGGGCAGGGACGGTCGGCGGTTCCCGTCCGGCACTCGGGACGCGCGGCCGGAGGGGGCGGCGGGACCGATACGGTGGGAGCACCATGAGCGCATCTCAGCCACCTCAGCCCCTCTCATCTCCTGAGCCCCCTGAGCACCGTCGCGTCGACGGGATCGGCGACGGGCCCCCTCCGGTCAGCGACGCACCCACCCTGCTCGTCAAGATCTTCGGCAAGGACCGTCCCGGCATCACCGCCGGGCTCTTCGACACCCTCGCCGCGTACGCGGTCGACGTCGTGGACATCGAGCAGGTCGTCACCCGTGGCCGCATCGTGCTGTGCGCCCTGGTCACCGCGCCCACGGCGGGCGGAACCACCGAGGGCGATCTGCGGGCGACCGTGCACAGCTGGGCCGACTCCCTGAAGCTGCAGGCCGAGATCATCTCGGGCATCGGCGACAACCGGCCCCGTGGTACCGGCCGTTCCCATGTGACGGTGCTGGGGCATCCGCTCACCGCGGAGTCGACCGCCGCCATAGCGGCCTCCATCACCTCGACCGGCGGGAACATCGACCGTATCTTCCGGCTGGCGAAGTACCCGGTCACCGCCGTCGAGTTCGCGGTGTCGGGGACCGGGACGGCGGAGCTGCGGACCGCGCTGGCGACCGAGGCCGCGGAGATCGGCGTGGATGTCGCGGTGGTCTCGGCCGGGCTGAGCCGGCGGGCCCAGCGGCTGGTGGTCATGGACGTCGACTCCACGCTGATCCAGGACGAGGTGATCGAGCTCTTCGCGGCGCACGCGGGCTGCGAGGACCGGGTCGCCGAGGTGACCGAGCAGGCGATGCGCGGCGAGCTGGACTTCGAGCAGTCGCTGCACGCCCGGGTCGCACTGCTGGCCGGTCTGGACGCCTCGGTGGTGGACAAGGTCCGTACCGAGGTACGGCTCACCCCCGGCGCCCGCACCCTGATCCGTACGCTGAAGCGGCTCGGCTACCAGGTCGGCGTCGTCTCCGGCGGCTTCACCCAGGTCACGGACGACCTGAAGGAGCGGCTCGGCCTCGACTTCGCCTCGGCCAACACCCTGGAGGTGGTGGACGGCAAGCTCACCGGCCGGGTCGTCGGCGAGGTGGTGGACCGGGCGGGCAAGGCCCGGCTGCTGCGGAGCTTCGCCGAGCAGGCGGGGGTGCCGTTGGCCCAGACGGTGGCGATCGGGGACGGGGCGAACGATCTCGACATGCTCAACACCGCCGGACTCGGCGTCGCGTTCAACGCCAAGCCGATGGTCCGCGAGGCGGCGCACACCGCGGTGAACGTGCCGTTCCTGGACACCGTGCTCTATCTGCTCGGCATCACCCGTGAAGAGGTCGAGGCGGCGGACGGTCTCGTCGACTGAACCCGCTCACGTGACAGGGCCCCGATACCTCCACGGTGTCGGGGCCCTGTGCGTGCTCAGTCGTTCTGTCCGTGCTCAGTCGTTCTGTCCGTGCTCAGTCGTTCGGTGTCCAGTATTCGGTGAGCTTGCCCGCCCCGTGCTCCACGCTCTTCCAGGAGCCCGGGAACTCCACCACGGCGTAGGCGGCGGTGGGAAAGCCGTCCCGGGTCATCCGGGCCAGGGTGTCGCCCTCGGCCGAGCCGGAGAGGGCGTCGGCGGCCCCGTGCATCCCGGGGTTGTGGCCGATGACCAGGAGGTTGCGCACCTCGTCCGGGGTCTCGTTGAACAGGGCGATCAGTTCACCGAGGGAGGCCTCGTACAGCCTCTCCTCGTAGACGGTCCGGGGTCGCTGGGCGAATTCATGGACCGCCAGCTTCCAGGTCTCCCGCGTCCTGGCGGCACTGGAGCAGAGGGCCAGATCGAAATCGATGCCGGAGTCGGCGAGCCTGCGGCCGGCCACGGGCGCGTCCTTTCGGCCGCGCTCGGCCAGCGGGCGCTCGTGGTCGGAAGCCTGTGACCATTCCGCCTTGGCATGCCGGAGAAGGACGATCCTGCGAGATGTCTCGACGCTCATACACCTCAGCTTCGCATGAAACGCGGCCTCTGGCGCAGGGTGTTGGCGGGCTCGTCCGGGGAGTCGGCGCGCTGGTCCGGGGCGGCTTCGGCTCAACGGAACAACAGCTGGAGGGCGCGCTCGATCAGCTGTCCGAGCGCGGGGGCGCCGCCGGCGGCCTGGGCCTGTCCGGGGCTGAGGATCATCAGCAGCAGAGCGGCGAACGCCACGGCGGGCAGCGCGACGGCCCACCAGGGCAGCCGGATCTCGACACCGTCCGCGGCCGGTCGGTGGGACCTGGTGTGCGTCGGTGCCGGCATGTCCGCCTCCGTCAAGTCATCGGGTCGTCACCGACGAACTTAACGACCGGGGGCGGTCGGCCCCATCCGGTGACCCACCCACTTCACCCTGACCCTGGCCCCCTAGGGGAAGGGGGTGCTAGCCCCACCCCTCACCGGGCCCACGGGCCTCAGGGCGAGGCGATCGTGGCGATCACACCGATGACGACGGTGATGAGGAGCATCGCCCCGAACACGAGGAGAAGCTTCTTCTGGCCGTTCTGGGGATTCGGATCGAGCACTGGCATGAGGTCAGTGTCGCATCTCAGCACTCGTCCTCGATCGTCCGGTCCCGGCCCGCGAGTATCCCGGCCACCATCTGGGGAATCATGAGGCCCGCCATCAGGGCGATCGGCAGCCCCCAGCCGCCGCTGTGCTGGTAGAGCACACCGACGAGCAGGGGGCCGGGGATCGAAATCAGGTAGCCGGTGGACTGGGCGAAGGCGGAGAGCCGGACCACGCCCGCACCGGACCGCGCCCGCATGCCGATCATGGTGAGGGCGAGGGGGAAGGCACAGTTGGCCACCCCGAGGAGCAGGGCCCAGGCCCAGGCTCCGGCGGCGGGGGCGAGGTAGAGGCCGCCGTAGCCGATCAGGCCGCACATCCCGAGGACGACGACGATGGGGCCCTGCTGCTTGAGCCGGGAGGCGACCCGGGGAATGACGAAGGCCAGCGGGACGCCCATCGCCATGGTGACCGCGAGCAGGAGTCCGGCCGTGCCGGCGGAGACCCCCGCGTCGCGGAAGATCTGCGGCATCCAGCCCATGGTGATGTACGCGGCGGTGGCCTGGAGGCCGAAGAAGCAGGCGAGGCCCCAGGCGGTCCGGCTGCGGGTGATCCGGGGGCCCGGCGCTTTTGCGGCGGACGTCCCGGCAGGGGCCGGGGTGCCGGGAGCCGGCTGGCCGGGGGCCGGGGTGCGGTCCCTTACGAGGACGATCCAGGGCAGCACCGCGACGGCGGCGAGCGCGGCCCAGACACCCAGACCCGTCTGCCAGTTCCCGCCCAGCGCCCCGGTGACGGGGACGGTCACGGCGGCGGCCAGGGCGGTGCCGAGGGCCAGAGCCATGGAGTAGAGGCCGGTCATGGTGCCGACCCGGTCGGGGAACCAGCGCTTGACGATCACCGGCATCAGGATGTTGCTGACGGCGATGCCCATGAGGGCCAGGGCGCTGGCGGCCAGGAAGCCGGCGGTGGAGCCGATGTACGGGCGGACGACCAGGCCCACGGCGATGGCGGCCATGCCCGCGCAGACCACGGCGCCCGCGCCGAAGCGGCGGGCGAGGCGGGGCGCCATGACGCCGAAGACGGCGAAGCAGAGCGGCGGTACGGAGGTGAGGACGCCGGCCAGGCTGCCGCTCATGTGCAGGCCCTCGCGGACCTCTTCGAGGAGGGCGCCGAGGCTGGTGATGGCGGGACGCAGATTGAGGGCGGCCAGGACGAGTCCCACGGCGATGAGGCGCAGCAGCCAGGGCGCGGGCGCGTCGGCCGAACCGGGGAGCGGCTGGGCGCGGGTGTCGTGGGGTGTGCGCGCGGCGGTGCCGCGGTTCAGGGTCGGGGTCTGCGTCTCGTCGTCCGGCATGGCACCATCATAGAATCATGGGATGATTGATTGTCCAATCGCGTGACCCTCCCGGATTCCCTGCAAGAATCCGGGCCGGACCTTAACGCTCACGAGCAAGGAGCACCATGGCGCTGACGTCTCCCCGGCGTTCGGCACTCTCCGACCAGGTGATCGCCCAGTTGCGGAACCAGATCACCTCGGGCGAGTGGCCGGTCGGATCGCGCATTCCGACCGAGCCCGAGCTGGTCGAGCAGCTCGGCGTGGCCCGTAACACCGTCCGCGAGGCCGTGCGGGCGCTCGCGCACAACGGGCTGCTGGACATCCGGCAGGGCTCCGGCACCTATGTGATCGCCACGAGCGAGCTGGCCGGGGTGATGCACCGCAGGTTCGCGGCCGCCGATCCCCGCCACGTCGCGGAGCTGCGCTCGACGCTGGAGTCGTCGGCGGCCCGGCTGGCGGCGGTCCGGCGCACCGAGCGGGATCTGCGGCAGCTGGACACGCTGATGGCGCGCCGGGAGGATGCCTGGGCCTCGGGCGACGCGGAGGCGTTCGTGGCGGCGGACGCGACGCTGCACCTGGCGGTGGTCGCCGCCTCGCACAACGACGTCCTGACCGAGCTCTACGCCGACCTCGGGGATCTGCTGCGCGACTATCTGCGCGGCGACGTGGGTCCCGAGCTGCGGCCGGAGAACCACATGGACCACGGCCGGCTGGTCGAGGCGATCCGGGCCGGGGACGCGGAGACGGCGGCGGCCGAGGCGGCGAGCCACGCGCTGAACTGCCTGACGGACCGGGTGTAGCCCCCGGGTTCGCTCACAGCGGGGCGGGGTGGTGGCTGACCCAGGCGGTCGCGACCTCTTTCCAGCAGCGGTCCTCCAGCCGTACGGTCCGGCCGGGCTCCACCGCGACCACCGCGCCGTCCGCGTCGACGTCCCACCACCGGTCGCATTCGGTGTGCAGCCGGACCAGGTCGACGGAGGGGTAGGGGTTGTGGCAGTACGCGACGACCCTGGAGCCCTCGACGGACGTACGGCATTCCGAGCCGGCCGGTTCGGGCTTCGGGGGCGCCGTTTCCGTACCGGAGTCGGCTCCCCTGGCGGCATGGACTCCCAGGGGTACGGCGAGGGCGGCGACGGCCACCGGGGCGGCCAGGAGGAGACGGGTTCGTCGGCGCGTGGGGCGCACAGCAGTCTCCCTCCCGCAGCCTGACAAGAAGTCCGGTTCCTCCTCATTCTGCGGTGGATCGGCCGAGTTTTCGACCGGAGCGCCAGCGGGGAGCCACGGAGCGTGAACGGCCCCCGGCCGCGTACCGCCTCGAGGAACCGGGAGGGATACGCGGCCGGGGGCCGTTCACGCGGTGGTGGAGGGCTCAGGCGCCCATCATGTGCACGCCGCTGTCGACGTGGATGATCTCGCCCGTGGTGCGCGGGAAGAAGTCGGAGAGCAGGGCGACGATGCTGCGTCCGGCCGGCTCCGGGTCGTTCATGTCCCAGGCCAGCGGAGCGCGGGTGTTCCAGACGTCGGCCAGTTCCTCGAAGCCCGGGATGGACTTGGCGGCCATGGAGCGGAGCGGTCCGGCGGAGATCAGGTTGCAGCGCAGCCCGTCCTTGCCCAGGTCGCGGGCGAGGTAGCGGGAGGTGGCCTCCAGCGCGGCCTTGGCCGGGCCCATCCAGTCGTACTGCGGCCAGGCGTACTGGGCGTCGAAGGTGAGGCCGACGATCGAGCCGCCCTCGCTCATCAGCGGCTTGCAGGCCATGGCCAGCGACTTCAGGGAGAACGCCGAGACGTGCATCGCGGTGGCCACGGACTCGAACGGCGTGTTGAGGAAGTTGCCGCCGAGCGCGTCCTGCGGCGCGAAGCCGATGGAGTGGACGACGCCGTCCAGCGAGCCGAGCTCCTCGCGCACCAGACCCGCCAGCCGGTCCAGGTGCTCCTGGTTGGTCACGTCCAGCTCGATGACCTTGGCCGGCTTCGGCAGCTTCCTGGCGATGCGCTCGGTCAGGGTGGGGCGGGGGAAGGCCGTCAGGATGACCTCGGCGCCCTGCTCCTGGGCCACCTTCGCGGCGTGGAACGCGATGGACGACTCCATCAGCACCCCGGTGATGAGGATGCGCTTGCCGTCGAGAATTCCGCTCATGGTGATCAGTGACCCATGCCCAATCCGCCGTCAACGGGAATGACGGCTCCAGTGATGTACGACGCGTCGTCGGAGGCGAGGAAGCGCACAGCGGCGGCGATCTCCTCGGGCCGCGCGTAACGGCCGAGCGGCACCTGGGCCACGATGCCCTTGCGCTGCTCCTCGGTGAGCACCTGGGTCATGTCGGTGTCGACAAAACCGGGAGCGACGACGTTGAAGGTGATGTTCCGCGAGCCGAGTTCACGGGCCAGCGACCGGGCGAAGCCGACGAGCCCTGCCTTGGAGGCGGCGTAGTTGGCCTGGCCGGCCGAGCCGAGGAGGCCGACGACGGAGGAGATCAGGACGACCCGGCCCTTCTTGGCGCGCAGCATGCCGCGGTTGGCACGCTTGACGACGCGGAAGGTGCCGGTGAGGTTGGTGTCGAGGACGGAGGTGAAGTCGTCCTCCGACATCCGCATCAGCAACTGGTCCTTGGTGATGCCGGCGTTGGCGACCAGCACCTCCACGGGACCGTGCTTCTCCTCGATCTCCTTGTAGGCCTGCTCCACCTGCTCGGCGTCGGTGATGTCGCAGCGGACCGCGAGGACACCGGCCTCGGTGAGGACCTGGGGGGGCTCTCCGGAGCGGTAGGTGATCGCGACCTGGTCGCCGTTGTCGGCGAAGGCGCGGGCGATGGCGAGGCCGATGCCTCGGTTTCCTCCGGTGATGAGAACCGAGCGGCTCATCGGATCACCCTTTCCTTGGCGGTCTGGTACCTCGAAAACCTATCGGTACCGTGCGCCGATCGGGGAATCGGGCCCTGACAGTGGCTCGTCCGGGGTGCTGTGGGGTTCCTACAGTCCGGGCCGGTGTGTGGTCGGCCCACGCGTCTGCGATATCCCCCGGTGCGGTCACCCTCCGGCGTGGTTCACTGCCGTGGTGTATCGAGAAGGGAACTCCCTGTGCCCCACGAGGTAGATCAGTCATTCCTGGCCCTGCCGTCGCGCGCGCTGGCCGACGCGGCGCTCGCGCGGGCGCGCGCCCTCGGCGCCACGCATGCCGACTTCCGGCTGGAGCGGGTGCGCAGCGCCACCTGGCGGCTGCGGGACGCACGGCCGGCCGGGGCTTCGGACAGCACGGACCTCGGGTACGCGGTGCGGGTGGTGCATGGCGGGGCCTGGGGGTTCGCCTCGGGCGTCGACCTGACGATGGACGCGGCGGCGAAGGTGGCCTCGCAGGCCGTCGCGATGGCGAAGCTGTCGGCGAAGGTCATCGCCGCAGCCGGGTCCGACGAGCGGGTGGAGCTGGCGGACGAGCCGGTGCACGGCGAGCGGACCTGGGTCTCGGCGTACGACGTCGACCCCTTCTCCGTACCGGACGAGGAGAAGGCGGCGCTGCTCGCCGAGTGGAGCGGGCGGCTGCTGGGCGCGGAGGGCGTCGCGCATGTGGACGCGTCCCTGATGACCGTGCACGAGAACAAGTTCTACGCGGACACGGCGGGCACCGTGACCACGCAGCAACGGGTGCGGATCCACCCGCAGTTCACCGCAGTCGCGGTGGACGGCGCGACCGGTGAGTTCGACTCGATGCGGACCACCGCGCCGCCGGCGGGCCGGGGCTGGGAGTATCTGACCGGGACCGGCTGGGACTGGGACGCCGAGCTGGAGCGGATCCCCGGGCTGCTGGCCGAGAAGATGCGCGCGCCGAGCGTCGAGGCGGGGGCGTACGACCTGGTCGTCGATCCGTCGAACCTGTGGCTGACCATCCACGAGTCGATCGGCCACGCCACCGAGCTGGACCGGGCGCTGGGTTACGAGGCGGCGTACGCGGGCACGTCGTTCGCCACCTTCGACCAGCTGGGCAAACTCACGTACGGCTCCCCCATCATGAACGTGACCGGTGACCGCACCGCCGAACACGGCCTCGCAACCATCGGGTACGACGACGAGGGCGTCGAGGCGCAGTCGTGGGACCTGGTGAAGGACGGCACGCTCGTCGGCTACCAACTGGACCGCCGGATCGCGAAGCTGACGGGCCTCGGCCGCTCCAACGGCTGCGCGTTCGCGGACTCGCCGGGCCATGTCCCCGTCCAGCGCATGGCGAACGTGTCGCTCCAGCCGGACCCGGGCGGGCTGTCCACGGAGGATCTGATCGGCGGGGTCGAGCGCGGGATCTACGTGGTCGGAGACCGGTCGTGGTCCATCGACATGCAGCGCTACAACTTCCAGTTCACCGGTCAGCGCTTCTTCCGCATCGAGAACGGCAAGCTGGCCGGGCAGCTGCGCGATGTGGCGTACCAGGCGACGACCACGGACTTCTGGGGCTCGATGGAGAAGGTCGGCGGCCCCCAGACGTATGTGCTGGGCGGCGCGTTCAACTGCGGCAAGGCCCAGCCGGGCCAGGTCGCGGCGGTCTCGCACGGCTGCCCCTCCGCCCTCTTCCGGGGCGTCAACATCCTCAACACGACGCAGGAGGCCGGACGATGAGCCGCGTCAGCAAGCCGTACGAGATCGTCGAGCGGGCTCTTGAGCTGTCCACCACGGACGGCTTGGTGGTCATCGCCGACGAGCAGTCCTCCGCCAATCTGCGCTGGGCGGGCAACGCGCTCACCACCAACGGGGTCACCCGGGGGCGGACCCTGACCGTCATCGCGACCATCGACGGGGCGAAGGGCACGGCCTCCGGCGTCGTCTCCCGGTCCGCCGTGACCACCGACGATCTGGAGCCGCTGGTGCGCGCCGCCGAGGCCGCCGCCCGGGGCGCGGGTCCGGCCGAGGACGCGCAGCCGCTGGTGAGCGGGGTGCCCTCATCCCCCGGCTTCACGGACGCGCCCGCCGAGACCGGCTCGGAGGTCTTCGCGGACTTCGCCCCGGCGCTCGGCGACGCCTTCGCCCGCGCCCGGGCCGGGGGCCGCGAGCTGTACGGCTTCGCCAACCACGAGCTGACCTCCACCTACCTGGGGACGTCGACGGGGCTGCGGCTGCGCCACGACCAGCCGAACGGGACGCTGGAGCTGAACGCGAAGTCCCCGGACCGGACGCGCTCGGCGTGGGCGGGCCGGGCGACCCGGGACTTCAGGGACGTCGACCCGGCGGCGATGGACGCGGAGCTGGCGCAGCGGCTGCGCTGGGCGGAGCGGCGTATCGAGCTGCCCGCGGGCCGGTACGAGACGTTGCTGCCGCCGACCGCGGTGGCGGATCTGCTGATCTACCAGCTCTGGTCGTCGACCGCGCGGGACGCGGTGGAGGGCCGGACGGTGTTCTCCACGCCGGGCGGCGGGACCCGGCTGGGCGAGACGCTCGCCCCGCTTCCGCTCACCCTGCGCAGCGACCCGCACGCACCGGGCCTGGAGTCGGCGCCGTTCGTGATCGCCCACTCCTCCGGTGACAGCGGTTCCGTCTTCGACAACGGGCTGCCGCTGGCCCCGACGGACTGGGTCCGGGAAGGGAAGCTGGAGCGGCTGACGACGACCCGGCACTCGGCGGGTCTCACCGGCCTTCCGGTCGCCCCGGGCATCGACAACCTGCTCCTGGAGGGCGGGGGCGAGCGGTCGCTGGAGGAGATGGTCGCCGCGACGACCGGGCGGGCGCTGCTGCTGACCTGCCTCTGGTACATCCGCGAGGTGGACCCGGCGTCGCTGCTGCTGACCGGGCTGACCCGGGACGGCGTCTATCTCGTCGAGGACGGCGAGGTGGTCGGCGAGGTGAACAACTTCCGGTTCAACGAATCGCCGGTGGACCTGCTGTCGCGGGCCTCGGAAGCGGGGCGTACGGAGAAGACGCTGCCGCGCGAGTGGGGCGACTGGTTCACCCGGGCCGCGATGCCCGCGCTGCGTATCCCGGACTTCAACATGAGCTCGGTCAGCCTCGGCGTATGACCCGCCTAGACTGACCCGTACACCTCTACCAGGCATAAGGAGCACCAAAACCGTGACGGACATCGTCGACGAGCTGAAGTGGCGCGGGCTGTTCGCCCAGTCCACTGACGAGGACGCATTGCGCAAGGCTCTCGCGGACGGTCCCGTCACCTTCTATTGCGGCTTCGACCCGACCGCGGCCAGCCTGCACGTCGGGCACCTGGTGCAGGTTCTCACCATGCGGCGGCTCCAGCAGGCCGGGCTGAAGCCGCTCGCGCTGGTCGGCGGGGCCACCGGGCAGATCGGTGACCCGCGGCCCACCGCCGAGCGCACGCTGAACGACCCGGAGACCATCGCCGCCTGGGTGCAGCGGCTGCGGGGGCAGATCGAGCCCTTCCTGACCTTCGAGGGCCCGAACGCGGCGACGATGGTCAACAACCTGGACTGGACCGCGGGCATGTCCGCGATCGAGTTCCTGCGGGACATCGGCAAGCACTTCCGGGTCAACAAGATGCTCACCAAGGACTCGGTCGCCCGGCGGCTGGAGTCGCAGGAGGGCATCAGCTACACCGAGTTCAGCTACCAGCTGCTCCAGGGGATGGACTTCCTGGAGCTGTACCGCCGGCACGGCTGCACCCTTCAGCAGGGCGGCAGCGACCAGTGGGGCAACCTCACCGCGGGCATCGACCTGATCCACCGCCTGGAGCCGGGCGCGGTCGTGCACGCGCTGGCGACGCCGCTGATGACGAAGGCGGACGGGACGAAGTTCGGCAAGTCCGAGAGCGGCGCGGTCTGGCTCGACCCGGAGATGACGACCCCGTACGCGTTCTACCAGTTCTGGCTGAACGTGGACGACCGGGACGTCTCCCGCTACCTGCGCATCCTCAGCTTCAGGAGCCGTGCAGAGCTGGAGGAGCTGGAGAAGCTGACCGAGGAGCGGCCGCAGGCCCGCAACGCGCAGCGCGCGCTGGCCGAGGAGCTGACGACGCTGGTGCACGGCGGGGAGCAGTGCGCGGCCGTCATCGCTGCGTCGAAGGCGCTGTTCGGCCAGGGCGACCTGGCCGAGCTGGACGAGGCGACGCTCGGCGCAGCTCTGTCCGAGGTACCGCACGCCACGGTCGCCGAGCTGGGCCCGCTGGTGGACCTCCTGGTCGAGGTCGGCCTCGCGCCGAGCAAGTCGGGGGCGCGCCGCACGGTCAAGGAAGGCGGCGCCTACGTGAACAACGTGAAGGTCGTCGACGGCGAGGCCGCGCCGGACGCCGGGGAGCTGTTGCACGGGCGCTGGCTGGTGCTGCGCCGGGGCAAGAAGAACCTGGCGGCCGTGGAGGTCAGCCCGGCGGGCTGACCTCTCCCGCTCACCACAGCGCCGCGGCCGGACACGCGAGGAAGCGTGTCCGGCCGCGGCGCTGTGGTGAGCGGTCAGGTTCTCTGACTGCGGCCGCCCCGGATCTTCTGCCAGGCCATGTCGCCCACGGCGACGACCGCCACGGCGCCCGCCAGTTGCAGCAGGTGGCGGATCCAGTCGATGCCCTTGGTGTCCTCCACACCGATCCAGCCGGCCACCGCGTTGCCGAGGATGCTGCCGAGGATGCCGAACACGGCCGTCAGCCAGAGCGGGATGTCCTGCTTACCCGGCAGGATCGCTCTGGCGATGACACCGAGCACCAATCCCACGATGATTGCCCACAACCAGCTCATTTCGCCTCCTCGTACGGCGCGGAGTGCGCGTCCGCCCAGTCTCGGCCCGCTGTCCGGGCGTCGCATGCCCGGTTGGGCCGTCCGGGGGACCCCGGGCGTCACCCGTCGGGCGGGCCCCGGTCGCCTGCCCGGCGGGTGCCCGGCGTACCGTGGATGCGGCCCGGTCCGTGAGCGTCCGGCGACGACATCTGGTGGTGGAGCATGCTGCGGAAGAACGCGGATTCGGAGGTCATCCGGATCACGGGCGCCCGTCAGGGGCTGACGGACGACGTCCGCGGCCGACAGCGACGCTATGTGATCTCGATGTCGGTGCGCACGGTGTCGGTGGTGCTGGCCGCGGTGCTGTGGAACGTGGAGCGGCATGTGGCGATCGTGGCGCTCGTGCTGGGCGTGCTGATGCCTTACGTGGCGGTGGTCATCGCCAACGCGGGCCGGGAGAACGCGACTTCGCTGCCGACGACGTTCGTGCCGATGCCGATGCGGCCGACCCTGGAGGCCGCCCCGGTGTCCGGTTCGGCGGAGTCCGGGGACGCCGAGGGGGCGTCCGGCCGGGTCCCGCCGCCGCATGAGCACAGCTGAGCCCGCACGTCCCGCGAAGCTCAAGAAAAGCTCAGATCAATCATGACGTTCCGGTGCACCGTACCCCGGCGCCCGTGACATACTTCGAATGCGCTCCGCATCCCCCGTCGGAGCGACGGACCGACGCCGGGCAGCTCCCCCCGTGGCTGCTCGGCGTCGCCCTTTCTCCGGCCGGGGATGCGTCAGAAGGCTCGTGGAGCACCTGACTTGGCGGGCGAGCGCCTGATTTAGGCTGGGTGACGTGATCTTCCCCGAGACGTCTGCCGAGAGTCCCACCGGTGCCCCGCTCTGTTCCGCCAAGGGCTGCCGGGCCGCCGCTGTGTGGGTGCTCGCCTGGAACAACCCCAAACTGCACACGCCCGAGCGGCGCAAGACCTGGCTGGCCTGCGACGAGCACCGGGAGCATCTGTCCTCGTTCCTCGGTGTACGGGGATTCCTCAAGGACGTCGTGGCGCTGAAGGACTGGGACCCGGGTCCCGAGGGCTCGCGGGACGCCTGAGCGTCAGCCGCCGATCGCCGACATCGGACGGTCGGGCTGCAGGAAGGACGGGTCGTCCAGTCCGGAGCCCGCCTTCTTGCCCCACATGGCCGTCTTCCAGAGCTGGGCGATCTCCTCGTCCGGCGCGTCCCCGCGCAGGGCGCCGCGCAGGTCGGTCTCCTCGCGGGCGAAGAGGCAGGTGCGGACCTGGCCGTCGGCGGTGAGCCGGGTGCGGTCGCAGGCGCGGCAGAACGGGCGGGTGACGGAGGCGATCACGCCGACGCGGTGCGGGCCGCCGTCGACGGTCCAGCGCTCGGCGGGGGCGGAGCCGCGGGACTCGTCGCTCTCGGCGGTGAGAGTGAAGCGGGTGCGCAGCGAGGCGAGGATGTCACCGGCGGTGATCATGCCGTCTCGCTTCCAGCCGTGCTGGGCGTCGAGCGGCATCTGCTCGATGAAGCGGAGCTCGTAGTCGTGGGCGACGGCCCAGGCGAGCAGCTCGGGGGCCTCGTCGTCGTTGAGTCCCGGCATCAGGACGGAGTTGACCTTCACCGGGGTGAGCCCGGCCTCGCGGGCGGCCTCCAGGCCGTCCAGGACGTCCTTGTGGCGGTCACGGCGGGTGAGGGTCTTGAAGACGTCGGGTCGCAGGGTGTCGAGCGAGACGTTGACCCGGTCGAGACCCGCGGCCTTGAGGGCGGTGGCGGTCCGCTTGAGTCCGATGCCGTTGGTCGTGAGGGACATGCGCGGGCGGGGGGTGAGCGCCGCGCACTGCTCCACGATGGAGACGAGGCCGGGGCGCAGCAGGGGCTCCCCGCCGGTGAAGCGGACCTCGGTGATGCCGAGCGAGGTGACGGCGATACGGATCAGCCGCACGATCTCGTCGTCGGAGAGCAGCTCGCTCTTGCCGAGCCACTGAAGGCCCTCTTCCGGCATGCAGTAGGTGCAGCGCAGATTGCACTTGTCGGTGAGTGATACGCGCAGGTCGGTGGCGACCCGGTCGAAGGTGTCGATGAGCACGGTGGGTCCCTCCCCCGGTGATCCGCGGTGGCGCGGTCGCTCTTCTCTGTCTTTGGTACTACCGAGCCTACGTGAGACGTGTGACAACGGCGTGGCCCGTTTGCCACGAGGTGCGGCCGGGCCGCGTCGTAGGACTCTACGACGCGGCCCGGCCGCGGGTGGTGGGTGATGCCCCGAAGGGCAGCCCTCGGCGATGGGCCGAAGGGCCCGCCCGGGTGCGCTCAGTGGGCTCCGACGCCGGTCAGGGACTTGACCTCCAGCTCGGCGTACTTGTCCGCGTCGGCCTTCTCCTTGGAGATCAGCGAGCCGACCCAGCCGAGCAGGAAGCCGAGCGGGATCGAGATCAGGCCGGGGTTCTCCAGCGGGAACCAGGCGAAGTCGACGTCCGGGAACATCGAGGTCGGCTTGGAGGAGACGACCGGCGAGAACAGCACCAGCAGGACGGAGGAGGCGAGGCCTCCGTAGATGGACCACAGGGCCCCCTGGGTGGTGAAGCGCTTCCAGAAGAGGCTGTAGAGGATCGTCGGCAGGTTGGCGGAGGCCGCGACGGCGAAGGCCAGGGCGACGAGCCCGGCGACGTTCAGGTCGCGGGCGAGTGCGCCGAGGCCGATGGAGACGATGCCGATGGCGACGGTGGCCCAGCGCGCGGCCCGGACCTCCTCCTTCTCGGTGGCCTGCCCCTTGCGGATGACGTTGGCGTAGATGTCGTGCGCGAAGGACGAGGAGGAGGCGAGGGTGAGTCCGGCGACGACGGCCAGGATGGTGGCGAAGGCGACGGCGGAGATCACCGCGAGCAGGATGGCGCCGCCGGTGGATCCGGAGCCGCCGCCGATCTCCAGTGCGGCGAGGGGCGCCGCGGTGTTGCCCGCCTTGTTGGAGGCGATGATGTCGTCCGACTTGAGGATCGCGGCGGCGCCGAAGCCGAGCACGATCGTCATCAGGTAGAAGGCGCCGATGATGCCGATCGCCCAGTTCACGGACTTACGGGCGGCCTTGGCGGTGGGGACGGTGTAGAAGCGGATCAGGATGTGCGGCAGGCCCGCGGTGCCGAGGACCAGGGCGATGCCGAGCGAGATGAAGTCCAGCTTGGAGATGTTGTCGACGCCGTACTTCAGGCCGGGTTCCAGGAAGGCCGCGCCCTTGCCGCTGTTGCTGGCGGCGGTGCCGAGCAGGTCGGAGATGTTGAAGTTGAACTTCAGCAGGATCAGGAAGGTGATGAGCAGGGTGCCCGCGATGAGCAGGACGGCCTTGACCATCTGCACCCAGGTGGTGCCCTTCATGCCGCCGATGGTGACGTAGAGAATCATCAGGATGCCGACCAGGGCGACGATGAGGACCTTCCCGGCGTCGCTGGTGATGCCGAGCAGCAGCGAGACGAGGACGCCCGCGCCGGCCATCTGGGCCAGCAGGTAGAAGATCGAGACGACGATCGTGGACGTGCCGGCGGCGGTCCGGACGGGGCGCTGGCGCATCCGGTAGGCGAGGACGTCGCCCATGGTGTAACGGCCGGAGTTGCGCAGCGGTTCGGCGACCAGGAGCAGGGCGACGAGCCAGGCGACGAGGAAGCCGATGGAGTAGAGGAAGCCGTCGTAGCCGAAGAGCGCGATGGCCCCGGCGATGCCGAGGAAGGACGCGGCGGACATGTAGTCGCCGGAGACCGCGAGTCCGTTCTGGAATCCGGTGAACTGGCGGCCGCCCGCGTAGAAGTCGGAGGCGCTCTTGGTCTGGCGGCCCGCCCACACGGTGATGAAGAGGGTCGCGACGACGAACGCGGCGAACAGCGTGATGATCAGCGGCCGGTGCTCGCTCGCCCCCTCGGTGGCGGCGAGCTGGACGGTGGGATAGAGGGCGTGGGCGGCGCTCATACGTCGGCCTCCATACGGGACTTGATCGCGTCGGCCTTGGGGTCGAGCTTGGTGGCGGCGTGCCGTGAGTAGAGCCAGGCGATGAGGAAGGTGGTGGCGAACTGGGCGAGTCCGAGGACGAGCGCCATGTTGATGTTGCCGACGACCTTGGTGGCCATGAATCCGCCCGCGTAGTTGCAGAGCAGGACGTACAGCAGATACCAGGTCACGAAGGCGATGGTCAGCGGGAAGGCGAAGGAACGGTGGGAGCGGCGCAGTTCGGCGAACTCCGGGCTCGCCTGCACCGCGACGAACGCCTCGGTGGTGGGCTGGACGGGTCCGGCGGGCGATGTGCCATCGGGCGGCGGTGCATCGGTAGCCACGGAATCTCCTCGCGACGCGGGTGCGGTGATCTGGGGGACGGCGGGTGTCAAAGGAGGCCTCGTTACCGGCGGGGACGGTGATGTACCTCCTGGACAACGGCACGGAGGGCGCGACGAAGCGGTTCACCGCGTCTTTCGCCTTCTCGTTCGCCTTGTCGGAGGTGTCGCGGTGCGTCCGGCTGCCCGAAGGTCACCCGTTCACATTCGGCCGGATCGGTCACTCTTCGAACTCATCTGCCCATAAACGTTGATGCGTCGGGATGATCAGCGATAGCTTCACTCGTCATGTACGCGACCGAACACGCCAGGTGTCCGGTCGTTCGGCACGGATGATGTGGAGAACCCATGGCTCATCTGGCATCGAGACGGACCCGCGCACTCGCGGTACCCGTCGGACTCGCGCTGACCGCCTCGCTCGGCTTCCTGCCGACGGCGACGGCCACGGCGGCGCCCACCGGCGAGCAGGCCTCCGCGAGTGTGCGGACCGACGGGCCGAAGCTGTCCTACGTGGTGAACGTCCGGGGCGGCCACGGCACCGTGAAGGACGTCAAGAAGGCGATCGCCAGGGCCGGCGGCACGGTCGTCATCGCCTATGAGCAGATCGGCGTCATCGTCGTCCACTCGCAGAACCCGGCCTTCGGCGAGACGATCCGCAAGGTACGCGGCGTGGAGTCGGCGGGCGCGACCCGCACGAACCCGATCGTGCCGCAGGCCACGAAGGACGTCGGCTCGATAGCGGAGCCGCTGACCGCCGAGCAGGCGGCGGCCGCCGCCGCGGACGCGAAGGCCGGCGAGGACCCGCTGGAGCCCCTCCAGTGGTCGCTGCCCGCGATCAAGGCGGACAAGGCGCACCAGAAGTCGCTGGGCTCCCAGAAGGTGACGGTCGCCGTCATCGACACGGGTGTCGACGACACCCACCCGGACCTGGCCCCGAACTTCGACGAGCGCGCCTCGGCGAACTGCGTGTCGGGCGCCCCGGACACCACCGCCGGCTCCTGGCGTCCGGCGGCGGGCGAGAGCGACCACGGCACGCACGTGGCGGGCACCATCGCCGCCGCGAAGAACGGCGCCGGCGTCACCGGTGTCGCCCCCGGTGTGAAGGTCTCGGGCATCAAGGTGTCCAACCCGGACGGGTTCTTCTACACCGAGGCCGTCGTCTGCGGGTTCCTCTGGGCCGCCGAGCGCGGCGTCGAGGTGACGAACAACAGCTATTACACCGACCCGTGGCTGTTCAACTGCAAGAACGACCCCGACCAGGGCGCCCTGGTCGACGCGCTCACCCGCGCCGTGAAGTACGCGGAGCGCAAGGGCACGGTCAACGTCGCGGCGGCGGGCAACTCCCGCCAGGACCTGGCGTCCGACGCGATCGAGGACACGACCAGCCCGAACGACTCCGAGACGGTCACGCGGACGATCGACCCGAGCGCCTGCCCGGACATCCCGACCATGTTGCCGGGCGTCGTAACGGTCTCCGCTACGGGCGCGAAGGGCCTCAAGTCCTCGTACTCGAACTACGGCAGGGGCATCATCGACGTGGCGGCCCCGGGCGGTGACTCGACGGTCTACCAGACCCCCGAGCCTCCGGCCGTCAACGGCCTGATCCTCTCCACGCTGCCGGGCGGCAAGTTCGGCTACAAGGCCGGTACGTCGATGGCGTCCCCGCATGTCGCGGGCGTCGTGGCGCTGATCAAGTCCAAGCACCCCTACGCGTCACCGGCCGCGGTGAAGGCGCTGCTGACGCTGGAGGCGGACGCGAAGGCGTGCGGGGAGCCGTACGACATCAACGGCGACGGCGTCATCGACGCGGTCTGCGAGGGCGGCAAGAGCTACAACGGCTTCTACGGGGCCGGAGTGGTGGACGCGCTGGACGCGGTGCGCTGGTAACGGCACGTAACGGTACGGCCGAGCGGCCCGGGGAGATCGTTCTCCCCGGGCCGCTCGGGCGTTCCCCGGGCTCACGCCCCGGGCTTGTGCTTCGTCAGCACCCCGAGGGCCAGCAGGGCCTGGGCGGCGACGTAGGTGAGCATCACCCAGAAGTCGGGAGCGGGCGCCTGCGGCCACTCCGCGATCCCGGTGGCGATGAGGGCGTCGGAGAGCAGGAAGAGCGCCCCGCCGACCGCCGCGTACGGTCCGAACACGCCCGCCCGCCAGGCCATGGCGGTGAGCAGCAGGCTGTAGCCGGTGAGCGGGATCCGCAGGTCCGCCGGGAGGTCCGGCCAGATCAGCACGAGGAAGACGACGAGGACGACCGCGTACCCGGCCCCGGTGGCCGGCGGCGCAGGGGCCCGGCGGCCTCGCCCTTGCCCCTCGCCCCGCCGGAACAGCGTCAGGTAGCAGACATGGCCGACGGCGAACGAGCCCATGCCGACGAGGAAGGCCAGGTCGTTGTCGGCGAGCAGGAAGACATCGCCGCCCCACCCGAACAGCAGGGCCGCGACGAGCAGCCGGGGTCCACCGCGCAGCGCCGCGTACCCGGCGAGCAGCGGCATCAGCAGCGGCTTGGCGACCAGGTGGACGGTCTCGGCCCCGGCGAGGAGCCCGGCCAGGTCGACTGCGGCGACGACGAGGAAGGCGAGGAGCACGGGGTGGGCGAAGCGCTCGGCTCGTCCGCCGGTCCCGGCGCCGCCGGGGCGGGCGGCGGTGGCGGTCACAGGGCGCGTTCCGGGGAGGGGGTCTCCACAGACGCGGGGCCCGGGGCGGCGGAGACGGGGGCCGGGGCGGCCGGGGGCACGGCTGTCTCTTATACACATCT
>NTHE01000074.1 GCA_002551355.1 Streptomyces sp. man185 | reverse complement strand
CCGCGGACCCGCGCCCGGCGCTCCCCGAAGCCGCGCGGCGCCGGCTCGCCCACCTGCTGGCCGACCGTTCCGCGCCCTCGGGCGGCGGGCGGCGCGGGACCGCGCCCGACCTCACCGAGCTCATCCCGCAGTGGCTCGCCACCGCCAACCGGAGAGGCTTCCGCGCCCCGGCGGCCCTGTTGCCCCCTCTGCTGGACGCCGCCCGCGCCCGTACGGACCTGCGCCCGCAGGCGCTCGCGTTCGCCGGACCGCGCGGTCTGTGGCTGGCCGGGCTGAATCCCGACTGGAAGTTCGCCTTGCGGGGCTCGGCGAGCGGCACGCTCCGGCCCGACATCACGGACCCGGATGCGGTGGCCCGGCTGTGGGAGGAGGGGCTGTTCGCGGAGCGGGTCGCGCTGCTCGACGCCGTACGGGCGCAGGACCCGCCCGCCGGGCTCGTCCTGCTCGCCACCACCTGGTCGACCGAACGGGCCGAGGACCGGCTGATGTTCCTGGACTCCCTGCGGTCCGGGCTCGGGGACGCCGACGAGCCGTTCCTGGAGCAGGCTCTGTCCGACCGCAGCCGCAATGTCCGCGCCACCGCCGCCGAACTGCTCTCCGCCCTGCCCGAGTCGGCGCTCGCCGGACGGATGGCGGCCCGCGCCACGTCCTGCGTGAGCCCGGACCGCACGGGGGACGCCGTCTCCGTCGCCGTGGAGGCGCCGCACGAGTGCGACGCGGGGATGCTCCGCGACGGCGTCGCAGCGGTACCGCCGACGGGCCGGGGCGAACGGTCCTGGTGGCTCGGGCAGTTGGTGGAGGCCACCCCGCTCGGCGTCTGGGAGGAGCGGTTCGGCGGACGCCCGGCCGAGGAGGTCGTGGCCCTGCCCGTCGCCGACGACTGGGCCGGCGAACTGCACACCGCCTGGTGCCGGGCCGCGGTCCGGCAGCGGAATCCGCGGTGGGCCCGGGCCCTGCTCGGGCATCCCTCGGCGCCTCCGGCGAGCGGCCCCGGGACGGCCTCGATCGCCGAGCGCTCGAAGCTCCTCGCGATCCTGGACGAAGGCGAACGTGCTTCCTGGGTGGCCGGGTTCATCGCGACGCACGGCCTGTCGGAGGCGTTCCAACTGCTCGGCGTGTGCACGGTCCCCTGGGCCGGGCCGCTCGGTCGTGCGGTGGTCGACGCCCTCGACATCGCGCGGGACGGCGGGAGTTATCCGTGGAGCTTCAGCGGCGTGATGGGCCTCGCGGAGCGCTGCCTGGATCCGGCCGAGGCCGACCGGCTGGAGGTCCTGACCGCCGCGCAGGACGAGTTGGAGGGGGCGTCGCCGGGGGCGGGCGGTTACTGGTCGGAGGCCTTCCAGCGCCTGGTCTCCACCCTGCGGCTGCGCGCCACGATGGAGGCGGAGCTGATGGCCTGAGCCCGCCGGGCACACGCCGGGGCGAGGCCGCCCGGCCCGCGGCGACCACGCACCAGGGCGGCATTCTGCTCACCGCCCGCACCGGCTCCGTGCTCGGGGGCCCGCCCCGGATGCGGCGTTCAGGCCTGGGCGGCCTGGCGGACGTTGGCGTTGACCCAGGTGACGATCTCAGTCGTCGTCGCCCCGGGAGTGAAGAGCTCCGCGACGCCCAGCTCCTTCAGCGGTGCGATGTCGTCCTCCGGGATGATCCCGCCGCCGAACACCTTGATGTCCTCCGCCTCCCGGGCCTTCAGCAGCTCGATCACCTTGGCGAACAGCGTGTTGTGCGCCCCGGAGAGGATCGAGAGGCCGATGGCGTCGGCGTCCTCCTGGATCGCCGTGTCGACGATCTGCTCGGGTGTCTGGTGGAGCCCCGTGTAGATCACCTCCATACCGGCGTCCCGCAACGCCCGTGCGATGACTTTGGCACCGCGGTCGTGGCCGTCGAGTCCCGGCTTGGCCACCACCACACGGATCGGACCGGTCACACCCATCACTGCCTCCACCTGGTCTCCCGCGCCTGAAGGGCCGGGGATGTGAACGAACGTTATCCACAGCATCCCGCAAGCCGCAGTTTCGCGGCAGGCGGGGAGGGGGAAATCACACATGGGACATGTTCACCAGGCGTCGTACCCCGTATCCCGCGGTGTTCCGGCCGCGCGGGGCCCGGCGCAAGGGGAGCCGCTACGAGGTCGCCGTACCACCGCGCCGCCAGCCGCACGGCACGGTGGTACGGCTCCACGACCCCGGCCCCGGCCGCCCGGCCGGCCGGCAGCGCTCCTCGTCCCGCCAACCCACCCGGGCCTACGGGGACGGGAGCCGCCTCCCCCGTACGCCATGCAGGAGGCCGGCCGTGAAGCTCCTCCCTCTCCTCTCCCCGCTGACACACCTCGCCCGCCTCCCCCGCCTGCCGGTCCCCCGGCTGTCGTCCGCGCTGCTCGGCGCCACCGCGCTGGAGCTGTTCGTCCTCGCCGGGCACGTGATCGTCTACCCCTTCGGCCTCACCCCCGAGCGGCGCGGGGCCGCGCCCTCCACCACTACCGATCTGCCGGTCGAGGCCGCCGGGCCGCCCGTCGTCCTGCTGCACGGCTTCATCGACAACCGCTCCGTGTTCGTCGTCCTGCGCCGCGCGCTGACCCGGCAGGGCCGCCGCCACCTGGAATCCCTGAACTACTCGCCGCTGACCCGCGACATCCGCACCGCGGCCGAACTGCTCGGACGGCATGTGGAGGAGATCTGCGCGCGTACCGGGCACAGCAGGGTCGACATCGTCGGGCACAGCCTCGGCGGCCTGATCGCCCGGTACTACGTACAGCGGCTCGGGGGTGACCGACGGGTGCGCACCCTGGTGACGCTCGGAACCCCGCACGGGGGCACCGCCGTCGCCCCCGGGGCGGGCGTTCACCCCATCGTGCGGCAGATGCGCGGCGGGTCCTCGGTGATCGAGGAGCTGCGCGCCCCCGCACCCGGCTGCCGGACCCGGTTCGTGAGCTTCTGGAGCGAGTTGGACCAGGTGATGGCGCCTGTCGAGACGGCGTGCGTCGCCCATCCCGATCTCGACGCGGTGAACGTACGCGTCACCGGCATCGGACACCTCGCGCTGCCCGTGCACCCGACGGTGGCCGCCGCGATCCGTGAGGCTCTTGAGGCGCCGGAGGCCGGGGAGGACACCGCAGCCTCAGCCGGAGCGGTTCCCGCGGCCTGAAAATAGAACACGGCTCGAACGTAGAGCCAAGGCTGCGTCTGCCGTCCACCGAAAGGCGGTCGATTGCCCGTTTCCTACGAACGTAAAACCTGTCGAAGATTGTCGTCCTCACATACCGCCGGGTACAGTCGCGGCCACTGCTTCCCCCTGGGACCCCCCTGACCGGGACCCAGAACAGTCCTGCTGCCGAGGCGAGAGAGACGTTGGTGAACGACCAGCAACCCCACGCCGGGCACGTCGGGTACGACGACCGATCGACCGGCAGCTTCGACACCGACCCGCTCTTCGGCTCCCTTCCCGGCGGCCACGACACCGGCTACGACGCGGGTCACCCCGCCGCCGGATACGGCGACAGCACCTACGGCGAGGGCACCTACGGCGCCGGCTTCGACACCGCGTACGCGACCGGCCAGCCGGACCACAGCGGCCCGTACGACTCCTCCGCGTGGAACACCGCCGCACAGCAGACACTCACCTACGACGGCTACGCCACCCAGGAGCAGGCCCCGCAGCAGTGGGACACCTCCGGGGCCTGGCAGCAGGTCGCCGGCCAGGACCCGACCGGCCAGTGGGCGACCGCCGACACCGGCGCGTTCCCCACCACCGGCTTCCCCGCCGCCCCGTACGGCACCGACACCGCGTACGCCACAGAGACGTTCGCCACGGAGACGTACGCCGCGGAGACCTTCGCGGCGGAGGCGTACGGCACGGAGACGTACGGCACCGGGGCGTACGGGACGGGCGCCTACGACACCGGTACGTACCCGGCGGGCACCGCGTACGGAACCGGCGGGGCCTACGGGGCGGACGCCTACGAGACCGGGGCGTATCCGGTCGGCGCGTACGGCACGGCGCCCGTCGCCGGCGACACCGGAACCTACGCCACCACCGGCACCTACAGCACGGGTGCGTACGACACGGGCGCCTACGACGCGACCGCCTGGAACTCCGGCGCCACGCCCGGGGACGCCGCGTACGAACCCGAACAGACGTCGTACCCGCTGTACGAACAGCAGTCGGCCGACGCGACGGCGCCCGAGGCGTCCGCCGAGCCGGACCACGCGGCGAAGGAGCCGGTCGCCGACCCGTCCTCCACCGCCGAGTTCGCCGCTCTCGCCCACGACTTCGTGCCCGACGCCGTGCCGGACGTGACTCCGGAGCCGGACGCCGGGGGCGACTCCCCCGCCCCGCACTCCGTGAACCGCTCCGCGGTCCGTGCGCCCGCCCCGCGCAACCGGGCCCGCCGTCGTACCCCCGCCAAGCGCTCCGCCCTGCTGACCGTCGCGGTGCCCTCCGCCTGTGTGATGAGCGTCGCGGGGATCGCCGCCGCCTCGGTCGGCGGGATGCCCGGTGGGGAGGAGAAGCCGGAGGAGACGACCACCTCACTGGCGGTCGCCGACCCGAGCACGGTCAAGCCGGTCGCCGCGAACAACCGGCTGGACAGCCAGTTGGAGCAGCTCTCCGAGGGCAGCGACGACTTCCGCGAGCGCGCGAGCCGCACCCAGGAACGCATCGACCTGCGAGAGCGGCAGGCGGCGGAGAAGAAGAAGCGCGAGGAGGAGGCCGCACGCCGTGAGGCGCTGCGACCCAAGTTCGTCCTGCCGGTCAAGCAGCACGGGCTCAGCGCCTACTACGGTCAGGCGGGCGTCAACTGGATGTCCGTGCACTCCGGCATCGACTTCCCCGTCTCGTACGGCACCCCGGTGATGGCCGCGACCGACGGCACCGTGAGCACCCAGCTGAACAGCGCCTACGGGGTCATGGCGATCGTGACCGCCGCCGACGGCACCGAGACCTGGTACTGCCACCTCAGCAGCAACAAGATCCGCTCGGGCCCGGTGAAGGCCGGTGACGTCATCGCGTACTCCGGGAATTCGGGCAACTCGACGGGCCCGCACCTGCACTTCGAGGTCCGGCCCGGCGGCGGCGCGGCGATCGACCCGCTGGCATGGCTGCGCAGCAAGGGCGTCGACCCGACCTGACGGAACGCGGCACGAGAGTGAGGGGGAGGGCTTCGGCCCTCCCCCTCACTCGTCCTACAGCTTCTCGACGGGTGCGTACCGCAGGAGCAGCTTCTTCGGGCGCTCGTCGCCGAAGTCGACCGTCGCCTTGGCCTGGTCGCCGTGGCCCTCGACGGCCGTCACCGTGCCCAGACCGAACTGGTCGTGCGTGACCCGGTCCCCGACCGCCAGGGCGACCGTCGGTTTGTCCGCGCCGCGCCGCGTCGCGAAGCCCGAGGGGCCGGAGCGGGAGCGGGAGGAGGAGAGCGAGGACGTGATGCCGGAGGTGGGCCCGGCGGGGGCGGCCATCGGGCCCTTGCGCTTCCAGTCCAGGTGCGCTTCCGGGATCTCCTCCAGGAACCGCGAGGGCGGGTTGTACGAGGGCTGGCCCCAGGCGCTGCGCATCGCGGCCCGGGTCAGATAGAGCCGTTCGCGGGCGCGGGTGATGCCGACGTAGGCGAGACGGCGCTCCTCCTCCAGCTCCTTGGTCTGGCCGAGGGCCCGCATGTGCGGGAAGACGCCGTCCTCCATCCCGGTGAGGAAGACGACCGGGAACTCCAGGCCTTTCGCCGTGTGCAGGGTCATCAGCGTGATGACGCCGGAGCCGTCCTCGTCCTCGTCGGGGATCTGGTCGGAGTCCGCGACGAGCGCGACCTTCTCCAGGAACTCCGCGAGCGTGCCCGCGCCTTCCTCGTCGCCGCGCTCCTGCTCGAATTCGAGGGCGACGGCGGCGAGTTCCTGGAGGTTCTCGATACGGGTCTCGTCCTGCGGGTCGGTGGAGGACTGGAGTTCGGCGAGATAGCCCGTGCGCTCCAGGACCGCTTCCAGCACGACGGCGGGCCCGGCGCCGGACTCGACGATCGTGCGCAGCTCCTCCATCAGCGTGTTGAAGCGCTTGACGGCGTTGGACGAGCGGGCGGCCATGCCGTACGCCTCGTCGACGCGGCGCAGGGCCTGCGGGAAGGAGATCTTCTCGCGCATCGACAGGGCGTCGATCATCGCTTCGGCGCGGTCGCCGATGCCGCGCTTGGGAACGTTGAGGATGCGGCGCAGCGGGACGGTGTCCTCGGGATTGGCGAGGACCCGGAGGTAGGCCAGGACGTCCCGGACCTCCTTGCGCTCGTAGAAGCGCACGCCGCCGACGACCTTGTAGGGCAGGCCGACGCGGATGAAGATCTCTTCGAAGACACGGGACTGGGCGTTGGTGCGGTAGAAGACGGCGACGTCGCCCGCCTTGGCGTCGCCCGCGTCGGTGAGCCGGTCGATCTCGTCGGCGACGAACTGCGCCTCGTCGTGCTCGGTGTCGGCGACATAGCCGGTGATGCGGGCGCCGGAGCCGGCGTTGGTCCAGAGGTTCTTGGGTCGGCGGCTCTCGTTGCGCTCGATGACGGCGTTGGCGGCGGAGAGGATCGTCTGCGTGGAGCGGTAGTTCTGCTCCAGCAGGATCGTCGTCGCGCTCGGGTAGTCCTCCTCGAACTGGAGGATGTTGCGGATGGTCGCGCCCCGGAAGGCGTAGATCGACTGGTCCGCGTCACCCACCACGCACAGCTCGGCGGGGGCGTCGGCCTCGCCGTCCGGTCCGACCAGCTCACGGACCAGGGTGTACTGGGCGTGGTTGGTGTCCTGGTACTCGTCGACCAGGACGTGGCGGAAGCGGCGGCGGTAGTGCTCGGCGACGTCCGGGAAGGCCTGGAGGAGGTGGACCGTCGTCATGATGATGTCGTCGAAGTCCAGGGCGTTGGCCTCGCGCAGGCGGGCCTGGTAGAGCGCGTACGCCTGGGCGAGGGTCTTCTCGAACCCATCGGCAGCCTGTCCGGCGAAGGTCTCCTCGTCGATGAGCTCGTTCTTGAGGTTGGAGACCTTGGCGGTGAAGGACTTCGGCGGGTAGCGCTTGGGGTCCAGGTCGAGATCGCGGCAGACCAGGGCCATCAGGCGCTTGGAGTCGGCGGCGTCGTAGATCGAGAACGACGAGGTGAAGCCGAGCTTCTTCGACTCGCGGCGCAGGATGCGGACGCACGCGCTGTGGAAGGTCATGACCCACATGGCGTTGGCGCGCGGGCCCACCAGCTGCTCGACGCGCTCCTTCATCTCGCCGGCGGCCTTGTTGGTGAAGGTGATCGCGAGGATCTGCCCGGGGTGCGTCCCGCGCTCGGCCAGCAGGTGGGCGATGCGGTGGGTGAGCACCCGGGTCTTGCCGGAGCCGGCCCCGGCGACGATGAGCAGCGGGGATCCGGCGTGCACGACGGCGGCGCGCTGCTCGGTGTTCAGCCCGTCGAGCAGCGCGGCGGAGTCGATCACCGGGCGCGGGTGACCGTCCCGGTAATAGCCGTCCCGGGGCGGCGGGGGCGCGTCGTAGACGCCCTCGAAGAGTCCCTCCGGCACCGCTTCGGGCGCGTGGTCCTCGGGAGGCGGCGGGGGGCCGTCCTCCGCGGGCTGGAGGCCGGTCAGGAAATTGTCGTCAAAGAGGCTGCTCATCGCCTCCCGAGTTTAGGCTGCCGGACTGACAACCTTCCGCCGAAGCCGGGAAGCGGTCGGAAGCGGGCTCCGGAACCGGCCGCCGACACGCCCGTACCGGGTACGCACGGAGAACGGACGTCCACGTTCCGTGAAGGAGCACCCGGTCGGAGGGGGTGCGGGCGACCCGATCCGGAAAGGTCACGAAAACGTATCGGGCATATCGCTCATCGTCCTTCCCAGCGGCGGGGCGCTTTGGCTAGCGTGCTCGGTCAGGTGATCCGTACCTCCCTGAGGCGAACCGCGCCTAACGGACACCTCTGCCGAATCCGTCCTGCCCTCAAGGCCGTTCGGAACCGGGGACCCACACGCAGAACCGGGGTGAATCGGTCCGTGAGCTCGTATCCGGACCGTAGGACAGCCTTCCGTTCCGTCCGAACCCGACAGCTAACCCGGTAGGCGGTCCACGGAAGGAGATGCCGGTCTTGGCATCGCATCGCAAGCCGCGCACGAAGGTGCGCACCACCACTCCTGCCGTCGGGCTGACGACGGCCGCGCTGGCCTCCGTGACGCTGCTCTCCACGCAGAGCGCCACGGCCGCGCCCGCGGAGCCGAAGCCCGCCATCGAGGAAGTCCAGAAGAAGGTCGACGCCCTGTACCGGCAGGCGGGCACCGCGACCCAGGAGTACAACCGGGCCAAGTCCGCCTCCGCGTCCCAGCAGAAGAAGGTCGACACACTGCTCTCGGACGTGGCGAAGCGGACCGAGAAGATCAACGAGGCGCGCCGGGCGCTGGGCTCCTACGCGGCGGCCCAGTACCGCGACGGCGGCATCGCGCCCACGGCGACGTTCTTCCTGGCGGACGACCCGCAGGGGTACTTCGACCAGAGTCGGCTGATGGACCGGGCGACGGAGCGGCAGCAGAGGGCCGTCGCCGAGTTCCGTACGCAGCAGGCCTCGGCCGCGAAGAAGCGCGCGGAGGCGGTGAAGAGCCTGGAGACCCTCACCGAGACGCAGGCCACGCTGGCCTCCAGCAAGAAGGACGTGCAGGCCAAGCTCACCGAGGCCCGCGGCCTGCTCTCCAGGCTGACCGCCGAGGAGAAGGCGCGGCTGGCGGAGCTGGAGCGCAAGAAGGAGGCCGAGGCCAAGGAGAAGGCGGCGAAGCTGGCCGCCCGCCAGGCCGCCGAGGCGAAGGAGAAGGCCGAGGCCGAGGAGAAGGCCCGCGAGGAGGCCGCGAAGGAGTCCGGCGGGGGTTCGGGGACGAGTTCCGGTTCCGGTACGGGCACAGGTTCCGGCTCCGGCTCCGGTACGGGCAGCGGTTACGCCGCCAAGGCGGAGAAGGTGCTGGCCTTCGCCCGCGCCCAGATCGGGAAGCCGTACGTGTGGGGGGCGTCGGGCCCCTCCAGTTTCGACTGCTCGGGGCTGACGCAGGCGGCCTGGCGGGAGGCGGGTGTGACGCTGCCCCGGACGACCTGGGACCAGGTCGAGGTCGGGACCCGGGTCGCCACGTCCGACCTGCAGCCCGGGGATCTGGTCTTCTTCTACGACGACATCAGCCACGTCGGCATCTACAAGGGCGACGGGATGATGATCCACGCCCCGAAGCCGGGTGCGAACGTGCGCGAGGAGTCGATCTACTACATGCCGATCTACGGGAGCGTGCGCCCGGCGTAGTCACGCGTACGGGGCCGGGGGCGGGCCGTGAGCGGCCGCCCCCGGAAATCCCCGGGCCTGCCTCAGGTCCAGACCGTGGCGATGAAGATGTTGACGACCGTCAGCCCGCCGACGGCGATGAACGCGCCCTTGTCGACCTTCTCCTCGTCCCGCTTGACGTAGACCAGGGCGAGGATCACCACCAGCAGCGCCAGCTTGATGCCGATCTTGACGTTGTTCACGGTCTGGTCGTCGGCCTGGTTGAGACCGACCAGGGCCATGCCGGTGACCAGCATGGTCAGCGCGCCGTGCAGCATCGCGGGGGTGAACCGGGCGGTCCCCGCCCCCATGGCCTTCATCTGCGTCAGGAAGCCGCCCAGCAGGGAGGCGATGCCGATGATGTGCAGGGCGACGAAGACATTGATGAGTACGTCCATGGCTCGGGAGCCTAGCCACGGCCAAAGGTCTACCTTTCAGTGAGGCAGGCCTTCCTTGAGTGCTTCGATCATCCGTGACCGGCGAAACGTCACATCAGGGCAATAGCTGTCATGGCGACTCTTTTCTCCGCGCCGGGATTAGCGTCCATCCCGGACCCGCCGCCATCAACGGTGGGCAGCCGACAGGAAGGATGCCGCCCCCGTGGCAGCGCACCGCAGGTCAGCTCACCGAAAACCCAAGCAGCGCCCGCTCACCGGCTCTGCTGCCCGCACCGCCGCCACCCTGGCGCTCGCCGGGGCCGCCACCGCCGGCTCGGTCACCGGGGCGGGCGCGGCCCCCGCCGAACCGGCTCCCACCGCCGCCCAGGTCAAGGCGAAGGTCGACCGGCTCTACCACGACGCCGAGGTCGCCACCGAGAAGTACAACGGGGCGAAGGAGAAGGCGGACGCCGCCACCCGCACCGTCGAGGCCCTGACCGACGAGGCCGCCCGCCGCACCGACCGTCTCAACACCGCCCGGCACGCGCTCGGTTCGCTGGCCACCGCGCAGTACCGCTCCGGCACCCTCGACCCGGCCCTGCAACTGGCGCTCTCCTCCGACCCCGACGCCTATCTGGAACGCGCCTCCTACCTCGACCGGGCCGGCGACCGGCAGAGCGGCCTGCTGCGGAACATCAAGCGGCAGGTCTCCCGGATCACCCGCGTCAAGGCCCGCGCCGACCAGGAGACCGAGCGCCTCGCCGCTCGCTCTGCCGAACTGCACGAGCACCGCACCGCGATCCGCACGAAACTGGCCGACGCCCGGAAGCTGCTGGACACCCTGACCGCCGCCGAGCGCGCCGACTTCGAACGCGTCGCCGACGCCCGGCACGGCGGCGGCCCGGCCCACAGCGACCGCTCCGCCCCTCGCGGCGGCCCGGTCGCGGCCCCCGACTCCCGTGCCGGACAGGCCATCGCCTTCGCCCACGGCGCGATCGGCAAGCCGTACGTCTGGGGCGCGACCGGCCCGAACGCCTTCGACTGCTCGGGCCTGACCCAGGCGGCCTGGAGGGCGGCGGGCGTCAGCCTGCCCCGCACCACCTACACCCAGATCAACGCCGGACAGCGGATCCCGCGCTCCCGACTGGCCCCCGGAGACCTGGTGTTCTTCTACTCCGGGATCAGCCATGTCGGCCTCTACATCGGCGGCGGACAGATGATCCACGCCCCGCGCCCCGGAGCGCCGGTCCGCATCGCGCCCATCGACCAGATGCCGTTCGCGGGAGCGACCCGGGTGGCGTAGCAGCGGGCTGCGGGCTCAGACCAGCCGTCGCGCCGTCGCCCAGCGGGTCAGTTCGTGCCGGTTGGAGAGCTGGAGCTTCCTCAGCACCGCCGAGACGTGCGACTCGACCGTCTTCACCGAGATGAACAGCTGCTTGGCGATCTCCTTGTACGCGTAGCCGCGTGCGATGAGCCGCAGCACCTCGCGCTCGCGCTGGGTGAGGCGGTCCAGGTCCTCGTCGACCGGCGGGGCGTCCGTGGAGGCGAAGGCGTCCAGGACGAAGCCGGCCAGGCGGGGCGAGAAGACCGCGTCGCCCTCCTGGACCCGGAAGACGGAGTCGACCAGGTCGGTGCCGGTGATCGTCTTGGTGACGTAGCCGCGCGCGCCGCCCCGGATCACGCCGATGACGTCCTCCGCGGCGTCCGAGACGGACAGCGCGAGGAAGCGGACCGGGTTCTCGGCCGTGCCCATCATGGGGGCGCAGCGGCGCAGCACCTCGACGCCGCCGCCGCCGGGGAGGTGGACGTCGAGGAGGACGACCTCGGGGCGGGTCGCCGTGATGACGGTGACCGCCTGGTCGACGTCGGCGGCCTCGCCGACCACCTCGACGCCGGTCTCCTCGGTGCGGCCGATCTCGGCCTGCACCCCGGTGCGGAACATCCGGTGGTCGTCGACGAGCACGACCCGTACCCGTCGCTCCGGGCCCCCGGTGGCTTCGGTGTTCTCGGTCATTCGCTCGCCCTCTCCATCTCCAGCTCGACCTCGGTGCCCCCGCCGGGCACCGAACGCAGCCGGGCACTGCCGCCGTTGCGCTGCATCCGGCCGATGATTGATTCTCGTACGCCCATGCGGTCTCCGGGAACCTCGTCCAGGTCGAACCCCGGGCCCCGGTCGCGCACGGACACGAAGACCGTACGGCCCTCGACCTCCGCGAAGACCTGTACCGCCCCGCCCTCGCCACCGTACTTGGCGGCGTTGACCATCGCCTCGCGCGCGGCCTGCATCTGCGCGGTCAGCTTGTCGTCGAGGGGGCAGTCGCCGACCACGACGACCTCCAGGGGGACGCCGTGCTTGTCCTCGACCTCGGCGGCGGCCCGCTTGACCGCCTCCGCCAGGGTCTCCGGTTCGTCGTCCTCGTCCTTGCCGGTGCCCTCGGGGTTGTAGAGCCAGTTGCGCAGCTCGCGTTCCTGGGCGCGGGCGAGGCGTCTGACCTCGCCGCCGTCGTCGGCGTTGCGCTGGATCAGGGTGAGGGTGTGCAGCACGGAGTCGTGGACGTGGGCGGCGACTTCGGCCCGCTCCTGGGCGCGGATGCGCATCAGGCGCTCCTCGGAGAGGTCCTGGGTCATCCGCACCAGATAGGGGCCGGCGAGCAGGAAGATGCCGGTCAGCACGGCGATGGCGGCGGTCAGCACATTGCCGAGCTGGGCTGCCGAGCCGCGTACGACGAGGAAGAGGCCGAGGCCGAGGCCGACCAGGGCGACCCCGGCGAGGCCCCGGGCCAGGTGGAGCAGCCTGCGGTTGCGGCCGACCTCCATCCAGCGGGCGCGGCGGGCGTTGTCCGCCTGCCGCCAGACCAGGACGGAGCCGGCGCCGATGAGGAGGGTGGGCCAGATGTAGCGGCCGGTCTCGCCGCCCATGTCGACGTTGACGAAGTAGGCGACGGCCCCGACCGTCAGGGCGACCAGGGCGAAGACCTGCCCCCTGTCCGGCTTGCGGAGCTTGCGGCGGCCGTCCGCGACCGTCTCGAACACCGAGCGGGAGGGCTCGACGCCGCCGACGCCGAGGGGGACGACGATCCAGAACACCGCGTAGAGCAGGGCGCCGAGGCCGTCGGTGACGAACAGTCCGAGGAAGACGAGCCGCACCCAGGCGACCGGCAGTCCCAGGTGTCCGGCGAGCCCGCGCGCGACGCCGCCGAGCAGCCGGCCGTCGGCACTGCGGTAGAGCTTGCGCTGCGGCGGCTCCTCCGGGTCGGCGGACAGGGAGCTGGCGGCTCGGGCGGTGGCGACGGGCATACCCCGATCGTCACACGCGCGGGTGCGGGGCGGCATCAGGGTCGGCCCCCGAAGTGACCCTGATGCCGCCCCCCGCGTGTGGCCGGGTGGTGGCCCCCGCCGCGCTCGCCCGGCGCGTGCGCCCCGGCGTTCGGGGGCGGCGTGCTCGGGCGGCAACCCCCGGCCCTTCAGGGCCGTACGCGGGCAATATCAGGGAACGTCCAGGGTCGGGGCGGGTCCCGGCGGGCGGTTCGGGCCGTCACCATGGAGGCATGACCGCTCCTTCGGACGCCGCTCCCGGCGTCGCGCCCCCCGACGCGCCGAAGCCTCAGCTGCGGCGCACCCCGCGACAGAAGGTCGTCGCCGGGGTGTGCGGCGGGCTGGGCCGGTACTGCGACGTGGACCCGGTGATCTTCCGGATCGTGCTCGGTGTGCTGTCGGCGACCGGGGGCATCGGTCTGATCGTCTACGGCTTCGCCTGGCTGCTGCTGCCCACCGACGGAGAGGACGAGAACGAGGCGCGCAAGCTGCTCTCGGGACGGGTCGACGGGGCGTCGCTGGTGGCGCTGCTGCTGGCGCTGATCGGCTGCGGGCTGTTCCTGTCGATGCTGCACAACCGGGGCATGCTGTCGTTCGCCGCGCTGCTGACGGTGGCCGTCGTCGGCTTCTCCGTGTGGACGCAGTCCCGTCGGACGGCGGCCACGGAGGACCCGGCGGCCCCGCCCGGCGCACCGGCCGCCCCGCCCGGCCCCCCGCACACCGGGGGGCTCGGCGCCCCGCCGCCGGAGGTGAAGGCCCCGCCGACGCCGGGCGGCCCGTCGTGGTGGCGGGACCCGATCGTCAAGGACGGCACGACCGGGCCGGTGGGTCCCGGTTATCTGTGGGGTCCGCCGGACACGGACGTGGGCGCGGCGCGCGCCGGGGTGAAGGCCGGGCGGCCCGGCCCGGACGCGCCGTTCCGGACGCCGCAGCCGTCGCCCGTGCCGCGCGGGCCGCGCTCCATCGGCGGCCTGGTCTTCCTGACGGCGCTGGTGGCGGGCGGTCTGGGCACCGGGCTGAGCTGGGAGCACCAGCCGCTGGGCACCGCGCTGCAGATCGGCCTGGTCGCCGCGCTCGCCGTCTTCGGGCTCGGCCTGCTGCTCGCCTCGATGCTGGGGCGGACCGGTTTCGGCACGGTCTTCATGGCGATGGTCACGGCCGGCCTGCTGGCGGGCGCGGCGGAGCTGCCGAAGGACATCGACACCTCGTGGGCCCGCCAGGAGTGGCGGCCCGCCTCGGCGGCCGCCGTCCGGCCGCACTACGAGCTGAGCACGGGCGACGCCCGGCTGGACCTGTCCCGCCTGAAGGTGCCCGAGGGCGAGACCGTGCGCACGGGGCTCGATGTGGCGGCGGGCCGGGCGGCCGTCGTCGTCCCGGAGAACGTGACGGTGAAGGTGCGCGCCGAGGCGGGGCTCGGGGAGATCCGTCTGGAGGAGGGGCAGCGGGTCCAGGTCCGGATCAACAGCGACGAGGCGACGCAGCGGACGCTGCCGCCGCCCAAGGGCGCGGGGACCGCCGGCACGATCGAACTGCAAGTGGAAGTGGGCATCGGACAGGTGGAGGTCACCCGTGCTGCGTCATGAATTCCGGCCGGGCCGCGCGGTGGCGGGCCTGGTGATGCTGGGGCTTGCCGCGGGGTACGCGGCCGACGCGGCCGGGGCCTGGGAGGTCCCGTGGACGTTCTTCCTGCCCCTGTTCCTCGGCGGGCTGTGGCTGGCCGCGACGGCGACCTGGGCCGCCTACATGGTGCGGCGGCGGCGCGAGGCGAGGAGGGCGTCGGCGGAGAACAGCGGGGCCCCCGCGAGCACCAGCGGCAGCCACGCCATCAGATAGGGCAGGTCGTTGCCGTAGTAGTAAGGGGTGGCCTGCCAGCTCACGGTCAGCCAGAGGCTCAGCGAGATCAGCGCGCCGCCTAGCGCCGCGAGCCGGGCCCAGAGGCCGACGAGGGTGCCGAGGCCGACGAGGAGTTCGCCGATCGCGATGGCGTAGCCGAAGCCCTCGGGGCTCTTGAGCGCCAGGTCGACGAGGGCGGGGATCGCGGAGGAGTCGCGCACCCCGCGCATCATCTCGCCGATGGACCCGGTGCCGGTCGCGGACAGGAACGCGCTGTCGGTGAGCTTGTCGAGGCCCGCGTAGACGAAGGTGACACCGAGGAAGATCCGCAGCGGCAGCAGGGCGTACACGCCTGCCTGCTCCCTCAGCGTCCTCCGCTCGCCCAGACCGTACGATCCTCCGCCGTAACCGTTCATCACCGCTGCCCCGCTTCCCGAAGTCCCGTCACTTCGACCATACGTACGCCCTCGACGCACTGCTCACCAGGGCTGGGACGCGATCGGCGGTGAAATTCGCCCGGGATTCCGGTGGCGGTCAGTCGGTGACGTCGATCGGGACCCGGTTGGTCTCCACCCCGGCGGCGGTGACGACCTGGACGTCCACGGTGCCCGGCTCGACCTCGACCGGGACGGGCACGGTGAGGACGGTGTCGGTCGGGTTGGCGAAGCCCCCGGCGACCGGGACCAGCGGGACGTGGACATGGACGGTCCCTATCCGCACGACGAGCCGGGCCAGCCGGTCGGGGCTGCCCGCGCCGGGCGGTACGAAGCCCGCCCCCCGGATCTCGATGTCGTCGCCGGTCCGGATCGGGGCGTCCAGGTCCCCGGCCTCCCGGGCCCGCACCACGGACAGCACCACCGGGCGGCCGCCCTCCGCGTACTTCCCGGCGAAGTAGGTCGCCGCCGAGACGGCCACCAGCAGGGCGAGCCCCCACGGCAGGTCGGGCAACTGCTCGGGGCGGCGGGCCAGGCGAACCGCCGCGAACAGGACGGCGACGGCGCTGACCAGAACGTACTGCACATCGGTGAACGACCCGCGCCCGGAGTCGTCGGTGAGCAGGTCGGCTGCGCGCGGCCGGTCCGCGCGCAGCTTCTGGAGCCGCTGGCCCAGAACCCGTACGGTCACGACGCGGCGCACCACGACAGCGACCGCGCACACCAGCGCCAGCACGGCGACGACCCCGGCGGAGCGGACCAGGTCGAGCCCCTCGATCAGCGCGTCCCTCTCGTCCGGGTCGGAGGCCCCGGCCAGTTGCAGCGCGAGCACGAGGACGGCGAAGACGGCGAGCAGCACCCAGGCCCCGGCGACCGTCCGGGAGGTGGAGAGCCGGTTGTCCTCGCCGATCAGCGGGGCGAGGAGGCCGCCCCGGGCGCGGTGGAGGCGGGCAGCGGTGGTCAGCAGCCCGGCCGTGACGAGGGCGGCGAGCAGACCGGCGGTACGGGCGGTGGACCAGCCGGCCCCGATCGCGGTGACGCAGACCCCGACGAGGAGCGCCCCGACCGCGCCCCAGACGACGGCCAGCGTGGACCGCCAGACCTGGTGCAGCCAGGCGTCACCGGCTTCCCGGGCCCGTTCGGCGACGGTGCGGGCGGACCCGGTCAGCTCGTCGGAGACCCATTGCCGGGATGCGGACGGGGACTGCGCGACCCCGGCGGGCAGTCCGTTGCCGGCGGCCAGTTCGTCGCGTTTGGCGAGGAACGCGGCGACCGCGCGCCGGTGTCCGCGGCGGGCTCCGTGCGGGCAGTCGCCGCAGGTGCAGCCGCCGCCGTGCGTGCCGCTCGTCCTGGTTTCGTCCAACGCCACGGAGGATTACGCCCTTTCCCGCCCCGGTACAGCCAACTCACTTGTGATATCTGCGAATTGTGCCGTACGGGGCAGCCGGTCCCCGCATCGGGGCGGGCCGGGGCGCCTGTCGTCAGAACGTTCGACCGATCCGCCGCCACAGGGGCTGGTAGTTGATCCAGGCGACGAGATCGCTGCCGAGGTGATCGCGGGTGGTGACGGCGTCCTGGTGCGAGATGAGCACGGGCTCCCCGGCGGCCCGCGCCAGCAACTGCACCTGGCAGGCGCGCTCCATCGTGAGGAACCACCAGGCCGCCGCGTCCACCGAGTCCCCGACGGTCAGCAGCCCGTGGTTGCGCAGGATCACCGCCTTGTGCGGCCCGAGCGAGGCGGCGATGCGCCGGCCCTCGTCCTCGTCCACGACCACGCCCGTGTAGGTGTCGTGGAGCGCGTGGGCCTCGTAGAAGGCGCAGGATTCCTGGGTGATCGGCTCGATCGGCTCCCCGAGCGCCGACAGCGCCCGCCCGTGCACCGAGTGGGTGTGCGCGACGGCCACGGTGTCCGGCCGGGCCCGGTGCACCGCCGCGTGCACGGCGAACGCGGCCTGGTTGACGTGGAAGCGGCCCCGGACCACCTGGCCGTCGCCGTTGACGAGGACCAGGTCCTGCGGGGTGATGTCGGCGAAGGGCGCGCCGAACGGGTTGACCCAGAAGCAGTCCGCCAGCTCGGGGTCGCGCACGGTGATGTGCCCGGAGACCCCGTCCTCGTACCCGAGCTGCCCGAACAGCCGCAGCGCGCCCGCCAGCCGCTCCCTGCGGTACGCGCGTTCCTCGTCCGGCGAGGCGTGCACGGGCGGCATCGCGAACTGGAGCTGTTCGACGGGGATCGGGGCGGGGGCGGACACGGCGACCTGCTCGGACATGGCGGCTCCTCACACTCTCAGGGGCGTACAGGACCGGAAGTTACCGCCGGGTGGTGACGGTGAGAAGAGGTGAGGCCCAGGTCAGATGCAGAGCACCAGGTAGGCGAGGGTGAAGGAGGAGCGGTAGCCCCCGTAGTAGCCGGTGCGGCGGGCGTCGACCTCGGCCGTCACCTCGGCGTGCAGCGGATGGTCCGGGTGCGCCAGTGCCCAGCGCTGGCCGCGTCCGATCGGGCCCTCGGACTCGAAGAGGTCCCATTCGCGCTCGTCGGCCGCGGTGACCTGGAGCGCGCGCAGCCCGATGGACTCCGCCAGCCGGATCAGCTCCAGCAGCGAGCCGAAGTCCCCGGGCTCGGCCCCCAGCCCCGCCAGCGCGGCGGGCGTCGGCTCCTTCAGCCAGATCCCCTCCCCGAACAGGACCCGCCCGCCGGGGCGCACGGCGGCGGCGAGGGTGGTGAGGGCTTCCCGGGTGGTGCCGGGCCAGGCGTGCGAGGAGCCGATGGAGACGGCGAGGTCGTAACCGTCGTCCGTCCACTCGGCGGCGGGCACCTCGTGGAACCGCACCCGGTCCGCGAGCCCCCGCTCCCCGGCGAGCTTCCGCCCGCGCGCCACGGCTGCCGGGTCGGTCTCGACGCCGTCTCCGGCGGCCCCGGGCGCGGACTCCACGAGCCGCATCAGCAACTCGCCCCAGCCGGAACCGAGGTCGAGGATCCGGGCTCCGGGGGCGGGCGCGCAGGCGGCGATCAGCCGGGCCGCGTGCTCCTCGGAGAGCGGGGTGTTCCAGGTGAGGCGGTCGTTCCCGGCGGCGGACACGAGGGCGCGGACTTCTTCGGCGGACATGGTGGAGGAGCCTGGCACGGGCGGAGAGGCCCGTGCCAGGGAATTACCGGCGGCCCCGGCGGTGAATCTCGCTGAGGTCCACGTCGATCGGGAAGGGAACGGACAGGTTCATCTTCTGATGGTGGATTCCGGTGGGCGTGTAGGTGCGCGTCGCCGGGTCGAGCTCGTAGACGTAGACGACGGGCAGATCGTCGTCGCCCTGCTCGACCCGCCAGAAGTGCTTGACCCCGGCCTCGGCGTACGTGCGCGGTTCGACGCCTCGGTCGCGCTCCAGGGAATCGGGGGACACGACCTCGACGGCGAGGACGACGTCCTCCGGTGCGTACCAGGTCTGGTCGGGACCGGTGTCGGCATCGGCCCTGTACACCAGCAGGTCGGGCTCCGGGCGGTTGCTGGTGTCCAGCCTGATGGTCATCTCCCTGTCGACGTCCAGATCCGCAGGGACGTGGGTGAGGAGGGCGGATTCCAGCAGCTACATGGCTCGCGTGTGGAACTTCCGCTGCGGACTCATGAAGACGGGACTCCCGTCGATCAGCGCGGTGTGGGGCGGGAGGCCCGGAATCCGGTCGAGGTCGTCCGCCGTCCAGCCGCCCTCCGGCGGAACGGGCCACCGGTACGGCTCCTGCTCCTCAAGCCCGGGCTCGGATGCGGCGCTCATGATTGCTCCCCTACGCCGAAGTCTCGTCTCTTCACTCAGCGTACCCATCCGATACGACAATGCCGCCGCCCAAACGAATGAGCGACGGCATCGGCCTTGACCTGGGGGCTCTCAGGTGGCGGGGAAGGTCACTCCCACTCGATGGTCCCCGGCGGCTTGCTCGTCACGTCGAGGACGACGCGGTTGACGTCGGCGACCTCGTTGGTGATGCGGGTGGAGATCTTCGCCAGCGTCTCGTACGGCAGCCGCGACCAGTCGGCCGTCATGGCGTCCTCGGAGGAGACCGGGCGCAGCACGATCGGGTGGCCGTAGGTACGGCCGTCGCCCTGGACGCCGACCGAGCGGACGTCGGCGAGGAGGACCACCGGGCACTGCCAGATGTCGCGGTCCAGACCGGCCGCCGTCAGCTCCTCGCGGGCGATGGCGTCGGCCTCGCGGAGCAGGTCCAGGCGGTCCTTGGTGACGTCGCCGACGATGCGGATGCCGAGGCCGGGGCCGGGGAACGGCTGGCGCTGGACGATCTCCTCGGGGAGGCCCAGCTCCTGGCCGACCATGCGGACCTCGTCCTTGAACAGCTGGCGCAGCGGCTCGACGAGCTGGAACTCGATGTCGTCGGGGAGGCCGCCGACGTTGTGGTGGGACTTGATGTTGGCGGTGCCGCTGCCGCCGCCGGACTCGACGACGTCCGGGTAGAGCGTGCCCTGGACGAGGAAGGCGACCTCGGGTCCGTCCTCCTGGAGGATCTCCAGCTGGGCCTGCTCGAAGACACGGATGAACTCGCGGCCGATGATCTTCCGCTTCTGCTCCGGGTCGGAGACCCCGGCCAGGGCGTCGAGGAAGCGCTTCTCCGCGTCGACCACCTTCAGCTTCGCGCCGGTCGCGGCGACGAAGTCCTTCTCGACCTGCTCGGTCTCGCCCTTGCGCATCAGGCCGTGGTCGACGTAGACGCAGGTGAGCTGGGAGCCGACGGCCTTCTGGACGAGGGCCGCGGCGACCGCGGAGTCGACGCCGCCGGAGAGGCCGCAGATGGCGCGCTTGTCGCCGACCTGCTCGCGGATGAGGGCGATCTGCTCCTCGACCACGTTGGTGGTGGTCCAGTTCGGCTCGATGCCCGCGCCGCGGTAGAGGAAGTGCTCCAGGACCTGCTGGCCGTGGGTCGAGTGCATGACCTCCGGGTGGTACTGGACGCCGTAGAGCTTCTTCTCGTCGTTCTCGAAGGCGGCGACCGGGACCACGTCGGTGGAGGCGGTGACGGTGAAGCCCTCCGGGGCCGCCGAGCAGGCGTCGCCGTGCGACATCCACACCGGCTGCTCGGTGGGCGTGCCCTCGAAGAGCGTCGAGCCCGCCTTCGTGACGTGCAGCGGGGTACGGCCGTACTCACGGGCCCCGTTGTCGTCGACCGTGCCGCCGAGCGTCGTGGCCATCAGCTGGAAGCCGTAGCACATGCCGAAGACCGGGACCCCGGCCTCGAACAGCGAGCGGTCCAGGGACGGCGCGCCCTCCGCGTACACCGACGAGGGGCCGCCGGAGAGGATGATCGCGCGCGGGTTCTTCGCCAGCATCTCGGCCACCGGCATGGTGGACGGGACGATCTCGCTGTAGACCCGGGCCTCACGGACGCGGCGGGCGATGAGCTGGGCGTACTGCGCGCCGAAGTCGACGACGAGGACCACGTCGGCCGTGGCGTCGGGGGCGGCGGGGGGTGCTGCTGGCACGGGGCGGCCTTCCGGCGGTGGTGAAGGGGGTCGGTTCTTCCGATTCTACCGGCCGTGCGCGAACCCTCCGCCGGGTCGGCGGAGGGGACGCCCGTGCCCGTCCCGTCTCACGATCCGGGCCCCGTTTTGTGGGGGCCGGCGGACCGGGGCCATACTGTCCCCCATGCGTCAGCACACGATCTTCGTCTTTACCTATGGCATCCGGCCCGCCGGCTGCCGTGGTCGTGCTGCTTGAGCTACTGACAAGCAACGTTCCAGGCGCCCCGGGCCAGCAGGCCCGGGGCGTCTCGCGTGTCCGGGTCCATGGCTCCGGGGGGCCGCGACCCCACCGGGAGTCACCACCATGAGCAGCAGCACCACGGACACCGCCACGGCCACCGGCGCCCACACCGACGAGGCCGCCTCTCTGATCGGCGGCGCCCGCGAGCGCATCGATGCCCTCGACGACCGGATCATCGGCCTCGTCCAGGAGCGGATGGCCGTCTCGGCGGTGATCCAGGAGGCCCGGATCACCTCGGGCGGCCGCCGGGTCAACCTGTCCCGGGAGACCGCCGTGCTCGGCCACTACAGGGACGCGCTGGGCAAGCCGGGCACCGCGCTGGCGATGACGCTCCTGGAGCTGTGCCGCGGCCGGGTGTGAGGCCCGGTGGGCGGCGCGCGGACGGAACGGTTCTCCACCTGCCGCGCACGGGCCGTATCTGCGTTCGGGGCCCGTCTCACCCGTACGGCGCGTGACCAGGGGCGCGGTGCCTTCGTTGGTCCTGATGTCCGTGCCAACCAGGGGCGGCGTCGGTAGGAAACCACGCGTGGCTCCGCCGGGGAGTGTGACGTACTGCAGGTGCGTCGTGGGACCACGACCCGGCGTATGTGACCGGTCCGCAGGGGACAGCAGCCTGGTCACCCCATATGCGGCCGACCCCGGGGACGCCCGGGTCGGCCGCATCGGAACGTCTCCGGGCGGAGGCCTGCTCCCTCCTCCGCCGCTCTCCGCTCTCAGCCCTGTGCCACTACCGCTACCGCTGCCGCTTCTGCGCCGGGTCAGCCGTGGCGCGCGGCCCGTCGCCGTGCCGCCGTGAACAGCACCAGGCCCGCCGCCAGCGCCACGGCCGCCGTGCCCGAGGCGATCAGGGCGATCGATCCGGTCGAGGCGAGGCCGCCCCCGCCGCCGGAGCCTCCGGTCGTACCCGCCGAGCTGCCGCCGGAGGTGGTGGAGGCCGAGGGGCCGGGGGTGCCGGACGGGCTCTCCTCCGGGTCCGGGGCCGAGGTCGGCGGGGTGGACGGCTCGCCGGAGCCGCCGTCCGTGCCGTCGGAGTCGTCGCCGCCGCCCTCACCGTTCAGGATCAGGTACGCCGTGTTGTTGGCGGGCTTCGGGTCGAACGGGAGCTTCGGGTTCCGCAGCGAGATGTCGCGTACGGTCACCTCGCCGCTCGCGCCGACCATGGCCTTGTCGATCCGCAGCTCGAAGGGCAGGTCGAGGCCGGCCCCGTCCCGCACGGTCATCGAGGTGTCGCAGACGTAGCGCGGCGCGGGGCTCTTCTGGTCCTCGCGGTACGTGCCGTCGGCCGTCACCGCGCGGCAGCGCTCCGGCTTCGCGGTGACCGACGCGCCCTGCGGGACGGTGAAGTCGACGGTGGCGACGTCCTCACCGGAGCGGAGGTGGCCGATCCACGCGGGACCCTCGTTGCGGAAGCCGATGTCGGCCTTGACCGTGGAGCCCTCCGCCCCGGCCACCTTGTCGCCGTACGCCACGAAGTCGGCCGTGTTCTCCGTACGGAAGTCGGCCTCCTGCTGGTTGTCACCCGGGGTGAGATCCGTGCTCCGGCCCGCGGGGCCCTTCTTCGCCGGGACCGCCTTCAGCACGCCGCCGGTGCCTCGCTCGAAAGGGGCGCCCGCACGCTGGGCGGCGCGCTGGGCCGCGCTGTCCTCCTGGATGCGGTAGAGGAAGGTGTCGTAGTAGGCCCGCGTCGTGGCCTCCAGCGTCAGCGGGGTGGCCAGCGTGTACGTCTCGCCCGCCTCGAAGGCTCCTTCGACGGAGCAGAGCGCCGTGGTCGAGGCGAAGTCCGGCAGGCCCGGGCCGTCCTCGGTGTACTCGCAGTTGGAGTAGCGCTGCGGGATGTCCAGGCCGCGCGAGTACCGCAGGGTGAGCAGGACGCCGTCGGCGTCCCTGGTGCCGCGGTTGGCGAAGGTGATCGGGGCCTGCTGCTCGTCCCCCGGGGTCAGCTCCGTCCTGAACGGCAGCCGCTCCATCACGAGGTCGGGACCGCCGACCGTGAGCCGGGTGGTGAACGGCGTGAAGGTGGCCCCGTCCGCCTGGCCGGTCACCGTGATCGTTCCGGTGGCGCCGTTCTCGCTGCCGTCGGCGGCGGTGACGAGAAGGTCGGCGGCGGGCTGGGGGCCGGGCCGGATGCCCCAGTCCTCGCAGACGGCCTTCGTGCCGGTGATCTCGCAGTCCGGGCTCGACTCACCGTCGAACCTCACGTCGGCGACGCCCGCGACGCCGCTGAGGTCGAAGGTGAGCGTGAAATCGCCGTCGAAGCCGCCGTTCTCCGCGTCCTCGGACGGGCTGTCGAGGCCGATCTCGACCTTGGACGCCTTCGGCCGGCCGCTCTCCGGATACGGGTGCAGGCCGGTCTCGGCCGGGCCGCCGAGCGTGAACACCGGCGTGTCCGCGGCCTGCGCCGGGGCGGCCGCCCCGGCGAGCGAGGCCGCGGCCAGCAGGCCTGCGGCGGCGAGCGAGCCGGCTGCACGGCGCAGCGCGGTTCTCGGGATGAAGCGAGTCATCGGGGACCTCTGGTACTCGGCAGGAGCTGTGGGGCTGCTGTGACAGTTGTCGCGGTACGGGTTGGACCGCGCAGCTCCCCGAACAGTTGTCCTCGCCGAGATCACGGATTGGGCAAGATCACGGATTGGGTACGGGGGTGTTCCCGACGCCCTTCACCTCGGCCCCCGCCTCCGCCGTCCCCTTCGGCGGCACCACGGGGATGCCCAGGAACGGCAGCTTCAGCGCGCCGAACGCGTCCTTCGGCACGGCGGGCGCGAGCGGCTCGACGGGAGTGAGCCGCTCGTAGGCCGCGTCCTGCTCCGGGCGCGGGTCCGCATCGCCCTTGTTCGGCCAGAAGGACATCGCGCGCTCGGCCTGGGCGGTGATGGTCAGCGAGGGGTTGACGCCCAGGTTGGCCGAGACCGCGGAGCCGTCGACGACGCTGATGCCGGGGTGGCCGTAGAGGCGGTGGTACGGGTCGATGACGCCCTCCTCCGCGCTCGCGCCGATCGGGCAGCCGCCGAGGAAGTGGGCGGTCAGCGGGGTGCCCATCAGCTCGCCCACGTTGGAGCCGGCGAAGCCGTTGATCTCCTCCGCGAGGAGCGAGGCGCTGCGGGTGGCTTCCGGGATCTGGGTCGGGTTGGGCGCGCCGTGGCCCTGGCGGGCGGTGAGCAGGCCCTTGCCGATGCCGCCCGGTTTGCGGTACGTCGTCAGGGAGTTGTCCAGCGACTGCATGACGAGGCCGATGATCGTGCGCTCGGACCAGTGGTGGTTGGAGAGTGAACGGGCGGCGAGAGTGGGGTGCTTGACCATGTTGGCGAGCCAGCCGCGCACCCGATGGGCACCGTAGGGCACCTGGAGGATCGACATCGCGCCCATGGCGTTGGAGCCCTTGCCGTAGCGGACGGGCTCGATATGGGTGTTGTCGTCCGGGTGGATCGAGGAGGTGATCGCGACGCCCTGGGAGAAGTCGGCCTTGGCGATGCCGTGCTTCTTGCGGTACCGGCGGTCGCTGGTCTGGGAGCCGACCAGCGCCTCGGAGTTGGTGCGGGTCAGCTCGCCGAGCTTCGCGGAGAGCCGGGGCAGCAGCCCCCGGTCCTTCATGGAGTGCAGCAGGGTCTGGGTGCCGTACGTGCCCGCCGCGACGACGACCTTGCGGGCGCGGAGCTTGGTGGGCTTCGCCCTGCGGCGACGGTCGGTGGGGACGGTGAGGACCCGGTAGCCGCCCTCGGGGTCGTCGGTGACGGCGACGACGGAGGTCATCGGGTGGATGACGGCCCCGGCCTTCTCGGCGAGGTGGAGGTAGTTCTCGTTGAGGGTGTTCTTCGCGCCGTGCCGACAGCCCGTCATGCACTCGCCGCACTCGGTGCAGGCCTTGCGGGCGGGGCCCGCGCCGCCGAAGTACGGGTCGGGGACGGTACCGCCGGCCTTGGTCCTCGCGGTGCCGTCGGCATCCTTGCCGTCGCCGAAGAAGACGCCGACCGGGGCCAGGTGGAAGGTGTCGCCGACGCCCATGGCCTCGGCGGCGGCCTTGAGGTGGATGTCGGAGGGGGTCATGGTCGGGTTGAGGCGGACCCCGAGCATCCGGCGGGCCTGGTCGTAGTACGGCTTCAGCTCGTCCTGCCAGTCGGTGATCGAGGCCCACTGGCGGTCCTCGAAGAACGGGGCGGGCGGCACGTACAGCGTGTTGGCGTAGTTGAGCGATCCGCCGCCGACCCCGGCCCCGGCGAGCACCATGACGTTGCCGAGGAGGTGGACGCGCTGGATGCCGAAGAGGCCGAGGGCGGGGGCCCAGAGGTAGTTCTTCAGGTCCCAGGAGGTCTTGGGGAGCGTGCCGGGGGTGAAGCGGCGGCCCGCCTCCAGGATGCCGACGCGGTAGCCCTTCTCGGTCAGCCGGAGCGCCGACACCGCGCCCCCGAAGCCCGAGCCGACGACCAGGACGTCGTAGTCGTACGCGGCGTCGTCCTCGGCCGGGACATGGCTCACGGCCTGTTTCTGGGCAGGGCTGTCCTGGGACATGGCACTCCTCGGAACGGAATCGGTACGAACAGGGCGGAAGTCGCTGCGGCCTTCCGGAGTCGCTGCGCCCTCCGGGCGGTCAACGCAGCCGGAACGCCTTCATCGCCTTGAGGCTGCTCGTCATGAACGCGGCGTACTTCTCGTCGTCCATCCCGAAGGCGGGCGCGAGCGGGATCAGCCGCTGCTGGGCGACGGTCTGGGCCTCGGTGTACTTGAGGATGCCCTCGGAGCCGTGCCGCCGGCCGAGGCCGGACTCCTTCATGCCGCCCATCGGGGACTGGACGCTGCCGTAGGCGGGGGCGTACCCCTCGTTGATGTTGACGGTGCCGGTGCGCAGCCGGGCGGCGACCTGGTGGCCGCGCCTGGAGTCGGTGGTCCAGACACTGGAGTTGAGGCCGTACGGGGTGGCGTTGGCCAGCGCGATCACCTCGTCCTCGTCGCTGAAGCGGTAGATCGCGACGACGGGGCCGAAGGTCTCCTCGGTGCAGACGGCCATCGGGGACTGAACCCCGTCGAGGATGGTCGGCTCGTAGAACAGCGGGCCGATGTCGGGTCGGGCGACGCCGCCCGCGACGAGGGTCGCCCCCTTCTCGACAGCCTCGGCGACGTGCTGGGTGACGGTCTCCAACTGGCGCTCGCCCACGAGGGAGCCCATGTCGGCTCCGTACGCGAGGGAGTTGCCGAGCCGCATGGCCTTCGTCCGGGTGGCGAAGCGCTGCACGAAGTCGTCGGCGATCGACTCGTGGACGTACAGCCGCTCGATGGAGATGCAGAGCTGTCCGGCGGAGGAGAAGCAGGCCCGGACGGCTCCGGCGGCTGCCTTCTCCACGTCGGCGTCCTTCAGGACGAGCATGGCGTTCTTGCCGCCGAGCTCCAGGGAGACGCCGACCAGGCGGCCCGCCGCGCCGACGGCGACCTCGCGGCCGGTGCGGGTGGAGCCGGTGAAGGAGACGTAGTCGGCGCGGCTGACGACCTCGGGGCCGACGACCGGGCCCTCTCCGAGGACGACCTGGAAGACCTCGGCGGGCAGTCCGGCCTCGATCAGCAGGTCGCGGGCCCACAGCGCGGTGAGCGCGGTCTCGGTGTCGGGCTTCATCACGACGGCGTTGCCGGAGACGAACGCGGGCAGCGCGTCGCCCACGGAGAGCTCCAGCGGGTAGTTCCAGGGGGCGATCTGGCCGACGACCCCGCGCGGCTGACGCAGTTCGGTGACCTTGGTGAGGGTCGGGACGACGCCGGTGTGGCGGCGGGGCTTGAGGTAGGAGGCGGCCTTGCGCCCGTAGTGGCGGGCGGCGACGGCGACGGCCTGCACCTCCTCGTGGGCGTGCAGGCGGGCCTTGCCGGTCTCCAGCTGGATGAGGTCGAGGACCTCGGACTGGCGGCTCAGGACGAGGTCGTGGAAGCGCAGCAGGACGGCGGCCCGCTGCCGTACGGGGACGGCGGCCCAGACGGGCTGGGCGGCTCGGGCCCGGTCGAAGGCGGTGGCGACGTCCTCGGGGGTGGACTCGGGCAGGTCGGCCAGCTTCTCCCCGGTGAAGGGCGTGTGGTTGGCCGTACGGCCCGACCCGACGACGCCGCGGGTCAGCTGGGCGATCACCTCGGGGGTGACCACGTCGGCGGCGGTGCGCACCCCGGCGGGGGCGACCGCCACGGGGTTCGTACCGAGAGGGGCGTCAGGGGCCTGCGAGTCCGTCATGGGGCCGAGAGTATGTCCAGCCGGAGCCTTTGGGTACCCGTCGGTAACAGTTTTTCACAGGACCCGCCACCCCCGCGCGACGCCCACCTCGAACGAGCCAGTGATCGCTGGCGACATAACCGCTGATCAGTGGCTATGCGCCCGGCCACCCGACGGCTGCCGGCCCGCGACGCTCAGGAAGAGTGAATCTTCAGCCCTTCGACGACCTCGGTGTAGATCGCGTCGCCGTCCTTCGCCGCCTGCCCCTCGGCGGGCATCCGCACCCGCACGTGCCAGTAGGGGTCGCTCTTCTTCTCGCCGGGGATCAGCAGCTCCCGGAAGCGGTAGCGCACCGGATCGTCGTCGGACGAGGCGTAGAGGATGTAATCGGTGGTCATCTCGACCGCCTTCCGTCCCTGGTGGGTGGTGTCCTCGGACGTGACGGAGGCCTTCTCCATCTGGGTGCCGCTCGCCCCGCCCTCCTCGTAGTACTTCTTGCGGGCCGCCGTGTCGGCTCCGGGGCTGTCGTCGCTCATGTCGTCGCTCTTCGGGGCGCGGTGCCAGAAGTCGATCTCGAAGACGCCGCTGGGGTCCGCGTACCAGACCAGTTCGTCGTCCTCTTCCTCGACGCGCTTGTACTCCCCCGGCACGGCCACGTCCGCCGACAGGACCTCCGTCTCGGTCCGGACCTTCCACCCCTCGGGCGGCCCGTCGCCCGCGAACGGGTTCAGCAGGAGCAGCACGAGCGCGACCACCACCGCCAGCGCCCCACCGCCGAGGGTGAACTGCGCCGCCCGGTTGCGGTGCAGCACCGGCGGCACCCACTTGCTGCCGCCGCCCGTGGCGAGAGCCCCGTACGCGGAGGTCGTCGGCGCGGAGACCGGGGAGGCGAGCTGCTGGAGCGTCCGGCGGACCTCGGCGGCCGGCGGGCGGGCGGCGGGGTCCTTGCGGAGCAGCTGCATGACGAGCGTGCCGAACGCGCCGGTGCCCCGGGCGGGCGTCTGCGGCTCGGCGGACAGCACGGCCTGGAGGGTGGCCGGGGTGTGCGAGCGGCGGTACGGGGACATCCCCTCGACCGCCGCGTACAGCACGACGCCCAGCGACCACAGGTCCGACTCCGGTCCGGGGCGCTGCCCGAGCACCCGCTCCGGGGAGATGTACTCGGGCGAGCCGACGAACGCGCCGGTCTCGGTGAGCTGCTGCTCGCCCTCGACCTGGGCGATCCCGAAGTCGGTGAGGACGACCCGGTCGCCGGTGCCGAGCATGACGTTGTCCGGCTTGACGTCCCGGTGAAGGATGCCGATCGCGTGGGCGGCCGACAGCGCGTCGAGGACCGCGAGGCCGATCCTGGCCGCCTCGCGGGGGTCCAGGGTGCCTTCCTGGAGGCGGTCGCCGAGCGAGGGGCCGCGCACCAGCTCCATCACGATCCACGGCTTGCCGTCCTCGATCACCACGTCGTGGACGGTGACGACGGAGGGATGGTCGATCCGGGCGGCGGCCCTGGCCTCGCGCTGCATGCGCTGGTGCACGTTGTTGTGTTCGCGCTCGCCCAGGTGTTCCGGTACGCGCGGTTCCTTGACGGCCACCTCGCGGTCGACGACCTCGTCGCGGGCCCGCCACACCGTGCCCATCCCGCCGTGCCCGAGCCGTGCGAGCAGCCGGTAGCGCCCGCCGATCAGCCGGTTCGCCGCGCTGTCCGGGGCGCCGGCCGGAACGGTCGGCGAGGGAATGTGCGCCGGGGGCGCGGGATGCATTGCGCCGAATCCGCCCGGTGCGTGCGGTGGCTGGAGTCCGTAGCTGGTGGGCTCGTCGGCCCGCCCCCCGTGATCTGTCATGCGTCCCATCCTGGTTCACGTACCGGGCCAGGCACCACCGGGAGCGGTCACCGGGTACGGACCCGTGACCGTACAGCAACCCGGCCGGGGCATCGGGCCGTTACGAAGCCTGCCCCGACCGGGCTCTCACTGCTGGGCCCGAGGGGCTCTCCAACTGCGCAGCATGATGTCGAACTTCTCCCGGCTGTCCTCCCAGCCCTCCTGCGGGGCGGTCAGATACAGCGCGTACTCCGGGCCGCCGGGACCGCCGTAGTACATCTGGTCGATCCCGTGCCGGGGCCCCGCGTGGTCCTTGGTCTCGTTCCAGGTGAACTCCCAGAGGGCGCCCGGCCGGTCGCGGAAGGTGTTCTTCTCCATACCGATCCGCTGGTAGCCCGGCAGCCGCGTGGAGACCTGCTCCTCCAAGTTCTCCATGTGCAGATACGGATGGTCGAAGTCCGGGTCCGGGTCGACGCTGATGCGGATCCGGTGGGCCCCGTCGTCCGGGGTGTAGTCGATCTGGCCCTCCGAGACCTGCCGGGTCCAGGTCTTCGGCACGACCAGGCTGAACCCCGCAGGGTCGTCGACCCGGTGCCAGCCGTCGGGTATCTCCGGCTCCGGCGGCGTCCGTCCGGGGTCGGTGGACCCGGGGGTGGTCCGGGGCGCGGACGCTGTGCTGCCCGCGGCCGTACCGCCGCTCGCGCCGCCCGGAGTGCCGGAGCTCTCCCGGTACTTCATCGCGATCAGACCGGCCGCGCCGCCGAGGACGGCGGCGGCGACGACCACGACGAGCACCGTGCGCCACCGGGACCCCGCCCGCCGGGTCACCGGGGCGGGGACGGTGGCCGGGGCGGCGCGGTCCGGGGCGGGGTCGGTCGGCGCGGTCGCGGCGGAGGCCGCTCCGGGCAGGCGGGCGGTGGCGCCGTCGGAGCCGGGCGGGTCGGCCGGGCCGCCTCCGTCCCGGTAGCCGTACCGGGCGTCCTCGGGAAAGCGCTGGGTCGGCACATGCGCCTGGGCGGCCCGGGGTTCGCGGCCCTCCATGGCGTCCAGCAGCATCTGCTCGGTCTGGGCGGCCGTGGGCCTCTCGTCCGGGTCCTTGCGGAGCAGCGCGGTGATCACGGCGCCGAGCGGACCGGCGTTGACCGGGGCGGGTGGCTCCTCGGTGACGACGGCCTGCATGGTGGAGATCGGGGACGTACGGCGGAACGGGGAGGTCCCCTCGACGGCCGTGTACAGCGTGGCGCCCAGCGACCAGAGGTCGGAGGCCGGTCCGGGGTCGCCGCCGCGTACCCGCTCCGGGGCAAGGTAGTCGATGGAGCCGACCAGTTCGCCGGTCCGGGTGATGGTGGAGTCGCCCTCGATCGCGGCGATCCCGAAGTCGGTCAGCAGCACCTGCCCGTCGCGTGCCAGCAGGACGTTGCCGGGCTTGACGTCCCGGTGCAGCACCCCGGCGCCATGGGCGGCGCGCAGGGCGCTCAGCACGTGCAGCCCGATACGGGCCGCCTCGCGCGGGGCGACCTCGCCGCTCTCCTTCGCGGCGTCGGCGAGCGAGGGCCCGTCGACGTACTGCATGACGATCCAGGGGCGGTTGTCGTACTCGATCACGTCGTGGACGGTGACGACCCCGGGGTGCGTGATGCGCGCCGCCGCCCGGGCCTCCTTCTGCGTCCGGGCGTGCAGCACGAGCCGGTCGGCCTCGGCGACGTACAGCCCGGCGGTCAACTCCTTGACGGCCACCGTGCGGTGCAGCACCTCGTCGTGGGCACGCCAGACCTTGCCCATGCCGCCCCGGCCGAGGACGTCGCCCAGCCGGTAGCGCCCCGCCAGCACCAGTCCCGCGTCCGTGCCCTGTGATCGATCCACGTGATGTCCCCGCCCCGTTCCTCGAATTGCCAGATTACGGAGGCGGGGCGCGGCGGGGATACGGGGGATCGCCCACGAGACCGCACTGTGATGGTTGTCGACACCGCACAACGCCCCCCGTGAGGCTTCGGCGATGACGTGCGGTCAGCCGGCGACCCGGTAGGAGGCGATGGCCTGTTCGTAGATCTCGGTGACCTTGTCCCGGTCGTTTTCCGGTCCGATGACCTGGATGACGTGGTACCGGCCCTCGACGATCATGGCGAGATTACGGACGAACACCTCGCGCCCGCCGCTCTCCTGCCAGGTGAACTGCCCCTCGGCCATGGCCTGCCGGCCGACGTCGACCCGGCGCAGTCCGGACGAGGAGGACCAGCTGGAGTCCCGGAACGGCTGGAGCTCGGGCTCCTTGTCACGCTGATAGTCCAGCGGATCGCTGCCGCCCGACTTCACGGTGTCGCGGCCGGGCACCACGAGCAGGGTGAACCCGTCGCTGCCGTAACGGATCTGACGGTCCGCGTTGGCCGGGCTGCGCTGCCAGTCCTTGGGCACGCCGACCTCGAAGCCCTCCGCGTCCTTGCGCAGCGTATAGCCGGGGGCTAGCGCGACGGCGGACCGGCTGGTCTGCGGCTGCTGCGAGCCGGACTCCCCGGACCCGCTCGCGGAGGCGGACGGCTCGGGCTCCCCCGAGGCGGCGGGCGGCGCGGCGGAACCTCCGGGTGAGGTCGGAGCCCCGCCCTCCTCGCCCGCCTCCTGCTTCGGCATGAACATCACGGCGTACGCGACGGCGGCGGCCATCAGCAACAGGACGAGGATGAGCAGCATTCGTCCGAGACGGCGCGGCGACGCGCCCTCGTCCCGGCGCGGAGGCTCCCGCAGCACCCGGGGCCCCTTGGGCGCACGCGGCGCGCGGGCCGGGCGCTCCTCCTCCCAGGCCTCCACGGGCCTGCGCACGGACCGGTCGGGCGGCAGCAGCGCATCCTGCCGGTCCCCCTGCTGCCCGCCACGGTCCCCGGGCGGCTGCCGGCGCTTCCCCTGGCGATGCCTGCCGTGCGCCGCGCCGCCGCCGAAACGCCCCCGGCGCCGGCGGACCAGCTCGCCCCGGCGGCGTACGACGGGGAGCCGGGTGGCGTCGGGCGCGGGCAGGGTCACGACGTCGGAGCCCGCCTCGGGCTCCGGCGCGGAGCGCACCAGCGAGCGCAGCCAGCCGCGCAGCTCCTCGAAGTCCGGCCGCTCCGTGGGGTCCTGGCGCAGCAGCGACTCCACGACGGGCCGCAGCGGGCCGCACTCCTCCGCGAAGGCGGGCGGCTCCCCGCACACCATCTGGACCAGCTCGGCCGCGTTCTCCTCGGGGTAGGGGGCGTGGCCCTGGACGGCGCGGTAGAGCAGCGCGCCGAGCGCCCACAGGTCGGTGGAGGGGCCGATCGGCGGCGCGAGCTGCCAGTTCTCGTGGACCGGGCCCGCCTGTTCGGGGGCCCAGCGCTCGGTGACGGCTCCGACGACCGCGATCCGTGCCTGGCGGGCGCGTTCGGCGGCGAGCGGGGTGGCGGGGCCCCGGTAGACGGCGGGTTCGCCGCCGCCCGCGACGGCGTCCTCCCAGGCCCGGGAGGCGGTCCGCCCGGCCGGGGGCGGGGCGGTGCGGGCGAGCTCCTTCGGGGCGGGGACCGGCGGGCCTGGCCGCCGGGAGTCGGCGCGCAGCGCGTCCTCGCCGGAGCCGCCGGCGGAGACGGGCCGCGCGCGGGGCCCGTCGTCCCAGGTCCCGGCGAGGTGGACGCGGCGGCCCGGCGGCCGGGGGCCCTCCTCGTCGTCCTCGTCGTCCTCGTCGTCGTAGGGGTCCTCGGCGGGGCTGCCCCAGGGAGCGGTCGGCCCGGGGGCGGCGGGGGCCCCGGGGACCGGCCGCTGGTACGGGAGGGCGCGGACGTCGGGGGCGGTGCCCTGGGCGTCCGCGTCCCTGTCCGTGCCCCTGTCCGCGCGCTCGTCCGCGCCCGTTCCCGTGGTGTCGGTGCCGGGTGCGGATCCGGCGCTGCCTGCGCCCGGGGCGGCTCCGCCCGGGTCCCGAGGCGGCTTCGTGAGATCGGCCGGGGCGCGGTCGGCCTGCTGCCGGTCCTCGGTGACCCGGGCTGCTGCCCGCGCACCCGCCCGGTAGGCGGCTATCGCCCCGGCGCGCGCGGCCCGCAGCTGGGCGGCGCTCGACGCGCCCGGCTCGGCGGGGGGCGGTACGGCGGTGTACGGGACGGCCGGGGCGGCAGGGCGCGGGACGATCTCCTGGCCGTCGGCCCGCTGCCCCGGGACCGGGTCGGCCGCGCGGCCCGACGGCAGGTCGTACCGGTCGTCGTTGCCCCGGTCGTCGTCGAACCGGTCGTCGTTGCCCCGGTCGTCGTTGCCCCCGCCGCCGTTGTACCGGTCATCGTTGCCCCGGTCGTCGTGCCGGTCGTCGTCCAGGCGCGGCGCGTACCCCTGCGGCAGTGGCGGAACGGGAAGCCCTCGGCCTCCGCGCCCCTCGCCCCCGTCGCCACTCCCGTAGCGGGGGAACTCCTGGGCGTCAGCGTCCTCCCCGACCGCCTCGTAGCTCTCGACGGACTGGTAGCTGTCGACGTCCTCGTAGCCTGGGTGGCTCTCGACGGGCCCGTGGTCCTGGTGGCTCTCGACGGACTCGTAGCCCTGGCGGCTCTCGGCGGATCCGTAGTCCTCGTCGCTCCTGGCCGGCGGAAGCTGATGGGCGCCGCCCAGCTCCCTCGGCGGGGTGGGCTCGCCGGCCGGGATGCCGTACGTCGTCGGGGCGGCCACCGGATCGGCGTCGGGCTGAGGTCCGGGGGCGTACCCGCAGAGGGCCTCCTCGGCTGCGCCCGCCGCGAGACCGGTGAGCATGACGCGGCCGTCGTCGCATACCAGGACCGTGCGCACGGTGATGTTGCGATGGGTCCAGCCGTGGGCGTGCAGCACCCGCAGGGCGGTGAGCACGTCGGAGCCGATCTCGGCGGCCCGGTAGGGGGTGAGAGGGCGCTCGGCGAGGAGGGCGGCGAGAGGCCGGGCCGCCACGAGCTCGCTGACTATCCACAGCGAACCCGCTTCGGCGAACACGTCGAAGACCTGGTCGAGACGGGGGTGGTCGGGCACCTGGGCGGCGGACTGCGCTGCCTCGATCGCCCGCCGGACCGCGGGGTCCGTACTGCGGCGGACCGCCCGCCCGGTGGTGCGCCCGGACATCGGGGCCTGCCCGTCGGCGTCGAGCACCTCGGCGTCCACGATCTCCGGCAACGGCACCTGGCGGACCAGGACTTCCTGACCGCTGTATGTGTCGAACGCCCGGGTCTCGGCCAGTTCGTACCCGTCGGACGGGGGCAGCGGAAGGCGGTAGCGGTCGGCAAGCACCCGACCCGCGTAGTCGTCCACGACGCCTCCCCAGAGCGCGCTGTTCCCCCGGTCGTCAGAGGTGCACGTATCCGTCAGTTACGGTCATTCGGCGGGCAATTGACCTGTCGTTCCGGCTGCGTACGGTCTCCGGTCTCTTACGATACGTGGCATCGCGGGCCGACGGGCCGGGTCGCGCCAACCCGGCCCGCACAAACGTTTCCCACGACCGGGTCGTAGCCGTAGCCGTGCCCGACGACCGGCCTGGCCGCTCCCGGCCGTGCCCGGTGGTCAGTTCGTGGGGGTGAACGTGGCGAACGCCGTTTCGCGCAGCGTCCGGCACTCGTCGCCGTCCCACTCGTCCACCTTGCAGCTGATCATGATCGAGTAGCCGCGCCCGGCGTCCACCTTGAAGCCTCGGTTGAGCACCTTGACCCGGACGCCGTTGTGGTTGCGCTCGAACGTCCAGTCGGCGACGGTCGGATAGCCGTTGTACTCGACCTTCTTTATGCTGCCGTGCTTGTAGCCGTCGCTGAGGACCTTGGCGCTGCCGACGGCCCCGCGCCAGGCGGCCGCGGCGTCGTCCTTGGGCGAGCTGTTGAAGTCGACCTGGACCCGGGGGAAGCTGCCCTGGCGGGCGTTGTAGATGCCTCCGGAGTTGGTGCCCGCGATGCCGGTGCGCTTGAAGTCCCCGGGCATCGCCATGGTGAAGCGGAACCGGCTGTCGGTGACCTTCTCGTAGCCGGCGGGCAGGGAGTCGCCCGCGTCCGGCTCGTCGCCCTCGTCGCCCTTGGGGTCGTCGGCCTTCGGGTCGTCGGAGCCCTCGCCGGACGGGTCCTCGGAGGCTTGGCCGTCCTCCTTGCCCTGGCCCTCCTTCTGGCCGTCGCCCTTCCCACCGGACGAACCGCCGCCCGTGTCGTCGCCCTTGTCGTCGGCGCCGCCGGTCGAGGCTCCGGCCGACGCGGCGGTGTCGCCCTTGCCGCTCTTGTCCGCTTCGTCGCCGCCGAGGGCGAGGGCGAGGACCGTGCCGAGGATGGCCAGCGCGACGACGGCCGCGATGATCGCCAGAGTGCGGCGGGGCACCACGTCGGTGATCGAGGCGCGCGTGGACGCGGGCGAGCCGGGCGAGCGCTGCCCGGGTACGGACCCACTCGCCGCCGTCGCGGACTTCGGGACGCCGGCCGGGGCGTCGGGGGCCGCGACGGCTCCCTTCGCGCTCGCCGGGGCGGACCCCGCCGCCGCGCCGGACTTCGCGCCCGGGGCGGGAGTCCCGGGCGGCGACGGCGGCTTGGGCGGAGCGACGGGCGATCCGGTGGCAGCGGCGGCCGGAGAGCCCGTCGACGCCGCGGCGGCCGTGCCCTGTCTCTTATACACATCT
>NTHE01000073.1 GCA_002551355.1 Streptomyces sp. man185 | reverse complement strand
GCGCCGCCACAGCCGTTGTCCATCCGGTACGCGTTCCACGGCAGCGGCGCGGCGCGGTCGACCACGCGCACGTGCAGGGCATGGAGGACGACGGCGTCGGACGGCGACCGGCCCTGGACCGTGATCCGCACCAGCGCCTCCCCGCCGTGCACGGCACCGTGCGTCCCGGCCCACGCCCCGGAGTCGGCCGCGACCGGCGGCGGGGCGACCGCGCGGGGGGCCCGGTCCACGAGGTAGGTGTGCCCGCAGCCGCCCTCCCAGAGCTGGGAACCGATGCTCCAGGTGAAGGGGAGGGGGGCCGCGGTCCGCCCCGGAGCGGTGGAAGCGGGAGCGGGGGCGGAAGCCGTACGGGTGGGGTGGCCGAGCAGGGCGGCGGCGAGGGCGAGCACGACGAGGGTGACGGCGGCGACGAGGAGGAGGCCGCAGCCGCGGCGATCCGGGCCCGGGTTGCCGCCGTGGTCGACATAGCGCTGGGGGCTGCCGACGTCGCCGCGACGGTGTTCGTGATGAACGAGGGAGGCCGGTTCCACCGCCGGCACCTGCTCGCTGAAGCCCGCCGCCACCTCGCCCTGGTCCTGCGCGACCGCCGCCGTGACCCCGGCTTGGACGACCAGGTCGTGGCCGCCTCCATCTCCGCCCACTGCCTGGACAACAGCGAGCCGAAGACCTTCCGAAGCCTGGAGGCCGGCTACCGCCTCTGCACCGCCCGGTGGGCCCTGTCCGACCTCCCCGCCTGGCGGGACCGTCCGCCCCGGACCGGCAGCTCCCGGCCCGCGGGCCTTCGCCAGCAACGACTACACGATCATGCGGGACATCACTCACATCTCGGTCGCCGTGTTCCAGGCATCGGTCCTCCCCGAGCACTCGATCGTCGGTGTCGTCTCCGCCCGCCGAGAGAAGCGCTACGGGACGATACGACCCGCGGCGCTGGACCTCGTCCGGTACGACCTGGGGGGGAGAGAGATCACGATGAGCCGCCTCGCCAGTATCAACTGCGTGTAGTGAGGCTCCGATCGGTTGGCCGCCTGAGCGACCGCCTAGCCCTCGGCACTGGAGTTGCTGGCTACGAGGCGTCCGTATTGCAGTCCCCGGCTGTCCAGGAGAGCCAGGGGCTGCGGCGGAGATGGACCTCTAGCCAGATTGGTGTCTCACGACGCCTGCCGGATGGCTGTCCACCCGGTCGCGTTGAACGCGGCATCACCCGGGGCCACGATCTTCGGCCTCGGCTCTCCGGCGGTGGCATCCTGCGCGTGCCGGGTGGCGAGTACTGATAGCTTCCAGTCGTCGTCCTCCCACTTGGCACCGAAAAGAAGGCGGGCGTAGTCGCCCCTCTCCTGGACTGTCACCCCGGCCTTCTGGGTTACCCGGGACAGGAGCCACGCACTGACCTCGTCATCTGACTGCTTGATGACCTGGTAGCCGATGACCTGGCTGCGCATGTACGCGCCCGGCGGCATTGGGGCCCCCGGCTTCAGCCCCATCTCCCGGGCGATCGCCTTGCCGTTGTCGATCGACCCCAGCTCCACCCGCTCGGCGGCGGCCTCGGACTGATCCGCCTTCGCGACGTAGCTGTAATAGAGGCGCAGCTGCTCATCCACGTGGGAGGTGTTGCCCTCGATCGTGTTGTTGCTACTGGCAGCCAGCCCCGCTACCGCGCCTTCGGTGGTGTGGGGGAAGCCGACCTAGCTGCCGTGCTTGTCGGTGCGCTTCCCCCGCGGAAGCGCAGCCCACCGCTCCGGCTCCGTCCAGTCCTCCGGCGCCGCGTACGACTCCGACGGCTTCGGCTCCGTACTCGCCGACGCGCTGGACTCGGCCTTGCCCGGCGAATCTCCGTCGCCGCCGTCACCACCGGCCTGCGCGCATCCCGGCAGGGCTAATACAGTCGCCAGGACGGCAATCGCGTACCGGACACCCTTCCCGCTCCACGCCCCCGTGCCCTTCATACGTCCCACGACGGGCCCCCTCCGCTCGCGATGCCGTCCGGGGCGGACGTTCCCCGGCGGGACCTGTCCAGCCGGGGTGTCAACGTGCGGGGTGTCTGGGACCGGGCCGTGGACGCGTGGGTGGACGACGACGTGGAGGATTTCCGGCGCAGGACACTAGGTCCACGGCTGAGAGCTGCGGTCTAAGACCGAGGACGGCATGTTCTGTTCCGCCCAGACCACCTTGCCGGTGACCGTGCGGGACGAACCCCAGCGGCGGCACAGCACGTTGATGAGCTGAAGCCCCCGTCCGCCCTCGTCGCTGAGGTCCGCGTGCTGGATCTGGGGCAGGTCGGGGCCGGTGTCCGACACCTCCACGACGAGGCGTTCCCCGCGCAGCAGCCGCAGGTCGCCGGGGCCGTTCCCGTAGCGCAGTGCGTTACCGACCAGTTCGGAGACGACGAGCTCGGAAACGTCGGCGAGTTCCTCAAGGCCCCACGCGGCGAGTTGGCCGGTGACGAGACCACGGGCGACCGAGGCGGCCCGGCCGTCCTGCGGCAGCTCCCACACCCGCAGGTCCCCAGCCGGGAGTGCGGCACTCGTGCTGACGAGGAGTACCGCCTCGTCGAACCGGGCGGCGGCGGCCGGGGCACGCTCTACCAGACCGCCCTTCTCCAGCGACCCGGGCGGCAGGCTCAGCGCCGCCGCACGCAACCGGTCCAACTGGGCGTCCACGTCCTCGTCCCGGGACTTGATCAGGCCGTCCGTGTACATGACCAGGTGGGCGCCGTCCGGGACGCGCAGCCGCACGGGATCGTACGGAATCACGCCCGCCCCCAACGGCGCGCCGGTCGGCACCGGGACGAGGTCGGCGGCGCCCTGCCCGTCGAGGATCAGCGGCGGCAGGTGCCCGGCGCTCGCCAGCGTGTAGGAGGAGTCGGCGGGATCGTAGACCGCGCACAGGCAGGTGGAGACCTGCTCGTCCTCCAGGTCGCGGGTGGCCAGGTCGAGCCGCGCGAGGATCCGCTCGGGGGCCATGTCCAGGGTCATCAGTGTGCGGGCCACCGTCCGCAGGCGCCCCATGGTAGCGGCGGCGGGCAGCCCGTGCCCCATCACGTCGCCCACCATCAGGGCCGTCCGTCCGCCGGGCAGGGCCATCACGTCGTACCAGTCCCCGCCCACGCCGTAATGCGCCGCCGCGGGCGCGTACTCGGAGTGCACCAGTAGACCAGGCGTCGCCGGGGTGACGCGCGGCAGCAAGGAGCGCTGCAACGAGACGACGTGCTCCCGCTCCCGCCCGTAAAGACGCGCGTTGTCGATGAAGACCGCCGCCTTGGAGGCGAGCTGCTCCGCCAGCGCCAGGTCGGTGGTGGAGAACGGCGGGGTTCCACGGCCGCGCACGAAGTCGGCGCTGCCGAGCAGCAGCCCACGGGCGACCAAGGGCACGGCCAGGTAGCTGTGCACGCCAGCGGCACGCAACTGCGCAGCGGCGCTCTCGGTGGGCGCGACGCGGATGAAGTCGTCGTCGCGCATCCTGCTCAGCAGCACCGGCTTGCCCTGCCGGAGGACGTACCGGTGGAGCAGCGTCTCGTGCGGCTGCTTGGCATGCACGAAGATCTCACCCACCGGGGTCGGCTCCAGGTTGGAGAGCTCCTCAATGGCGCACAGCGCCGTGGCCCGCATCTGCGGAATGCCGGGCTCGGTCTTCCGGGAGCCCTCGTCACCCCGCAGGACACTCTCGAGGATGTCCACGGCCGCCCCGTCGGCGAAACTGGGCACGGCGAACTCGGCGAGTTCTTGTGCGGTGCGCTCCAGGTCCAAGGTCGTGCCGATGCGGGAACTGGCGGAATTCAGCCAGGCAAGACGGCTGCGGGTGGTGAACCGGTCCGGCGGCAGGACGCCTCTGCTCCGGCGGAACCGCACGTTCGCGCCGGTCGAGCGTCGCCCGGCGGAGCCCCGGCTGGGCAGGCGCCGTCTACCACTGTCGGCGTTCACTTCTTCCGCCTCCCAACAGGACTCGACGCCTCTTGGTGCCCAGTGTGCACCGGAAGCGGCCGCGTGGCTCTGTCGATGACGAGGAGCAGTGGTTCTCGGCAGTTCGGGAGGAGTTTCCCACGTCGAATATCGATTGCTTCGACAGCAGCTCGACGCCGACCGGCAAGACGCCGTCTGAGCCTCTCCGAGGCTCGGGACGAAAGTGCTGGCTACGGGCGCAGGTGGCGGCCATTGCCTCGCCGTTGCCGAGTCTGGCAGGCGCCTCCCGTTCTCGGTTCTGGCACAGATCTTGGGGAGCGGTCGCGGAGGGTGACGGGTTTGTTCGATTGCAGGGAGGGCGTCAGCGTTCACGGATTCTGGTCCACCACCAGTGCGCCGTCGCCCACTCGTTGTAGTTGGGCTCTGGCAAGGTGCGGCGCTCGAATTCCTCATCGATACGCGTAATCAATCGGCCCAGGTCCCGTTTGGCTCCGAGCGGAAGGTGCAGCATCGCCCACTCCAGGTCATCACGGGCATCTCCCACCCCGGGCGAATCAAACGCAGAGGCGTCCAGGTAGCGTCCGGGCTCGTCAAAGGCCCACTCGAAACACGAGAGTGCCTTGGCGACCGTGTTGGGCCACGTCTCCTGGTCTTCGATCCGGCGGATTGCTGCACGAGTCCGCGCGGAGACACCGGGGACCCTCATGACCGGATACTGCCATCGTGGCCGCCACCGCTCTGTACGGACGGCCTTGGGGCGCCTACGCGGCATCGCCCTTTCGGATCAACATGAGGCCATGTTGCCACGGATGGGCACCTGCATGCACTGGCTATGTACCGGTCGAAGCAGGGGCTCCTACCATCCGGTTCTCGCGCGGCTCTTGGGGAACGTCGAGGTGTTCCGGGAGCAGGATCATCTTGCGGAGGAGTTCGATCCGGCGCGGCCGTAGAGCTGCCTCTTGATCTTCTTGATGCGGTTGACGGCGCCCTCGATGCTGCCGGAGCTCCAGTCGACGGTGAGCCCGGCTGTCACGGCGTCGAGGTCTCGGAGCAGGTGCAGTGCGAAGCCGGTGAGGCCCGGTAGCTGGCTGGCGTCGACTGCGTCGATCCAGGTGGGGAGTGTCGAGCCGAGGCGGTCGGTGAGTATCTCGCCGAAGCCGCGGACATGTCCGGCGGCTTTGGCTAGGCACTGAGCCTTTTCCAACCTCAGGTTGAGGCGTGGTGAAGGACGAGAACGGTCTTCACGATGTCGGTGATTTGGTTGGTGCTGCAGCGGAGCTTCCGCAGGAGGCGCGTACTGGCCGGCGGCCGCGCCAGTGCGGAGACGACGGGCCGTTCCCGGTGACGTGCACTGGGGACACTGTGCTTGCCCGTTCGTTCAGGAAGCCCGGATCGCCCGGTCGATCTCCGCGCCAGTACGGGCCACGACGACGGTCCACTCCTCCCTGAGGGAGGCGGGCAGAAGCTCGCGGTCCTCGTCCCGCTGGATCATGGTCGGCCCGCCCGGAACCACGAGTACGGCATCCAGCCGTCGGAGTAGGACGGCCAGGAGGTCCATGGTCCCGTCCCCTCCGAAGCGGTTGAAGGTGATGCCGGTCGGATTGTTGAAGTACACACCCGCCTCCTCTCCCTCCGCCGTACTGACCAGCAGGAAGTCCGTCTCGGGGCCCCGCACCACCGCATAGGGGTCGAGGACCTCGTGCGCGGCACTCATGTCCAGCGTCGCTGGCTCACCGTTCTGGAACCGGCACACGAAGATGTCAAAACTCATGGAGTCCTTTCTAACCCCTGGTTGAGGCGTGGTGAAGGACGAGAACGGTCTTCACGATGTCGGTGATCCGGTTAGTGCTGCAGCGAAGCTTCCGCAGAAGGCGCCAGCCCTTCAGGGTGGCCATCGCCTGTTCGCCGATACAGCGGATCCTGGCGTGGGCGAGGTTGTGTCGCCGCTTCCAGCGTTTGAGCCGGTGGCCCCTGAACGGCATCCGGACCGGGCGCCCGGCGCCCTGGTAAGCCTTATCCGCCCAGCACTTCACGTCGGCCTCGGCGAGCGCGTCGACGATGCCGTGGCGGCGCGCGGCGGTCAGGTCATGGGTCGATCCGGGCATCGTTGCCGAGGCCCACAACAGTCGGCCGAACGGGTCGGTGAGGAACTGGACGTTCATGCCGTGGCGTTTGTGTTTTGCGGAGCAGTACGGGGTGTCGGCGGCGACCCGGTCGATCGGCAGCAGGGTGCCGTCCAGAATCACGAAGGCTTTCGCCTGTACGGTCTTCATCGCCTTGGCCAGGGTCGGCGCGGCGGCGGCCAGGACGTCGATCACCTCGCGTATGTACCGGTACACGGTAGCGAGGCCGATGCCGAACCCGGCAGCGAGCCGCGCGTAGGTGTCCCCACACCGCAGGTGGGCGAGTACAAGCAGGGCCTGACGGCTGACAGACAGCCGTCGCCACCGGGTCCCGATCTCTCGCTGCCGGGCACGGAGCCGCGTGGTCAGGTAGCGCAGGGTGCTGCTGGACAGGTCGATCGACGATGGGTAGACAAGCACGCGAAGCTCCTGGCGGACACGGGTGATCTTGGTCGACAACCCGTCTACCAGGAGCTTCATCGATCCGTACAGCTGGCACCCTCCAACACCTCATCACCGCAGTCAGGTTGGGAAGGGCTCACTGTCCGGGCGATCATGGCATGCCTGTCCTACGGGATCTGCGCCACCGAATTCTGGGGCGAGATGGCCGAGCTATAGGGTCCAACCGGGGGTGACCATGACCGATCGCGGCTGGTACGACGACAGCGAGTACCACGATGCAGTCCAGCAGGCCGAACGGGCAACGCGGTTCGGCTGGACGGCGATCGCTGGGACGGCGGGAGCACTGGGCTGCGCACTGATCGTTGTGGCTGGGCTCTGCGTCGTCGCAGTCATTGCGTGCCTATACGTCGTGGTAGCGATGGACCACTAGAAACCGGAATTGGATCGTGTGACTGCTCCCTATTCGGGTCGTTGTTATGGGCATGGAGCGGGGTGATCTAACTGATGCTGAGTGGGAACAGCAGCTGCGGCCGTTCCTGCCGGTCAGTAGCGGGCGTTGTGGCAGGTGGCGGGATCACCGGCAGGTAATTGACGGGATTTTGCACCGGGTGCGGACCGGGGTGCCGTGGCGTGATCTGCCGGAACGGTTCGGGCCGTGGAAGACGGTCTACGAACGCCACCGACTGTGGTCGGCCGACGGAACGTGGGAACGTCTGCTCCAGCAGGTTCAGGCCGCAGCCGGCGCCGCAGGCGAGATCGACTGGGACGTCTCGGTCGACTCCACCATAGTGCGGGCGCAGCACAACCTCGCCCTCGCCGGATAGGCAAGCAGGCCGCTCGGCGGCCAACCACGCCCGCGCAACCAGAAGATCATTTACGGGACAGCCCATAGCCGACGGGGCCCCGGTAGCTGCGGTACTCCGCTCTCACGAATCCTGAGACCTGGCCGCGCTGTACGGCTCAGTAGTCCTTGCCTTGCTTCATTCGCCGGTTGCGCCAGATTCCGATCGACAGTGTGATGACGGTGATGGCGGCGATGATGATCGCACCGGTGGGCCAGAAGGGCGTGGGGTTGTTTGCCGACAAGAGCAGTCCGTCCACGGCGAGGCCTCCTCCGTCAGTGGCGTCAGGCAGCGCGAGCCACTGCCTTGCGGCCTGATACCCGCATTCCGTCTCAGTATTGCTCCTGGCAATGCCACGGGGCCGGCACAAGGGGTCTCGTCCTGCCTCCGTAGTGAGTTCAGAGGCCGAACTGACTCATCAGGTCGTTACTGAGTTCCTCGGAGACGCGTGCCACCTCGTCGTCGTCCGCGATCGGCGGCAGCAGCGTGTGGACTGGCTGAATGTGGTGGGGGCGGCGGGTGCACGGGGGTGTGTTCTCGCGGCCATTTCCGAAGACCGCTGTGCGGGCTTCCAGGGCCCACGGGCCGTTGGATGCGTAGATCGTCGCGGTGATCTGCTGGGTGCTGTTCAGACGCAGTTTCCGCTGCAGCTCCTGGATGGTGATCAAGAAGTTGTTACAGGCTGCTGTGACCACGCGCTGCGAAACAGGTAGGGCATCGACGACGCCGGCTTCCTCGGCGAAGCTCTGCTGCTTTGAAGGGGTGCCCCTATGCGTTTGGTCAAGGTAATCGGTCTGCGTTGTGAGGGTGTGGCGGGCAGGATGGCGGCGTGGCTGGTTTGCTGTGGGATGACGTGGAGAGCTTCTTCGACCCTGACCTGATGGGGTCGTTGTCGGACGTGGTTGTCGCCGAGACCTCGGTGGAGGACTGGCAGGCGGTCCTCGATCTCGTCGGGGTGACCGACTGGATGTGCAAGTACTCCGAAGGCGAGACGGTGCTTCCGGTGCCTCGCGCAGAAGCAGTGCTGTCTCGCCCGGCTGACGCGGAGTGCGCGGAACTGCGGGTCTGGCCGACTGCCCGTGTATTGGCGATCTTCCGTTTCTCTTCGGTTGAAGAGATCGACTTCGATGTTGATCTGCGGGAACTCCAGGGCCAGGAGCGACTCGACGTGCTCTGCGGCTTCCTCGCCGTGATCGGGCGGCGGTTGGGCAAGCCGGTGGTGATGTATAGCGAGGGCGGCGCTCCCAACCATCCGGTCCTCGGGTTCGATGTCGAGAGCGATCAGGTGGATCTGTTGGCGAAGCCGATGGTCAGATGACCGCTGCGGTTGGACGGTGTTCGTAGAAGGTGCCGTCGCGGAGCATTGCGAAGAGGACGTCGGCTCTGCGGCGGGCGAGGCAGAGCAGGGCCTGGGTGTGGTGCTTGCCCTGGGCGATCTTCTTGGCGTAGTAGGCCCGCGATGCCGGGTTGCCGAGGGCGCGAACGCGGAAAGGGAGAAGGCCCGTTTGAGCTGCTTGTTTCCCCTCCTGGAGGGCTGTTCGCCGCGGATCGAGGAGCCTGAGTTGCGGGTTGCCGGGGCGACCGCACCTGATCAACAGCAGCAGAGGTAAAGAACAAGCTGAGGGGCGGTGCCCCTAATGAGGTCCGGCTTGTGCGGTCTCCGCGTGCGACGGATTCCAGAGCTGGTCGGCGTCGCCGCGTGCGAGGTGATCTTCGTAGGTCCGCACCTTGTGGCGCATCACCTTCAAGGTCTCGTTCAGTTCGCGGATCTGGGCCTCCACGTGGGTCTCGTGCCGGCGTAGCAGCTCAAGTCGCTCGTGCTCGTTGCCCGGGCCTTGGCGGGCCAGCTCGATGTACTGCCGGATCGTCGCCAGTGACATGCCGGAGGAGCGCAGTTTCGTGCAGATCGCCAGCCACTCCAGATCTTCCTCGTGATAGATCCGACGGCCGTTGCCCAGGCGGCGCACAGGGTTGGCGAACAGGCCCTCCCGCTCGTAGAACCGCAGTGCGTGAACGCTGAGCCCGCTGCGTTTCGCTACTTCACCGATGCTCAGGCCCATGACCGCTCCGTAACGCAGTTCTTGATCTAGACCTGACTCTACCTTTTAGTGTCGAGCCGTCAGCAAGTCGGCCGTTCAGGCGATCGGGACAAGGGGAGAGCATGAGCGTTTGGTTGGTCACCGGTGCATCGCGCGGGCTCGGCGCGGAGATCACCCGCGAGGCGCAGGAGCGCGGGCACAGCGTCATCGCGACAGCGCGGGACGCGGAGGCGGTGCGTAAGGCGTACCCGGGGAAGACGGACCGCTTGCTGGCGATCAGCGCGGACGTGACCGAACCCGAGCAGTTGACGGCCGCGGTGGAGGCCGGCCTGGCGGAGTTCGGGCGGATCGACGTCGTGGTCAACAACGCCGGCTACGGCCTCGTGGGCGCGATCGAGGAAACGTCCGACCGAGCCGCCCGCGCTCTCTTCGACGTCAACGTGTTCGGCGTACTCAACACCCTGCGGGCTACCCTGCCGACGTTGCGCGCCCAGCGATCCGGACATGTCCTGAACATCGGCTCCGTGGGCGGCTTCGCCACAGCGCCGGCGGCGGGCTTGTACGGGGCGTCGAAGTTCGCCCTTGAGGGCATCTCCGAGGCGCTGCACGGCGAACTGGCCCCGCTGGGCATACGCGTCACGATCGTGGAGCCGGGCGGCTTCCGCACGGACTTCCTCAACAGCGCGACGAGCATGCGGGTCGAACCGGCCTCCATCGCTGACTACGCTCTCGGCGCGGGGCCGGTGCGCGAGGCACTGGCCAACTACGACGGCCGTCAGCCAGGAGATCCGGTGAAGGCAGCGAAGGCCATCGTCGACATCACCGAGGTCACCGAGCCGCCGCTGCGCCTGCAGTTGGGCGCTGATGCGATCGAGCGTGTCGAGGCGAAGCTGGACCGGGTGCGCCGTGAACTTGACGCATGGCGCCACGTCGCACTTTCTACCGGCATCTGAACCGTTCCGCATCCGGTGGCGACTCGACGCGGATCGGCTGGGCGGAGGTCACGTGCCGCACGTGGACAAGGACGTCGAACCACTCGGCGAGGGATCCTCCCGTCATGTGGTGGGCGGGGTCTCTGTCCGGGTCGTGGCGCGGTCCGATGACCCGGGTTCTGGCATTCCTGGCGAGCCAGTCGGCGACCGGGCGCGGGGAATCCGCGCGAAGATCCAGGAAATAGTCGCCGCCCGTGGCGTCCAGGACCGACTCCACCAGGGGCGGGACCGGCCGGGGCACCCGGTGGGGCGGGGCGTCGCCGTACGTGGCCAGCCCCCCGTCGCCGAAGGTGAGGCCGATCGACAGGTACCGGGTTCCGAGGCGGTCCTGGAGGTGGCTACCGGCGTTCGGGGACCCGATCGCCGGATCCGGCGGAAAGGCGACAGCGCGGGTGCGCCCTTTGCAGGCATGGGTGCAGGAGGACCAGAACAGCACCTTGTGACCGGTGTGCCGGTGCCACCAGGAGGCGTTCTCGGCGAACGACCGCTCGTAGTAGTCCATGTTGTGCGGATCCGACGGATCGTCGGCGTGGTCGTGGAGTTCGTAGTACTGGACGATCACGCGAGCGTTGCGGAGCGCCCAGGCGTGGCCGTCGTGGCCGGGCAGCGCTCCTACGAGGTCGTGGGCTTCCTGTGCGCGGTCGCGCCAGATGCTCCTGTCGGGGAGCGCGCGGAATCGACGTGTGTGCGCGGATACCTCGCCGTCCGGCCGGAGTTCGGCGTAGCAGGCCAGGACCTCGCCCAGCATTTCGGGCGCGGCCCGGCGTACGTAGGCGGTCACGGTGTCGTATGCGGACGTCCCCGTCTCATGGGGGCTGACGCCGACGAGGCGGACCGGATCGTTCGGGTGGGTCTGGTTGAACGCGCGCATCCACCGGAGGAGGGTGAGTACCTCTTCGGTGCGAGCGAACGGCTCCGCGGCCTCCAGGAGCGAGACCGGGTCCCCGGTACCGGTGCGGAGGTAGGTGTCGAGCAGCACGCAGAGCGTCCAGTCCTGGTCGAGGGCGACGGCGCGGAATCCGGCCTCGTCGACCAGAAGCCGGGCTATGCGCACCTGCATGGCGAAGAGTTCATGCGCTCCGCGTGTCCCAGCGCCGTATCCCACCACAGCCGCGTCTTCCCCGAGCATGCCCAGGAGGGGCCGCAGGTCGTCCAACGGAGCCAGGGGGTCAACGGTCGTCAAGGAGCACGCCGTGCTTCTGATCCAGCTCCGAACCGCCGCATGTCGTCGTGCTGAAAGTGTCATGAAGGCACTCTCATAGCTCAAGTCCGGTGGAGGTCAAGCACCGCCGCCGGCGAGCTCGTTCCCTGTGGGCGGACCCCAGCCGGTCCGATCCGGGGGTTAAATCTCAAGCTTAGCCTTCACCGGGCTGCACCAGTCAGCGAGGTGCACCTCGCCAGGATCACGTATACATCTGAATCCTCGCCCAGGCGTACGTATCGAAGTCGCTCAGAGCTGTCTCCCTGGATGTTGTCCGCACGAACTTCCCTCCCCGGCGTAGCGAAGTCGCGGCCAACGGGTTCGGCGCATGCACGATCAAATAATTTGAGCTCGAATCACTACCACCGGGGAAGCTCCACGTGAGCGAAATGTCGTTCTTCTCGCTGATCGTGCGAGCAACGAGCCCAACAAAGCTCTCAGTGAACGTCTGTTCGAAGCCCCCCTCGTTGCTCGTCCACGTTTCGGTGACCGTCTCCAAGGCGACGCCCATGCCTGTAGCCCGGTTGGCCATGGTGAATCCCAGCCAGCCCGGGCCCTCCGATCGCTGAAAGGACCAGTGCTGCCGGTAGTCGAAATCATCTCTGGGTGCGAGGCAAAGAGCCGCACCTTCGGCCTCGGGGGCCTCCAAGGCGAGTCGGGGGTCCGCCTGTGGCCTCAGGCGGCAGTAATAGCCATTCGTCGACGTCATACAGATTCAACGCTTCGCCTGGCTGTCAGGTCACCCGGCTCTACTCGAAGGAGCGACTCTGCCGACCACCTCACCGCCCATGGCCTCGTTCTGGAGATGCTCGCCTACGCCGAGGGTCCGTGCGAGGACACCATCGTCGGCTAGCAGCAGACTCTCAACCTCGACAGCTTGACGTATGCCGATATCGGCATATGATTTTTTCCATGGCACGAGCAGCGACGACGTCGGACGTCTTCAACGCGATCGCCGAGCCGCAGCGCCGAAAGATCCTGGTCCTGCTGCGGGCGGGCGAGCGGTCGGTGAGCGAGTTGGCCCAGGAGTTGGGGATGACCCAGCCGGGGGCGTCCAAGCACCTGCGGGTGCTCCGGGAGGTCGGGCTGGTGCGGGACCGCCAGGCAGGCAAGCAGCGTCTGTACCGCCTTGACGCCGGCGGCCTGCGGCCCGTCCACGAGTGGGCCGGCGGTTTCGAGCAGTTCTGGAACGAGAGCTTCGACCGACTGGACGCCTACGTGCAGGACCTGAAGCAGACGAGGGAAGCGGAGTAACTGATGAGCGCGACAGGACAAGGGGCGTCGGCGGAGTCGGCGACAGCCGACCGCGAGACCGTCATCTCACGGATCATCGACGCCCCACGGGAGCTGGTTTTCGAGGCTTTCACCGAGGTGCGGCACCTGTCGCACTGGTGGGGGCCGGAGGGGTTCACCACCACCACACGGGCGTTCGAGTTCCGCGTCGGCGGGGAGTGGGACTTCGTGATGCACGGACCGGACGGGACGGACTACCAGGAGTGGATCACCTGGACCGAGCTCGCCCCGCCGGAGCGGATCGTGATGCTCCACGGTGAGACCCGCGGCGACCCGAACGCCTTCGAGTCGGTCCTGACGTTCGAGCCCGAGGGCGCGGCGACCCGGATCGAGATGCACACGCTGTTCCCCACCAAGGAGCGGCGCGACGAGGCGGTCGAGAAGTACCACGCGATCGAGGCCGGACATCAGACCCTGAGCAACCTGGCGGCCTACGTCACCGAGGCCGTTCGCAAGGGAGCGGAGGGCTGATGGCCGGGAAGGCGTTCTTCAGCGTGTCGATGTCGCTGGACGGGTTCATCGCGCCCGAGTCCTCCGAGGAGTTGATGGGGCAGCAGTGGATGGAGCTCCAGCGGTGGGTCTTCCCGCTGCGGTTCTTCCGCGAGAACCTGAAACTCGGCGAGGGCGGTGAGGAGGGACGCGACAACGACATCGTGCGGGAGACGTTCGAGCGCACCGGCGCGAGCGTGATGGGCAAGCGCATGTTCGACGCCGGCGAGAAGATGTGGCCGCAGGAGGCGCCGTTCCACACGCCGGTCTTCGTCGTGACGCACGAGAAGCGTGCCCCCTGGGAACGTCCGGGCGGGACCACGTTCCACTTCGTCAATGACGGCATCGAGACCGCGCTCGACCAGGCCCGCGAGTCCGCCGGTGATCGCGACGTCCGTATCGCGGGCGGCGGCGCGACGATCCTGGAGTACGTGAACGCCGGCCTGATCGACGAGTTCTCCATCGCGCTGTCACCCGTGCTGTTCGGCTCGGGAATCCGTCTGTTCGAGGGCGTGGACGCTAGCCGCGTGGCCCTGGAGCAGGTCCGCGCGGAGCCCTCCCCGAGAGTGACGCACCTGACCTACACCGTCCGGAAGCGGTAACGGTCCCTCGAGTACTGCAATCGCTTGGCCGGGCGAATCGCCACTGAGTGCAGGAGTGGCCAACTGAAGCGCGCGCATCCGCAGCCGGTACTCGGTCTTGTGGCCGTAGGCCATCAGTTTCAGCCGCTTGCGCTCGGCAGCGTGCAAGGTGATCGGACGGGCGGTGGCAACGGGCAAGGCAGGCAGGCCAACCGAGAGAAGTGGATCACATCGGTCGCAGCCTGCCGTATCCGGTCCAGGAGATTTCGGTAGCGTCCTCGAAGTATGGATACGAGCGCAGAGCCCGAGATGATCGACATTCCCGCCGGGCAGATCGTCCTGTCAGACCGGCGCACGCAGCGCAGCTGGGCGGTTGAGCTTGCGCCCTACCAGCTCGCGGCGTATCCGGTCACCCAGGCGCTTTACGCCCGGATCGCCGACCAGCATCCGATCGCGGCCCATGGGGACCGGTTACCCGTCAATAGCGTTTCCTGGTGGGATGCCGTCCGATTCTGCAACGCGCTGTCCCAGCGCGACGGGTTCTCCCCCGTCTACCACTTCCAGGCCGACGGTGAGGAGATCGAGTGGGACGAATCCGCCGATGGGTACAGACTGCCGACAGAAGCCGAGTGGGAGTACGCCTGCCGCGCCGGGACTACGGGACCGCGGTACGGCCCCCTCGACGAGATCGCTTGGTACCGAGGCAACTCGACCGAGCGCATCCATGAGGTATGCCGCAAGCGGCCCAATCCGTGGGGCTTTCACGACACGCTCGGCAACGTGTGGGAGTGGTGCTGGGACATCTACGACGCCGAGATATACGGCACCTACCGGGTACTACGCGGCGGTGGCTGGTTCGACGAGCACTGGAGCTGCAGGGCCTCCGTCAGACGCCGCAGCCACCCGACCTTCCGAGTCGACGACGTAGGATTCCGCGTTGCGCGCACTGTGACGCGCTGATCGCTTCGGGATGCCCGGCCCGCACGCTGCGGGGCGCGCTGGTGGAGGCTTCGAAGTCAATCCCCGAAGGACTTCCGGAGCCGACCACTAACTGATCGTTTCAGAATGAGTTCAGCTGTGGGCCTAGTGCCCGGTGATCTTGGGCGGCAGGGTGTCCGGGTGCGTGCTGATCTTGCTTCGGATGACCTGTGGGAGCGGGTGGCCCTGCTTCTGCCGCCCGCGCCCGCACGGCGCCATCGCTACCCAGGTCGCCTGCGTGTTCCCGACCGGGCCGCCCTCGCGGGCGTCATGTACGTGTTGCGGACCGGTGTCGCCTGGCGCGATGTCCGGCCGAGACGGTGGGCTGCTCCGGGGTGACGGCCTGGCGCCGGCTACGGGACTGGACCGAGGCCGGTGTCTGGTCCCGCCTGCACGCCGCCCTACTGGCCGAACTACGCCGCGCTGACCTTCTCGGCCTGGACGACCGCGCCGTAGACGGGTCGCGTATTCGGGCCCTGAAAGGGGGGATCATGTCGGCCCCTCACCCGTCGACCGCGCCCGTCCCGGCTCCAACCGCCCAGCTCGCCCACTGGGCCGGCGCGACTGTGATCGCGACCGTCCGCCGAACCGCGGACCTCAACCGCGTCGACGCGGCCGTCGCCTCCCACGCCGTCGCCCTGGATACCGGCGACCCGCCGCGGCCATCCGCTCGTATGCGCCGCGGGGCGTCGACCGGATCATGGAGGTCGCGCTGTCCGACAACGCCGATCTCGACAACACCGTCGCCGCTAACAACGCCGTCATCGCCGCCTACGCCACCCGCACGGACCGCACCGAGATCCCCTTCTGGCCGCTGCTGTTCAACAACGTCACCCTGCGGCTGCTCGGCAGCGACGACTTCCCCGCCGAGGCCAAGCGCCAGGCCGCCCGCGACCTCACCTTCGCAGCCGCCGTTGGCGCCCTCAACGTCGCCGTCGGCGACCGTCACCCGCTGGACGACATCGCCAAGGCCCACGACCGCGTCGACGTCGGCGGTGGCCACGGCCGCATCCTGCTCACCATCCCCCAATAGCGCAGACTCGGAACGCCGGCTTGCTCAACTGCCTAAGGGCTCGCAGAGAATCAACGTGTTGCTTCCAGTGGTTCGGCTCGTTGGTGTGGTATGCGCATATCTGGCGAGGTCCGTGATCAACTCGGCCTGAAGTTGGCGGTGTTGTTCCCACACTTGGACGAGCGGCAGCGCCGTCTGCTGATGGGGGCCGAGGCCAGGATCCTGGGCCACGGCGGGATCCGGGCGGTCGCCCAGGCGGCACAAGTCAGCGAGACCACAGTCCGCAAGGGCATGGACGAGCTGGAGGCCGGGACGGAACCCCTGCGCCGGTGGCCGCCGCCCAGGTGGCGGGCGCAAGCGGGCGGCCGAGGTGGATCCAGAACTGCGTCCCGCGCTGTTGGCACTGGTCGAACCCGACATGCGCGGGGATCCAATGTCGCCGCTGCGCTGGACGACGAAGTCCACCCGCAGACTTGCTGGACGGGCTCAGGCTGGCCGCCTGGGCCACCGCCCGGACGGTGCCGGGTGTGTACAGCTGGGTGAGCAACCGCAGTCTCCACGGGTCCAGCACCTCACCACCCTGCTGTGCGGCTCTGCCGTACAGTACGGCCGGAAAAGTGTGATAGACGCGGCGCTCGCCACCGTCCTACCGTCGTGTGCATGGCTACCACGACAACCGCTACCGACTCCGACGCCCGCACATTCTGGGCGCACGCCGACCGACACCTGGTTCGATACGGGGGAGGCTTCACCCGCGAGATCATCGAGCGTGCCTCGGGGAGCTTCGTGTACAGCGCGGAGGGCCGGAAGATCCTTGACTTCACCTCGGGGCAGATGAGCGCGATCCTCGGGCACTCTCACCCGGCGATCGTGGAGGCGGTGCAGCGGCAAGTGGCCACCCTCGATCACCTCTACAGCGGAATGCTGAGCCGCCCGGTCGTGGACCTGGCGCGGCGGCTGGCCGGAACCCTGCCCGCCCCACTGGAGAAGGCGCTGTTGCTGACTACGGGCGCGGAGTCGAACGAGGCGGCGATCCGGATGGCCAAGCTGGTCACCGGCAAGCACGAGATTGTTTCCTTCGCCCGGTCCTGGCACGGCATGACCCAGGCCGCCGCGTCCGCCACCTACAGCGCGGGCCGCAGGGGCTACGGGCCGTCGGCGCCCGGCAACTTCGCGATCCCGGTGCCCAACGCGTTCCGTCCCGACTTCACCACCTCCGACGGAGGCCTCGACTGGCACCGTCAGCTGGACTTCGCCTTCGATCTCATCGACGCCCAGTCCACCGGCAGCCTGGCCGCCTGTCTCGTGGAGCCCATCCTCAGCTCCGGCGGCGTCATCGACCTTCCGCCCGGCTATCTCGCGGCGCTGAAGGAGAAGTGTCGTGAGCGTGGGATGCTCCTGATCCTCGACGAGGCACAGACGGGCTTGTGCCGCACCGGGACCTGGTACGCCTTCGAGCGGGACGCTGTTGTCCCCGACATCCTGACGGTCTCCAAGACCCTGGGCGCGGGTCTGCCCCTCGCTGCGGTGATCACCAGCGCCGAGATCGAGCAGGAGGCGCACGACCGCGATTTCCTGTTCTTCACCACGCATGTGTCCGACCCGCTGCCGGCCGCCGTAGGGCTGACCGTCCTCGACGTCCTCGCCGAGGAACGCCTCGACGAGCGAGCCCGGGACCTCGGGCGTTTCCTGCGCAGGGGGCTGGAGGAGATGGCATCTCGCCACCAGGTCGTCGGCGACGTCCGCGGGCGCGGTCTCCTCATGGGCCTGGAGCTGGTCACCGACCGCGAGACCAAGCAGAACCCGGACGAGCTGGGGGCCCGGGTGACCCGCCGCTGTCTCGAACTCGGTCTGCACATGAACATCGTGCAGCTGCCCGGCATGGGCGGGGTCTTCCGCATCGCGCCACCGCTGACCGCCACCGAGGAGGAGCTCTCCCTCGGCCTGTCCATCCTGGACACCGCGATCGGCGAGGTGAGCCCGGCGGGCTGAGGCCGGTCCTGGCGGATCGTCACCGGACGCGACGCCCCGGCCGCCACGGGTCACCGGGCGGGCGGGGCGCCGGGGGTGATGCGCCGCCGCAGGACGAGAACCAGCAAGAGCAGGAGCACAAGAACGACAGCCGAGGCGTTCACCAGCGGCCACGACTCCTCGGGGTCGAGCTGGCTGCCGAGCACGGCGAAGTCCCACAGCCCCTCTGCGGCCATCGCCGTCACGAGTGCGCCGGTCCGGTGGAGGATCAGATAGAACACCAGCCCCGTGCAGCTGGTGGCGACGACCTGGACGAGCGCCTGCGGCCCAGCGCTGAAGACACTGGTGCCGTGCGCCACCCCGAACAGCAGCGTCGTCCACAGACCGACCCGGAATTCGCCGTACCCGGCGTGACGGAAGGGGGTCACCCCGATGCCGCGGAACAGCTGTTCCGCTCCGAAGCCGACCACGAGCGTGGCCACGAGCAGAAGTAGCGCGAAGGCCGCGCCCTTATCCGCGAGACCGGGGTAGTTGGTGATGGCCGCGACCGCAGCGAACAGGACGAGTGGGAGGGCGATGAGCCAGCGCTGAACCGGGCGCCGGTCGCGGAAGATCTCGTTCCAGGCGCGGAGGTGGCCCACCACCGCCACGAGAAGTGCGACACCAAGGCCGACAGGGATGATGACTGTCCGGATCAGGTAGCAGTCGGTGGTCAGTTCACCGTGCTCGAAGCCTTGCCCGACGGCGAGAACCGCGCTTATCCCCTGAACAATGACCAGGTAGGCCGCTACCAGAACGAGGAACAGTCAGATCTTCACGAGCCGTGCGAGCCGTGCGGGCTGTTTTGTGCGGGGACGGGGGACGCGTGCTGGGGTGGTGCCGGACATGGGCAAGGGCTCCACGTCTGCCGCCGTCCGTCGCGACGGCTGCAGCCCTCTGGCCCGGCATCAGGCCTGGCTCAGTTCTCGTCCGGTGCGCTGCCGACCCAGGTGACGGCCCCGATTCTGTGCGGATCCCGGTCAGCGACGTCGCCTCCGGCGCGCGAGCGCGATGACCATCACCACCGCCCCGACCCCGACCATGATCGCGAACGTGGTGTTCAGCCATGCGGGCCCGTCAGGTCCACTGCCCGGCGCCGACCAGTGCATCCACCCCATCACAAACGCCCCTCTCAGCTCGACTCCATCCACCGCTCCGACCTCTACCCGCCGCGGATATCAGCACGCCGACGGCCCCGTCTCGAGAGGTCTGCTCCTGGCCCGGCCGACTCACGCTCGCGGCCTCGTCAAGCGGGCTACAGTGCGCGTCGTGGACATACTCGACTGGTTGCTCTGGCCCGCACTCGCCGCGGCGCTCCTGGAGGCTTTCGCTGTCATCCGAGGCATCCGCCGGTTGCGCGAAGCGGGCCCCGCAGTCCGAACCAGGGCGCGTCTGGGCCTCCTGGACAGCGTCGCCAGCCTGCTCATCGTCACCGGTCTGCTGCTGGGCATGAAGGTGGAGGAGCCGTGGCTCTGGCTCTCTTTCACAGGCTTCACACTCCTGACCCTCGTTTACGCGGTGAAGGGCCTGCGCCTGCGCCGCGCCCGCCGCACCGCAGCCTGACCTCCTAGCCCACGGCGCGGTTGGCTCTGTTCACGGGAACGGGTTCTGCTCACTTTCCGTGGAGTGGTTACGGAGAGTCAGATCTTCGGGGCCTTGCGATGGCGGTTTGGATGAGCATGAAGTCGAGGCGAGGTGAGCTCCAGGGCCCGGTTGTCGCATCCGGCGCTCATGTGGTTGAGCCAGCGTTCGTACCAGTCGAGGAAGTCGGTGGCGGAGGAGACGTTGGGGCCCCAGTACCCGTCGCCGTTACCAATAAGGACGCGGCCAGTGAGGTGACCGGTCGCCGCGATGACGCAGACGTCAGTGCAGCCCGTCTCGATGCTGTGGAGGAAGAGGTCGAGCCCGGAGGCCTGGGTTCTGTGCCGTCGAAGCCGCGGGGGTGTCCCTGGTTCTCCACCGGATTCATGACCAGCAGTAGTGCCAGAGGTGCCACCTGTCCGAGACCTGCACCGCCTGGGGCGCCCCGGCGGTGGTGCCTTCGGCGAAGAACGGTGCCCGGTCGCGGCATACGACCTCCACCCCGGGCCGCTTCGCGAGCAAAACTGCCAGGCTGGAGTTTTCCGGTCGGGCAGCAGGTCCACGGGACGCCGGACTTCGACGTCGACCAGGACAGTCCCGTAGTGACGCCCTTGACGGGTCGCGTACTCATCGACTCCGACCCCGCGCAGGCAGCAACTTCCGGGTCGGGCAAGGATTCGACCAGCCGCAGCACCGTACTGCGGCTGCGACGCCGAAGACTCTCGCCATACGACCGCAGGCGCTCGGTCTGCCAGCCCTACCGACGGGTCAGCCCCGGCGTCTGCTCGACGAAGGTCCGCCGCACGCACAGATGACCGGACGGAGGGGCCTGCGGACCCGTCGGCGGAGGACGCCCCGTCTGCCGCCGCTGGCATAGCTCGCGTGGCCCGACACCTGCTCAAGCGCCTCAACGCGAACGGCGGCACCAGGGTCGAGATTCACCTCCTCAACCAGTCCGGCGTCGCCCGCCCGCTGCGGCGCGACGTCCCCTTCCGGCAGATGAACGTGCGCCGCTGGGACCGCATCGTCGGCGCGCGGGCGGCCGGAGACCACCATGGCCTGGACGCGCCCCGGACCGACGACGTCCTGTCCGATCAGGGATTCCAATACGGAGCGAACGACTACTGCACCAACGCCGGCTTAGCCGCATAACTCCAGGCCAGAAGCGGTCTGTGGACCTCGGACCCACGAATCTGCCCTGCCACTGGGAGAGAGGGGCGAGAGCCGTGGGTCCGACGGTCAGCGCATCGGATCCACCCCTGCTGCTTCCGTGCCGCCGACGATCCAGGAGGGCCACGCCTGGAGCCCGGAGTCGCCGCCCGGGAGGAGGTGGTACACGCGCCACAGCCCAGTCCCGTCAGGGGCCGTGGCGAGGGCAGCGCCGTCCTGGGCAAAGGTCACCTCGCTCTGTGCGGCATCGAACACGGTCCTCCTGGAACCGTCGAGGGCAGACACCGCGTCCACCCGCGCGGGCGCACCGGAAGCCGGCTCCGGGTCGCCCAGCACGAGGTGGTCCCCGACGACGGCGCGCAGCCGGTAGGGGCCGGCATCACCGAGTGCGGTGGGTTGGGTACCGGGTGCGGAGCCGACGCGCACCGCGCTCAGGGTGTGGTTCGGCCCCTCGTCGGTTGCGAACCACTGGTCGTTGTACCGGATCTGGGCACTGGTCGGCAGCCCGGTGGCGTACGGGGTGAAGGAGTAGGTGGCGAGGTCAACGAGCCCTGCCGTCGCCACGCCCTGGTACCTGTAGGCAACGGCCGCATACCGCACGGAGCCGCCCGGCCGGACCAGGTATACGGTGGCGCCGGAGGGTATCCCCGCCACCACCCGCCCCCCGATGGCGTTCTCGACCGGCAGCAGGGCAGAGGCACGCCACACGCGCAACTGGCCCCCGCCGCTGTTCCCGCCCGCCAGGACACTCCACCCACTGGCGGCGCGGAAGGTCTGGCCCTTGGGCAGCGCGAACCGGGTCGCGTCCCCACTGGACCGGTGGACCTGCGAAACGATGGTGACGTCGCCCTGGGCCGTCACAGTGCTGCGCACGTCAGCACCGCTTGACAGGTCGCTCGGCTTCGCACTGGAGAGTGGAGGTTCTATGTTCTGGTAGAAGCCGGCCTGGGTGGTCGCCCCACCGTCGAGGCTGAAATCGAAGGTGTGCGAACCGGCCCACAGATATGCCACTGAAGGCACGTCCGCCGCGACCCGGACGGCCGGAACGGGATGATCGTCGGCCGACGCCCCGGGCGCGGCGCCAAGTATGGCAGCCGCGGTGAGCACGAGTGCGGCGAGGGCCTTGGGAGATCTTCGCGAGTGGTTCACGGTTCCTCCGGTGTGTCGCGTGCAGGCACCCGGCGGTGCCCCGAAGCCACCCAACCACACGCACCGGGGAGAGGGGGACGGATAAAATCAGCACGACCGCCGTCACTGTCCGGAGCACCCAAGTCCGGCGAGTTTCTGGGTACTTACTGTGGTGTGGGATCTCGATCCGGGGCGACTCGATCGTCGTCATCGAGGCGGCCCCGCCAGTTGGACGGCCGCCGGGCAGAGCGCGTCCGGACCTCCTGTACAGCGTCGCCGACCTGCTCCTCCTCACCGGCCTCGCACTCCTACCCGTCGTCTACGCCGCGAAGGGCCTGCGCCTGTTCCGCGCCCGCCGCCGCACCGCAGCCTCCCCCCGATCGCATCCATCGCCCAACCCCACGCCCGGCTCACGCCTCCGCCCACGCCACGTCCAGATCCCGCAGCGCGGCCCCGCCCCTCCGGCCAGGAAGGGAACCCCTGCCTCTACGCGCAGTGTGATCCGGTCAATCCAACAAGATGGTCAAGTCCCTGAGTGGGCGAGCTCTCTGCGGGAGTTCCGGGGCCCCGCACCCGAACGCGGCTGGAGCCGGTCGGACGTCATATTCCCGCAGGCGGGTAGGAGACCGTGGCGGAAGACAATGGACGACTCTGGTTCCCTTGATGAACGAATGTGAGGCATCGGCGTGGCAAATTCTGAGATGAGGGCGGTGGGCTGGGCACAGTCCTTCCCCATGTCCCAAGGGGTGCGGGCCGGGCGCCGCTGGGTGCGGGGACATCTCGACTCGCTGGAGTGGGCGCAGAACGCACCCGATCTGGTGGACTCGGTGCTTCTGACAGTGACCGAGCTCCTTACGAACGCGCACAAGCACGCTCATAGCGATGCCCAGCTCGTCCTGACCTGGGACAGTACCTGCCTGCACGTCAGCGTTCACGACGCCAGCCCGAAGCCGCCGGCCCCGGCCGACCGGGGCCTCGACGCGACCGGCGGCCGGGGCCTCACGATCGTCGAGGCGCTCTCCGACGGCTGGGAACACCATCCGCAAAGAGACGGCAAGACCGTGACCGCCTGCTTCGTCCCGCCTGGATACCCGGAACCGGACCATGTCCTCAGCCCCGACGGCACCACCTGACCAGCAACACACCATCCCCGTACAACGACAGAGACACGACCGGCAGACCCGCCAGTCCGGGATCCCACTCGTACGCCGGTACGATGCACCCCCTGACAAGCCGCTAGAAGCACTGCGGCGCTACGCTCCTCCAAGGCGCTGCCGACCCAGGCAACCGGCTCTTCCACCGGGGCGCCCCAGTGCGGCACCCGGTCTCGCTCCCGGCAGCGGACATGCAGATTGCGCCCCGCCGCTCGCGTCCGGCCATCGCGGCCGGGACGACGGTCATCGCAGACGGTGCCTACCCGGGCACCGGACTGATCGTCCCGCACCGCAGAAGAGCCGGTCGCCCACTCCTGCGCGGCCAGGAGGAGGACAACGCCGAACCCCGACGCGTCCGCGCCCTCGTCGAGCACACTTTCGCCCGCATGAAGAACTGGAAAATCCCCCGCGACTGCCGCCAGAAGGGAGATGGTCTCCACCACGCCGTCCAAGCCGTCGCCACTATGCGCAACCTCGCCATGACAGCCTGAACCACGAGGTCAGACACCACTTCGACCTGCCCACACCCATCCTTCTGCAACAACCTTTAGCCGACCATGATCGTTCTTACCGGGATTTCCTGTACGCCAACTACTCACACCCGGGGAAGCCCGTGAGTTCAGGGGAACTGAAGGTTTCTCGTCGGGAACCCGAGGGTCTGGTGTCCTGATTCTCGGGTGCGGCCCCTTGGGTTGGTTGTGAACCCGCGGGGGGGAAAATCGGTCTCACGCTTCGTCGCGATGCATGAGGTGGCCATCTGTCAGCCGCCAGTAGTGCTGGTGGTCAGTCAATTGCCAGGTCTCGTCGGCAGCGATCGCCTGCGTAATCCATTCGTGGAGTTGCGGGAGGGCCTGCGCTCGCAGAACAGCGCGGATGGCCGCACGTTCAGTGGCATCGACGGGGTGGATGTCTATGCGGAAGCCGACCATGTCCGGATGGATGCCGCGGCCGTAGTTGCGGGGGTTCGGAGCGATCCATGCTGCTCCCAGGACGATGGTCCCGCTGTCATCTCCGGTGAGGAATGCCAGGTCCGTGACTCGGGTCATGTAGGGGCCGAGGCACTCGTTGATGTCGGTGGTGGTCAGCGGCCAGGCACGGTGCCGGGGCAGTCTTCGATTTCGTGCGGACATGGCAAGCAGAATGACAGAAGGTCACTGTCGGCCGTCACGGGGTTTCTGTTCGGCGGCCGTTTCCAGAAGCTGGCGGGCGGAGTCCGCGTAGCGCATCGCGGTCTTCTCGTCGAGGCCGAACACCTCGGCGAGGTGGAGCAGGTCGGGCCCGTGGGTCAGAGCCTCCTCGAGTTGGCGGTCGACGCGGAGCCGCTCCAGCGTCGCGTCCTGCCCGCGCATCGATGCGCTGATCCAGTGGTTGCTGGCGCGGCTGGTCCTGGTGGCTGTCTGATTGTCGATCAGCAGGTGGGGGTTCGCGGTGTTCGGCCACCGGCATCGCCGGTGTTCCAGCCACTCCAGCAGCAGCTTCAGAGTGAGGTCGTCGAGCGGGCGGACACGTCCGGCGATGGTCAGCCGGCCGTTGCCCATGTCGAGGTCGTCGAGCATGAAGTTGGCGATCTGGGCGACCCGGGCGGCGTGGACCGCTGCGAGGGCGAGGATGAGCCGCGTCGCCGGGGTGGTGGCTGCCGCGACGGAGCGGTCGACCTGCTCTGGGACGAGCGGTTGCAGCACGGCGTACTCGTATTGCCCGACCTTGATCCGACTGGTGGGGTTGCGGAAGATCAGCCCGTTCCACTTGGCCCAGGTGAACAGCGTGCGCAGGGCGACGAGTCGGTCGTGGCGCTGGTGGCCGTGCAGTGGTACGGCGGGCACCGGGCGTTGCGGGCGGGGCTACCGACTGGGAGATCGCGTTGACCCTCCGGATGTCGGTCTCCGAGACCCGGGAGCGCATCGACCGGATTCGCGCGTGAGCGCGAACTCGCTGAGGGCAGGTAAGGACTCTGTCTCGAAGCGACTCCGGCCCCGGCACCCTCCGGGATGACGGGTTTCGCTAGCGTCCTCGCATGACGACTGAGAGCGCCCGCCGGGACCTGACGGCCATCTGCACGGCTGCGGACAGCGGCTATGTCCTGCGCGTTGTACGTGACGGCAGCAGCGAGCCCCTGGCCGAGAAGGACCTCACGGACTGGCCCGACTGGCCGGTCTTTCCGCTCGATGCCACGCGGCGGGGAGCGAGCTGGTGATGCTCGGCTACATGATCTGGCCCGACAGCATCACTCCCGACTCGCTCCTCGGGTGGCGGCCCGTGCCGGAGGGGCGGGGGTGGTCAGCACGGGTCGGGACGTTCGACCAGCTGCAAGAGGAGGGAATCTGATCGCGGCGGCGAGGGCCCGGACAGGGCAGAAAGGCCGCCCACCCGGCGGTGATCTCGATGCACCGTGCGCAGGGTGCGGTGCTTCCCCCGTGGCACCGCACCCTGACACGACGAAAGGCCGTTCCGCACCCGTTTCCGGGGTGCGGAACGGCCTTCTTGCGTTCCGGTCGGATCGCGCCAACAGGCAGCCGAGCAGGTGAAGCGAGTGACGGTGTCGGCACCTACCGTGTTTTCACCCTGCTCAATCGTGGTGATCCTCACGCCGTCAAAAGTGATCGATCAGGCTAGTTTTCTCCGGTGTGACTGACTTTCAGATTCCGGATTCCTCATCCGTCTCCTCTGTCCCCGTTTGCGCCGCTCTCGCCGACGTTCTGTTCGCCGGTCAGCTGGGCACGGTCCACGCCCGGTGGCGGAGCCTGTTCAGCTCTGCCCCGTTCCGCTTCAAAGAAGGACTGACCCACCGGGAGCGAATAAACCTGAGCTACGACCGGCTCCGGATCGTCAACAACGCCGTCGAGGCTCCCCAGGCCCTCGCGGCCGATCCGGTCGAGCTGACCGCGATCCACGAGTGGGCCGGTGCGGTCGACCCGGGCATGGCGACCGTCCTCTCGATCCACTACAACCTGTTCTTCGGGAGCCTGGCCGACCACGAGGCGGCCGGGCGCGACCTGGGCGAGTACGTCCGCGCGGAGCGCATCGGGACGTTCCTGTGCACCGAGGTTGCCCATGGCAACGACGCCGCGCATATGGAGACCACCGCGACGTACGACCCGGCGGCGCGGGAATTCGTGCTGCACACCCCGCATCCCGCCGCGGCGAAGTTCATGCCCAACACCGGCCCGGCCGGCGGGGCGAAGGGGGCCGTCGTCGCGGCCCGCCTGGTCGTCGAGGGGACCGACCACGGTGTCTTCCTCTTCCTGGTGCCGCTCAGCGACAGCGACGGCAGCCCGCTGCCGGGCATCGGGGTGCGGCCGCTGCCCCAGACGACCAGCAGCCCCGTCGACCACTGCGCCACCACCTTCGACAACGTCCGCCTGCCCTTCGACGCTCTGCTCCAGGGCGACCACGGACACCTCACCCCCGAAGGGGACTTCACCAGCGCGCTGGGCAGTTCCCGCCGCCGTTTCCTGGAGTCCATTGGCCGGGTCACCATGGGCAAGCTCTGCATGACCGCCCACGGGCTCGGCGTCATGCGGCACGCGCTCGACGTTGCCATGCGCTACGCCCACACCCGTCAGACCTCCGGCATGACGAAGGGCCAGCGGGTGCCGCTGATCGCCCACCGCGGGCACCACACGCCCCTGCTCGACGCCGTGGCAACAACCTACGCCGCCACGCTGCTCCAGCGCTCGGTGGTACGGCAGTGGGACCGGGCCGGCGGGGAGGAGCGCGAGGCGTACGAGCGGCTGACGGCGATCACCAAGGCCTGGATCACCTGGCGCTCCCGGGCGGTCATGTCCGAGTGCCGCGAACGGTGCGGCGCCCAGGGCCTGATCCAGGCGAACGGCATTGCGCTCCAGCTCGCCTCCATCGAGGGCACCATCACGGCCGAGGGCGACAACACCGTGATCATGCAGAAGGCCGGGGGCGAGATGCTGCTCGGCGGCGTCGACCTCAAGCCCGAGAGCGAGATTGCAGCCGAGGACCGGGAGCTGACCGACCTCCAGTTCCTCCAGGACCTCCTGGCCGACATCGAGCGCATCTCCCACACCCGCGCGAAGGCCCGGCTCAGGCAGCGCGCCTCCTCCCCGCTGGCCCGCTGGAACACCACGGTGACGCCCGCCGTGGCTCTGGCCGACGCCCACGTCCACCGGCTCGCCGCCGAATCCCTGCTGACCGCCGCCGACCAGGTGCCCTCCGGGCTCCCGGCGAACCTCCTGCGTGCCCTGCACGCCCTGTTCGCGCTGCGCCGCGTCGCCGCACACAGCGGGGACCTGCTGGCACGCGGGAGGATGACAGCCGATCAGGTCGAGGCCCTGCCTGACGCCGTGGAGGCGGTCCTCGATTTCCTGGAGCCGCACGCGCTCACCCTGACCGGTGCGTTCGCCATACCCGAGGAGATATTGGAGACGCACCCGATGCTCAGCGCCTGACCAGCGTCGTGAAGGGGGAAACGAGCTCCCGGCCGCCGAGCGGGGCGGCGGCCGGAGCGACGGGTCAGAGGCAGCGACGGGTGAGAGGTGCAGGGCCTGGTGCATCGCGAGCATGAACGTGTCGCCCTCGCTCACGGCGAGAGAACCGGTCGCGGAATGCCTGGTAGTCGTCGTGCAGCGGGCCGTTGAGGGTGACCTCCGGTGCCGCCCCCAGCAGTGCTGCTACCGGGGCAGGGGGAGCTGTCAGGTTCAGCGCCTTCAGGACCCGGCGGTAGTTGTCGACCAGCTCCTGGTCCTGCTCGGGGTCCCTGATCTCATGGAGTGCGCCGGCCAGGGGGCCGCTGAGCTCCAGCTCCGCCAATTCGAGCAGCCTCAGGCACTCGGTCAGGTTGCTGAGTCTCTCGACGCTCACCTCGATGGGGTACATGCTGATCAGCTGGCCCAACCTCGAGGCTCCTGCTGGGGCCCTGCTCTAGCCGGTCCGTCTGGCTCGGCTGTCCCGCAGTCCTTCTTCCAGGGCCTGAATGGGTGGAGGGACGGAAGGGACTGAGAAGTTCGATGCGGACGCGCGGGAGAGTTACGCCCCCCCCATCCCAGGACCTGAGCCCTACACTCATTCGGAAAGACGGTCCCTTCAGTCCCTACTGCCGGTACGGCACGCCGCTGACCAGCAGATTCCAAGCCAGGGCGAGCAGGGACCGAAGACCTGCCACCTGATGAACGAGGACAACTACGTGCGGCGCCGAGACGAGAAGCCCCCGGCGGGCCCTCCCGGCAGGGTCGTGTCGTCCCTCGTGCTGGCCCGCGGGTGTGCCGGGAACGGGTGGCCAGTGCACCCACTGGCTCGGGGAAGGAAGACTCCTCAGGCGAACTGTCCCGCCTGCAGGGCCCAGCACCACGACCCCCGCACGTGCCCCTGCCGCAGCGCCTGACGGCCCCGCCACGGCTTCCACGCCGGTACTACCGACCTGCGACATCGACAACTGGTGGACCGCCAGCCCCGACGCAGGCGTCGGGGTCGCCTGCGGACCAGCCAACCTCATCGTGATCGACGTCGACGCCCACAGCGCCCCCGTCCCTGACCGGAGCCGCCTTCTCCCGGGAATCCCTGCTCCATGACTCGGTCGACCTTGACGGCCTCGCTTCCGGCGATCAGGTCCAAGTTGATCGTCTTGGTGGAGCACTGGGCCCAGGTTCGGCCGTTTCTCGTCCTGCCCGGCCGCCGGCCGGTACAGCTTCGCCGCCCCGATGTTCTTCAGCCTCGACCATGGCCAGGGTGGCGGCCGCGCTCTTTCGGCGCCTCGCGTGATCTCTGTTCGCAGTCGGACAGCGGCGGGTCGACTCGATCGGGTTCGTGGTGCGTAGGTTCATCCAGTGCTCGGCGGGACGGCCCCGGCTTGGCGCAGGCATGATCTTCGGGCCGCTTATCTGGTCGCTCGGGCCGAGCGTGGTTGCGCGCGCAAGGCAGGCAGCCTGGCGGCGTCTTCGGCTCGGGCCGGGCTCTAGCCCACGGTCAGCAGTGAGAGGAGCCGCACCGGCCGGCCGGCGGTGGCAGCGGCTTCCAGTTTGTGGTGGCCGTCGAGGAGGAAGTGGGTCAGGCCCCAGTGCACGAAGTAGTCGTCTCCCCGGTCGATGGCGGGCCGGCACATGTCCAGCGTGGAAGTTGCCACCGCCGTGGGGGTCGTTTCCCGCTCCATGAGCGCGTCGTACTCCTCGACGCGGTCCTGCTCGTTCCACGTCGGGGGAACGATGGGAACGATGAACTCGTAGAGGTGGGCGGCCTCATCGACAGCGGAGGCCCCAGAACTGGTCGATTTCCCACGTCGTTACCTGTTCGCCGCTGAAGTAGTTACCTTCCTTGCCGGGAATGACCAGCCGGGGTTCCACGTCCAGGAGTAGCGGAAGGTACTCGCCCTCCGGCAGCAACACACCGAACGCCTCGATCACGCCGCCGGGGCATGGCCAGGGCTGCAGATCGGGACGGATATCGTCTTGATATGACACATGAGTTCGACCTTGCTGCCTCCCTCGTTGACGGCGTCAGGGGACGCAGCGGCGCTTGGAGCTTCATCCGAGGCTTTGCTGGTCATTGGGCCAGCCCTCTGGAGGTCACCGATGGGTGGTCAGAGGCCGATCTGGCCGCAGCTGAGGAGAGGCTCGGAGTGCGGCTGCCGGCCGCGTTGCGCGAGGCGTATCTGCTGTTCGGGCGCCGCCGGGATCTGACCAGTAACTACGACGTGCTCCTCGGCCCGGCCGAGCTCTATGTGGATGAGGCCAGACAGGCCCTGGTCTTCCGGCATGAGAATCAAGGCGCGGCGTCTTGGGGCATCCTCCTCGATAGCCTGCAGGACGACGACCCTGCGGTGTTCAGCCGGACTGATCTGGCGGACAAGAGCGCCGAACGGTGGGAAGGCTGGCTGGAGCGCCTTTCCCTGTGCTTCATTGAGATTGTTCTGTCCGAATCCCTGCATGCCGATGAAGAGCGCTGCGACTTCCTCGACTCCGATGAGTCCGACGTCGAGTTGCTGGAGGAGAACTTCGTCCGGCTGCCGTTCCCGCTGTATCCCACCGGTGATGACGAAAACGGGAGCCGATGGTTCCTGGGCCAGGACGCCCTGCTGCGCGACGACGCTGGCGCAACCATTTTTGCCCGTGGCCGGACGGCAGAAGACCTCGACCGAGCTCGGAGCCTGATCCCGGGAGACTGGCTCAACGACTACTGCTGACCACAATCATGCGGCCATATCGGCCAGGCTCCCGAGGCTGGAGTCAGCCCAGAGACTGCTGTTCGGCTCATGCTCGGGTGGTGGCGAGGCGGTAGGAGTCGGTCCCGGTTTCGATGATGTTGCTGCTGTCGGCGTACACCGGAATGTGCACAGGTCGGTACAGCCCAACATGCACAGCCTCAAGGGATGCCGCCAACATGCGACGCTGGCACGGTGTCCGGTTCTATGCGGCTGGTGCCGCCAGGCGGAAACCCACACCGATCGCTTCAAGATCTGGTTCATAGGCGCCGTGCCGTCGGGCGCACCGGGCCAGGTCCCGGTCGTGGCGGAACGCGCCGCCTCGGGTGATGTGCCGGTCGAAGGCCCAGCCCTCGGTGCTTGGCACCTCGGCGGGCGCGCCAGGGTAGGGGGCGTAGAGGGTAGAGGTCCACTCGTCGGTGTTACCCGCCATGTCCAGCACACCGAAGGGGCTGGCTCCGTCGGGGAACGAGCCGACCGGCATCGTGGCGCCGATGCCGAGGTCCACCAGATTGGCCCGGCCGGTACGGTACTCCTCGCCCCACGGGAACTCCCTGCCGTCGTCGCCCCGCGCGGCGCGCTCCCACTCGTCTTCCGTGGGCAGTCGCACATCGAGGCCGACCCGTTCCCCGAGCCACCGGCAATAGGCCGTCGCCGCCTCCCAGGCGACCCCGATGACCGGATGGTCCGTCGGCGTCTGTGGGACCGGTCTTCCTGTGGCCGCCGCGAAACGTGTCCACTGGCCGACTGTGACCGGCGTGCGGGCGATCCGGAACGCCGGGACGTGGATCTCCGCACGCGGGGCTTCTTTCATGTACCAGTCCACCGGCACCCCGGTATCCGCATAGCGGCGGGCCACCGCCGGCACCTCATCGACCGGCGTACCCCGACGCAGCAACCCAGCGGGGACCTCGACCCAGTTCACCTGCTCTACCCGCACGGCTCCTCCTCAGCTCGACCGGAGAGACAACGCTCATGATTACCTCGGTGGTCGGAACGGGCATCGGCCGATGGACCTGTCTCGCCAGCGACTTTGGAACCAGGACAGCGGACCACACGTGCTCCGGCATGACGAGTGGTGCACGTTCGCGTGTACCAAGCCGAGCATCTTCATGTGTACGCCGACAGCTGCCGAAGGTGAGGCGGTCGACGATGGCTGCGCAGAGGCGGGGGTCCGTCGTGACCCCGGCGTCACCCGATCGTGGCTACGTTGAAAAGGCTCACTGATCTCAATCCCTGCAGTGGGATCACATATGGGTTGGCGTAAAGAATTGCATTCTAAATGAACATAGTATTCCGAACCTCCGGAGGGCCCGCCGAACGCTCAAACCCGGGAAAACGCCATCGGCCGCCGTTATCTCCCTGCCTGAATCGTCTCCCTCCACGTCCGCGCTTTCCCGGCAAAAGCACAACCAGCCCGGCACCTCACCACCGGCGCCGCTCCCTCTGCACGCCCCAAAAGGAGACGGCTGCACGCACGGCCTACGCCTGTGCCCCACTCCCCACCCCGCCGCGTGGCCCCGTCTTCTTCGAATCCCGGAGGCGAGCCGGACATCCTCCCCGGCGAACAACCACTCCAGCGCCCCTCCGCACAAAGACAGCCCATATCGCTCTCCGCAGCGTCAAGCCCGCGATGAGGGCGGCGGCCACGGCAAGCTCCCGTCAAGGGGTGGAGTGTTGACGTGGACCAAGGTCTCGGAGTTGGTGTGCGTCATGGTTCAGCGGGACGAAGATGAACAATCTCCTCACCACCGGGTTCATCATCGTGATCGCCCTGCTGACCGCCGCCGGCGCGGCCAAGATCGCCCGCCTGGACGGAGCCACCTACCCCGCAGCCCTCACCCGCGCCGCCATCGCCTTCACCACCCTCCTGAAATGACCACGAGGCGATCGGAAGACGCATGGCACCCGCAGGCTCAACGTCGTACGGGGGAGGAGCACGTACCGGGTTCTGTCCGGGGCCGGCTCCTCCGGCGGGATTCGTCACGCCGGAGGAGCCGCAGCTGGTCGGCCTCCATCGGCGGGGAATGAGAAGGGCCGTCCCGAACTGTCTCTCAGCTTGTCGTTTAACCGCAGGTGTTCGGCGGGGTCGCGGCAACGGTGACCTGGGCGGTCCAGGACCCGGGTTCCCGGGGCGGGTCCCAGGTCACGTCGACGCGTTCTTCGTGGAAGTCGTGTGCGAGTCCTATCACCATGGCCGCCGCGGCGGCCCGTGCCTCGGCTGGGCCGGCGTTGACTGGAACGTCGGCGAGGCGCCCGCAGAACATCCCGCCTTCCACGGTGAGGACACTGTGGCGCCAGCCTTCCGGCGTCGAGAGCAGGACGATGCCCTTCGGCATGCCGAAGGGAGGTCGCCTCTTCTTCTCCCGCTTTCGTCTCACCATGAAGCCATCCAACCTCGTCGGCTTCCTGACGGTTCAGGCGGGCGGAGCTTCAGGCGCCGCGGCGGGGCTTGGTGCCGACATTGTGGTGGGCGGGACGGCTGAACGCCTCGCCGGTGGCGAGGACCCGCCCGACATCGTGACGGGTGGCCGGTAGCCGGTTCTTCGAGCCTGGCGGCCTGCCTGGGCCGGGGCGGGACGGTTTCGGTGCATCGGCTGGGGAACCGGTCTTCGCGTGCAGGTTTCTGAACCCTCTGCGGACGCGGGCCGGTGTGAGCCTGTTCGGCTCGGTCGGCTTCTCCCAGGGCCTGCGGAGGCCGGTGGCCAGCGGTCGGGCGAGCCGGAGCTGGGCATAGGCAGCGATCACGAGCCAGGTCCACCGGTCGGCCGCTTCCGAGCTGCGAAGCCGGGGCTTGGTCCAGCCAAGAGTCTGCTTGAACAGGCGGAATGTGTGCTCCACGTCGAAGCGACGCAAGAACGACTGCCAGCAGCGGTCGACGTCCGCCGCTGTTGCGCCGGTGCGCGACCACCACAGCCAGACCGGCTTGTTGACCCCGCCGCTGGGCAGCTTCTGAACGACCAGGCGGATGATGGTGCCCTCGATGATGGGCAGCGGCCCGTCGTGGTCGAGCCATGCGGCCCGGCGGGTCAGCCGCGGGTGCAGCCGGTCCCATGCCTGCGCGGTGGCCTTCCCGTAGAGCCGGGTGTCCGTGACCGTCACGGCCTGTTCGGTGCCCCAGGTTGCGGAGTCGCCGAAGACGAACTCGCCGCCGTGCTTGGGAGGCCGACCGCCCTTGGGGTTGGCCAGGTGGAACTCTCTGCGGGAGGGTGTCGGACGCCGCATCACCCGGTCTGAACGGAGCCGACCGAGGATCTCGACGGGCAGGTCATCCAGCAGGTGGGCGATGCGCGGGGCGTCGTATCCGACGTCCAGCACGACCAGGACCTCCGGGTCACCCGGCTTCAACTGGCCCGCGGTGACAAGCCGCTCGATGACCTCACGGACCTGCACTGTGGTCACCGCGGCGACGTCGGCGCCGGGCTGAAGGCGGACCGCGTCCAGCACCGCCGTCCAGGAATGCGGCCGGTCTCCAGCGCGGCCACCACCGAGTACGGCCAGCCGGGCACCATCTGATGCTTGCCCCCACCCTGCCCGAAGGTGTGGCAAAAGGACCGGTCAGCACACGCGTTGGCGTCCGGTCGCAGCCACGGCGAGACATCCACCGCCATGACCAGCCGACCGTCCGCCGCCCGTGGCAACGGCACCCCGACCAGGGTCCGGCGCAGCCGGGCCACGACGATCCGGCCCTGCTTGAGTCCGCCGTACAGGGCTCCGTGCCCACGGCGGTGCTCGGGAGCGAGCGCGAGATCGACCAGCGTCCGCACCGGCCCGTCCGTGCACAGCAGCGCGTCGCATAACTCGAACAACGCGTCGCCCCGCACGGTCAGGCACGCGTACAGCTCCGACCGGAAGTGTGACACGTCCGCGAACGCATCCCGCAGGACGCCCTGATGCACCAAACTCACGACCACGGCCTTCGCGCTGATCCACTCTGTGACGGAGCACAGGATCAGACGGAGGCCCCTTACGTGTCCGCTGAACTGCGAAAACGCTGATCAAGTTCGAGCCACGTTCGACGCCGGTCGTTAAACGACAAGCCTAACGACCTCGTGCACGGTTAGCGGTGGGACGTCGAAGGCGTCGTTGGATTCTCGGTGCTCACGTCTGCCGAGCCAGGATCCGGTCTGCGGTCTGCTGCTGGGACAGCAGGCCGGCGACGGCTTGGACGGTGTCGTCCATGCGCTCGCGGCGGCCGAGGTGGCGGGCCAGTGCACGCCAGTTCTTCAGGTGCGCGATGCCATGCTCGACCCGGATGCGGCGCGAGGAGTGTGCCTTGCGCTGGCGCTCGTGCATCTCCTCGTACCAGTCCGGAGCGCTCTTCTTGAACTGGCGGTGCGGGGGTGTCACGACGCGTCCGCCGGTCTGTGCTCCGAGCCCCTGGTAGCCGGCATCGGCAAGGATCTCGACCGCTGGCCCGTCGGCCAGGAGGTTGACCAGCCCTAACTCGCGGGCGTGGGTGATATCCGCGCAGCTTCCGGGTCTGGTCGGGCTGCAGAACAGCAGCCTCCCCTGCTCATCTGTGAGGACCATGGCCTTCACGGCGTTCTCCTTGTTCTTGCCAGAGATGAACTTGTCCCGGTCCTTGCGGCCGCCGGCTGGGCGGCGGACACGGATCTCGGTGCCGTCGATGATGCCGGTCCTCCCGGTCTCGCCAAGGTGGCCAATAACCTCGGCGAGGGTTCGCAGCCGCACGTCGGGGCTGATGGTGCATCCTCGCTCCGCGAGCAGGGGCCGCACCTCGCCGATGGCCCGGGTGACAGTCGAGCGGTCCACGCCGAACCAGCAGGCCAGCACGTCATGAGTAACCCCGTGGCGAAGATGCACGAGCGTGGCAAGCAGCCGGTCGACGAAGACCAAGCGGTGCTTCGCACCGGCGCCCACGGCACGCTTCCGCGGCCGGGACGCAAGCCTGGCCTGGTGCCGCTCATGCCACAACGGGCCGATCTCGGCCACGAGTTCAGCGATCACAGCTGCCGACAGGCCCGTGATCCTCCGGTCGCTGATGATCGCTGTGCGCGTCGCGTTCTCTACCACGCAGCCATGATCGACTATCCAGCGCTCGACGCCCCACCGCTAACCGTGCACGAGGTCGTTAGGGCCTGTTTCAGAAGTGGATCAAGGTCGTGCGATGATCACGTTCCATGGCTCGGGGGGATCTGACGGACGCCCAGTGGGCGGTGCTGGAACCGCTACTGCCGCGCGGCATCAAGGCCGGTCGGCCGCCAGTGCACACCAAGCGGCAGCTGATCAACGGCATACGGTTCCGTGTCCGCATGGGCATACCGTGCCGGGATCTGCCCGAGCGGTACGGGCCATGGGAGACGGTTCCGGCGCTGGCAGCGCGACAGCACATGGCACTGGATCCTCGAACAGCTCCAGACCCGGGCCGATGCGAAGGGCCTGATTACCTGGGACGTCGACTACAGGAGCGCCACGCCGTGGAGTGCGGCATCAATCGCCTCAAGCGCCACCGCGCGGTAGCCACGAGGTACGACAAACTTGCCCCACCACCCCAGCCAGACCCGCGCAGCTGCGTGTCAAGCGGTGACCAGGCCGTGTGGCTGGGGTGTGGTGCCTGTGGCGAGGTAGCGGATGCCGTCGCCCTCGGGCGGGAGGGCCGCGCCTTTGGCGAGGGGTGCCGGTCATCGCAGAAGGCTGCGCGGTCAGCGCCGGCTGCCGCCGATGCGCCGGTCGTCGGCCAGTCCGGTCAGCGGGCCGAACTCGCGGGCAAGCTCGTTCCACGTCAG
>NTHE01000072.1 GCA_002551355.1 Streptomyces sp. man185 | reverse complement strand
GGAGGCGGTGATGGCGGTGATCCGGTCGTGGCTCACCGAGCACGGGCATGGGCCCACGGTGCGGGAGATCGGGGCGCGGGTCGGTCTCTCCAGCACCAGCTCCGTCGCCCACCAGCTCGGCCGCCTCGAAGCACGCGGGCTGATCAGCCGGACCGGCCGGGACTGGAGCACGTGCGTCCTGGGCGAGGAGACACCCGCACGGCGACCGGGGCTGCGGAGCCGGGGACTCGGCGCAGGAACGGACCGGTATGAACGACGACCTGCCCCCTGACCTCCCGCGTCTGCGAACGCTGGAGACCTGGGCGGCCCACTACCTGACGCGTATCCGTACGCGGATCGCGGCCGTCGAGCGGCAGCAGGCGCAGCCCCAGCCGGCCCCAGCGCCCACGGCCGCGCCCACGGCTGCGCCTGTGCCGCCCCCGCCGGCGGGCCGGGCCGTGCGCGGACGCCGGACTGGGGCATCACCGAGACCGGCGTTGGGACGTCTGCCGCTGAGGTCCACCGGGGCGACTGCTGGGCCACGGGCAGGACCCTGCGGCCGGTCACCGCGGAGCGCGCCCGCGCCGAGCTGGCCGGCGGCATGCGGGCCTGCGCGGTGTGCCGCCCGGACACGGTCCTCCGGAGGCCGTGACCGCCGGGCCGGTGCGGAGGCCAGGCGGCAGGGGTGGGGGAGGGGGCCGTCGCGAGCCGGTGAGGATCGAATTGGTCGTGTTACCGGGGCAGGAGGGCGCGGACGGTCTTGCCGTCGGACGGCCTGGGGGTGACCGAGGTGGTGTGGGCGAGGTGGTTGACCATGGGCCAGCCGAAGCCGCCGGTTTTGCCGTTGAGGTCGGGGGTGCGCATGCGGGGGAGCTGTGGGTTGTCGTCGTGCACGGCTACTTCGATGGTGTCCGGGTGTGCGGTCAGGTCCAGGGTGCAGGTGCCGCCGCCGTGGCGCAGGGCGTTGGTGACGAGTTCGGAGACGACCAGGAGCACGGTGTCGGCGGCCTTGGCCGAGATCGGGTGTGGGAGACCTGCGAGGAAGTCCCGGGTGCTGGCGCGTGCGCCGGCGACGGATGTCGCGGAGCGGGCGGGTGCGACCGTGACGCTCGTTGTGTCCATCGGGTCACCCTGCCTTCTGCATCGTCCTGCCCGATTGGTTGTCTGCGGGGTGCTCCTGCCCGGCTTGTGGCCCTAGAACCCCGGCGCTGTAGCTGTTGGAGGCCGATTACCTCGTCGCCGAGCACACGAAAATCTATGTCAGCCGGAGTAGACATTGGAGGATCGTGTGGCTATGGTTTCTCTCGTAGCCAAGGAAGTCAGCAGGGCCCGGCAGAGACGAACTGGCGGGAAGCAGTACCAGTAGGTGCAGTTGGCAGGACGGTGCGGTGGCGGAGTTTCGAAGCCAGGGTTGTTGCAGGACGGCGACGGGACTGGCGACCGGACCAGGTGGCCCGCAGTGATCAGGGGCCGCCGTTAAGCAGAACCCAGTAAGTGCAGTACCGCAGTGCAAGCAAGTGAGCAGCACCTCGGTGAAGGCGTCGGCTGCGGACGCGCGCACCGGGAAGTTCGGCAGCGGGGTTCTAAGCCAGAGCAAACGCAGGATGGGCGACGGGGCTGGCTGCCGAAGAGCGGCGCTTGGTCAGGCCGCTGAGCAGTTCGCATCACCAGCAGTACGCAGTTCCCGTTTGGTAAGTGATTCATCCAGAGGGAAGAACGGAGGAACCAGGCGCCATCAGGATCGCCCGGACGCCACGCGAGTCCGGGTACCGCAGGACATCGATAGTGAGGTGGTCTCCGGTCACGCAACCGCGATCCCCGCACACCCGACAAAGCTCAGGTCGGGTCGGCGGAAACAGAAGGCCGGCGCAGTACCAGGGCCGGCAGATGGTGTAGCAGTTCCTTCGGGGCCCTGGTGCCACAGGCACCAGGGCCCCTCCACGCGTTCCACAGAGAGGTGCGATGACCGCAGACGACTCGTTCAACCGGCTCGACGACGACGACTACCCCGCCTACACCATGGGCCGGGCCGCCGAAATGCTCGGCACCACCCAGGGCTTCCTGCGCGCCATCGGCGAAGCCCGCCTCATCACCCCGCTCCGCTCCGCCGGCGGACACCGCCGCTACTCCCGCTACCAGCTGCGTATCGCCGCCCGCGCCCGCGAACTCGTCGACCACGGCACTCCCGTCGAGGCCGCCTGCCGCATCGTCATCCTCGAAGACCAGCTTCAAGAAGCTCAGCGGATCAACGCCGAGTACCGCCGCGCCGCCGAATCGGTGGACCCGCCCACCGCGGCCTGAAACGGCCCTGGCTTCTTTCCCCCAAGCATGCCGCCCGGATCGCGCTGCGTTCCGGGCAACTCCGTCTCCAGCGGCCCTTGGACCCGAAACGGTCAGCCGCCGCACGATCGCCAGGGCCGGCCCGTCCAGGTGGGACCACTGGACAGTCGCTGCCGCCGTCGGCCGCCTCCGCCGCTGGGCTGCGAGGGGCGCGGACGCCTGCCTTGGGCCTCGCGGAGGCCGGTATCGGATCCCTGTCCCTGAGGTCCACCGGGGTGGCTGCTGGGACGGGGCCGGTCTCACCAGGCTGTGACCGCGGTGGCGGGTGATCGTGCCCGGCCGTGCTGGATAGGGTCTGGGGCAGACCGTGCCGTATGGGTGCGCGGGACAGGTCCGGGTCTCCGGAGTACGGCTCGGACCCCTGGTGCCGGTGGCGGCCCTTGTCACTGGCACCAGGCCCCCGCTCCGCCGCCGCGTGCGGCGGAGCGTTTCTGCGGTGAACCCCTTCCCCCGGGCGGGTGAGCACCGGGCGCAGGACTCACCGGGGGCGGGGCGCGGCCGGTAGAACGCGGTGGTGATCAAGAACCTTGTGCGCAGCTTCGGCGCGCTCTCCCTTGCCCTTGTTCCCCTTCTTTCCTCCCCGGCCGCGCAGGCCGCTTCGGCCGCCCCGGCACCCGAGGTGACGACGCTGGCCGACACGGTCGGCCTGGTGAAGGTCACCGAGGAGGACCGCACCGGCTACACCCGTTCCTCCTTCAAGCACTGGAACTCCGGCGACGACGCGGGCGATGGGTGCAACACCCGCGCTGAAGTCCTCATCGCCGAGGCGGTCGTGGCACCGACGGTGGAGGCCGGGTGCAAGCTGACCGGCGGCACCTGGGTCTCGTACTACGACGGCCAGGAGGTCACTTCCGCCGGCTCCCTGGACATCGACCACATGGTGCCGCTCGCCGAGGCCTGGGACTCTGGCGCGTCCGCCTGGACGGCGGCTCGGCGGGAGACGTACGCCAACGACCAGGGCTCGACCGTGTCCCTGGTCGCGGTGACCGCCCGCACCAACAGGTCCAAGAGCGACCAGGACCCGGCGGACTGGATGCCGCCGTCCCCGGAGGCGCAGTGCCGGTACGTGGGGGAGTGGGTGGCCACCAAGCTCCGCTGGGGCCTCACCGCGGATGACCGCGAGCTCGAAGCATTGAAGGTCTACGCCGAGGGGCCGTGCGAGGACACCATCGTCCGCTACACACCGGCCGCCTGACATGGTGCCGGGAGCGCCGCGCTGCCCTTCGCGGCTGACCGCTCCCGCCCGGCGCCCCACAGGGCCCGGGCCCGGTTGTCAGTGGCCGCTCGCACCGTCGGCGACAGGTGCTGAAGCGACCGGACCTGGGTGAGAACGGAGCGGTCCGATGGGTGAGATCGACGTGAGCAGCCGGAACATCGGGCGGCTTCTGACGGACAGCACGGGTAGCCCGGAGGGCACCACGGCGCCTCCATCAGGTGTACGGGTTCGGCGTTCACCGAGTTCATCGACTGCTACAAGCCCGGGTACGGCACCTACCGCCACTTTGGCAACCGCGCGGTATCTGGAGGGACATCGACCGCCTGGTGCGCTCTGAACGCGACCGTCGCCCACGTAGGGGTCACTCCCTCCTGATTACGGGGCCCAGCCGACCGCGCCCCGTACAGCCCCTTCGCCCTGAGAGGTCGTTTTCTCCCAGTGTTTTATCCCGGGATCTGCTGTTTGGTCTGTGGTGTCGGGTCGAGCCAGGAGATGGTGGCTTCGCCGGTGAGGCGGCGGGCCATGAGGTCGGTCATGGCGAGGTGGATCATGGCTTCGGAGCGTGTGGGCAGGGTCTCGTAGTCACGGGCCAGGCGGCGGTGGAGCATGAGCCAGCCGTAGGTCCGCTCGACCGCCCATCGCTTCGGAATGGGGGTGAAGCCCCTGGTTCCGGGGGTGCGGGCGGTGATCTCCATGTCGATCCCGAGTGTGGCTGCGTGTTCCACGAGGTGTCGGCGGTAGCCGCCATCGACCCAGACCTTGCGGATGGCGGGGTGTTCGGCGGAGACCTGGTCGAGGAGTTGGGTGCCGGCCACGGAGTCCTGCACGCTCGCCGCGGTGACCAGCACCGCGAGCAGGAGGCCGATGGTGTCGACGACGATGCTCCGCTTCCGTCCGACGATCTTCTTCCCGGCGTCGACGCCCTGGCCGGAGGCGGGGACGCTGGTGGAGGTCTTGACGCTCTGCGCGTCGATCACGCAGGCCGACGGTTCGGTGTCCCGTCCTTCCTTCTGCCGCAACAGTTGCCTGAGCAGGCCGTTGAGCTGGGCGAACACGCCTTCTTGCTGCCACTTCGCGAAGTATCCGTAGACCGTGTTCCAGGGCGGGAAGTCGTGCGGAAGGTAGCGCCACTGCACGCCGGTGCGGTCCACATACAAGATCGCGTCCATGATGTCGCGCAGGTCGTGCTCGGGTGGCCGGCCGAAGTCCAGGGCCCTGCCCCGGCGTTCGAACCGCCAGGCGGCAAGAACCGGCTCGATCAGCTCCCAGCGGGCATCGGACAGATCACTCGGGTACGGACGTCGCGTAGGCATGCTCCTGGCGTACCGCTCCGGACCGAGTGCGCCCAGGCGCACGGCAACAGCGACGGAAGCACACCGTCAAGGACTGGACATCCTGGGAAGAGACAGGAACGGACCGCCTCCCGCCCCTGCCGTCACCCCACCCGGCCAACAGACCTCAACCACACCTCCAGCCCCACCAGCACCGCAGTTCCGCACTCCAAGAACCGATGGATACACGGGCATCCAAGGTGAAAACGACCTCTGATTGTCTGTCTGATATACCGGCGCGTTGATGCTTCTTCGGCGTGTGAGGGCATGCTTTTGCGCGGTGGAGACGCCTTCGGCTGCTCCACCGCGCCGGATTGAAGCTCAGAACCCGACGCTGTCGGGGGTCTCGGGCGAGAGGCTGTGCGAGGGTGAGGTTCGGCTCTCGCGCGGCACGGGGCGGGGACGCTCAGGCCCGGCCCACGGTGCCGATCACGGTCACAGGGATGAACTCGGCCGGGCGCACTGCGGCGAGGCCGACCTTCAGGACGACCCTGTCGGCCCTGAGGTCCTCCTCGGTCATGGTGACGCCGTGCCCGATCTGGACGAAGTACGCCTCCTTCGGCGTGTTCCCCCTGAGGCCGCCCTGCTCCCAGATGCCGTTGAGGTAGGTGTCCGCCGCCGCCCGCAGCCCCTCCCACGTCGGCTGGCTGTTCGGCTCGAACTCCACCGAGGTGAGCGCCTTCTGCAGGTCGCGCTGCACCGTGTCCGCCAGCCGCCTCACCGGAACGTACGTCCACTGGTCGTCTGTCTCGTTGAGCGTGCGACCGCCCCAGACGAGCGTGCCCCGGCCCTTGAACTCGCACAGGACGTTGACCGACGTGGCTTCGGCCTGCTCCGCATCGGTCACTGCCTGGGACGGGCGCACGCCCCCCGCCACCTGAACGTTCACCGGCGCCTTCCACACACCGCTCTCACGGTCGACCCGGCAGTAAAGCCCAGCGACCACACCCACGGGGGGAAACAGTTGAGCGCCGTCTCCGGACGGGATCAGCCACGGGTGGTACAGGGCCGCGTGCGCGCTCTGGTCTGCGTCCAGCTTGAACGCCCGCGACGCGGCGAGGGCCTGCCGAGCGTTGTGATCCCGGCCTGCGTGCAGGATGGCCATCGACTGATGGGCGGCTGCGTAGGCGGTCACGGCCCGCGCCGTCTCGCCAGCCGCGTCGGCACCGCTGTCCCACAGGCCGAGGGGCACCAGAATCGTCACATCGTCGAATGCCTCGGCCGAGTTCAACGCCGCCTGCAGGGACTTGCCGGCGGTGTTGGCCAGGTAGCAGTAGCCGCCCCCGTTCTCGAAGTACCCGCGCAACACCCCGCCTGTCACCCCCGAGGTCGCCCCCTCACCGGCAGCCCGGGAAAGGTCGCTCCCGCTGTTGACTCGGACCGCACCCTCGAATGCCGTACCGAAGTCGGCGATGAACACCGGCACAGCAGTTGCACCAGCGGACACCGACAGGCTCAACGGGGCGTCCTCCTCGAAGGCGCCGGGGTAGCTCACTGAAATCGGCATCGAACACTCCAACCAGACCGCGACAGGACAAGAGACGAGCGCCTCAGTGCCGCCATTGGCGAGCATGACCGAGGCTGCACGCTACGGAGGGTATTGCGACTGCTCTGTTCGGTGATCAGATTTCCGAGTCTCCGCCCCAGCGGTAGACCAGTTGGTGTAGGGGCATCACCCGGACGGGGAACACGGCGTGCAAGCGGTTGCCGCGGTGGCCGCTCGCTACGCCGTCGGCCACTGTGTGGGCCCAGGTACATTCCTCGGTGTGAGCACTGACTTCCAGAGCGCGAGGGAGGCGCTCGGTGCCCGGCTGAACGAGCTGCGCACCGGGGCCGGGCTCAACGGCCGTGCCTTCGCCCAGCTCCTCGGGTGGCAGCCGTCGAAGGTGTCCCGTCTCCAGAACGGCCGGCAGACCGCCACCCCCGAAGACCTCACCGCGTGGGCGGCGGCCTGCGGACGCCCTGACACGGCCCCGGATCTCCTCGGACAGCTGCGTGCCCTGGAGTCCCGCCAGCGGCATTGGCGTAAGCAGCTCGCCGCAGGGCACGCCCCGGTCCAGGACCGGTACGTCGTCGAGTACCGGCAGACGACCGTCCTGCGGGGCCATGAGGCGACGGTGATCCCTGGGCTGTTTCAGACCCCGGACTATGCCCGACACCTGCTGATGGGGCATGCCGACTTGATCCAGACGCCCCGGGACACCGAAGCCGCTGTCGCGTCCCGGATGCGGCGCCAAGAGGTGCTGCACGCGACGGGAAAACTGTTCCGGGTGCTGGTGTGGGAAGGGGCCCTGCACGCCCTGGTGTGCCCCCGGGACGTCATGGCCGGGCAACTCGACCGGCTGGTCGGGCTGATCGGGATGAGCACCGTCGAGTTCGGCATTGTGCCGCTCGGCGCCCCGATGCGCCTGACCCCGAAGCACGGATTCTGGATCTTCGACGAGTCCCGGGTGGTCGTCGAGACGATCAACACCGAGTTGTCGTTCGACGCGACCGACGACCTCGACCTGTGCCCCCGCGGGGGTGTTGGGGTGGATTGCTCAGGACGGGGCGATCAGGTGCCGGGCGCGGGCGATGATGCGGTGGGCCCGCGCTGCTCCCGGCACTGGGCGCACGCGTACAGGGCAGCGCGGGAGCCCGAGTTCTGCTCGACGATGTCGACCATGACGGCGGTCCCCGAGGGGCCTTTGTGCCAGTGGCACCAGCCGAACGGCGCGGGCGCTCCTGTGCTCGATGGTGTGGTCATGGCCAGGACCGTAGGAGCCGCCCCGCGTGGTGGTCTTGGCGGTTGCGCGGGATTGCGTGCCTGACTCCTGTTGTAGAGCAGGCCCATGAGATGGCCTACCGGGACTACCTGATCCACACCACGGACTGCGCCGACTGCAGCCGCCTCGGCCGGTGCGATGTGGGCGGCCGGCTCCGCGACATTTACCAAAAAGCCCTAGAGAGGGCAGCCTGACCGCCTGGCAAAGGGTCACCACCGTGCACGGCGTTGAGGGCCCGCCTCAGACTCCAGTTTGGTCGGCCTCGGCAACCCGGTCTGGCGGTCGGGCGTCAATATCGGTGAGGGGCCTGACGCTCGTTCCAGTGGTCTCAGGCCGGATGGCCGTCGTGGTTGTGTGGTGGTCGCCAGACTCGGGAGCATGACCGACCCGAACATCCCCGGGCGAGGCGGAACGGACGATATCCGGCATCGACCTCATCCGTTTCCTGCTGGTGCGGCGGGTACTCGCCCGACGTACAACGTGGCAGGAGCGGCGCCGGGTGGAACGGACCTCGGTATGGTGGTTCGTTCCACCGGTGCGATGGCACGGCCGATGCGCCGTCCGGGCGAGCCCGTCTACGTGATGCACGGTTTTCACGAGGAGTCCCCGTCGTGACGAAGAAGTCCTGGGGGCATGACGTCATCCCTCGCGAGGTGGCCATCGCCAACGCCCGTCGAGTTCTCGACGCCGCCCGCACCCGGCGTGACCGTGATCGGGCCCTGGGTCGGCTGCCGCAGCAGGTCGAGTTCATGCTCCGCCGTCTCGAGCGCGAGCAGCTCGGCCGGCCAGTCACCGACCCCCCGGCCATGGAGGCCCTTCTTCTGCACTGTGCACGCGGGTGGGAACATTCCGGCGGGGCCACCCACACGTCCCTGCGACAGTTGGAGCAGGCCACCGACAGCAACGCAGCGGACCTCCGCGACGCCCTGCACCACCTCGGCGCTGCGGGGGAGGTCCGGCTGCACTACGCCAAAACGGGGGCCTTGGTGAAGGCAAAGGACCTGCCCGTGCGTGCTGTCCTTGAGCTCGTGACGGATTGGTCTCTCATCAACAGCAACAGACCCCGCCCACTGTAGAACCGTGCCCCTGCCGACCAGCTTCGGCGCCGGCGGCGCACCTACGTGCTCGGTCAGATGCTCCTGCCCATCGGCAACGGCGGCGAGCTCTCCGCCGGGCTCGTTGCCACCGGTCCCCTGATCGCTATCGGCGGCCTCGCCGTCGCCGTCATATGTAGTGAGATCGGCGTGCCCCGCGCTCTAACGTTGCGTCCCTCTGGCGATTGACTCGACTGACCACTCTGGAGCGGCCTGCCGGGCCGTTCAGGCCGCCGCACTGGGGCGTCGCGTGGGCACGGCCGCCGCTGAGGTGCACCGAGGTGACGGCCGGGCGCTGCGGCCGGCACGCCCAGTTCCTCGCGGCGATGGAGCGGCACAAGGACGTCGACCCGGTACTTGACCGCCGTGCTCGCCGCGATCAAGGCGCCATCAAGGGCGGCATCGGGAAGCTGTTCGAGAACCCGCAGGGCAGGAGCCACAAGGACGGCGAGCCGTGGCCGGCCATGATGCGCCCGACCTGGCGCCCCGACATCCGGTCCGCCGTCGTCTCCAGTGCGCGGGTCAACATGCACCGCAAGCGCGCGAACATGGCAAAGATGACCGGCATGTACCCGCTGGCCGTGCTGTCCGACTGCGTCATCTACCCGGCCCCCAGCGCCAGCCCGCTCGATTTCCTCCCTTACCGCGTTCGCAGCCCTGGGAGACCTGGCTTCCCGGGCCTACTACGACAAGAAGGTCAGCCAGGGCAAGCACCACACCCAGGCATTGTTCTGCCTCGCCCGACGCCGGGCCGACGTCCTCTTCGCGATGCTCCGCGACGGAACCTTCTACGAGCCTCAACCCTCAACCGCCAGATGAAGAGGTCAAACCGATCCGTCAGTCCTCCGGCCGCAACCGCTGACGAGCCGCCTCAAGCCGCCGGTCGTAATCAGGCGCGAACAGCTCGGGCAGCGCCTTGTCCAACGTCCCGGCGATCCGATGAATCGGCGCCCAGACCGCCGGATCGTCGACAACACGACTGAGGTCCGTCATCTGGAGCCTCTGAAGCCAATGCGACAGCACCAGCGCGTCATCAGCCGTGAGCTCGATCGTGATCCGACTATCGCCCATGCCCATCCCTACAGCTCGGCCCCACCCTCGACCACCCGAACCTATTGGCCTCCGGCCTTGGCCCAAGACATAGACACCTCACGTGTCTAACGCGTCCAGTCAGTTGAGCCGGATCCTCGAACAACGCTCTCGCAGGTAGCCTCGCGGCATGACCAACCCCGACCCCGTCGTCCGTATCCTGCCCTCACAACCCCGTCCACCAACGATATGAAACCCAAGGGGAGGGCTTTGCCCAACGGCCTCCCGCCACCTGTCTCTGCTTTGGTGCGGAAGGCTGGTCGACTGGTGCTGCCCTCCATTACCGAAGGGTTGGGAGGTTCCGCGCAGCCCATGTCTCTACCTGCTTCAACGCCCGGTACCAACTAATCGTGGAACCGGCCGCCCAGAGAGACCCGCCATAAGGGGGTCCGCTTGGCGCAAGGTAATCCGCGCCAGGCTCCTTGTCCAGGAGACCGTGTTGGCCAGCAAATACGGGATAGCCGACTCTTGCCAGGTAATCGCTGGTCGTGGAAAATACCGGACGAGCATTCCAGTCATCTTCCGCCCTGCGCAACTTTACCTCGCAGAAGGTTCGACAATAAAGGCCGTGGTTACTCAGATCCGGAAGTGGTCCCCCGTTGGTGGAGAGGTTCCATTGAGCCTTTCCATCGAACCCCCTCCATTTCGGGTTGAGCTCCAGTGACAACTCTTCTCTGATTCCGTACAGCTTCATCAGCCGGGCCGAGATCTTCGGGAGGGGCGGATACGGATGGTCAAGGTCGAATAGGGATTCGGTGTCGAGTTCAGGAGGGAGCGTGAAAATATCTTCCAAGATTCTAAGTCCTGCCCATTCCTCCTCGGGCATGGATGCAATTTGTTTCTCACGTTCCCGGTTCATTCGGGGTATGATCTTCTCGTAAACCATCCAGCGGCGAATCAGCCACTCCAGCAGAGATGTTCCGTCGATGGCATCAAGTAGCTCATCTTCGATGCGGAGAAGAGGGATTCCCGCTTTGGAGCAAATGCGATTCTTGACTATGTCCCGCCGGATTGCATCCGGGTCGGACCTATGGCCGGGGCCATCAAACTCGAAGGCCCAGATCACCTCGTTTGAACTCTCCTTGTGGAGTGTGTAGTCAAAATGCGCATCACGAATGAATCTTCGCTCCGCAGATGAATCTTCACTCGTTGGGCTAACTACGTCCTCTAGCCGAGTCTTTGCGTTCACCCAATAGATCGTATCCTTCGTTGCGATTTCCATTATTCTGCGCGTGCGTTTCTCAGATTGATTTTCGAACGCTCGGCGTCTCATCAGTTCTCCTGTCAGATGCGATACCTGCGCATCCGGAACCGGTCCTATCTGAATTGGAGCTCGCTAGGTTCGAACGCTCTGCGACCCGTGCAACCCGGGCTACGCAAGGAATTCTCGAAATAGCGGATACTTTAATTTTACTGAAGACCTTAGGAGCGGATCTCGAATGCTATTTTAATTAGATTCCTCAACTCTTTTCCGTGGATCATGGTCGAGGCCTCCAGTCGGGTGCCGAAGTTGTACCTGTATAGAATCCATACATCTTCGCCAATTGATTTTTCGCCCACTGTACGCGGGATGAAATGCAGCGGCCATATCGTGACCTCCATTTCGCTGCGACTTTCTTCGTTGCACTCCCAGGCGGAAAAAAGATCGGGTACCGCAATCCCCTTACCTCCCGTTTTGAAATTTTCAAGCATTTCGTCAAAGAATAGGTTGAATGCCTTGAGCGATAGGGCGTATCCAAGAAATTCTGATATGATATTTTCGGGGTCATCAGAAACTTGAATGATTCGATCATTTTCGATTATTTGTCGCATGCTCCCCACTCTTGTGAGTGTGTTATCTGAGGCGTCGTTTTGTTGCTCGAAAGTTTTTGCTGACAACCTGTTCGGAACTGCTGCGCGGCGCCGGATCGCCGGGTGTCGGCATACACCCGAGCCTGGATCCCGGGGGCGCCTGGCGTACGCCGCAGAGTGGCCGTACCAGAAGCTGCCCTCAGCCGCTCAAGGGCTCCCATCACCTGCAGAGCGGTTCCCTCGTTGGCCGCGGTGACGTGGAACACCACCAGGCCCGATTCCGCGAGGTGTTGCTCGTCGATGCGCTCCATGCCATCTCCGACGCAGCGGCCATCCATGTGGTTCAGCTTTCCCCGCGCATCGTCAGGAGCCGGACCCCGGCTGGGGCTTCGCCCCCATACTCTGAACGCCCGGAGGGCCCTCACCTTGATCGGTCAGGGCCCTCCGGTTGTGCCACGGCCAGCTGGTCACCGCCGACTCCGGGTACGGACGGCTGCCGACCGGCGTGCAGCGGTTCAGTCGGTGTCGGTGTGGGGGAGTCCGTCGTCGAGGACGATGCGGAGGGTCTGGCCTTCGCCGTTGACCGTGGTGAGGTCTGCGGCGATGCGGTTGTAGGCGGTCGTGGCCAGGGCCCAGTCCGCCTCCAGCGGGGTCGCGGTCGAGCGGGTGTCCCACAGTTTGATGAGCAGGCCGATGAGGGAGCGGCCGGACAGGACGGTCTGGACGCGTCCTTCCTTGACGTCCTCGACCGAGGGCGGGGTGCGGAAGTGGTCGTGGTCGACGGCCAGGGCGGTGAGCCACTCCCAGGTGTCGCGGTGTGCGACCAGGTCCACGGAGGCCACCCCCGCCGCCTTCAGCAGCAGGACCCCGTGGGTGACCCGCGGGTCCTCCTCCTGGCCGCCGCCCGACGATGTGGAGGAAGCCGACGGGGCCGGGGCCGTGGGGGTGCTGTTGCCCTGGTAGGCGGCCTCGATCCTCTGCTTGAGCATGTCGTCCTGCCCCCGGCGCTCGAAGTCGGGTTCGGGCTGCGCCTGGCGCCCGTTGTCGTCCATGGTTCCCCCCTGGGAGTCGGTGTCGGGTGAGGCGGGCGGCTGCGCCGCCGTGGGCGCGGTCGTGCCGGTTGCCGGATCCGGGTCGGGTGCCGGCTCGGTGGGCGGGTAGGGGCCGGTGCCGTCGCCGGGCTCCTCGGTCGGCTTCTGGAGTTCCGCGAGGGGGCGGAGGGTGTCGGCGAGTTCGAGGAGCTGGCGGAGTTCGCCTCGGGTTTCGTTGAGGTCGCTGATCATCCGGTCCTGGCGGCGGCGGACCTCCCGGTTTTCCTCGCGCAGGCCGGTGATGCCTCCCTGGATCGTCTCCAGGATCTTCAGGCGGGTCTGGGTGAGTTCGCCGTGCAGCGCGGTCAGCCCGACCGTCGGGTCATCCAGGCGATCGAGGCGGCTGACTGGTGCCAGCAGGGTCCGTATCGCCTTCAGTTCCACCATCGCGCGGTCGAACGCGTTGTTCCACTTCACGTAACCCCCTGGTCACTCAGAGCTGCGACCGGCCGTATCTCCCCATAAGCACTCCATGTGACGCGCCGATTTCCAGCCTTCCCCTGGCCAGGACCGTGTCACCACCTTTCGAGAGAAACTCGTACGCGATTCGTACGGCATTCGTACGGGATAAGTTGGCATTTCGTACGCTCGTTGGGGTAGGCTGACGGTCAGGAGGTGTTCCATGTCCGAGTTGTTCGATGCGGTCGACGCCCTGGTCGCGTCCCGCGCCGCCTTGCCGCCCCCGGCAGAACGCAAGCGGCTGCGCTCCGCGCACGGGCTGACGATCGACGAGGTCGCCGGCACGTTGAAGGTGCGCCGGGCCACGGTGTCCGGGTGGGAGTCGGGGAAGACCGAGCCCCGGCCCCCGGAGCGCGACGCGTACGCCCGGCTGCTGGACAAGCTCGCGGAGCTCTACCCCGTCGCCGCCCCGGCCCCGGTTCCGGCCGCTGAGACCGTGCCTGCCCCGGAAGTCCCGGTGCCCGCCACTCTCACCGGCGTTCCCGATCCGTCGGAAACCCGACCGCTGTCCACAGGCCCGGCGTCCGAGGCTGCGGACATGACCGAAACCGAGAACACCCAGACCCCCGCCCCCGTCACCGCTCCGGCTCCCGTCGCTGCTGCTCCGGCCGCCGTGTTTCGCCCGGGGAGCACCACCAGGAGCTCGACGTCGTCGTCGCGTCCCCCCGGTGCGCGGAAGGCGGCCCCGACCAACAGCCCGGCGGGCGGCGCCGATCCGCGGTTCGAGAACGGGCCGCTCGCGGTGGTCGACGTCGAGGACGGCAAGGTGGTGGCGTTCGGCGTCGGCGGCCTCGTCCTGGACGTCCCCGCCAAGTCGCTGTCGTCGCTGGTGGAGTGGACCTTGGCAGAGGCGAAGCTTGGGCAGCCGAAGCTGTCCGGCCCGGGAAGGCCGGCCGACCCGCTGCTCGTCCTCACTCAGGCCGCCCTGGAGCGCTACGGCCTCCCCGTCACGCTCACGGCACAGGAGAGGGACGCCGGGCGGATCCCGGAGAACCACAAGGTCATCAAGCAGCTGACCCGCGCCGACTGGAAGCTCACGAAGAGGGGCTTCGGGCCGTGGGCGAGGATCTACCGCCCGGCCAAGGGCTCGGAGCGCCAGTGCGTCCAGCTGTGCATCCCGTCCTGGAACGCGCTGGACCCCCGGTTCTGGGGCAACGCCACGCAGCTGCCGCCGGCGGAGCTCGCCCGCGTCCTGGGCACCTTCGCGACCCGGGTGATGACGCCGCGCGGTTCCACCGCGGTGACGGGTCTGGAGCTGATGACCGCGCTGCACCCGCCGACCCACGCCGTACGGGACGAGGAGACCGGCGCCCTGCGGCAGGCCGACACCAAGACCACCGGGTCGCTCGGCAGCGACCCGGTGGACTGCGCACCCCCCGAGGCCCCCGACGGACACCCGGTCCTCAACGCGCTGAACCTGCCGCGCTTCCACGTCCGCGGTCCGTCGGAGAAGCTGTTCGAGGAGGCCTACGACTGGGCCCGGCCGATGACCGACGAGGAGTGCACCCTGCGCTTCTTGGTCGGCTTGGACGTGAACATGGCCTTCGGCGCCGGTGCGAACGGGCTGACCGTCGGCCTCGGCGAACCGACCCACGTTATGAACCCGGTGTTCGACCCGAAGCTGCCCGGCTCGTGGCTGGTCGACCTCTCCCACGTCGACCTGTCCCATGTGAAGGTGGGCAAGAAGTGGGTGGAGCTGGACGGCAGCCTGCTGCCCTCCCCGTTCACGCCGAAGGGCGACCGGCCGACCGGCCCGGCCTGGTACGCGACGCCGACCGTCGCGTACGCGGCGGAGCTCGGCTACGACGTCACCCCGACCGAGGCGTACCTCCGGTACGACAACGGCCGCTACCTGGACGGCTGGTACCAGAGGCTGCGCGACGCCTACCTCGCCACCATGGCCGACCTCGGCGTCACCACCGACCTGCCACCCGAGGACTTCCTGACGGCGATGGACGGCTACAAGGACCGCGACCCGGAGCTGGGCATCGTCGTCGCCGCGATCAAGGCGACGGTGAAGGGCGGTCTGGGCAAGCTCCGCGAACGCCCCCGCGGCGAGGGCTGGCGGCCCGGCGAGCGGTGGCGGGCCCTGGAACGCCCTACATGGCGGCCCGATATCCGGGCGGCGGTCATCTCCCGCACCCGCATCAACCTGCACCGCAAGATCGTCAAGCACGCCGCCTTCACCGGCCAGTACCCGATCGCGGTCCTCTCCGACTGCGTCGTCTACGCCGCCGACGGCCCCTCACCACTGGACGTCCTGCCCTACCGGGACGGCAAGCCACTGCCCGGCGGGTTCAAGCTCGGCATCAACCCCGGCCTGGTCAAGCACGAAGGCACCCAGACCGTGCTCTGGGGCGAAGGCGTGCGCGAGCAGTTCGACGCACCGCAGCTGAACTTCGCCCGGTTCATCAAGGACGGCACCGTCACCAACACCGACAACGGAGAATAGAAGACGATGAGCCTGATCGGGGACGGCCTGAACAAGGCGGTGCAGAAGGCGTTCACCCGCCCCGCACCCAAAAGCGCGGGCGCGCAGATGCGATACCTGGTCAAGCAGCTCGGCGGCACCAAGGCCGTCGCCCAGATGCTGCGGATCTCCCAGCGCACCGTCGAACGGTACGTGAAGAACCAGATCAAGAAACCCCGCCCCGACCTCGCCGCACGCCTGGACCGTGAGGTGAAGGCCCGGTGGCAGCCCCAGATCCGGGCCAAGGCCAAGCAGAAGGCAGCCTCCACGGGCGGCATCATCATCGACACCCGCGCCCGCCTCGGCTACACCGCCCCCATCGGCTCCACCGACCAGGACCGCATCCGCCACCTCACCCTCGCCCTCCCACCGGTCCACGCCGCCCGCCTCTTCAACGCCCAAGAGCAAGGCGCCAGCGACACCCGCCTCCAGGAGATCGCCGCCGAAGCCCTCAAGGAGGTCTACTTCCAGGACGGCGGCCGCCGCGCCGGCTCCCTGGACGAGGTCAGGTTCACAGACATCGAGCACCTTGAGTTCGACCTGTAGATCGCCCCGCAGCAGCGCCCGGGCCGCTTCATAGGTTCGGGCCCTACTGCTCTTCTGGCTTTGCCTAGCCGGTGGGACAGATACTGATGCTCCTTTTGCCAGTCAGACCCCGCTCCTAGGATGCGGACGTGGACCGAGACTGGATGCGACAGCGGCTTGAGTCGTTTGCCGACCTGGCCCTGCGCTACGAACGCAGTACACGGCCGGGCGACTACGTGGGTGATCCGGCGCTGTATGAGCAGCTGCGCCGCGCAGAGCCTACGGTCAATCAGATCCTGCGGCTCCTGGACCCGCGGCTTGCCGAGAAGATCAACCTGGATCAGATGGCGGGCGAAGATACGGCCCGCGATGAGGTTCATCGGGGCCTGGGCATTCTGGCCGACATGACCAGCTTGGCGCGCTCGGCCTGGTCCTCAACGCCATCGTGCTGTGGACCACGAAGTACATCGACGCCGCCGTCACCCAGCTCCGCGCCGAGGGCCACGAGATCCACGACGAGGACATCACCCGCCTCTCCCCGCTCAAGCACCGCAACCTGAACCAGCTCGGCCGCTACAGCTTCACCGCCAGCGTCCCAGCCTCCGGCGCCCTGCGCCCGCTGCGCAGGAACTGGACGAGGACGACGAGGGGGAGGCGTGAGCAGGATGTCGACTATTGGGCGGTGTAGCCGCCGTCGACGGGCAGCGCGATGCCGGTGACGTAGCCGGCGCCGCTGCTGCACAGCCACAGGACGGCCTGGGCGATCTCGTCGGCGGTGCCGAGGCGGTCGATGGCCTGGCCGGCTTCGGCCTGGGTGCGGTCGAGTTCGCCGCCTTCGACCATGGCGTCGACCATCGGGGTGCTGATCGTGCCGGGGCAGACGGCGTTGATCCGCACGCCGCGCGGGCCGTATTCGAGGGCGGCGCTCTTGGTCAGGCCGATCACGCCGTGCTTGGTGGCGTGGTAGGCGGCGCGGCCGGGGTTGCCAACGAGACCGCCGAGGGAGGAGCAGTTGACGATGGCGCCGCTGCCCTGGTCGCGCATGTGGCGCAGCTCGTGCTTCATGGCGGCCCAGATGCCGCGCAGGTTGATGTTCTGGACGCGGTCGAACTGCTCGGCGGACTCGTTGGCGGCGTCGGTGGGCGGGGGCATGATGCCGGCGTTGTTGTAGGCCATGTCGAGCCGTCCGAAGGCTTCGACGGTGCGGTCGACGGCACTGGCGATCTGGTCCTCGTCGGTGACGTCGCAGACCAGGGCGAGAGCCCGGTGGCCGGCGTCGGTGAGTTCCTTCACGGCGGCGGAGACGGCCGTCTCGTCGATGTCGGCGAGGCCGACGGCGGCGCCGGCCTGGGCGAAGGCGCGGGCGGTGGCCAGACCCATGCCGGAGGAGGCCCCGGTGACGAAGGCGACCTGGCCGGCGAAGTCGTATGTGGGGTTCATGGCGTTGTCTCCTCGGGCGAGATTTCGGCGTGGGCGTCGGGCGTGGGCCGGAGGGTTCAGGTGGTCTGGCCGCCGTCGACGACGAGGGCGGTGCCGGTGGTGAAGGCGGCGTCTGTGGAGCAGAGCCAGAGCACGGCGGAGGCGACCTCCTCGGGCTTGCCGAGGCGGCCGACGGGCTCGTCGGCGATGAGTCCTTCGCGGCCTCCGGGGCGGGTGTCGCCGAAGCGGCGGATCATCTCGGTGTCGATGATGCCGGGGCAGACGGCGTTGATACGGATGCCCTGGGCGGCGTGGTCGAGGGCGGCGGAGCGGGTGAAGCCGATGATCCCGTGCTTGGCGGCGGCGTAGGCGGCCTGGCCTTTGAAGCCCTTGACGCCGGCGCCGGAGGAGACGTTGACGATCGCGCCGCCGCCGTCCTGCCGGAGCATTTGGCGGATCTGGGCGCGGGTGCACAGGAACGCCCCGGTGAGGCTGACGCCGAGGATGCGTTCCCAGTCCTCCTTGGCGGTGTTGGCGGCTGGCTGGACGGGCTGTTCGACGCCGGCGTTGTTGAAGGCGGCGTCCAGGCTCCCGAAGCGCTCGACGGTCCGGTCGACCGCCGCCTGGACGTCGTCCTCGTTGGTGACGTCGCAGGTGAGGGTGAGGGCTTCGCCCCCGGCGGCGTCGATGAGGCGGGCGGTCTCGTGCAGCCCGTCACCGGAGAGGTCGGCGAGGGCTACCCGTGCGCCCGCGCGGGCGAAGGCGAGGGCGGTGGCCCGTCCGATGCCCCTGGCGGCGCCGGTGACGAAGGCGGTCTTGCCGCGGAAGTCGTAGGTGACGGTCATGGGTGTTCTCCGATCGAGGTGCGGGTTGTACGGGGGCCGGGTCAGGAGGCCGCTTCGATGGTGATGCGTGTGGCCTGGCCGAGCTGGTCGGCGCTGACGTCGAGGTGGCCGAGGACCAGCAGATCCGGGGAGGGGGCAGGCCCGTCCTGGTAGAAGAGGGCGAGGTTGCCCCAGGGGGCGTAGTAGGCGATGTCGCCGGCCTTCGCGGCGGCCGGTTCGGGAGCCCCGCCGGTGTTCAGCTTGCGGGGCAGGTCGGCGACCCGCTCCGTGTCGTGGAAGTCCTCCAGGTCCAGGGTGAGCGGCAGCAGCTCGGCGAGGTCGCGGGCGGCGGGGCTGTCGTTCAGGACGGCGTCGACGGGGCGGCCGTCGAGGGTGACCCGGATGTTCATGGATGTACTCCTTCCGGAGGGGGACGCCGACGGCGGCTGCTGCCTTTCAGAGGCGGCAGAGGGCGAGGCGGCCGGGGCGGTGTCTGGTGTTCCGCTGGAGCAGGCAGTGCCGGCCAGCAGCAGGGCGGCTGCCGGAGCGGTGCGGAGCAGCAGGCGGAGGGCGGCGCGGGTCGTGGGCGGCATCCGGGACGTGGTCATGCGGGCATGGGTTCGGCGTAGTGCCGGAAGGCGTCGCGCTGGGTGTGGATGGCGTACAGGCGCTCGGCGAGCGCGTCGGGGCTGGAGTGTTCGGCGTCCGGGCGGATCGCGCCGGGGATGATGAGCTGGGCGGCGTGGATGTTCTCCGGTGCGAGGGCGTCGTGGAGCATCGCGGCGTACGCGCTCTCGGCGGCGAATGCGACCGAGGTGCCGGCCACCTTGGGGTTCGGGCGCACCGCGCTGCCGCCGTTGACGAACAGCAGCGTTCCCCGGCCCAGCTCTCGCATCCCGGGCAGGACCGTGTTCACGCAGGTGAGCGGGCCCTTGACGGAGAAGGCGAGCGGATCGTCCAGGTCGGCGGCGATGGTCTTCAGGACCGGCTTCATGAAGTCGGCGCGGGGCACGGGGCTGAACTGGAGGACCTCGATGGGCCCCAGTTCCTCGGCCGCCGCGTCCAGGGCCACGGTCAGGGAGGCCGGGTCGAGGGCGTCGGCGGTGAACCCGCGGGCCGTGATGTCGTCCCGGGCCAGCTCGGCAGCCAGTTCGTCCTGGTGCTGGGCGTTGCGGGAGATGAGGGCGACGTGGTGGCCGGCGGTTCCGAAGCGGCGGGCGGCGGCCAGGCCCAGGCCGGGGCCGGCGCCGATCAGGGCGAAGGTGGTCACGATGGTGCTCCTCGGTCAGGCGGTGGCTGGTGTGGCGGTGTACTCGGCGTCGGTGACGGGCTTGAGCCAGTGCACGACGTCGTGGTCGTCGTCGCCCTCGTTGATGGCGAGGTGGACCATCAGCCGGTTCGGGGCGGCGCCGTGCCAGTGCTCCTCGTCGGCCTCGAACAGGACGCGGTCGCCGGGCCGGATGACCTCAACGGGGCCGCCGCGGCGCTGGCACAGGCCGACGCCCTCGGTGACGAAGACGGTCTGCCCGAGCGGGTGGCGGTGCCAGTGGGTGCGGGCACCGGGCATGAAGTGCACCAGCGAGGCGGTGACCCGGGACGGGGCCGGGGCGGCGGCGACGGGGTCGACATAGACGTCGCCGGTGAACCAATCGGCCGGCCCCTTGGCGGTTTCGATCGAGCTGCGGGTGATCTGCACGGAGTGCTCCTTGCGCGGGGTCGAGAGGGTCAGGGCTTGAGGAGGGTCTTGATGGCGCGGCGCTCGTCCATCGCCTGGTAGCCCTCGGCAACCTGGTCCAGGGGAAGGGTGAGGTCGAAGACCTTGCCCGGGTCGATCGCACCCTTGAGGACGCGGTCGATGAGGTCGGGCAGGTAGCGGCGTACGGGGGCGGGGCCGCCGCGCAGGCCGACGTGGGAGAAGAACAGCTCCTGGCCGTCGACGGTGACGTCGTGGGGGACGCCGACGAAGCCGACGTTGCCGCCGGGGCGGGCGGAGTGCAGGGCCTGGCTCATGGACTGGGCGGTGCCGACGCATTCCAGGACGCTGTCCGCGCCGATCCCGCCGGTCAACTCCTTGATCCGGGCCGCACCCTCTTCACCGCGCTCGGTGACGATGTCGGTGGCGCCGAACTCGCGGGCGAGCTTCTGCCGGCTCTCGTGGCGGGACATGGCGATGATCCGCTCCGCGCCCATCTCCTTCGCCGCGATCACGGCGCACAGGCCGACCGCGCCGTCGCCGACCACCACGGCGGTCGAGCCGGGCTGCACTTCGGCGGCGTCCGCGGCCCACCAGCCGGTTCCCATCACACCGGAGACGGCCAGCAGACCGGGCCACAGCTCCTCGCCGGGCACCTCGTCGGTGGCCACCAGGGTGCCCTGGGCGTTGGGGATGCGCACGTACTCTGCCTGGCAGGTCGACATGAACTCGCGGTGCAAGCAGCTGGACTGGAAACCGTTCTTGCAGTTCGCACAGGTGTTGTCGGACGTGGCGAACGAGCCGACGACAAACTGACCGGGCCGGATCGAGGTGACCTCGGAGCCGGCCTCCTCGACGAAGCCGACGTACTCGTGGCCCATCGGGTGCGGGTCGCCGATCGGCTCGGCGCCGCGGTAGGGCCACAGGTCGGAGCCGCACACGCAGGTGACGGCCGTGCGGATGATCGCGTCGGTGGGGTGAAGCAGCTTCGGGTCGTCCAGAGACTCGAAGCGGACGTCACCGGGGGCGTGGATGACTGCGCCGCGCATAGATGAGTTTCCTTCGCGTGCCGGAGCGGGCGATCCCGGATGCAGGGGCCGTCGCCGAGTGCAGGGCCAGGTGCAAGATCCCGTCGTGACGACCGGGCGAAAAGCACCACGTCGTCCAGGTAACCCGCTCTTCGGGCGGGGAGCGAGACACCATCAAGGGGTGTACCGCCAGTGCATCCCTATGGGCGCAGGCGGGACGTACCGTCGAAGGCGTGGACAACCAAGCAGAGGTCCGCGAGTTCCTGACCTCGCGGCGAGCCAAGATCACTCCCGAGCAGGCCGGCCTGCCCTCCGGGAGCCGCCGACGGGTACCCGGCCTGCGCCGCAGCGAGGTCGCTGCGCTCGCCGATGTGAGCGTGGAGTACTACGCCAAGCTGGAGCGCGGCAACCTCGCCGGCGTCTCCCCGGCCGTCCTCGAAGCCGTCGCCCGTGCGCTCCAGCTCGACGAAGCCGAGCGCGCTCACCTGCTGAACCTCGCTCACGCCGCCGGCGGCTCAGACGCCCTCACCCGCCCCCGGCGCCGCACCGCGCAGTGGAAGGCGCACCGGAGCCTGCAGTGGGTCCTGGACGCTGTCACCGCCGGCCCCGCCTTCGTCCGCAACGGCCGCATGGACCTGCTCGCTCTCAACCCGCTCGCACGTGCCTTCTACGACGACGTCTACGCCACGGCCGGCAACCAGGCCAACCTGGCCCGATTCCAGTTCCTCGACCCCGCCTCCCGCCGCTTCTACCCCGGCTGGGGCCAGGCCGCCGACATCGCCGTGGCCATCCTGCGCACCGAAGCCGGCCGCAACCCCCACGACAAGGACCTCCACGATCTCGTCGGCGAACTGTCCACCCGCAGCAACGAGTTCCGTACCCGCTGGGGCGCCCACAACGTCCGCCACCACGGCACCGGCACCAAACGCTTTCACCATCACACCGTCGGCGCTCTCACCCTCGCCTACGAGGGTCTGGAGATGGCCGCCGCCCCCGGTCTCACTCTCACCATCTACACCGCCGAACCCGGCTCGGCCCACGAAGAGGGACTGCGCCTCCTCGCCTCCTGGGCCGCCACTCAGAACGTCGGCTCACCCGCGGAACAGGGCGCCGACTGACCCGTCCGAGATAGTTCCCGGCGCAGCGGTCGGCGGGCGGGCCGCTGACCTTCTCGCCGACGGCGAGGCGTTCGCCGGCCTCGGTGAGGGTCTCGGCCAGGACGTGTGACCGCATAGGTTCGCTGGGTTGGCCGCCGTGGCGGTTGGATGTGCGGTGACGCCCGATCCGACTGCTGGAGGCGCGGTGGCCGAGCCTGTCCGTGTGCGCAGACTGACTGACCAGGAGGGGCAGCGGGTGCAGCAGATCGTGCGCCGGGGCAGCGCCAACTCGGTGCGCTCGGCGCGCGATGATGCTGCTGGCCTCGGCCGGCGGGAATCGGGTGCCGGTGATCGCCCAGCTGGTGGCGGCCGACGAGGACACCGTGCGCGATGTGCTCCACCGGTTCAACGAGATCGGCCTTGTCTGCCTGGCCCCTCGGTGGGCGGGAGGCCGTCCCCGCCTGCTCAGCGATGACGACGAGGACTTCGTCGTCCAGACGGCCACCACCCGCCCCACCAAAGCTCGGCCAGTCTTTCACTCGCTGGTCGCTACGCAAACTCGTCGCCTAACTTGATCTTTAACCTGTGCGGCGGGGGCGAGGGGTTGTTGACTTCTTGGTTCGTTGTTTCGCGGAGCCTGGTTTGCCGACTGTGTGCACGTCGTGGCGTGGGGTGGGTCGGGTGTTCTTACTTCCGAGTGGCCGCCCGGGGCCGGGGCGGGAAGGTTTGGGTACTTCGGCTGGGCAGGCGGGAGGCTGTCGCTCAACTGCTGTCCGGCAGTGGTCAAGAGCTTGTTCTGGCCTTGTGGTCGAAGAGTTTGCTGAGGTTGTGGACCGTCCCGAGGAGTTTGATCTCGGTGTCCACGCCGTCGCGTCCGCGGTAGTTGAGCCGGCGTCCAAAACGTTGGAAGAGTTGGGCGAATCCGGGCTCCACCAGGGCACTTCGTCGTCGGTACTGCTGTCGGCCCAGAGGTGTGGCGAGGCGGGCTGCCATCTCGTGCTGGCCGCCGCGAGGGCCTTCGCGTTTCGCTTCGAAGCCTGCCTGGTGGGCCTCGCTGGTCACCGAGACCAGGAGTGGGAGATCAGCGAGGGCCTCGAATGCCGAGGTGGAGGCGTATCCGCTGTCGGCGAGCCAGAGCAGGACGGGATGCTCTATTCCGGCGGCAAGGCGGTTGACCTGTGTCTTGTTCACCATAGGGACGAGGGCTGTCATGTCGGAGGGGTTGTCCTGAACCTCGATCGCCAGGAGGAGCTGGCGGCGGGCGCAAGCTATCTGGATGTTGTAGCCCTGGACGAACCCGCCGCGCTTGCTGAGCATCATCCTTGAATCAGGATCGCTGAGCGAGGCCCGGGCGGTCGGTGAAGGAACGGGTCTCGGGCTGCGGGCCTGCTCAAGCCATGCCTGGGCTCCAGCCAGCCGTGCCCGCTGCCGGACGATTACGGTTTTGCGCTCCATCGGGACGGGCGGCCGGCCGTTGGCCCCGCGGCGGCCCGCCGCCAAGTCCGCACTGGTTCGCGCCGCGTACTTCGCCAGCTTCTTCTGATGGGCCTCAGATGCTGCGGCGAGTCGCTTTTCCGCCCGGGCCACCATGCGCTCGGCGGCCTCGACCTTGAGCCGAATCTCCCCAGCCGAGGGAAGAGCCCGCTCGAACAGCCTCTGTCTGGCCACGACTGCCCGGTTGCGCCGGTCGAGTAACCGCGAAAACCGTGGCCACTCATTCGGCGCCGTGTCGCTGTCCGCGTCTGTTTTCCGTTCCGCCTCACAGGACCTGGTGAGTTCCAGTGAGTCGTCCACCAACGAGTCGATCTCGGCTTCGCATTTCGAGACGACGCTCTCAAGCCGCTGCTGGCGCTGGTTGGAGTTGCGTGCGGCGTTCGCCTCCATGGGAGAGCCGTCCACCGCAACAGCCGCAAGGTTCACCAGACCCTGTTGGCGAGCACACACCGCCAGGACCTGGACAAACAACAGCTTCAAAGCCGCCCGATGACGTCTGATGAACCGGGCGAACGTGGAATGGTCGACCCTTCGGTTCGCGGTAATGATCCGGCAGCCCACGTCATCGAAGCACGCCTGCTCAATCTTGCGAGAAGACCGGATTCCCTTGCTGTAGCAGTACAGAAGCAACGCGATCAGAGCCTGTGGAGGGTAGGCCGCCCGCCCCTGACGGTCATCGCGGTAGCTGCGCACGAACGCTGTCAGATCAAGTTGATCAACAACGTCGAGCACCTTCCAGCACAGGTGGTCGGGAGGCAGCCACTCCCGCACGTCATGCGGCATCTCAAGAACACGGTCACGGTCACACGGGAGAAAGTTTCGCCCCACAGACCGAGGTTCCGAGGCCCTGCGCAAGACCGGAACCGAACATCGACTCGTACTTGACGGCCAGCGAGCAGCAGTTGAGCGACAGCCTCGCGGCCTTCGGCCGGAGGTGCCGAAAGTCGCGGCGGACTCGTGCAGGGGTGAGCCTGTGGGGCGGGGACGGTTTCTCCCACGGCCGCCGGAGGTCTGCCGCCAGGGGGCGGGCGAGCCGGAGCTGGGTGAGGACGACGACGATCAGCCAGGTCCAGCGGTCGGCGGCCTCGGGGCTGCGGATCTTCGGGCAGGTCCAGCCGAGCGTCTGCTTGAACAGGCGGAAGGTGTGCTCGATGTCGAAGCGCCGTAGGAACGCCTGCCACAGACGGTCGACGTCGGCTGTGGTGGCGTCGGTCCCCGACCACCACAGCCAGACCGGCTTCGGTGTGGCGCCGCTGGGCAGGTGCTCGACTTGCAGGCGGATCACGGTGCCCTCGATGACCGGCAGGGCACCCAGCTGGGTGGTCCAGGCCGTGCGGTGGGTCAGCCTCGGATGGAGCCGGTCCCAGGAGCGGGCGGTGGCGGTGCCGTAGAGACGGGTTGCGGTCACCGTCTGCGCGTCGGGAGTGTTCCAGGTGGCCGGGTCACCGAAGACGAACTCACCACCGTGACGGGGCGGTCGGCCCCGGGTGCCGGGCTTGCAGGCTGGGACCGCGCGGCGCAGGACACGGTCTGAGCGCATCCGTCCCAGCACCTGCACCGGGAGATCCTTCAGAAGGAAGGCCAGGCGGGGCACGTCGTAGCCAGCATCCACCACGATCAGGATCTCAGGATCTCCGTCCTTCCACTGCCCGGCCTCGATCAGCCGCTCGATGAGCTCGCGCATCTGCCGGGCCGTGACGGTGGCGGCATCGTCACCCGGTGCCAGACGCAGCGCGTCCAGCGGTGCGGTCCAGGAGCTTCGACCTGATTCCAGTGCGCAGATCACCGAGTAGGGCCAGCCGGGAACGGGGATGTGCTGGTCCTTGCCCCGGCCGTAGGTGTGGCACAGGATCCGCTGCGGTGAGGTGTGCGCGTTGGGTCGCAGCCAGCAGGTGAGATCGGCGGCCAGGACCAGTCGGCCGTCAGCTGCCCGCGGCAGAGGCATCGCGGCCAGGGCCCGTCGCAGCCGGGCGACATCGACCCGGCCTGCGGCCAGAGCGGCGTAGAGGCCGCCGTGCCCGCGACGGTGTTCGCCGACCAGGGACAGCTCCACCAGTGACCGGACCGGCCCATCGGCGCACAACACCGCGTCCGCGAGTTCGAACAGTGCATCCGCACGCCGGGTCAGACAGGAGTAGAACTCGCCCCTGAAGCGTGACAGTCCGGCAAACGGATCCTGACGGACAACGTGATGCGACAGACTCATCCCCACGGCCTTCGTGCTGAGCGTTGTGTGTTCCTTGGTCGGATCACATGCTCAGCCGAAGGCCGCCCGGGCATAAGGGAGTTACCAGACCGAGTGATCAAGTACGAAGAGCCGTTCGGGCCCCGAGGTTAAAGATCAAGCTAAGGGGACCGATCTGGAGAAGTACGCCACCACGGAGGCGCTCGGGCAGATCCGCAACGACCTCGCCAACATGAAGGCGGCCGGGACCGTGGTGCGCGGCGAGCTGGGGCACGAGACGGAGGTGACCGAACTCGACTCGGAGGCGCAGACCCCGACCGCGATGCTCTCGGACTGCGTGGACCTCTCCGGCTACGAGACGTACGACGTCAAAGCGAAGAAGGTCATCGGGCGACGGCGTGGGGGAGTGTCCGGGCGCGGAGGAGGATGCGGGCACGGTTCAGTAGCCGGCCCACGGTCTCCGGCCGGATCCGCAGGGTGCGGGCGATCTCGACCTGCGTACGGCCCTGGGCCAGGAGGCGGAGCGCGGCCAGCTCGTGCTCGGTGAACAGCGCCCGGCTCACGTCAGGACCGGCCGGTCGACGTGCCGGTGCTCGGTCTCCACTCCGATCCCGGCAGCCCGGAGCCGGGCGGCAAGTTCCTCCGCGACGACAACCGAGCGGTGGCGGCCACCGCCGCACGTGACATGGATGTCGACGCGGAACCGGCGGCCGCGCAAAGCCAGGAGCGCCAGGGCGTGGTCCAGGCCGCGCTGAACGATCCGCTCGAAACCGGGAGTGGCACGCACGTATGCCTGGACGTGGGGGTCGAGGCCGGTGGCGTGCAGCATCCGCTCGCGGACGACGGGGTCGCTGGGCGGGTTGCGCAGCGGCCGGGTGTCGATACGCAGCGCGTCACCGCGAGGAGTGTCGTGGTGACCGTCGCCGTAGCTGACGACCACCGTCTGGACCAGGCCGAGGGAGGGCCACCGGGGCCCTAAATGTGTCGGGGACATGCCTCCACCTTCCCGCCCGCACCCGCGCTGCGTAAGTGAGTGTTTGACATCACTGGTCGTGCAGCCAGGCCATCGGGATGCTGGTGGACATGGCCTCGGGTGGGGTGGTTCGAAGGTATTGCCGGGAGTGTGGGGTGCCGCTGCCGCTGACTAAGTCGGCGGCAGCGGTGTTCTGTTCGGGTCGGTGCAGGTCACGGCGATGGCGAAGGCTAGAACAGGCTCGCCGGCGGGTGGGTGCGATGCAGAGTGCGGACGAGGTGACGTGTCCGGTGTGCTGCCGCAGATGGACGGCGGGGGTTGAGCGTCGGCGCTCGGCGGTGTTCTGTTCTTCGCGGTGCCGTACGCGGGCCTGGCGGGAGAAGGCGTCACGCGATTCCGTCACGGTGACGCCATAGCGGAACGCCGCTTTCGCCTCAGGAGGCACGGCTGTGCTGCACGGGGTTGGTCAGCTTCACGTTCACGCCTCGCGCGCCCCTCGTTCGCGCCTGCCGCCTGGTGAACCGGGGACTTCATCCTGGTCGTGACCTGGGCTGATGCGTCGCCGAACTGCCACTGTCCAGTGGCTGGCTCTGCCCGGGGCGAGCCGGGTGGAGGCAGCATGTCGGAGCGGGTCGGGAACGTCTCACGGACGCGTTACGAACAGCTCGTGACCGAAGCACGCCAACTGGTCGCGCAGGTCGCGAAGGCCCAGTTCGCGCTCGGCGACAAGGCTCTGGAGATCGAGCCGATGAGGCCGGTCGGTGGGTCGGTGGCCAAGGGAACCGACGATCTGTTCACGGTCGAGGAGTCACTGCAGATGTTCGCCGACGACATCGGGGTTGCGCTGTCCACGGTGATGGACTGGCGGTGGGTCTCCTCGCGCTGGCCGGCCGGCCAGCGCGAGGACGGCGTCTCTCACACCGTCCACAAGATTCTGGCGTCGATCCCGGACGAGGCCGAGCGGTGGGTGGCCATCGAGGATGCTCCGTTCAACTCTCGCTCGGGTAAGCGGCAGTGGACGTCGGACGGGGCGAAGCGCCTGGTAGGGCAGCAGGTTGACCGGCCGGTGACGGTCGAGGAGAAGGTGCGGGCGGTGAGGGATCTGACCCGCGATGACGAGGTCGCTGTGAAGGTGACGGCCAGCTTGCTGAGCAGGCCGGAGACCGCAGCAAGTCTGCCGGCCGCTGACCGGGTCCGGGTGGTCCAGGAACTGACGCGGGATGACGAGGTGGCCTCCAGTGTCACCTCCGAGCTGCTGCAACGGCCTCGCGTCGCCCGGCAGGCGATGCGCAACGACGACACTCGCTTCACCGTGAACCGGGCTCAGTTCGACAACTCGGAGGAGACCCGGGAGAGGATTCGTGACCGGGTTCCGGCGGTTCGTAAGATCGAGCACACCATCGAGTACCTGGACCTGGTCGGCTCCTGCCACCAGTACGTCGCCACCCTGGGCCGGCTCGTTCCGCGCATGCGCGACCAGGAGTTCACCGAGGACGAGCGCGAGACGATCCGCCGCGGGATCGCGAAGGTACGTGGGGCCGCCGACTGGCTGGAGGCCGCGATCGACACCGGTCAGTTCACTTTGGACGAGCAGCTCGCTCAGCTCCTCAAGGGCGACTGATTCATGGCCGCCCGCCGCCGCGGCGGTCAGGCCCAGCCGCTGAGCGAGCACTACGGCGACCTGGTCCGCGTCGCCCTGATGGAAGCCAGACCTTCAGGTCTTCAGACCAGGCAGCTGGTCGCCGCCACCCGCCTCACCCCGTCCCAGGTCGCCCGCGGGGTCCGCCATCTGCGCGATGTCGGCGCCGCTGAACATCTCACCCCGATCATCTGGCGCCGCCGAGACGGCTACCTGTTCTCTGACGAGCCCGCCGACTGGATCGAGTACGAGAAGAAGCAGTTCCGCCTGGTGCTCGGCCGGCTCACCCGGTTGATCATGGGGACGCTCGACCCGCACCTGTCCCGCCACCCGGGTGACGAATGGGCCCAGCTGGCATCCGCCCAGCTCACCGGCGTCCGCGCGACCTTGGCTCAGCTCGCCAAATAGACCCAAGCCGATCGAATCCGAGACCTTCCGATGCCTCTGACCTCCCGCAGGCGCCGCTACCCGTCCGACACCACGATCGCGGAATGGGCCCTGCTCAAACCCCTGCTACCCGTCCCGGCCTGCCAGACCAAAACAGGCGGCAGGCCGGAGAAGTGGCACCGCCGCGAGATCGTCGACGCCATCCGCTACGTGGTCGACAACGGCGTGAAGTGGCGGGCCCTGCCGGCCGACTATCCGCCCTGGCAGACGGTCTACTACCACTTCGCCCAGTGGCACCGCCGAGGTGTCGTCGCGTTCCTGCGCGACCAGCTTCGAGGACAGATACGCACTGGCCAGGGGCGTTGCCCCTGGCCAGTGACTCTGATCGTCGACTCACAGTCAGTCAAGGGAGCCGAGACCGTCTCCAAGGCCACCCGCGGATTCGACGCAGGGAAGAAAATCAATGGACGCAAACGGCACATCGCCGTCGACACCCTCGGACTGCCCGTGATGATCACGGTCACACCGGCCGACACCACTGACCGCGACGCGGCTCGCGAACTTCTCTGGCGCCTGCGGCTCATGCAGCCCCAGATCACCCAGGTCTGGGCCGACTCCGCCTATGCTGGCCAGCTCATCAACTGGGCCGACGGCTTCCTCAAGATGACCCTCAAGACCGTCTCCCGGCCCCGCGGAGCCAAGGGCTTCGTCGTCCTGCCCCGCCGCTGGAAAGTCGAACGCACCCTCGGCTGGATCATGAAATCCAGACGCAACGTCCGCGACTACGAACGCCTCCCACAGCATTCAGAAGCCCATCTCACCTGGGCGCTCATCACACTGATGACACGCAGACTCACACGACGAGGCCCTCGCACCAACTGGTCGAAGAAGTCCTGGCCGCCGCCCCCACGGCCTGTTGACTGAGTCCGTACTGCCCAGATCCCAGATGGCCACTCAGCTCGTGCGTTGTTCTGCCAGGTCCAGCCAGCGCTCGATCTCGGCCGGGCTGAAGTGCCTGATGGCCCAGTCGACCATGCGGAGGCTCATGTGTGCCCATGCGGGTCGCAGGACCTCCTCAGGGACCGAGTCGAGGATGGCATCGAGGCGTTCAGTCACCCCTGGGCCGGGTGCCGTTCCGTGGAGGCCAAAGCGCAACGTGACCAGATCGAATCGGCGATCACCACGGCTCGCGCCGTCCCAGTCGACCACTCCTGTCACCACTCGCTCGTCCGCCAGCATGTTCCCCGGATGGAAATCCTGGTGCACCGCGTCATCACCGGCCAACTGCCCGGGATGATCCGCGCCGACAGCGGCGACCCACCGCTCCAGCGCCGCGCTGCGACGATTGTGCCGCTGGAGTGGCTCATGCAGGCAGTAACCGGCACCGTCGTCGCGCAAATGAAGTTCCATCGCAGGGACATCGGTCCGTCCCACGAGTCGGTCGGCCTGCAACTGATTCAGCTGAAGTACCTGGTCCAGTTCACCGTGGCCGAGGTGTTCAATCTTTCTTCCCGGCAGTAGCTCCTGCACCATGACCACTGCGTGCCCAACCTGAGCGACGAGTTCGGTGGCCGGAGCCGGATAGCCCGCGAGCCTTAGCGCCTCGGCGACAGCAAGCGGTCCTGCCTTCATGTCTTCGACCGAACTATGAGGACGCCACTTCAGAACGGACCGGTGGCCGTCCTCCCAGCGGACGTACGCCGCCCCGACCTGCCCACCTGGACAAGCGCCTTCCAACGTCAAGACGACACCGACCCGCGCGCGAAGGGCTTCGACCACGCGGGCGGCATCAAGCCGCTCAACACGCGTCCACTCTGTCGAGGAAGAACTCACCAGACCATTATCCGGTGATCGCTCAGCGGCCGTCTCTACCCCGCGACGCTCAGGATCCCAAACACTCACTCAAGCGGCTCCGTTACGAAGGCGACCGCGTCTGGCTGGCACCGGACAACCCAGCGTTCAAGCCGATCCCTGCCGAGAACGCCACGATCCTCGGAAAGGTCGTCGCGGTGCTCCGCGCCCTCTGACCACCCTTCGCCCAGACATCGGCGCGGCCTATCTGCCAGGCTGTGCGGAGCGACCAGAGGACGGAAGGGGCGGGGGCCGTGATCGAGTACGTCGGCCGGATCGAAGACGGGCTGCCGGTACTGGACGTCCTGGCTCACGCCTGGTTGCCCGGCCCCAGCACTCCGAGCATCATCTACACCCACCCGCTCAAGATCGCCCTCCTCGACGACGAGGGCACCCTGACGGACGCCAACGCAGTGCTCACCCGAGCGCGCCAACTCGGTTGGGTAGCCACCTCGGACTACGAAGGCTGGGCAGCTCCGCACCCGGACTGGCGGGCACAGCTGGAGGGCGAGCACCTGCTCGTACTGCAGCCCGACGGAAGCGCCTGGTACGACGGGACCTTGCCCGCCACCGAAGCCTGGCTCGCGGCCGCACGCGCCACCGGGCAGGTCTTCCACTTCACCGCAGCAGCAAACGACCCGAACGAAGTGGCCGAACAGATTGCATCCGGCCAGGCCCTGGCCCTGGTCTCCACGCTGCCCTGGCAGTCGTAACTCCAAGGGCGTTGGCCCTGCAGACGCCAGCGAACCCGCGACCGACGGGCGGCATCCCCCGTACCTGGTTGCGGTGACCTGAGGAGGAAGAGGAGGCCCCCGCACCCCTCTCGTACAACCGAGCGAAATCCCTCCAGCGTGCGGCGTGCCGCGCCGCACCATCCCACCGTCATCCGCCACGCTCCCAACCAGTTCCTCCCGAACGCCCACCCAGCCGCTGCCCTGCAGCCGGGGGCGCAGCCGAGAGGAACCGGACCAAAGACGCGGCCGGTGTACGGCCAGGACGGGAGGTGACCCAGTGCAGACCGAGGTGCTTCGCGCGTTCCGCTTCACGCTGGACCCCACCCCCGCCCAGCAGGAAGACCTCCTCCGGCACGCCGGGGCCGCGCGGTGGGCGTTCAACCACGCGCTCGGCGTGAAGATCGCCGCTCATCAGCAGTGGCGCACCAAGGTCCAGGCCCTGGTCGACTCCGGCGTCGCCGAGAGCATCGCCCGCAAGCAGGTCCGCGTGCCGGTCCCGATGAAGCCGGAGATCCAGAAGCACCTCAACCGGATCAAGGGCGACTCCCAGAAGCAGCCCTGGCCGGCCGGAAGCATCGGCCCGGCCCGACCCTGCCCATGGTGGAGAGAGGTGTCCACCTACGCCTTCCAGTCGGCGTTCATCGACGCCGACCAGGCGTGGAAGAACTGGCTGGACTCGCTCGCCGGTAGACGCGCCGGACGCAAGGTGGGCTATCCCCGCTTCAAGAAGAAGGCGCGCTCCAAGGACTCCTTCCGCCTCCACCACACGGTGACGCAGCCGACGATCCGCCTCGACGGATACCGGCGCCTGACACTCCCACGCCTCGGCACGATCCGTGTCCACGACTCCGGCAAGCGCCTGGCCCGCCTCATCACCCGCGGCCACGCCGTCGTGCAGTCCGTCACCGTCTCCCGCTCCGCGAACCGCTGGTACGCGGCCGTCCTGGTCAAAGTCCGCCAGAACCTCCCCGACCGCCCCACCCGGCGCCAACAGTCCAACGGCACCGTCGGCGTCGACCTCGGCGTGAAAACCCTCGCCGCCCTCACCCAGCCCGTCACCCTCCCCGGGGCAACCGACACCCTCCTGGTGCCCAACCCCCGACACCTGGCCGCCGACACCCGCCGCCTCACCCGGGCCCAGCGCGCCCTGTCCCGCACCACGAAAGGATCCACCCGACGCCGCAAAGTTGCCCGACGCGTCGCCCAGCTCCACCACCGCATCGCCGAACGCCGCGCCACCTACCTCCACACCCTCACGAAACAACTCACCACCCGCTACGCCGCGGTGGCGGTCGAGGACCTCAACGTGTCCGGCATGAGCGCCTCCGCCCGCGGAACCGTTGAGGAACCCGGCCGGAAGGTCCGGCAGAAGGCCGGTCTGAACCGCGCGATCCTCGACATGGCACCAGCGGAGATCCGGCGCCAACTCGGCTACAAGACCCGCTGGAACGGCTCACGGCTCGCCGTGTGCGACCGCTACTACCCCTCCAGCAAGACGTGCTCGGCCTGTGGGTGGCAAAACCCACGCCTCACACTGGCCGACCGCACCTTCATCTGCGGACAGTGCGGGCTGACCATCGACCGGGACCTCAACGCCGCCCGGAACATCGCCGCCCACGCCGTCCCCACCCCACTGCACAGCACCGTCGCCCCCGGTACGGAGGAGACGCAAAACGCCCGCCGAGCAGCCACAAGACCCACCACCCCCCGGGGCGGAAGGCAGACCGCGAAGAAACGGGAAGACACCGGCAGACAACCGCCGGTGCCACCTCAGCGGAGCGATCCGCTGACACTCCAACCACCCCAGCACCAAGAAGTGGCAAAGGGGCCTTAGAAGCGCAGCTCACGAAGGGTCCGGCCCACGAGCGCGCGGAGTGACCGCCGATCATCATCATCGTGCTGGCCCTGGCCGCGTCCGGCCCACGAGCGCGCGGAGTGACCGTATAGGACAACACCCCAGGCCCGTACGGCTGTGTCCGGCCCACGAGCGCGCGGAGTGACCGCGGCCTGATCTGGTGTACGGACGACCGTGTCGGTCCGGCCCACGAGCGCGCGGAGTGACCGCTCCCCGCCACGTTCCGGACAGGCAGTGGGAAGTCCGGCCCACGAGCGCGCGGAGTGACCGATGCTCCATCACATCAACCTGGCACGCGCCGGAGACGGGCTCGGTTGCAGCTTGCGTCAGGCGTGCTGGATTCTGCCAGGAGCCAGCACTCGCGTCTTGTCACCGCTCTGCGGGCAGTGGGATGAGATCGAGGCTAGCCACTGCGACTCTGACGGACGGGCACCTGCGCCGACTCGTCATCGAAGCCCTCAGCCACGCCGATCACCGCGTCACCGGCGCCGCCGCCCACGACTGACTCCCGCTGCCGCTCAAACTTCAGTGAGATCGCTCAACGTTCAATGAGACAGGACACTTGTCCACGCACAGCAGGAGTGGCACGACGTCTACCGCGCGCTCGCGGTTCCGCGCCCGCGCCGCGCCACCGAGGTGCGCCGCCGCCTGCTCCTGCGGTGTCCGGCGGCGCGGGGTTACGTCACCGGTACGAGTCGATCTCGACCGGGTGAGGCGGCCCCGAACTTCGGGGCCCCGGGCCGCCGGGTGTTCAGGTGCGGTCGATGATCTGTACGCACGCCGTGCGGCTGGATCCCTGGTAGCGGGCGCAGAGCTTGCCGTCCGGGAGAGCACCGGGGGTGAAGGTGGCGATGAGCTGGCCGCGTTGGCGGCGGGCGGTGAGGGTGTAGCGGTGGCCGCCGGGCTCGGTGATGTGCACCGTCGCGGACGTCCTGTCCCGTGGCGGGTTGGTCCAGGCCGTGGTCACCCGCCCGGGGTTCTCGCTGCCCGACGGCCCGTCGGTGGAGATGCAGATCTGCGGGCCGGAGAAGTGGTGGGTGCAGGCGGAGGCAGCGGCGTGCGCGGGGACGTCCAGGGTGGTGGCGAGAGCGGTGGCGGTGAGGCTCACGGCCAGGACGCGGAGAAGTCGGTTCATGCCGGGTCAAACGATCATCACGCGGGTGCGGCACGCGGTACGGACTGGCACCAGAATTCGAACTCGACCTGCTGCCGCTCGACGGCCGCGATCCGTTTACGGATACGCGTCAGGTAGTGGGCCGCCCCGGTCTCCAAAGTCCGCAGACGCAGCCCCAGCCGGCCCCGGCGCCCACGGCCGCGCCTGTGCCGCCCGCCGCGCCGCCCCGCACACGATCGGCGCGCTTACCGTGGCCGCCTGGCGAGCCGTCAGCGACCCGGAGACCGCCCACACCCCCGAGACCGCCGACCTTCTCACGGAGACCGCTGAGCAGCTTGTTGCCGCCGGGGCGGACCGTGCGGAGACGCTTCGCGTCATCCGCAACGCACACACCATCTGGCACCACACCCGCGACGACGACCCGGAGACCGCCTGCGAATTGGCGCCCCGACTCCTCGACCTCCTCCAGGACGGCCACGCCCGCCGCACCGCCGACGTCCTGGAGTGGTCCGCCGCCCGATAGAGCGCCGACCTGGACTGATCCAGCCGTGCCCGGGGGAGTACCTCGGGGTATGACAGGGGTGACACCGGAGTGTCAAAGTGTCGTACGATCGTGGCGGCGGGACGTTGTAAAGAGAGACCGCCGAGAAGCAAAGAGAGCCGACCACCGGTAGCCGCCGGAAGTCGACCCTCTCCGCAGTTGTACTGCGGTTACTGAGCCCGGCCGTCCATCTCTCGGCCGGGCTCAGTCGTGTGACTGGACCGGCATCGAACTTCCGGGGTCATGCACTCGGCTCTCACCCGAGGTATCGCAGTACTTCGATGATCAGCCTGATCACCGATACCAAGTCCATCACCGCCCGGAAAACTGATGGGCGAGTGCGGCGGGTACGCGGTTCCTCGGAAGTCATCGCTTGCCTCCATCCGTTGACCCCAGGTAGCCCCTGGGGGCCCGCACCGATCTGGTGCAGTCAGTGAGGGGTCAACTCGCGGAAGCAGGCCCTACTTTATGCGGTGTGGGGCGACCGGTTGAAACGAGACCACAACTTCTGGGTGCTCTGGGCGATCCAACCACTGGATCTAGGGTTCGCGTGACATGCCGGGTGCAAGGTCCGAGACCCGGTCTGAAGTGGGTGAACGTGCCCGACGCCGTGAGGGGTCGCCCCTTCCGTGATGGTTGAAATAATCATGATGAGGCCGGAGATTGCCTCCTCTTGCTCCTCCCTGCTGACCATACGGCGGGGCCCCAGAGCTGAAACCGCAAAATGCCACAACTTCGGCGGTCTGAAGCGACGGGATGATCACGTTCTGTGGTGTTGCGGCACGTCAGGGCCCTCTGTGGCGGGGTGTGTGCGGTTCGGCGTTCGTCTTCTAGAGGTAGAAGTCGATGTCCATCGCGATGAAGTTGCGACCGTGGCGGTATGGCCGTGGTGCGGCTTGCCCAGCCGTGCTGAGTGTCCTCTGCCATCGAACCTTGACCGCGTGCCATCGAAGTTTGATCGGCATCCCCCCTGATCAGGGCGCTGTGGAGTCGTGCGGCCTGCGGAGCCGTGTGGTCGACCATGTAATCCGGGCGGTCGCCCGGCGGTCGTCGGCTCGACCGCCGCGAGCCCCTGACCTGCGGTGATCAAACTTCGGTGACACAAACTCGCATTCGTCAAGGTTCGTTGGCAATCGGTCAAGGTTCGATGGCACGGGACACTGAGCGCCCTTGCCTCCAGGCCTAAGGATTGGCACCAAAATTCGAACATGGGTTCTAATGGGGGTATGGACCGCTTCCCCTTCCCCGACGACCTGATCGCAGCTCAACGGGAGTGGCACGCCACCTACCGCGCCCTAGCGGTACCCCGCCCCCGCCATGCCACTGAGCTGCGCCGCCGTCTGCTCTTGCTGTCGGTCCGGATCGAGTTGCACTTCTGGTGGTCGACCCCGGCCGGGTGGAGCCCGGCGGCCCGGGTGGAGCTGCGCCGAGTGACCGCCGGGGACCGTCAGACGGAGGCGGCGTGAGGCGCCATCACCGCCCCCTCACGGCGCGGCAGGAGGCGGTGATGGCGGTGATCCGGTCGTGGCTCACCGAGCACGGGCATGGGCCCACGGTGCGGGAGATCGGGGCGCGNGGAGGCGGTGATGGCGGTGATCCGGTCGTGGCTCACCGAGCACGGGCATGGGCCCACGGTGCGGGAGATCGGGGCGCGGGTCGGTCTCTCCAGCACCAGTTCCGTCGCCCACCAGCTCGGCCGGCTCGAAGCGCGCGGGCTGATCACCCGGACCGGCCGGGACTGGAGCACGTGCGTCCTGGGCGAGGAGACACCCGCACGGCGGCCGGGGCTGCGGAGCCGGGGGCCCGGCGCAGGAATGGACCGGTATGGACGACGACCTGCCCCCTGACCTTCCGCGTCTGCGGACGCTGGAGACCTGGGCGGCCCACTACCTGACGCGTATACGTACGCGGATCGCGGCCGTCGAGCGGCAGCAGGCGCAGCCCCAGCCGGCCCCGGTGCCCACGGC
>NTHE01000071.1 GCA_002551355.1 Streptomyces sp. man185 | reverse complement strand
AGGGGCGACGCGGGCGCTTCGACCGCGCCGCGGACCGTCGCCGCCGGTGAGCCGGAGGACGGCTGGGCCTCGGGCCGGTGGACCGACCGCTGGCTGTGGACCGTGGGCGGCGGCGTGCTCGCCGCGCTGGCGGCCGTGTTCGGCTACTCGCTGACGCGGGGCCGGGGCCGGCCGGCCGGGGCGCCGCACGGCGTCTGACGGTCCCACCGGCCAGTCCGCCGAGTGGCGGCCGCCCCGGACCTCGAAGATCCTGGCCCCCGACGAGGGGCGGATCTTCGAGGTCGGGGAGGCACGGCCGGTGTGGCAGTTCTTCGCGGACAACCCGTGGGTGGCGGTGTTCGCCGTGATCACGGTCGGCTCGCTGCTCGGCATGGCGCGTCTCGGCCCGGTCCGGCTCGGCGCGGCAGGGGTCCTGTTCGCCGGCCTCCTCGTCGGGGCCCTGGACGAGGACATCGCCGCCGCCGTACCGGCCGGGGTCTCCGCGCTGGGCCTGGCGCTGTACGTGTACACCGTCGGCCTGGAGTCGGGCCCCGCGTTCTTCCGTGAACTGCGCGGCCAGCTTCCCGTGATGGCCGGATCCGTGGTGGCCCTGGCGGTCACCGCGGCAGTGGTCGGATACGTCGGGCACAGCGGGTTCGGCATCGACGGGCCGTTCCTCGCGGGCGGCTACGCGGGCATCGGGACCACCACCCCTGGCCTCGCCGCCGCCCAGGAGGCCTCCGAGGACCCGACGCAGCCCGCCGTGGGCTACGCGATCGGCTACCCGCTCGCCGTCGTCATCACGATCCTGTTCGTCTCGGCGATCGCGGCCCGCCGCCGCTGGGCCGCCCGCCGGGACCCGGACTCGGGGCTGCCGTCCACACTCGTCACCCGTACGGTCCAGGTGGCCCGGGACCTGCGCTGGGCGGACGTTCCCGGCGCCGCCGCGCACCGGGTGCTGGCCAGTGAGTACCGTCCCGCCGCCGGCGCCACCCGGGTCGCCCGGGAACTGGACCGACTCTCCCCCGGCGATCAGGTCGTCCTGGTCGGCGGCGAGGACGACGTACGGGCGGCGACGGACGCGCTCGGGGCTCTCGCGCCGAGCCATCTGCTGGACGACCGCAGTGCGGTGGACTACCGGCGGGTCCTGCTCACCAACCCGGACCTGGCCGGGCGCACGGTCGCCGAGCTCGGACTCGGCGAGAAGTACGGGGCCCTCGTCAGCCGGGTGCGGCGCGGCGACTTCGACATGCTCGCCCACGACGGTCTGCTGCTCCAGCTGGATGACCGGGTGCGAGTGGTCATGCCGCGCGAGCGGACGAGCGAGGTCACCACGTACCTCGGGGACACCGAGGCGAAGGTGAGCGAGGTCAGCGCGGTCAGTCTGGGCCTCGGTCTCGCGCTGGGCTTCCTCATCGGCATTCCCTCCCTCACCCTGGGGTCCACCACGCTCGCCCTGGGAACGGGGGCCGGGCCGCTGGTGATGGGCATGCTCCTCGGCCGGCAGCGGCGCACCGGACCTCTCGTCTGGACCCTGCCGACCCGGGCCAACCTGACCCTGCGCCAGATCGGGCTGCTGCTCTTTCTCGCCGTCGTGGGGCTCACCTCGGGCTACGCGTTCCGCGAGAACGCCTTCTCGCTGTTCGGGCTGAAGCTGGTGGCGGTCCTGGCGATCGGCGCGGTCGTCAGCTACACCCTGATGGTCCTGGTCGCGAAGGCGCTGGGGCAGAGCAGGGAGCGGACCATGGGGCTGCTGTCGGGCTATGTCGGCAACCCGGCGATCCTGGCGTACGCCAACAGCCGGGCGAGCGACAGCCGGATCAACAACGGCTACTCGACGCTGTTCGCGCTCGCCATCCTGGTCAAGATCGTCTGCATCCAGCTGATCGTCGGCCTCTGACCCGTACGGCCGGACCTGCACCTACGCTGGCTCCTTCACCGGGCGCGGCGGAGGAGACGGGATGAGCGCGACGACGACGTACGTACGGTTCCAGAGCACCGAGCGCGATCGGCGGGGCGTCTTCACCGGGATCTTCGGCCTGGCCAACGGACTGGCGCGGGAGGGCCGTCTGACCGCGGAGCAGCACCGCTTCTGGCGAGCCGGCAACGACTGGTACGACGCCGCCTACACCAACCCCTCGCTCGTCGATCCGGCGGTGTACGACCCCGCGGTGAATCCGGGGGCCGTCGCCTGGTTCAAGACGTCGGCGACCCATCTGCGCCACCGAGATCCCGGGCTATCTCGCGCTGCTGGCCGCGCACGGGGTGCCGTGCGAGCGGCTGGAGTCGACCGATCCCGGCAGGGTCGTGTACGAGGACGACGTCCAGATCGTCGTGGTGCCCCGGCCCGGCGGCGCACACGGAGCAGCAGCGGAAGGAGCGGTGCGCGAGGAGGGCTCGGTACGGGCTCAGGCCGGCCGTACGCTCGGCTGACGGCCCGTTTCCCGGTATCCCAGCCCCCGCGCGCCCCGGCGGGAGGCCGGCCGCCGGGCCCGCCACTGCGGCAGCAGGCCCGGCCGTGAGGGCGTGCGCGGTCGCCGCGTGCGCCGCCTGCCGGGCGAGGCACCGGCCCCGTGCGTCCGGCGCAGTGCGCACGCAGAGGTGCGCGGTGTCGCGCAGGAGGCGACAACTCGCTGACTCCGTAGGGCTGATGACGGCTTCCGGCCACGCCCCGCCGATGCCCTGGTGGAGTGCCGCCCTCATCCTGTTCGATGGGGCTCGAACGGTTGCGCGCCGGCAGGGGCGCGTCCCAGGGAGCGGAGTCCTTCGATGTCCACGCAGACCGGCCCGGCGCTCGACACCCCGCCTCGCGGCCATGCGTTCACCCCGGGGCCCAAGGGGCTGCCGTTGGTGGGGAATCTGCCGCAGTTCGGGAAGGACCCGCTCGCCTTCTTCGAACTCCTGCGCGGGCGCGGGGACATGGTGCGCTGGCGGTTCGGCCGCAACCGGTGCGTCTTCCTCGCCGACCCCGACTGCATAGGCGAGTTGCTCATCGAGACGGAGCACACCTTCGACCAGCCGAAGCTCGGTATCGCGTTCCGCACGGTGCTTGGAAACGGGATGATCGTGGCGCGGGGCCGGGACTGGCGGCGAAGGCGCTCGCTGGTGCAGCCCTCGGTGCGGCCCAAGCAGGTGAAGTCGTACGCGGCCACGATGGCCGACTGCGCGGTGGAGCTGGCGGACCGCTGGTCGGACGGCCAACGGGTCGACGTCAAGCGGGAGATGGCCGCGCTGACGCAGAAGATCGCCGTGCGCACGATCTTCGGGGTGGACACCCCGGCGGACTCCGAGGCGATGGGCCGGGCGATGGACGTCGCCCAGATGGAGATCGGCAAGGAGTTCGCCGGGCTCGGCGCGCTGCTCCCCGACTGGGTGCCGACACCGGGCCGGGCGCGCATCAAGAAGGCCGCCGCCGTCATCGACGCCGAGGTGGGCCGGGTCGTCGCCCGGCACCGGGACGGCAAGAAGGAACGCCCGGATCTGCTCAGCCGGTTGCTCACCGCCGTCGACGAGAGCGGGACGCACCTCAGCGACGACGAGATCCGCGACGAGGCGGTCACGCTGTACATCGGCGGTCACGAGACGACGAGCACGACGCTGGTGTGGGCGTGGTATCTGCTCGCCCGCAACCCCCGGGTCCGCGGCGCGCTCGCCGAGGAGCTGGACCGGTTGCTCGGCGACCGGGAGCCCGGCTTCGAGGACTACGCCCACCTGACGTACGCCCAGGCCGTGGTGAAGGAGGCCCTGCGGCTGTACCCGGCGGTCTGGCTGATCACCGGCGTCGCGAAGGAGGGGGCGACGATCGGGGGCCTGCCCATCGAGGAGGGGACCCGGGTGTGGAGCAGCCAGTGGGCCACGCACCGCGACGCGCGGTGGTTTCCCGAGCCGGAGGAGTTCCGGCCGGAGCGCTGGGACGCGGAGGGCGGCGACGAGATCCCGGAGTACGCGTGGTTCCCGTTCGGCGGCGGGCCCCGGGTCTGCATCGGTACGCGCTTCGCGATGGTGGAGGCCGTCCTTCTCCTGGCCGTGCTGGCCCGCCGCTTCACGCTGGACGTCGACCCGGGCGAGATCACGCCGGCGACGGGCCTGACACTCCAGCCGGACCGGGACGTCCTGGCGACGGTCCGGGCACGGTAGCGGGACGGCCGAAAAGCCTCCGGTGCCCGGCCCCTCTCGAGAGGGGCCGGGCACCGGAGGCTTCTCAGGACGGGCCGGGCGCCGGGCGCCGGACGGTCAGCCCTTGGGCAGCCACTTCTTCCAGACGTCCGGGTGACGCTCGATCCAGCGCTTCGCCGCCTCCTGGGGCGTGAGCTTCTGCGAGGCGATCATCTCGGACACCTCGTTCTGGTCCTTCTCCGACCAGTGGAACTTCTTCAGGAACGCGGACGCGTCCCCGCCGCGCTCGGCGAAGTCGGCGTTGAGGAACTTCTGCAGCGGCGTCGTCGGGTACGCACAGTCGATGTCCGCCGGGTCCTTGGCGGCGCACTGGTCCGTGTACTCGGGGAGCTTCACCTCGACCATCGGCACCTCGTTAAACAGCCACTGCGGCTGGTACCAGTAGCTGAGGAAGGGCTTCTTCTCCTTGGCGAACTGCTGGATCTGGGTGATCTGCGCCGCCTCGGAGCCGGCGAAGACCACCTTGTAGTCCAGGTCCAGGTTCTTCACCAGGGCCACGTCGTTGGTGACGTAGGACGGCGAGCCGTCCATCAGCTGGCCCTTGCCGCCGCTCTCGGCGGTCTTCAGCTCGTCCGCGTACTTGTTGAGGTTCTTCCAGTCCGTGACGTCCGGGTTCTCGTCCGCCCAGTACTTCGGCACGTACCAGCCGATGTGCCCGGTGACGCCGAGGTCGCCGCCCCGGACGATGGTCTTCTTCTCGTCGATGTACAGCTTCTCCTGGTCCGGGTGTCCCCAGTCCTCCAGGATCGCGTCGACGCGGCCCTGGCTGAGGGCGTCCCAGGCGGGGACCTCGTCGGTCTGGACGAGGTCGACGCGGTAGCCGAGCTCGTCCTTGAGGAGCTGCTCTGCCACAGCGACGTTCGCCTGGGCGCCGACCCAGGACTGGACCGAGAGGGTGACCGTCTTGACCCCGGCGGGGGCCGCGAACGGGGACGCCTGCTTGGTCATGTCGGCGGCGCCGCAGCCGGCCGTGGCGAGCAGGGCCCCGGCCGAGGCGAGCGCCACGAGCAGGCGGGTGCGGGAGCGGTTCATCTCAGCTCTCCTGTCGCTGGCGGCGGGTGGTGGGCTGGGTGACCCGGTCGAGCATCAGGCCGAGGCAGACGATCGCCGCTCCGGCGACGAGGCCGGTGGCCAGGTCGCCCTGGGCGAGGCCGAGGACGACCTCGTAACCGAGTGCGCCCGATCCGACGAGTCCGCCGATGATGACGACGGCGAGGACCAGGACGACCGCCTGGTTGACGGCGAGCAGCAGGGAGGGCCTGGCCAGCGGGATCTGGACCTGGCGCAGTTGCTGGCCCGGGGTCGCGCCGAGCGAGCGGGCGCACTCCATCGCCGCCGGGTCGACGCCGCGCAGCCCCTGGGTGGTGATGCGGATGACGGCGGGCAGCGCGTAGACGACCGCGGCAGCGGCGGCGGGGGCGCGGCCGACGCCGAAGAGGGCGACGACAGGGATCAGGTAGACGAACTGCGGCATGGTCTGGAAGACGTCCAGCACCGGTCGCAGCAGCTTCTCCAGGCGCTCGCTGCGGGCCGCGCCGACGGCGACGCCGAAGCCGATGACCAGGGTGACGGCGACGGCGGCGAGTACCTGGCTGAGGGTGTCCATCGAGGGCTCCCACACACCGAGCACGCCGATCGCGGCCATGGCGAGGACCGCGGTGGCGGCGGTGCGCCAGGTGCCGATGGTCCAGGCGAGGGCGGCGACGATCAGCAGCACCGACCACCAGGGCAGGCCGGTGAGCCCGCTGCGCAGCGGGTTGAGGACGCCGCTGGTGAAGTGGGAGGCGAGGTCGGCGGTGCCGCCGACGACGGGAACCCCGGTGTAGAGGTGGTCGACCATCCAGTCCTTGGCGGTGTTGACCGGTCCGGCGATGGCCACGGTCATGTCGTCGGGCCAGACCTGGCCGTCGGTGGCCCGTCCGACGACGGCGACGGCCGCGGTGATCACGGCGGCCAGGGACCAGCCGCGCAGGCCGCGCAGCAGGGCCGGGCCGGTGGGCTCGGCGCCGATGCGGCGGCCGGCCGCCTCCGTCGTACGGTCCAGCACGACGGCCAGCAGCACGATCGGGATGCCCGCGGCGAGCGCGGCGCCGACGTCCACGGAGGACAGGGCCTGGTAGACCCGGTCGCCGAGGCCGCCCGCACCGATCACGGAGGCGATGACGGCCATGGAGAGCGCCATCATGATGGTCTGGTTGAGGCCGAGGAGGAGTTCCTTGCGGGCCAGCGGGAGCCGGGCGCTCAGCAGCCGCTGCCGACCGGTCGCGCCGAGCGAGGCGACGGCCTCCATGACGCCGGCGTCCGCGCCGCGCAGGCCGAGCGCGGTGAGCCGGGCCATCGGCGGAGCCGCGTACACGACGGTGGCGAGGACGGCTCCGGGGACGCCGATGCCGAACACCAGCACCACCGGCAGCAGATACGCGAAGGCGGGCAGCACCTGCATGGTGTCGAGCACCGGGCGCAGGATGCGGAACACCCGGTCCGACAGACCGGCCGCGAGGCCGAGCAGCAGCCCCAGCACGACGGAGGCGAGGACGGCGACGATCATCAGCGCGAGCGTCTGCATGGTCGGCACCCACATGCCCAGCAGCCCGCAGAGCAGGAACGACACGGCCGCCGTGAGCGCGAGGCGGATCCCCGCGACGCGCCAGGCGACGGCGGCGGCGAACACGGTGACGCCGGCCCAGCCGAGGGCCAGGAGGACCAGGTAGACGCCGCGCACGGAGAGCACGACGGCGTTGCTGATGTGGCCGAAGAAGTAGAGGAAGAGCGGGTGGCTGTCGCGGTTGGAGACGATCCAGTCCGTGACCTCGCCGAGCGGGGCGGAGAGGTCGGCGGTCAGCGCGTCGGGCCAGATTCCGCCGCCCCAGCGGCCGTGCACGACGGGCACGACGACGGCGGCGACGAGCGCGAGCAGCAGGAGCTTCGCGGCGGCGGGGCGGTCGCGGAGGGCGGCCAGCGGCCCCCGGCGCGCGCCCTCGGCGGCGGGGCGGGCCGAGGCGGCCTGGGCGGTGGCCATCAGAGGGTCACCCCGCGGGAGCCGTCCGGCGCGTCGGGGGCCCCGGACGCGGAGGCCGCCGGTGCGGACGCGGTCGTGGGCGTTTCGGCGGGGCCGACTGTCCCGGCCACGACGTCGAGCAGGCACGCGTGGTCGACGACGCCGACGAGCCGGCCGCCGTCCATCACCCGGGCGACGGGGTCGCCGGAGCGGGAGACCGCCTCGATGGCCTCGTACACGGTGGCGCCGGGGCGCACGGCCGGGCCGCGCTCGCTTTCCCCGGCGAGGGCGGGCCGCATGGCGGTGGCGACGGTGAGGACCTGCTCGCGCGGCACGTCGCGGACGAACTCGCGGACGTAGTCGTCGGCGGGCGAGCCCACGATCTCCTCGGGGGTGCCGAGCTGGACGATGCCGCCGTCGCGCATGAGCGCGATCCGGGTGCCCAGGCGCAGCGCCTCGCTGAGGTCGTGGGTGATGAAGACCATGGTGCGGCCCTCCTCGCGGTGGAGGCGGACCACTTCGTCCTGCATCTCGCGGCGGATCAGCGGGTCCAGCGCGCTGAACGGCTCGTCGAAGAGGAGGACGGACGGGTCGACGGCGAGCGCGCGGGCGAGCCCGACGCGCTGCTGCTGGCCGCCGGAAAGCTGGGACGGGCGGCGGTCCTCCAGACCGGCGAGGCCGACCTTCTCCACCAACTCGGCTGCCTTTGCGCGACGTTCGGCCTTGCTCAGGCCCTGTATCTCCAGGCCGTAGGCGACGTTGTCCAACACCGTGCGGTGAGGCAGCAGTCCGAAGTGCTGGAAGACCATCGCGGCGCGGTGGCGGCGCAGTTCACGCAGTCGGGCCCGGTCCATCGCGAGGACGTCCTCGCCGTCGATGGCGAGGGTGCCGCTGGTCGGCTCGATGAGCCGGGTGAGACAGCGCACGAGGGTCGACTTGCCGGAGCCCGACAGGCCCATGACGACGAACACCTCGCCCTTGCGGACGTCGAAGGAGACGTCGCGCACGGCGGCGGTGCAGCCGGTGGCCTCGCGCAGTTCGGCGGGCGGGAGAGCCGCGTGCTCGCTGCCGGGGATCCGGTCGGCCTTGGGGCCGAAGACCTTCCAGAGGTTGCGTACGGAGAACACCGCGTTCTCGTCGGTCCCGGTGGCTCCCGCGTTGTCGGCGGGCTCGGCGGCCTTGAGGGTCTCGGTTCCGGTCATCGGACATCGCCTCCGGTGCTGGTGCTGGTTCCGGCGGCCGACGCGTTGTCACGCGTCCGGTCCGCGAGGAGTTCGGCGCACTTCTCGCCGACCATGAGGACCCCGATCATCGGGTTCACGGCGGGCATGGTCGGGAAGACCGACGCGTCGGCGATCCGGATGCCCTCCAGGCCCCGGATACGCAACTGCGGGTCCACGACGGCCTCTTGGTCGTTCGCGGCGCCCATCTTGCAGGTGCCGGCCGGGTGGTAGACGGTGTGGGCGACCTTGCGGGCGTACTCGCTGATGTCCTCGTCCGAGGTGACCTCGGGCCCGGGGCACACCTCGCGCTTGAGCCAGTGGGCCAGCGGCTCGGTGCGCGCGATCTCGCGGGCGAGCTTGATGCCGTCGACCAGGGTGCGGCCGTCGTGGTCGTCCTCGTCGGTGAAGTACCGGAAGTCCAGGGCCGGCTTGACCTCGGGGTCGGCGCTCGTGAGGTAGAGGCGGCCCCGGCTGCGCGGCTTCGGGATGTTCGGCGTCATCGACACCCCGTGCTCGGGCTTCTCGTAGCCGAGCCGCTCCGGGTTGTCGGTGAACGGGATCTGGTAGAAGTGGAACATCAGGTCCGGGCCCCGGGATGCGGGGTCGCGGCGGACGAAGAGTCCGGCGTCGGAGTCCATCGCGGAGTTCTCCGGGATGGGCCCGTCGGTCTCCCAGACGATGACGGACTCGGGGTGGTCGAGCAGGTTCTCGCCGACGCCCGGAAGGTCGTGGCGAACGTCGATGCCGAGCGCTTCCAGGTCAGCGCGCGGGCCGATCCCGGAGTGCATCAGCAGCCGGGGCGTGTCCACCGCGCCCGCGCAGACGATGACCTCGCGGGCAGCGCGCAGCAGGATCTCCTCGCCGTCCTTCGTACGGACGTGTACGCCGGTGGCGCGGGTGCCGTCGAACTCCAGCCGGTACGCCCACGTCTCCAGCAGGATGCGGAGGTTCGGGCGGTCACCGGCCTCGATGTGCGGGTGGAGGTAGGCGACCGAGGCGGAGGAGCGCTTGTTGTTCTCGGGGTGGTAGGCGAGGTCGAAGAACCCGACGCCCTCGTGGAACGGCTTGCTGTTGAAGCTGTCCACGCGCGGGACCGCGGCCGCCGCCCGGGCGGCGTCCACGAAGTCGCGGGCGATGGCGTTGCGGTCCTTCTCGTCGACGGGGACGATGTTGTTGCGCAGCTTGGCGAAGTACGGGTCCATCGCGGCCGCGTTCCAGCCCTCGGCGCCCGCCTCGGCCCACTCGTCCCAGTCGCCGGGCAGCGGCTTGAAGCTGATCAGCGTGTTGTGCGAGGAGCAGCCGCCGAGAACGCGGGCCCGGCTGTGCCGGATGTGGGAGTTGCCGCGTGGCTGCTCGGTGGTGGGGTAGTCGTAGTCGAGGTCGCCGCCGAGGAGGCCGAGCCAGCGGCGCAGGGTCAGCACGTCGTCGCGGTCGATGTCGGTGGGGCCGCCCTCGATGACCGTGACGGTGACGTCGGGGTCCTCGGTGAGCCGGGAGGCGATGACCGATCCGGCGGTGCCGCCGCCGACGATCACGTAGTCGGCCACCGAGCCGTCGGGGACTGCGGTGCTGCGGGGGGTGGAAGGCATCGGTCACTGCTCCTTCTGCAAGGTTCGTGCGTGTACGTGGTGCTGCGAACAGCCGGGCGGGGCCCCTGGCTTGAGCCGTTTCGGGGCCCCAGCAGGCGTCAGCCGGCGAACCACCGCTGGGGGCGCGGGTTGAGGTTCTGGTAGATGTGCTTGGACTCGCGGTACTCGGCGAGCCCCGTCGGGCCGAGTTCGCGCCCCGTGCCGGACTTCCCGAAGCCGCCCCACTCGGCCTGCGGGAGGTAGGGGTGGTAGTCGTTGATCCAGACGGTGCCGTGGCGCAGCCGTCCGGCGACCCGGCGGGCCCGGCCCGCGTCCGTCGTCCAGACCGCGCCCGCGAGACCGTAGTCGGTGTCGTTGGCCAGCGTGATGGCCTCTTCCTCGGTACGGAAGGTCTCGACGGTGAGAATCGGGCCGAAGGTCTCCTCGCGGACCACCTTCATCTCACGGTGGCAGCCGTCCAGGACGGTCGGCCGGTAGAAGTAGCCTCCTTCGGGCCGTACGTCGCTGGGCTTCGGGCGTTCGCCGCCGGCCCGGACGATCGCGCCCTCCTCGCGGGCGGAGGCGACGTACGCCTCGACCTTGGCGAGCTGCTGGGCGGAGACGAGCGGGCCGCACTCCACGCCGCCGAGGGTGCCCCGGCCGAGGCGGATGGCGTCGGCGCGGCGGGCCAGCCCGGTGACGAACCGCTCGCTGACCGAGTCCTGGACGATCAGGCGGGCCCCGGCGGAGCAGACCTGGCCGCTGTGGAAGAACGCGGCGTTCAGCGCCTGGTCGACGGCGGTGTCGAAGCCCTCGTCGGTGGCGCAGGCGTCGGCGAAGACCACGTTGGGGTTCTTGCCGCCGAGCTCCAGGGCGACCTTCTTCACGGTCGGCGCGGCGGCCTGGGCCACCTTCGTACCGCTGGCGAGTCCGCCGGTGAAGGAGACCAGGTCGACGTCCGGGTGCTCGGAGAGGCGGGCGCCCACCGGGTCGCCCGCGCCGGTGACCAGGTTGGCCGCGCCGTCGGGGAGTCCCGCCTCGGAGAGCAGCTTGATCAGGTGGACGGTGGAGAGTGGGGTGACCTCGCTGGGCTTGAGCACGAAGGTGTTGCCGGCGGCGAGGGCCGGGGCGATCTTCCAGCTGGCCTGGAGGAGGGGGTAGTTCCAGGGGGCGATCAGGGCGCAGACGCCGACGGGCTCGTGCACGACGATGCTGTGGACATCGGGGTCGCCCGCGTCGACGACCCGGCCGCCGCTCTCGTTCATCACGAGGTCGGCGAAGTAGCGGAAGGCGCCTGTGACGTCGTCGACGTCGACCCGGCCCTCCTCCAGGGTCTTGCCGGTGTCGCGGCTCTCGGTGATCGCGATCTCCTCGCGGTCCCGCTGGAGCAGCTCGGCGACCCGGCGCAGCAGCCCGGCCCGCTCGGCGACGGGCTTGTGCGGCCAGGGGCCGTCGTCGAAGGCGCGCCGCGCCGCCGCGATCGCCGCGTCGGTGTCCGACACGCCGCCCTCCGCGACGATGGCCAGGACGGTGGCGTCGGCGGGGTCGAGGACCGTGCGGGTCTCGCCCGATACGGCGGCCCGCCAGGTGCCGTCGATGTGGATGGTGTTGAGCGCCGACATGTCGTTTTTCGCCTTCCGTGCCTGAAATGCCCCCTCCGGTTCGGCCGGGGCGCGCTGCGCGGTGAACCGGGTACGGCCGCACCAGCGGCCTGGACCCCTCCCCGGTTCGGCGGAATGTATGCCGAGAATTTCACGCAGAGTGATGCGACTCACGCGCGGCCGGCCCCGGCGGGGCTCTCCTGGGGATTTCGGAGAGGGGGGCCGGGCACCAGGTGAGCACGGCGACCGGGCCGCCAGGGTCCGCAGGACCGTACGGGGTCCGGACGCGACGGAGCGCGAAGCGGAAGGGTGCCAGGTCCAGCGGGTCGGCGGCCCGGTCCCCGATCCGGTCCCGGCGGAATCCGGCGACGCCGACGAAGGCGTACGCCCCGTGGAGCAGCCCCGGCAGATGACGCGGGCGCTGCGGCACTCTCCGGCACCGGCTCAGGCAGGCACACGGAGGATCGAGCGGCCGGTGAGGACGGCGGGCAGCGCGTCCAGCCGTCCGTCGTGCGGTTCCAGGAGGGCCGGCGCGGCCCGGCGACCCGGGCGGCGCAGCGCGGGCCGCCGTAACAGTGACTGTCCTCCCCTTCCCGGTACCGCTCGGGCTCCCCGCCGGCGGGCAGCAGGGTCACGTCCATGCCGCGCCTGCGCGCCGCGTTGGCCGGGAGGGAGGGAGTCCGTGCCGGAACGATGCGGCGCGAGCGCGAGGAACCCCGCTCCCGGTGCCAGGCGGCCCGCCCCCTCCCCCGCGCCGGTTTCTGCCGTCAGTCCAGCAGGACGGGGAAGGCGGTTATGTCGTTCTGCGTCATCACCGGAAGTTTGGTGATCTCCTCGTCCGGGACGGCGAGACGCAGTCCCGGGAAGCGCGTGAACAGGGCGGGCAGCGCGATGCCCGCCTCGACGCGCGAGAGGGCCGCGCCGGGGCAGATGTGCGGGCCGTGGCCGAAGGTCATGTGGCGGCCCCGCGTGGGCCGGGTGATATCGAAGGCGTCGGCGTCGGGGCCGTGCTGCTCGTTGTCGCGTCCGATCGCCCGGTAGGAGATGACGACGCCTTCCCCCTTGCGGATCACGTCGTCGCCGACGGCTATGTCCTCGGTGGCGAACCGCATCAGCAGGTGGGTGGTGGGGGTGTCCCAGCGCAGCGTCTCCTCGATCACCGCGTCCCAGCCGGCCTCCCCGGCGAGCACCTTGCGCAACTGGTCGGGATGGGACAGCAGGGCGCGTACGGCGTTGAGGACGAGCCCGATGGTGGTCTCGTGCCCGGCGGCGACCATGGCCTTGAGGTTGCCCACCACCTCCTCCTCGGTGAGCGGCTCGCCGCCCTCCTCGGCCAGGATCAGCGCACTGGTGAGGTCGTCCGTGGGGCGGGCGGTCTTCTCCCGTACGAGGTCGGTGTAGAAGACGTCCAACTCGGCCAGCAGCGCCAGGCGTTCGTCCTGCGGGGTGAGCATGGAGAAGAACGCCTTGTACTGCCGGGTGAGCATGGCGTGCTGGGACTCGTCCACGCCCATGAGCAGGCCCACCACCCGCATCGGCAGCGGCTGCGCGAAGACCGCCTTCAGGTCGACGACCCCGTCCTCGCCGCGTGCGGCGTCGAGGGCGTCCAGCAGCTCGTCGGTGAACTTCTCTATGTCCGGGCGGATCGCCTCCAGACGGCGGGGGGTGAGCGCCTGCGAGGTCTTCGTGCGCAGCCGCCGGTGTTCGGCCCCGTCGACGGTGAACATGGAGCGCCCGGCGTCGATCATGCCGATCAGCGGCCACGCGTGGGTCACCGCGCCGCTCTGCCACGGGCCCCAGGCGTCGATGTCCTTCACCAGACGCTGGTCGACGAGGAGTTGGCGCGCCTCGGCGTGCCGGGTGACCGTCCAGGCCGGGACGCCGAGGAGGTCGATCCGGGCGAGGACCCCGGCGTCGCGCAGCCGTGCGGTCTCGCCGTCCAGGTCCTGGACCAGGGGGTCGACGGTGATGACCCCGGCAGTCCGGTCGGCTTGTGCGGCTTCGGCGTGCGGGCAGTTCACAACGCGTCTCCTGTCGTGCGTACGGGGGTGAAGCGGACGGGCAGCGCGATCGTCCCGCGCAGGAACGCGGACGGCCTGCGGACCAGTTCGGTTGCGGGGACGGCAAGTTCGAGGTCGGGCAGCCGGTCCAGCAGCACCTCGATGCCGGTACGGGCGATGATCTCGGCGATCTCCTGGGCGGGGAAGGGACAGCGGTACTCGCCGTGGCTGAACGCCAGGTGCGCGCTGTTTCCGCCTTGCCCGGAGCGCACGGCGGAGGCGGTGACCTGCTGCCGGATGTGGGGGTCGGTGTTGGCCGCGCCGAGGCCGAGGAGCAGCATGTCGCCGCGGGCGATGTCCCGGGCGCCGAGCCGGGTGTCACGCGCGGCCCAGCGGCCGGCCAGGATCTGGGTGGGGCCGTCCTCCCAGAGCACCTCGTTCATGGCCTCGGCGACACTGTGCCGGCCGCCGGACAGCGCGTCGGCGAACTGGTCCTCGGTGAGCATCAGCCGGGTGGAGTTGCTGATCCAGTCGGCGGTGGTCAGGTGCCCGGCGGCCGTGATGGCCATCAGGTCGAGCGCGTACTCCTCGTCGGTGAACGGCTCGGGATGGGCCAGCATCCGCGAGGTCACGTCCTCGCCGGGCCGTGCCCGCCGGTTCGCGACGAGCCGCTGCATGTGCTCGCCGAAGCGCAGGTGCGCCTTCTGTGCGTCGGGCCCGCCGTCGGCGAGGTCCTTGAGCACCCTTGCGATGTCGGCTCCCTCGTCGTCGGGGAAGCCGACGAGCCGGGCGAGCACGAGGACCGGCAGCGGCTCGGCGAACTCGGCGACGAGGTCGGCGGTTCCCCGGCTGCACACGGCGTCGATGAGCCGGTCGGCCAACTGCTCGCAGTGCTGCCGGATTTCGAAGGGGTCCGCCCCTTCGAGAGCGGGGACGACCATGTCGACGTGGCGGCGGTGCTCGGCCCCGGCGGTGAAGTAGATGGACGGCATCGGGGTCCCCACCATGGGCAGCAGCGGCCAGTTGGCGGGGATGCTCTCCCACTGGTTCCACAAAGAGACGTCCCGGGGATACAACTCCCCGTCGCTGGTGACCTGGTGGAGTTCCCGGTAGCCGATCACCAGCCAGGCGGGAAAGCCGCCGGGCAGCTCGACCGGGACGACGGGCCCGTGCTCGCGCCGCATGGACCGGTAGAGCGCATGCGGTTCGGCGGAGAAGCCGGGCCCGCCGAGCACGACGGCGCCCGTACCGGCGCCCATGGGGCAACCACCGCCGGTGCCGGTCGTTGACGCGGGCGTGGCGGGCGAGGGGTTCGTCATCGTACGGACTCCAGTGGCGGCGACTTCGCGCGTTGCGACCATACGATCAACGCGGCACCACTATAAGGAGGTTGTGTGAACCCTTGGACCCCGTTCGCGCTCGATTTCGCCCGAACTCCGAACGGTTCGACCGCACCTTGCGCCCGCTCTCCCATGACATCTGCATGCCTTTGATCACAAGGTCGACGTCGCCGCGGGGCTCAGCCGGGGACCGGCGGCCGTCGGACCCGGTCGGGGGCCGCGTCCGGGACGTGGACCGCACGGGGGCCGCCCCGGTCTCGCACCGCAGTCCCACCGCTCTACGATCGGGGCGTGTGCGCAGACGTCATGGTTGCCGAGGACGACGAGAAGCAGGCCGAGCTCGTACGCCGCTATCTGGAACGGGAAGGACACGCCGTACGGGTCGTGGGCGACGGCCTCGCCGTGCTCGACGCCGTCCGGCACCGGGAACCCGACCTGCTGGTTCTCGATGTGATGATGCCCCGGGCCGATGGCCTGGACGTGGTGCGGGTGCTGCGGTCCGAGGACCGCGAACTGCCGGTGCTGATGCTGACCGCCCGGTCGACCGAGGACGACCTCCTGCTCGGTCTCGACCTCGGCGCCGACGACTACATGACCAAGCCCTACAGTCCGCGCGAGCTGATGGCCCGCGTCCGCACCCTGCTGCGGCGTACCCGGCGGCCCGCCTCCCCCGAGCCGCTGGCCGAAAACCCCGTCCTGCGCGTCGGGGCCCTGGTGGTCGATCCCGGCCGGCACGAGATATCGGTGGGCGGCGGGACCGTGGAGTGCACCCCGGGCGAGTTCCGGATCCTGGCGGCCCTGGCGGCGGAACCGGACCGGGTGTTCAGCCGGCAGCGGCTCCTGGAGGAACTCCACGGGTTCGACCGGTACATCAGCGCCCGGACCGTGGACGTGCACGTCATGAACCTGCGCAAGAAGATCGAGCGGGCCCCGCGGCGGCCGGAGCGGCTGCTCACGGTCTTCGGCGTCGGCTACAAACTCACCGACCCGGCGAAGGCCTCCCGGCATGCGTAGGGCGCGCGGTAACGGAGCCCGGTGGGGGACGACGGGCCGGGCGCGGCTGCCGCTGCGCCGGAGCCTGCTCGGGCGGCTGCTCGCCGTCTCGGCGCTGGTCGCCGCGTGTTCAGTGGCGGCCACGGCCTGGATCGCCGTACAGACCACCTCGGGGGCGATCAAGCAGGAGCAGGGGCAGAACCTCACCGCGGACGCCCGGATCTACGACACCCTGCTGGACTACGCGGCCCGCAACCCGACCTGGGACGGGGTCGGTGCGACGGTGCGGGAGCTGGCCCGGGAGTCGGGCCGCCGGGTCGCCCTGACCACGCAGGGCCGGCAGCCGCTCGCGGACTCCGCCACCGCGGAGACCGCGCCGACGCTCCCGCCGCAGGCGTCGGCCGTGGTCGACCCGTTGTCCGTGGACACCGTCCTGGCGGCGCGCGGCGCCGACGGGCAGGGCACGGCGGCCGACCGGATCGACCCCCGGGCGGTGGGTCCTTTCCGGCTGTCGGCGGCCGACGGCCGGGCGTTGCGTCGGACGGCCGACGACCAGGTGGAGTGCCTGAACCGGGCGGGGATCGCCTCGGACGTGGTGGTCGGCGCGAGCGGCCGCCCCCGGGTGCAGATCGTGGGCAACGATCCCGAACGCGCCCTGGGCACCCGCTGCGATCTCGCCGCCCTGGACACCCCCACCCGTTCGGAACGCAAGGCGCTCGACGCGCTCACGGAACTGGCCGACGCCTGCCTGAAGCGCCAGGGTCGCGAGGGCGTGCGGCTCAACAACGACCTGTCCTGGGGCGATCCGGTCCCGGTGGCCGTGCCGGGCGAATCCGGGCCGCTGGTGGCGAAGCCCGTACCGGAGCCCGCGCCGCGCGACGCCCGCGCGAAGGAGGCCGCACCGTCGGTCGAGGTGCCGGAGCGGACCGGGGAGAACGACCGGGCCATCGCCTCCTGTGTGGGCACGGCCCGGAGCGAACAGCTCAGCTCGTACGTCGCCTCCCCCGCCCTCCTCTTCATCGGCGACGAGGGCGGCGCGACGCTGCCCGGGTTCGACCTCTCCCCCGCGAACACGGCCAGGATCGCCGGTGCCGCGGCGCTCGTCCTGGCGCTCACCGTGGGCGCGTCGGTGTTCGCGGGGGCCCGGCTGGTGCGCCCGCTGCACGCGTTGACCGGCGCCGCGCAACGTATGCGGGACGGGGAGCAGCCGGCCTCCGTGCCCGTCTCGGGGGACGACGAGGTCGGGCGGCTGGCCGCGGCGTTCAACGACATGTCCGCGCACCGGGCACGGCTGGAGGAGCAGCGCAAGGCCATGGTGAGCGACGTCGCCCATGAGCTGCGCACCCCGCTGAGCAACATCCGGGGCTGGCTGGAAGCCGCACAGGACGGACTCGCCGACCCCGACCCGGCTTTCGTCTCCTCGCTGCTGGAGGAGGCGGTGCTGCTCCAGCACATCATCGACGACCTCCAGGACCTGGCGGCGGCCGACGCCGGGGCGCTGCGGCTTCATCCGGAGCCCGTCGAGGTCCGGGAGCTGCTGGGCCAGGTAGCCGCCGCCCACCAGGCCCGGGCGGAGCACGCGGGCGTCACGCTCGCCGTGGCGACCACCGCCCCGGCCCCGTCGGCCCTTTCCGCGGACCCGGTCAGACTCCGGCAGGCGGTGGGCAACCTGGTGTCCAATGCCGTACGGCACACGCCGGAGGGCGGGCGGGTGACGCTGCGCGCGTACGTCTCCGCGCCGAACACCTCCGCGCCGCGTGCCACGGAGCCGCATGCCACCGAGCCGTACGCCTCCGAACCGTATGCCTCCGCGCAGAGCGACGGGACGGTGGTGATCGAGGTGACGGACACCGGATCCGGTATCCCCACCGAGGACCTCCCCCATGTCTTCGACCGGTTCTGGCGCGCCGAGAAGTCCCGCAGCCGCCGCACGGGCGGCAGCGGCCTCGGCCTGGCCATCGTCCGCAAACTGGTCGAGGCGCACGGCGGCACGGTGGAGGCGGCGAGTACGGAGGGCGAGGGTTCGACGTTCGTTCTGCTGCTGCCCGGAGCGACGCCGTCCGGCCCCTGATGGGATGACCACAGCGTTCTGACAGCTTCTTCATATCTCCACGCCAGCCTGGCGGCATGCCCCGTCCCCGGTGCGAACCTGCATCCGGGAAGGTCACGGGGCCGACAGGAATGGAGCCATCCGCATGACCGCTTTCACCTCTCGCCGCACCCTGCGGGCCGCCGTCCTCGCCGCTGTCGCGGCCGGCGCGGTGTTGGTCCCGTCCGCCGCCGCCTTCGCCGACGCCTCCCCGAAGCCGTCGGAGCCCGCCACGGCCGCGCCGTCCCCGGAGCGGAGCGAGGCCGCCGCGGAGACCCCGAAGGACGCCGCCCCGGCCGTGACTCCGCGCGGCGGCGTGGCGGCCGGCGACCGCCCGGCACCGGCGGCGAAGGAGGCCGGGCCCGCGGAGGCCGCACCTGCGGTGACCCCGCGCGGAGGTGTGGCAGCGGGCGACCGTCCGGCGCCCGCACCGAAGGACGCAGGCCCGGCGGTCACCCCGCGCGGCGGTGTCGCCGCGGGTGATCGCCCGGCCGGCGGCGACAACAGCGCCGCGGTGTGGGCCGGTTCGGTGGCCGGGGCCGCACTGCTCGCGGGCGCGGGGACGCTCGTGCTGCGCCGCCGCTCGGGGGCCGGCCACAACGGCTGACCCGCACCGCGCACCACCGCTCACCGTGGCGCCGCCCCGCACCGGGGCGGCGCCACAGCCACTCACCGCCCCGCCCCGATTCCGGAGTTCTCTGTGCCGTCCCGTACGCCCCACCGATTCCGGCGGACCGCCGCCCTGCTGACCGCCCTCGCGGCGTGCGCCGCCCTGGCCGGATGCACGTCCGCCGAGCCCTCCGCTGCCACCGCCGCTACGCCCTCCGCGTCGGCGCGGGACGAGGCGGGCTCCGGATCGACCGTGCCACCCCGGACCGACGATGCGGAGCAGTCGGTCCCCACCGAGGTCTCCATCCCCTCGATCGGGGTACGGAGCACCCTCATGGAGCTGGGTCTCAACGCGGACGGCACGGTCGAGGTCCCGCCGGCCGAGAAGGGCATGACGGCGGGCTGGTACCGCGGCGGGTCCGTGCCCGGCGCACCCGGGCCGGCCGTCCTGATCGGCCACAACGACACCCGCTTCGGCCGGGCCGTGTTCCACGACCTCAAGAACATCCGCGAGGGCGCCGCGGTGCTGGTACGCGACGGGGCGGGGAAGACCCTGCGCTTCACGGTCACGGGCAAGGAAGCGGTCAGCAAGAAGGCGTTCCCCACCGAGAAGGTCTACGGTCCGACGAAGAACAGCACGCTGCGGCTCATCACCTGCGACGGGGCGTTCGACGCGGAGGGCCATCCGGTCGACAACCTCATCGTGTACGGGACTCTCGACTGACGCGACCGACACAACTGACGCGACTCTGAGAATCGGCGCACTCGGCGGCAAAGCGCGCCCACCGGCAACCCGGTTGGCAGCCGCCGGACAGACTCGTGCCATCCGATGTCTACCCGTGGGTAACTGCCACTGCTTGGATGGGGAGCGCCCGGTACGCCCCCCACTCGACCACAGGAGACTCCGTGCCGAACACCGCGTTCCGCCGTCTCACCGGCGTGGCCCTGTCCGCCGCACTCGCCACCGCCGCCCTCGCCGCGAACGCTCCGCAGGCGGCGGCCGCCGAGACCCCGTCGCTGCGGGTGCTCTCGTACAACGCGTTCCTCTTCAGCAAGACCCTCTACCCCAACTGGGGCCAGGACCACCGAGCGGCCGAGATCCCGAAGACGTCGTTCTTCCAGGGCAATGACGTCGTGGTGATCCAGGAGGCCTTCGACAACAGCGCCTCCGACGCGCTGCTGCGGAACGCCGCCGCCCAGTACCCGCACCAGACCCCCGTGGTCGGCCGGAGCAAGAGCGGCTGGGACGCGACGGGCGGCTCCTACTCGGCGGCGACTCCGGAGGACGGCGGCGTCACCATCCTGAGCAAGTGGCCGATCGTGCGCAAGGAGCAGTTCGTCTTCAAGGACGCGTGCGGGGGCGACTGGTTCTCCAACAAGGGCTTCGCCTACACGGTGCTGAACGTCAACGGCGCCCGGGTCCACGTCGTCGGCACCCACGCCCAGTCGACCGACCCCGGCTGCTCGGCGGGCGAGGCGGCACAGATGCGCAGCCGGCAGTTCAAGCAGATGGACGCGTTCCTCGACGCGAAGAACATCCCGGCCTCGGAACAGGTCGTCGTGGCAGGCGACTTCAATGTCGACGGGCACTCGGCGGAGTACGCGTCGTTCCTCGGCGACGCGGGCCTGAGCACACCGGAGACCCGGACGGGCCACCCGTACTCCTTCGACACCCGCGACAACTCCATAGCCTCCGAGCGCTACCCCGACGACCCCCGCGAGGACCTGGACCACGTCCTGCACCGTACGGGCCACGCCAAGCCGTCGGGCTGGAAGAACGACGTGATCAAGGAGCAGAGCGCCCCCTGGACGGTGTCCAGCTGGGGCAAGGAGTACACGTACACGAACCTCTCCGACCACTACCCGGTGATCGGCTCCGGCCGGTAGCCGACGACCGGACGTCGCCGCCCCCTCCGCTTTCCGGCGGTGGGGGCGGTCCGCGATGCTGGTGCGGGACCGGACGAAGCACATCGAGGGAGTACCCGTGAGCGATCCTCAGCAGCCCTTCACGCTCATCCCGGGAGCTGCGGACTCACCCGTCCTCCTGCACGTACCGCACGGATCGCGCCGCATCCCCCAGCAGGTGCGCGAGGGAATCACGTTGGACGACCACGCTCTGGAGCGCGAGCTCGACCACATCACCGACGCCCACACCGCCGAATTGGCCGCCGCGTCAGCGGCGATCGCTCCGGCCGCCCCGTGGCGCTTCGTCAACAACCTCTCCCGGCTGGTCGTCGACCCGGAACGCTTCCCGGACGAGCGGGAGGAGATGCTCGCCGTCGGCATGGGCGCCGTCTACACCCGCACCACCCACCGCGAACCGCTCCGCCCGCCGGAGACGGACCCGGAACCCCTGCTGGAGGCGTACTTCCACCCGTACGCCGACGCGATGACGGTGGCGGTCGAGGCACGCATCGCCGCTGCGGGTCGCGCGGTGATCATCGACGTCCACTCGTACCCGACCGCGCCACTCCCCTACGAGCTCCACGGCACCGGCCCCCGACCGCCCGTCTGCCTGGGCACCGACCCGTTCCACACCCCGCCCGAGCTCCTCGCGGCGGCGAAGGCGGCGTTCGGCGACTGTGTCGGCGATGACGGCATCGGGCACGACACCCCGTTCGCCGGTACCTACGTCCCTCTGCACCACTACGGAACGGACCGCCGGGTCACCGCGCTGATGATCGAGATCCGCCGCGACACGTACATGAGCGAGCCGGGCGGCCCGGCGGGACCGGGGCTCGACGCGCTGGCGGGGGCGCTGGCGGAGCTGGTGGGGGTGCTCAGCCGGCCTTCTTCCACTCCTGGCATCCGTTGAACACCTGGCATCCGTTGCTCTGCGGGTTGCTCGGACACGGGGTAGGCGTCGTACCGCGTCGTCTTCAGGGTCGCTGTGAACTCGCCCGGGATCTGTTGCCCTCTTGTAGTGCCCCTATCCGATCTCCACCACCCGCGCCCACGCCGGCGGACTGTCCGGGACGTAGTCGGGGTTGTCCTCGTCGTAGGAGCGGATTCCGCGCTGACGCGGAAACAGTCCGATGACCGTCCGGCACGCAGGTTGCGAGGAAGGCCACGGTGTCTGGCCGTCGGTGAGGACGACGATCGCGTCGGGCCGAGGCTGCGCCCGCAGTGCCTTCGCGAATCCCGTACGCAGATCCGTGCCGCCACCGCCCACCAGCAAAATGCCCTCGGCCTGGCACAGCGGGTGGACGACCCGGGTCGCAGCGTCGCAGGCGAGGACGGTGACCAGGTCGCGGCGGCCGCCCACCGCACGGGAGATGGCGGCGACTTCGAGGAGGGCGCTGCCCAGTTCAGCGTCGCTGACCGAGCCGGAGGTGTCGATGACGACGGAGACCCGGGGCGGTCTGCGGCGCAGGCTCGGCAGGACGACGCCGGGGAGGCCGGTGGAGCGACGGGACGGCCGTCCGTAGGTGTAGTCCTCCCCCGCGCCGGGCCCCGAGGCGGCCGAGCGGACGGCGGCTCCCAGCAACTCCCGCCAGGGCTGCGGAGGATGGAACGCCTCCTCCGCCCACCGCTTCCATCCTTTCGAGGCGTTGCCCGGCCGGCCCGTGATGCCCTGCGCCACCCGGAAACGGACCGCGTCCCGTTCGTGCGCGCTGAGCCCGTGCGCGCCGTCCGGCCCCGACTCCCATTCCCTCTCCAGCCCGTCGGCACCGCTCCCGCAGTCCAGCCAGGCCAGGTTCTGGGTGCGCGGGCCGAGGCGGAACTGGTACAGGTAGTCCTCCATGAGCTCGCCGGGCCGCAGGTGCAGAGTCGACGGGTAGACAGCACCCTTCGGGCGGGCCAAGCCGTCGCCGTAGACGTCGTCGTTGATCTCGCAGTCGGCGGCGATGTTCATCCGCAGCCGGTCGCCGGGCCCGGTCAGTCCGCGCTGCCGGGCGACCCGGTCGCTGCGCCCGTGGTGGTCGCGCAGCAGGTGCGACACCTCGTGGACCCAGACCCCGGCCAGCTCCTCGACCGGGGTACGGGCCACGAAGGACGCCGAGACGTAGCACCGCCAGTGCCGGTCGACGGCCATGGTCGGTACCTGCCGGGACTCCACGGTGTGCAGGGCGAACAGGGCCGTCGCCAGATACGGGCGGGCGCGGGCGGCCTGCAGTCGGGCCGCGAAGAGTTTGTCCAGGTCGAGTGCGCTCGGCGCGTTCGTCGTCGTCATCGGCCCGCCGTCGCCGGGGACTTCGCCTTCGCCGCGACCCGGGCCGCCGCGCGGTCCGCGCGTCCGGACAGGGACACGACGCCCGCGAGCTGTTCGATGGCGGCCGGCACGTCCCAGTCCTCCTGGCGCAGCGAAGCGAGCGTCGTCGCGGGGACGACCACCAGGTCCGGGGCTCCGGTCTCCAGCGCCCGGACGAGCAGCGCCCACGCCGCGTCCCAGCGTGCCCGCTCCGGGCGAGTACGGACCGCCGCGACGACCCCGTCCAGCGCGGCCTGGCGGAGATCCCCGCGCTCGGGCAGAACGGCGCCCGCCGGGTCGGCGAGGAGATCCTCGGGGTCCGGCAGGTACATCCGGTCCAGGCTCGCCAGCAGCTCCAGCCCGGGTCCGTCCCCCACCGTGCCCCTGACCAGCAGGGACAGCACCTCCCTGGAGGATCCGGCGGCCGTGGCGAAAGCGATCAGGCCCAGGGTCATGTCCCAGCTGCGCGGCGAGGGCCATGGGCCGCCCCGGCGTGTTTCCGTGGTGGGCAGCCGGTGGACGAGCGTGGGGCGGGCGGAGAGGAGCCCGCACACCGCGCGCCGGGCGAAGTCCACCGCTTCGGGCAGCTTTTCGGGGTCGAGCCGGGGCAGCGTCGCGCGGGGCCAGGTGCCGGCGAGTCCGCGTACGACGACCTCGTGGTCGTGGGTCCACTGGAGGTGGACGAAACGGTTGGCGAGCGGCGGGCTCAGCTCCCAGCCGTCGGCCGCCGAGGAGCGGGGGTTCGCCGCCGCCACGATCCGTACGCCGGGCGGGAGTTGCAGCGCCCCGATCCGCCGCTCCAGCACGAGGCGGAGCAGCGCGGCCTGAACGGCGGGCGGTGCGGTGGAGAGTTCGTCGAGGAACAGCAGACCCTTCCCCGCCCGAACGAGGCGAACGGCCCAGTCCGGCGGGGCCATCGGCACGCCCTGCTCGGCGGGGTCGTCGCCGACGATGGGCAGCCCGGAGAAGTCGGACGGCTCGTGCACGCTGGCGATGACGGTGGTGAGCGGCAGGTCCAGCGAGGCGGCGAGTTGCGTCAGGGCCGCGGTCTTGCCGATCCCCGGCTCACCCCACAGCAGTACGGGCAGGTCGGCGGAGACCGCCAGGGTCAGCGCCTCCAGCTGCGTGTCGGGGCGCGGCTCGGTGGTGGTGTCGCGGAGCAGACTCATCAGTGCTTCGGCGACGGCCAGTTGGGAGACGGGAGTGGAGTCCGCGAGCATGGCAGCGGACGGGCTGTTCGAGAGCATGGGAGATCACCTGAGGGTATGAGAGAGGGCGGATGAGCACGGATGTGGGTGCGTACGGGTGTGGGTCGTCACGGGTCGGTGGCCGGCGGGCCCGGACCCCCGGGGTCAGCAGACAGCTGTGTGGCGCGAGCGCCGCGCCCGGCGCGGGCGGGGATCGACGGGGCGGCGAGGATCCGAGCGCCGACGGATGGGGCCCGGCCCGAGCAGGTCGGCCCGGAACAGCCCGTAGGTGATGCGCCGTTGGGCGGCAGCCTCCAGTTCGTCCCGCAGAGGGCCGTCGCGCAGCACCGCCTCAGGGCCGAGCAGCCCCTCGACGACGGCCAGAGCACCGGCGATGTCCCCGTGGTCGAGACGTTCACGGACTCCGGAGAGGCAGTCCGGCCGCCGGTGCGCCTCGTCGATGGCCTGGAGGCAGGGCAGCGGGGTTCCGGTGAGGGCGACCAGCAGTTCTTCGCGGCGTATCTCGGCCGGGTCGTGGTCCAGCGGAGCGAGGGCCCCTTCGACCAGGCCGATCCGGTGCTGCGCTCCCCGGCATTCCACGACGCGCGACGCTCCCGCCCGGTCGCCGGTACGCGAACGAGCCGAGGCCGGAGCCGGCGGCGGGTTGTCCGGTACGAGCGCCCGCGCGACCAGCGGGTGCAGCTGACCGGCCTCGATCGCCCCGGCACGGAGCAGGTCGAGGTCGGGCAGCACCCAGGTAGCCGCGTCCGGCAGCACCGGCGACGTGGACGCACCCGGGTCCGGGGTCACTGCCACGATCCGCGCGACCGGTGTCCCCCGGTCGTCGTCATCGGCCTCCACATGCAGGAGAAGCCGACGCCGACCGCTCAACCGCACGCTCACCGTTCCGCTCGGCCCCTGGCCCTCGGCCCGGAGCAGGTTCGCCGCCTCCGCTGCCCACCGGTCGACGGCACAGCGGCGGTCCGGCGGCACGGCGCCCCACAGGTCCGGGTCGACAGCCTCGGCGCCGAGGCCGCTCGACCGCTCGTCGGCGCCGGACCGGATCCGCAACTCGTCGGTCCTGCGCGCATCCCACAGATGGCGGTGCAGATCGAGGCGGAAGCGCCGGTTCGGATGCGGGTGAGGGTGGCGGCGGGCGGCGGGCTCGGTGTGCGAGCCGTCCCACAGCGCGAGGCTGATCCGCTGCCCGGCGTCCGCCCGGGCGGGCGGGGTCCGAACGACCAGGTGAACGGGGCCCCGGCCGTCGCGCTCCGGTGGGTCGAAGCGGGCCAGGGCGATCGTCAGCCCGGGGCGCAGCAGCCCGTGCGGGGCGATCCTCGGCAGGTGCCAGCGCAGCAGATCGGGAGCCAGGTGGCGAAGGTCCGCCCGGATCCGGGCGGCGAGTTCCCGGCCGTGGCTGCGCGCCACGGACCGGAGCTGGAGATCGATGTCGATGCCTGCTGCGGCGCACGCTCCTGCCCAGTCCCCGACAGCACGGCGGGCGGTCGCGGTCTCGATCACCGAGGCCGGCACGGCGAACTCGCGTACGCGCGGCCAGAAGGACGGGAGAGACGAGGAAAACGGGAAGGACGGAAGAGACGGGAGAGGCAGGAGAGGCAGGAGAGACGGGTGGGAATCCCGGTTCGCGGTCGAAGTGAGCATCAGCACTCACCTTGCGCGGACGGGTCCCCCAATCTGTTCATGGAGTGAGTCATCGCGGGGAGCCTAGCTCCGGTCACCGGGATCGGCCAGAGCTTTTTCCGGGGTGTGAGCGAGGCCGACGTGTCGTGCGAGCCCGCCCCGGGCCCCTCGCCGAGGGCTGGACCCGGGGGCACTCGCGGTTGAGGGGTGTCCGTACCTGACCGGTGCTCGTCTCAGCGCAGCGCGCTCTTCTGCCGCCACTCGGTCCACGAGAGATTCCACGCGCCGAAGCCGTTCCCGGGTGCGACCACGCCCTTGGTGTCCTTGCCGGTGATCTCGAACGGATCGCCCGGCCGCACCTGTCCGTAGAACCAGGCGGCGTCCGCGTCGCTCATCCCTATGCACCCGGAGCTCCGGTTGGCCTTGCCGAGGTGCCGGGCGTTCCACGGGGCTGCGTGCGCGTACATGCCCGACCAGGTCAGGCGCATCGACTGGTCGACCATCTTGTCGTAGGCATCTGCGAGGCCCACGGTCTCGGAGTTCATGTTGATCGTGCCCTCCTTGGCCATGAGCACGGCGGTCCCGCGCCAGGAACGCTTGTCACCGCCGGGAGTCCCGCCGGACACCGGTATGTGACGGACCGTTGCTCCGTCGCGTACGAGGGAGAGCCGATGGCGGTCGAGGTCGACCTCGACGATCTGCCGGTCACCGATGGTGAAGGCCGTCGTGTAGTCGCGGACGAACCAGCCCCCGTTCGGGCCCGAGTCGGTTCCGTTCAACTCGGCGTTCAGCGTGACCTCGGTCCCGGGCTTCCAGTACGTCCTGGGCCGCCAGTCCACCCGGTCCCGGCCCGACCAGTCGCGTATCCAGCCCCAGGAACCCTCGGTGTCGTTCGACGTGGTGACTTCGAGCTGCTTCTCGACCTCGGCCCGGTTCTTGACCGGTTGGTCGAAGACCAGGGAGATGGGCTGGGCGACGCCGACGGTGGTGCCGGTGCCCGGTCGCCAGTCGACCTTGTTGACCTTGTCCGCCTTCGCCGTGGTGAAGTCGGCTCGGGCCCTCCGGGCGGTTCCGCCCGCGCTACGGGTCTCAGCCGTCACCTCGTACGCCGTACCGGGTACGGCCTTGCGGTCGGAGACCCACGACCGGCCGTCGGCGGCGGCCTTTCCGGCGAGCCGGCGGCCCTCGGCGTCGGTGACGGTCACCGAGGTGAGGCGGCCGCCCGAGGCCATGACCCGTACGGGCTCACCGGCCGGGACCTCCTTGCCCACGGGCGTGACGGAGACCGTGACGGGCCGGTCGTCGGGGCTCGGCTTCGCCTCGGCGACCGGGGCGCTGGGAGAGGCGCTCGACGAGCAGGCGGCGAGAGGTGCCACCAGGGCGGCCACCACGGCGGCCCGGACGCGTGCCTGGATGAGTACGGGTATGCGTGACGAGCGGGACAACAGGACCTCCGGGAGAGCCGCGAGAGAGAGCCGGACGAGTCGGCGATGCTGCGACTGTAGGGCCGGAAAACCCCAGTTCAGATGCCATGGGGCGATGTGACGGCGACTGGTGAGGAACGGTCATGGTCCGGTCACATTCGCCGCTCGGAGCGGTCATGGAGAGCTGCGAGCATCCTCCGCATCCCCGGACAAGATCCGGGGAGCCGTCCCCGGACAAGGCCCGGGGAGAAGGAGAGGCCAGACCGTGTCAGCGTTGCTCGTGCCGCCGTCGTCCAGCCCCGTGCGCCGAGCACGGAACCGGGACGTGGCCCTGGGAACCATCACCCCGAAGACCTACCGCGCCTTCCTCGCCTCCCGCGAAGGCCAAGCCCTCGGCCCCGGCTTCCTCCAGTGCCCGTCCTGGGCCGACGTCAAGGAAGGGTGGGAGTCCCGACTGATCGGCTGGGGGCCCGATCCGGCGGCGGGCGCGCTGACCGGAGCAGGCTTGGTGCTGCTGCGTCAGTTCCCCGGCACACGCAAGTACTTCGCCTACCTCCCCGAAGGGCCCGTCGCCGACTGGAGCGACCCCGACGTCGACGACTGGCTCGATCCGCTGCTGGAGCACCTGCGCCGGGCGGGCGCCTTCGCCGTGCGCATCGGCCCGTCGCCCGCCTATCGGCGCTGGGACGCCGGCCGGCTCAAGCCGCTCACCGGCCCGGGCCGACGCCTCGGCGACGCCCTGGCCAGCGAGGTCGACCCCCTCGGCTCCGCCGTCGCCGACCGGCTGCGGGTCAGGGGTTGGCGCCGCTGCGGCGGCGACGGGGCGGGACAGGGCGGGGACGCCCAGCCCCGCCACGTCTTCCACGTGCCGCTCGCCGGACGCACCACGGACGACCTGTGGGCCGGGCTCAACCAGGAGTGGCGGCGCAATGTGCGCCGAGCCGGGAAGGAGGGCGTGGAGGTGGTGGTCGGCAGTGCGGCCGACCTCCCCGAGTTCTGCCGCCTGCTCAGCATCACCGAGCGCCGCGACGGATTTCGGGTCGGCCGCTCACTCGCCTACTACGAGCGTCAGTACGCGGCCCTCAACGCCGAGGAACCGGGCAGGATGAAGCTGTACCTCGCCCGCCACCGGGGCGAGATTCTGGCCGCCCACACGATGATCAACGTGGGCCGCCGGGCCTGGTACCAGACCGGCGCGTCGGCCGACCACCGCCGGGAGGTCCGGCCTTCCAACGCCCTTCAATGGCGGATGCTGCTGGATGCCCATGCCCTCGAGGCGGACGTCTACGACATGCGCGGGGTACCCTCCACTCTCGATCCGGAAGAACGTGCGTACGGATTGCTGCGGTGGAAGCTCGGCACCGGTGGGCAAGTCGTCGAGACGTTGGGGGAATGGGAGAGGCCCGTGGGCGGCAGTGCCAACCATGCGCTTCACCGTGCCTTCCAGGCGTACCTGAACCGTCGATGAGGCATACGCACCCGGCGCCGCTCGCCCAACCGGACGCGTCGTTCCCGCGTGTACCCGGGCCGCGGGCCCTGACCACCACGACCACCGAGGGAGAACAGCCGATGTCCCGCGTGCTCCTCGTCGAGGACGACCCCTTCGTACGTGAGGGGGTCCAACTCGGTCTGCGCCGACGCGGCCACGACGTACGAGCAGCCGGAACCGGCGAGGACGGCCTCGCGGCGCTCGCCGAATTCCGCCCGGATCTGCTGCTGCTGGACCTGATGCTGCCCGGCATGACCGGTGTACAGGTCTGCCGGCAGATCCGCGAGCACAGCCAGTTGCCGATCATCATGCTCACCGCGCGCGGCGACGACTTCGACGTGGTCATCGGGCTGGAGGCCGGTGCCGACGACTACATCGTCAAACCCGCCCGGCCCGAAGTGATCGACGCCCGGATCCGGGCTGTGCTGCGCCGCATGGACGACGGCTCGACGGGCCGCCCCGCCATCGAGGCCTACGGCGACCTCACCATCGACCGGGTCGGGCTGACGGTGTCCAAGGCCGGCCGGCCCCTGACGCTTGCCCCCTCGGAGCTCAGGCTTCTGCTGCACCTGTCCGCCGCCCCCGAGCAGGTGTTCAGCAGGCAGCAGCTTCTGGAGAACGTCTGGGAGCACACCTTCCACGCCGATGGCCGACTGGTCGACGCCTGCGTCGCCCGGCTGCGCGGCAAGATCGAGAACGAGGCCGGCTGCCCGCGTTACGTCCAGACGCTGCGGGGCTTCGGCTACCGCTTCGGCCCGCTGTGATCGCCGTCGGCGGCGGGAGCGAGCGAGCTGAGGGTGCGGAGCGGGCCACAGGCACCCGCGAGCGCTCGCGGGTCAGGGCGTTCGGTCTGCGCACACGACTGCTGGCAGCCTTCCTTCTGGTCGCCGCGGTCAGCGCCGGCACGACGTCAGCCCTGACCTACCGCGAGGCCCGCAACGCGCTGTTGAAGACAGCCCAGGACACGGCCGTCTCGACGTTCCGCGACCAGGTCCAGCGGACGGGCTGGAGACTGCCCGTTCAGGGGGAGGGACTGGAGGAGATCCTGCGCGACCTCGCCCGCACGGGCAAACCACGCCCCTGGGTGGTGTTCGCCGAATACGGTTCGCTCCGCGCGTCCTCGGGCGAGAACCCGGTCTCCTCCGTCATCACCCCCGAACTGCGCCGGGCAGCGACGGCCGACCGGTACGGCAGCTTCGAGCGGGTCGTCAAGGACGGCGTCCCCTATCTGACCATCGGCATGCCCACCGTCTTCAGAACCGGCCCCGACAGCGTGCTTCCCACCGGGCTCGTCCTGTACGCCGTCATGCGGATGACCGACGAGCAGATCAACGTCGACGCCCTCCACATCGCCGCCCGGAACGGCGCCCTGCCCGGCCTCGCGGTCGCGCTCGTGCCCGGCCTGCTCGCCGCGCGCAGCGTGCTGCGTCCCGTGCGGGAGCTGCGCCGTGCGGCCAGGAGCATGGGCAGCGGCAGACTCGACACCCGTATCCCGGTACGCGGCAGTGACGAACTGGCCGACCTGGCCGACACGTTCAACGAGTCGGCGAGCCAGCTGGAGCGCTCCGTCGGTGAACTGCGCCATGCCGAGGCGCGTGCGCGCCGCTTCGCCTCCGACGTCTCGCACGAACTGCGCACCCCCCTCGCCGGAATGCTCGCCGTCACCGAGGTCCTCGACCAGGACGCGGACCGGCTGGACGCCGACACCGCCCAGGCGGTGCGGCTGGTCAGTGCGGAGACCGGAAAGCTGGCCGTGCTGGTCGAGGACCTGATGGAGATCTCCCGCTTCGACGCCCGCGCGGCCGAGTTGAACTCCGACGAGATCGACGTCGCCGAGGCCATCCGCAAGACCCTCCAGGCCCGGCACTGGGCGGATGACGACCGGATCCGCACCGAACTCCCCCCGGGCATCCGGGCCCGGCTCGACCCACGCCGCTTCGACGTCGTGGTCGCCAACCTCGTCGGGAACGCACTGCGGCACGGCGGCGCGCCCGTCACCGTGCTCCTGCGCACCGAGGCAAGCTCCTCGGGCACACTCGTGCTCGTCATCGAGGTCGCGGACCGCGGCCCCGGCATCCCCGAGGCCTCGCTCCCGCACATCTTCGACCGCTTCTACAAAGCCGACGCGGCCCGTACCCGCTCGCCCGGCAGCGGCCTGGGCCTGGCGATCACCTTGGAGAACGTGAACCTGCACGGCGGAACGGTCCGCGCGGGCAACCTGTCCGGCGGCGGTGCCGTCTTCACCGCCGAGATACCGCTCCGGGCCGAGGAGGCCGGCAGATGAGGCGTGCGTGGTGGCGCGGCCTCGCCACGACCGTCGTGGCTACGGCCGGGGCAGCGCTGGCCGGCGGCTGCGGCATCCAGGACTCCGACGTCATCGAGGCGGGCGCCCCCGCGACCGTCGAGGCCTTCCTCAACCGTGACGCCGACATGCTGCTCTTCTTCCGTTCCCCCGACGGCGCCTTGAGTCCAGTGATCCGGGAGTTCAGGGCCTCGGCCGGGTTCGGCGAGGAGTACATCGAGCCGGGCGCCGACGAGCGGGACCCCTCCGGGCCGGCGGGTCCCGCACCCACGGAGCAGGCCGTCCTGGCCCTGCTCTCCGGCCCACGCGAGGCAGACCGGGCCGCCGGTCTGACCACGGCACTTCCCCCTGTCCGCCAGGGCGGAACCGTAAAGGTCGAGGTCTCGTCGGACGGCGGGGTCACGGCCCGCCTGCCCCTCGCCGTGCGGGGACTCAACGCCACGGCCCTGCGTCAGTTGACCTGCACCATCGCCTACAACCGGACCACCGACGGCCGGGGGGTGGTGACGCTGACGGGACATGACGGGGCGAAGAGGTCCGGCACGTGCGGACTCGCCCCCGGGGCGTCCGGCTGAGAACCGTTCCTCAACCGGACGCCGGTCAGAAGAACACCCCGCACCGCAGCAGTACGTTCGCGAACGGCCGTGCTTCCCCCGTCCGGACCACCAGGCGCGCGTCCGGTGTGAGCGCCTTCAGGTCGTCGTGCGGGACCAGTTCCAGCCAGGGGAAGTGGCCGTCCAGGAGCGCCGCGGCGTCCGGGTTGGCGTCGCGGATCTCCTCGGCGGCCGTCGCGCCCTCGACGACCAACTCGTCGAGCAGGCCGTCCAGTACCTCGGCGAACGACGGGGTTCCGGCGCGGAAGGCCAGGTCGACCACGCGGGGGCCGGGTGGGATCGGCATGCCGGCGTCGCAGACCAGGACGCCGTCGCCGTGGCCGAGTTCGGCGATCGCGCCCGCGAGGTGGCGGTTGAGGATGCCCGACTTCTTCACAGCGCGTCGACCTCCTCCAGCGTCGGGAACGACTCCTGCGCCCCCCGTGCCGTGACCGCCGCCGCACCCACCCTGACCGCGAAGGCCGCCGCCTCCCGCAGGTCGTCGCCCCGGCCCAGCCGCCAGGCCAGGGCCGCCGTGAACGCGTCCCCGGCACCGGTGGTGTCCACGGCCTCGACCTTCGGGCTGACGAGGTGGTCCAGGGAGTCCGTACGGCTGTCCGCCACCAGGGCCCCGGCGGCGCCCAGGGTGATGACGACCGAGCGCGGCCCGAGCGCGAGCAGGGCCGGCGCCCACTCGTGCGGGGTCTCCCCCGCGTCCTCGCCCAGGATGTACCGCGCCTCGTGCTCGTTGACCACCAGCGGATCGCAGGCGGCGAGCACCTCCTCGGGGAGCGGGGCGGGCGGCGACGGGTTGAGGACGAGCCGGGTGTCCGGCCCCCGGCCCCGTACCGTCTCGGCCACCGTGTCGAGCGGGATCTCCAGTTGTACGGAGATCACCCGGGCGGCGGCCAGCAACGGGGCCGCCGCCCGGACGTCCTCGGTCGTGAGCCGTCCGTTGGCCCCGGGCGAGACCACGATGCTGTTGTCGCCCGAGGGGTCGACAGTGATCAGCGCGACGCCGGTGGGGGCCCCGCCGACCAGGACGCCGTCCGTGTCCACGCCCGCCGCGCGCTGGGTCTCCAGCAGGAGACGTCCGTGGTCGTCGTCGCCGACCCGGGCGAGCAGGGTCGTCCTGGCCCCGAGGCGGGCTGCGGCCAGCGACTGGTTGGCGCCCTTGCCGCCGGGGTGGACGGCGAGGTCGGAGCCGAGGACCGTCTCGCCGGGGGCGGGGCGGCGCTCGACGCCGATCACCAGATCGGCGTTGGCCGACCCGACGACCAGCAGGTCGTACCGGTCGTCGGGGGCGTTGTCCTGCATGGGCGTGCTTCCTGCTTTCGTCGGTCCGGGATCAACAGGCCGGTGGGTGGGCCGGGGTCAGGAGAAGTCGGCGACATTCTCCCGGGTGACCACCTTGACCGGCACCTTCACCGTGCTCGCGACCTTCTCGTCCTTCGCGGCCTTCACGGCGTTCTGCACCGCGATCTTCCCCAGCTCGGCGGGCTGTTGCGCCACCGACGCGTAGAGCGTGCCGGCCTCGACCGCCTCCAGGCCGTCCGGGGTGCCGTCGAAGCCGACCACCGAGACGGACTTCCCCGCCTTGCCGCCGAGCGCCTTGACCGCGCCGAGCGCCATCTCGTCGTTCTCGGCGAAGACGCCGGTGACGCCGGGGTGCGACTGGATCAGGTTCGTCATGACGTCCAGGCCTTTGGTGCGGTCGAAGTCCGCGGGCTGCTTGGCGACCACCTTGATGTCCGGGTAGGCCTTGAGTCCCTCGGCGAAGCCGGCCCCGCGCTCACGGCTGGCGGAGGTGCCCGCCGTGCCCTGGAGGATGACGATGCTGCCCTTGCCGCCGAGCTTGTCGGCCAGCGCGTCGGCGGCGAGCTTGCCGCCCGCCACGTTGTCCGAGGCGACGAGCGTCGCGGTGTCCGCCTTGTTCACGCCCCGGTCGGCGGCGACCACGGGGATGTCCGCCTTGTTGGCACTGCGGACGCCCGGTCCGACGGCGTCGGAGTCCACCGGGTTGACGATGATGGAGGAGACACCGGAACTCGTGAAGTTCTGGAGCTGGTTGGCCTGCTGGGAGGCGTCGTTCTGGGCGTCGGTGACGGTGAGGTCGATACCCGCCTTCTCCGCTTCCGCCTGCGCGCCTTCCTTCATCTGCACGAAGAAGGGGTTGTTGAGCGTGGAGAGGGACATGCCGACCTTCGTCGTGCCCCCGGAAGAACCGGAGTTGAAGAAGGAGACCGCGCCGACGACGACGGCGACGGCGAGCGCCGCCCCGGCGAGCTTGAGCGCTCCCCTGCGCCCCGACCCCGGTGCGCCGGGCGCTGCCCCCGCCGAGGAGGAGGCTCCCGTACCGGCCTTGCGGCGCAGCGTGTCGAGCAGGACGGCGAGCGCGATGACGACGCCGATGACGACCTGCTGCCAGAACGCCGACACGGACAGGAGGTTGAGACCGTTGCGGAGGACGGCGAGGATGAGCGCGCCGATCAGGGTGCCGGACGCCTTGCCGACGCCGCCGGCCAGACTGGCTCCGCCGATGACGACGGCGGCGATGGCGTCGAGTTCGTACCCCTGGGCGGCCTGCGGCTGCGCGGAGACGAGGCGCGAGGCCAGGACGATGCCCGCGACGGCGGCGAAGAGGCCCGACAGGGCATAGATGACGATCTTCTGGCGCTTGACGCGGAGCCCGGAGAGCCGGGCCGCTTCCTCGTTGCCGCCGATCGCGTACATCGAGCGGCCGATGAAGGTGCGGCCGAGGATCAGTGCGGTGATCAGCCCCATCGCGATCATCACGAGGACCGGTACGGGGAGCCACCCGCCGAGGGTGTCGCCGAGCACCGAGACGGAGTCGGGGAAGGCGATCGGGCTGCCCTGCGAGATGACGAGAGAGAGACCGCGGGCGATCGAAAGCATCGCCAACGTCGCGATGAACGGCGGGAGTTTGCCGTACGAGACGAGGGCGCCGTTCACGAAGCCGCAGGCGATGCCGGTGACGACCGCGAGCACGACGGCCAGGACGACCGGCACTCCCGCCGACGTCGCGGACCAGGCGAGGACCGTCGCGGACAGGGCGGCCACCGAGCCGACGGACAGGTCGATGCCCGCCGAGACGATGACGAAGGTGACGCCGAACGCGAGGATGGCGGTGACCGCCGCCTGGACGCCGACGTTCAGCAGGTTCTGGGTGGTCAGGAAGTCGCCGGAGAGCAGCGACATCGCCACCACCAGGACGACCAGGGCGCTCAGCGCGCCGTTGTCGAGCAGGACGCGGCGTATCACGGAGACTCCGCCCGTTCCCGCGTCACTCTTGGCTGTCTCAGTGGCCACGGGGGCCCTCCTCTTCCTTCTTCGGTGCGGGGTGTTCGGTGGGGGCGGGGCCCTGGGGAGCCGCCGGGCCCTCGGTGGAATGCGGGGTGCCGACCGCGAGGGCCATCACCGCGTCCTGGGTGGCCTCGCCGGCGGGGAGTTCCCCGGCGAGGCGGCCCTGGGCCATGACGAGTACGCGGTCACTCATGCCGAGCACCTCGGGCAGGTCGCTGGAGATCATCAGGACGGCGTGGCCGGAGGCGGTCAGTTCGTTGATGAGCTGGTAGATCTCGACCTTGGCGCCGACGTCGATGCCTCGGGTGGGTTCGTCGAGGATGAGGACCCGGGTGTCGGCCAGCAGCCATTTGCCGATGACGACCTTCTGCTGGTTGCCGCCGGACAGGGTGCGCACGTGCTGGCCGAGGCCGGACATGCGGACACCGAGCTGCTCGGCGATGCGGGCGGCGGCGGTGCGCTGCCCCTTGAGGTCGACGAGCCCCGAGCGGGTCGCGGACCGCAGGGTGACCAGGCCCAGGTTCTCCTGCACGGAGGCGTCGAGAACGAGCCCCTGGCCCTTGCGGTCCTCCGGTACGAGGCCTATCCCGGCGCCCATCGCGGCAGGGACGTCGTGCCGGGCGAGGCGTTCGCCGCGTACGTCGACGGTTCCGGCGTCGTACGGGTCGGCCCCGAAGACGGCGCGCGCCACCTCCGTACGCCCGGCCCCGACGAGTCCGGCCAGGCCGACGACCTCGCCGGCGTGCACATCGAAGCTGATGTCGTGGAAGACGCCGTTACGCGTCAGCCCTCGTACGGACAGCAACGCGTCGCCCGTGTCGGGGCGTTCGCGCGGGTACTGCTGCTCGATGCTGCGGCCGACCATGAGCTGGACGAGTTCGTCCTCGGGGGTCGAGGCCGGGACCTGGTCGATGCTGCGGCCGTCCCGGAGGACGGTGACGCGGTCGCCGAGTGCCGCGATCTCCTCCAGGTGGTGGGTGATGAAGACGATTCCGACGCCGTCCTGCCGCAGTTGGCGCACGATCGCGAAGAGTTTGTCGACCTCCTCGGAGGTGAGCACGGCGGTCGGCTCGTCCATGATGAGGACGCGTGCCTCCAGGCTCAGCGCCTTGGCGATCTCCACCATCTGGAGCCGGGCGATGCCCAGTTCACGGACCTTGGCATCGGGTCGCACGTCGACGCCGACCCTGCGCAGCAGCTCGGCAGCGTCCTGGCGCATCCGACGGTGGTCGACGAGCCCGTAGCGGCGTGGCTGGCGGCCCAGGAAAATGTTCTCGGCGACGGTGAGGTCGGGTACGAGGTTGAACTCCTGGTAGATGGTGGCGATCCCGAGGCGTTCGGCGTCCTGCGCGCCGTCGATGCGCACCTCGCGCCCCTCGGCCAGGATGCGGCCGTGGTCGGGGCGGTAGGCGCCGGAGAGCATCTTGATGAGAGTGCTCTTGCCCGCGCCGTTCTCGCCGAGCAGGACATGGACCTCGCCTCTGCGGAGGTCGAAGTCGACGTTGTCGAGCGCCACCACGCCGGGGAAGGTCTTGCGCAGACCTTCGATGCGCAGCAACTCGTCCGGCGCGATAGCCAGTTGCTTTTCCGGTGCGGTCACCGGTCGCTCCTCTGGTTCGATACGGCCCCGCCGCACGAGCGGCGTACGACGAGGCGGGCGGGCAGGGTGACGGACTGCGGGGTCCGTCCTTCGATCAGGTCGGCCAGCGCGCGTACGGCGGCCCGTGCCAGGTCCGCTGTCGGCTGGGCGATGGCGGTGATCGGCGGATCGGTGTGGACGAACCACGGGATGTCGTCGAAGGCGGCGAGCGCGATGTCGTCGGGGACCCGTAGCCCCCGCGCCCGGATCGCGTCGAGCGCGCCGAGGGCCATCAGGTTGTCGGCGGCGAACACGACCTCGGGCGGCTCGGCCAGAGCCAGGAAGCGCTCGGTGGCCCGGCGCCCGCTGGCCGCCTGGAAGTCACCCTGCCCGATATAGGCGTCGGGCAGGCCGAGCCCGAGCTCCCGCATCGCCTCCCGGAAGGCTTCGACGCGCTCGTTGCCGGTGGTGGTGGCGGCGGGCCCGGCGATGATGGCGAGCCTGCGGTGACCGAGCCCGTGCAGATGCGCGACGAGATCCTTGACCGCGCCCGTGCCGTCGGCCCGGACGACGGGGACGTCGATGCCGGGGATCCAGCGGTCGGCGAACACCATCGGCGTACCGCTCAGGGAGACGTCCCGCAGCAACGGGGAGCCGCCGTCGGCGGGCGACACGAGGAGCCCGTCGATCCTGCGGTCGATGAGCGTGCGGATGTGGTGGTCCTGGAGCTCGGGCCGCTCGTCGGCGTTTCCGATGATGACGCTGTAGCCGAGCGCACGGGCCTCTTCCTCGACGAAGCGGGCCAGCTCGGTGAAGTACGGGTTGAGCACGTCACTGATGACCAGGCCGAGGGTGCGGGTCTGGGCGGTGCGCAGCGAGCGGGCCACCGCGTTGGGCCGGTAGCCGAGCGTCTCGACCGCCGCGAGGACACGGGTGCGCGCCTCGTCGCTGACGGACGGATGACTGTTCAGCACCCGCGAGACCGTGGCGACGGACACGCCCGCCTCGGCCGCGACATCCTTGATGCCTGCCATGTCCGGACCACCTCCTTGTGGTTTCCGTACACCTCGAAACCCTTGGGCAGTCCGGTCGCGCGACGCCGTGGAATCGATTACACGGATGATTGGAATCGATTACATGGCCGAAAGCAAGACCCCCACCCGTGGCCGAGACCGGATCGTGACGGGAGGGGGTGCGCGCGACGCGGGCCGCGGGAGGGCAGGCGCCTCCGCCCACCCGGCCGCCCGACCCGTTACGCCGCGCAGGGCGGGGCACGCGCTCTCGAACGCTCAACAAGTCAGCCGCAGATGGCTGTTGAAAGAAATCGTAACGCTGGTCGATTCACCTGAAACCCGGCACGTGACGCGCCGGCGCATGCTTCCCCGGTGCCGCCACGGGGCAGGCGACGCCCCGCCTCGTGATCCGGGACGCGGGTGGTTCCCTCTTCCCAGCACGTGCCGGAGGTGGAGCGAGAGTGAGTACGGGGTCGGGCTCGGCGGAGTCATCCGCCTCACGCCCGGCGGCGGGGAACCGGCGAGGATCAGGGCATGGACTCTCGTGCCCATGACGCGCTCTACCGACCGGCCCGGACCGCTCCTGCACCTCGGCGCACCGGTATCGTGCTGCTTTCCGCGGCGCTTTGGCTATGCACGGCGATGTCAGTCTCCTGGCTGTGCTTCCTGGTCGGGATGACAGCGCTGTGGGGCGCGGCGGCGGGTGCGCCGGTCGGCGGCTTCCTGCTGCGCTGCTCCGCGGTTCTGTGCGGTGGTGCGGGCATGATCGTCGCGGTCTGCCGGGCACCGGCGGTGCGGCGTATGTCCGGTGACGTGCGCAGCCTCCTGCTGGGAGCCCTGGCCTGCCCGGTCCCCCTGGTCCTGGCGATCGCCGCGTTCTCCACCACGTGACCCGTGCTGCGGCCCGCCGGGGCACGCCCCTGCCGGAAAAGCAGAAAACCCCACGTGAAGTGGGGTTATCGCTGGTGTCCGAGGGGGGACTTGAACCCCCACGCCCGATAAAGGGCACTAGCACCTCAAGCTAGCGCGTCTGCCATTCCGCCACCCGGACAAGGTGTCT
>NTHE01000070.1 GCA_002551355.1 Streptomyces sp. man185 | reverse complement strand
ACCGCGAAGTACGGCAAGAAGATCGAGGTCGACGACCCGTGGGGTTACGGCCGTTCGCTGGAGTGGGCGACCTCCTGCCCGCCGCCGCGGCACAACTTCCTCACCCTGCCGCGGATCCGTTCCGAATCTCCGGCGTTCGACCTGCACCACCCGGAGATCACGGCGCTGGAGCAGCTCGGCCATGACTCCGAGTCGGACAAGGCCCTCGCCGGCGGCAAGGAGGCAGGCAAGTGAAGATCCAGGGACAGATGTTCATCTGGCTGAGCGTCTTCATCCTCGCCATGGCCGTCGTGTACGGCGTGTGGTCCAAGGAGCCGGTCGGCACCACGGCCCTCTTCCTGGCCTTCGGGCTGTCCATCATGATCGGCTTCTACCTGGCCTTCACGGCCAACCGGGTCGACGCGATGGCCCAGGACAACAAGGAAGCGGACGTCGCCGACGAGGCGGGCGAGCTTGGGTTCTTCTCCCCGCACAGCTGGCAGCCGCTCTCCCTGGCGGTCGGCGGAGCCTTCGCCTTCCTGGGCGTCGTCTTCGGCTGGTGGCTGCTCTACTTCTCCGCACCCCTGCTCCTGATCGGCCTCTTCGGCTGGGTCTTCGAGTACTACCGGGGCGAGAACCGCACCCAGTGACACGGCACCCCGTGCCACCGCCCGGGCGGTGACACGCGCTACACCACGAAAGGCCCGCATCGCCCACAGCGACGCGGGCCTTTCGCTCGTTTGCAGTCATTGAACGCGCTGGAACGGATGAACCTTCCTAGCGTGGACCGCATGAACCACACGCCGCGCATCCGCACCGCAGTGAGCTGCACCCTCCTGGTCGTGACCCTCGCAGCGGGTGCGACCGCCTGTGGCTCGCCCGACGGCCACCCGCTCTCCACGAAGCCTTACGACGCGGGCGACCAGGTCTCCTTCAACGGCCCCTCCAAGAAGGAGAAGGCCGACCCCGACAAGCCCCTGGAAGTCACCGTCAAGGGTGACGACGGGCGCATCACCGACGTCAGCGCCGTGGACACCGGCGGCCGCCACCTCGCGGGAGAGCTCTCCGCCGACGGGAGGCGCTGGCGCTCCACCGCCCCGCTCGCGGCCGGCACCGGATACACCGTCAGGGTCGCCACGGAGAACAGCGACGGCGCCCCAGGCGTCCGTACGCTCTCCTTCGACACCTCCTCGCCCAAGAAGCTGCTGAAGGTCGCCTTCGGCCCGGAGGCGGGCACCTACGGCGTCGGACAGCCCATCACGGCGGAACTCAGCGCTCCGATCACCGACAAGGCTGCCAGGGCCACCGTCGAGCGCGCCCTGAAGGTCCGCTCCACCCCGGCGGTCACCGGCTCCTGGTACTGGGTCGACGACAAGAAGCTGCACTTCCGCCCGAAGGAGTACTGGCCCGCGAACGCGACCATCGAGGTGCGCTCCAACCTGGCGGGCATCAAGGTGACCAACGCGCTCTACGGAGCCGAGGCCAAGCCCCTCAAGCTCGCCACCGGAGACCGGATCGAGGCCGTCACCGACGCCTCGGACCACTCCATGACGGTGCTCCGCAACGGAGAAGTGATCAACACCCTTCCGGTCACCACCGGCAAGCCCGGCTTCTCCACCCGCAACGGGGTCAAGGTGGTGCTCGCCAAGGAGCAGTTCGTCCGCATGCGCGGTGAGAGCATCGGCATCGCCGCCGGCTCCTCGGAGTCGTACGACCTGCCGGTCTACTGGGCCACCCGGGTGACCTGGAGCGGTGAGTACGTCCACGCCGCCCCCTGGTCCACCGGCTCCCAGGGCAACGCCAACGTCAGCCACGGCTGCACCGGCATGAGCACCAGTAACGCCGAATGGTTCTTCGACACCGTGCGCGAGGGGGACATCGTCAAGGTCATCGGCAGCGAGGGCGAGGACATGGACCCGTTCGGCAACGGGTTCGGCGACTGGAACCTCTCCTGGGAGAAGTGGCAGCAGGGCAGCGCCCTGCACGAAGGGGCGCCGGACAGCCCGCAGACGCTCCAGACCGCCCGGCTGCGTCCCCACGTCTGACCGGGAGTGCCCCGCGACGCGGAAGGTCCCTCAGCGGGGCACAGGAGCCTCTCAGGCCTCCACGGCGAGCCGGCGGCGCAACAGCGCCGCCAGCGCGTCGGGGAACTCCACCGGATCCACCGGGAGCGTCACAGCGGACTCCGCGCGGCTCCAGGTGGCCAGCCACGCGTCCTGCGGGCGGCCGATCAGCAGGAGCACCGGCGGGCAGTGGAAGATCTCGTCCTTGATCTGGCGGCAGACGCCCATGCCGCCGACGGGAGCCGTCTCCCCGTCCAGCACACAGACGTCGATCCCGCCGCCGTCCAGCGCCGCCAGCACGGCCGGAAGCGTCGCGCACTCCAGGAACTCCACCGGTGGGACGTCCGCGGCAGGCCTGCGACCGGCTGCCAGCCTCACCTGCTCGCGGATGTTGGCGTCGTCGCTGTAGACCAGGACCGTGGCGGTCGCCTGCATTGTTCCTCCGTGACATCGACGTCGTCGGGGCTCTCGGGGCATGAACCGATGCGCGGATCGTACTCCGCCCGACCGGCCGTCAGCACCGGTAATGACGACGATTCGATGGGCCGTTCGGCGCAGGGCAGGACCCCTGCAGACGGTACGGACACACCGAACGGCACCCCCCGGGGTGAGGGCGGGATAAGCGACCGACATAATGTCGGTCGTGGCGACAGCAACGACAGTAGAAACCGGGCACGCGCACCCGTCGGTCAATCGGCCGAACCTCACCAGCGTCGGAACCATCATCTGGTTGAGTTCCGAGCTGATGTTCTTCGCGGCCCTCTTCGCGATGTACTTCACCCTGCGATCGGTGATGGGACCCGATTACTGGAAGGAGATGTCCGACCATCTGAACTTCCCGTTCTCGGCGACGAACACCACGATCCTGGTGCTCTCCTCACTCTCCTGCCAGCTCGGCGTCTTCGCCGCCGAGCGGGGCGATGTGAAGAAGCTCCGCACCTGGTTCATCATCACGTTCGTGATGGGTGCGATCTTCATCGGCGGCCAGGTCCTGGAGTACACCGAGCTGGTCAAGGACGCGGGGCTCTCCCTCTCGTCCGACCCCTACGGCTCGGTGTTCTACCTGACCACCGGCTTCCACGGTCTGCACGTGACAGGCGGTCTCATCGCCTTCCTGCTGGTCCTCGGCAGAACGTACGCGGCCAAGAGGTTCACCCACGATCAGGCCACCGCCGCCATCGTCGTGTCCTACTACTGGCACTTCGTCGATGTCGTATGGATCGGCCTGTTCGCAACGATCTACATGATCAAGTAACCGGGCTCGCACCCGCCCACCATCGACGCAGAAGATCCTGACACCGGGGTAATCCGTGAAAAAGCTCTCCGCACGACGACGCCATCCGCTGGCGGCGGTCGTCGTACTACTCCTCGCGCTGGCGGCTACCGGGGGGCTGTACGCCGCGTTTGCGCCTGCGGGCAAGGCGCAGGCCGATGAAACCGCCCAGTCCCTCGCCATCGAAGAGGGCAAGAAGCTCTACGCCGTAGGCTGCGCAAGCTGCCACGGAACCGGCGGTCAGGGCACCACCGACGGGCCGTCCCTCGTGGGCGTGGGCTCCGCCGCCGTCGACTTCCAGGTCGGTACGGGCCGTATGCCCGCGCAGCAGCCGGGCGCCCAGGTACCGAAGAAGAAGGTCATCTACACCCAGGCGGAGATCGACCAGCTCGCGGCGTACATCGCGTCGCTCGGCGCCGGTCCGGTCACGCCGACCGACAAGCAGGTCGACCCGGCGGGCGCGGACGTCGCCAACGGGGGCGAACTGTTCCGCACCAACTGCGCCCAGTGCCACAACTTCACCGGTAAGGGCGGAGCCCTGACCGAGGGCAAGTACGCGCCCGACCTCGAAGGCGTGAGCCCGAAGCACATCTACGAGGCCATGCAGACCGGCCCGCAGAGCATGCCCTCCTTCCCCGACACGACGATGCCGGAGCAGGAGAAGAAGGACATCATCGCGTACATCGAGTCCGTGAACGGTGACGAGACGGAGAGCCCCGGCGGCCTGGCCCTCGGCGGTCTCGGTCCGGTCAGCGAAGGTCTGTTCGCCTGGATCTTCGGACTCGGCGCGCTCGTCGCAGTCGCCGTTTGGGTCGCGGCCCACACCGCTAAGGCCAAGAAGTCATGAGTAGCCAACAGATTCCAGAAGACAGCCTGCCTGTGGTGCAGGAGACCGCGCACGGTGCGGTCGAGGGTACGGACGACCCGTTCGCCGACCCGGGGCTGCCGGCCCACAAGCCGCGCATCCAGGACCTCGACGAACGCGCCGCGAACCGCTCCGAGCGGGCCGTCGCGCTCATGTTCACCCTCTCGATGCTGGCGACGGTGGGCTTCATCGCCTCCTACGTCATCTTCCCGGTGGACAAGATCGTCTACATCTGGCCCTTCGGCCACGTGAGCGCGCTCAACTTCTCCCTGGGTCTCACCCTGGGCGCCGCGCTCTTCTTCATCGGCGCGGGAGCCGTCCACTGGGCGCGCACCCTGATGTCCGACGTCGAGGTCGCCGCCGAGCGTCACCCGATCGAGGCGACGCCCGAGGTCAAGGCCCAGGTCATGGCCGACTTCGCGGCCGGCGCCGAGGAGTCCGCGATCGGCCGTCGCAAGCTGATCCGCAACACCATGTTCGGTGCGCTGGCCCTGGTGCCGCTCTCCGGTGTGGTCCTGCTGCGCGACCTCGGTCCGCTGCCCGAGAAGAAGCTCCGGACCACTCTGTGGGCCGAGGGCAAGCAGCTCATCAACATGAACACGATGAAGCCGCTGCGCCCCGAGCACATCACCGTCGGGTCGCTGGCCTTCGCCATGCCCGAGGGGCTCGACCCGGAGTCGCACGACTTCCAGACGCAGATGGGCAAGGCCGCCCTGATGATCATCCGCATCGAGCCGGACGACATCAAGGACAAGCGCCAGCGTGACTGGGCCCACGAGGGCATCGTCGCGTTCTCCAAGATCTGCACCCACGTCGGCTGCCCGATCAGCCTGTACGAGCAGCAGACGCATCACGTGCTCTGCCCGTGCCACCAGTCCACCTTCGACCTCTCCGACGGCGCTCGCGTCATCTTCGGTCCGGCCGGCCACCCCCTTCCGCAGCTGCGGATCGGTGTCAACAGCGAGGGCAACCTCGAGGCGCTCGGCGACTTCGACGAGCCCGTCGGTGCTGCCTTCTGGGAGCGCGGATGAGTACTGCGACGAAAAACCCCTCCGCCGCCGAACCGGCGAGCGGGCGCAAGGCTCCGGCCGGCGAGCGGGTGGCCGACTGGGCGGACGGTCGGCTGGGCATCTACGGCCTCGCCAAGGCCAACATGCGCAAGATCTTCCCGGACCACTGGTCCTTCATGCTCGGTGAGGTCTGCCTCTACAGCTTCATCATCATCATCCTCACGGGTGTGTATCTGACGCTGTTCTTCCAGCCGAGCATGGGCGAGATCGTCTACCACGGTCCGTACGAGCCCATGCAGGGCATCCGGATGTCCGAGGCCTACGCCTCGACCCTGAAGATCAGCTTCGAGGTCCGCGGCGGTCTGCTCGTCCGGCAGATCCACCACTGGGCCGCGCTGATCTTCCTGGCCGGCATGTTCGTGCACATGATGCGCGTCTTCTTCACGGGCGCCTTCCGCAAGCCGCGCGAGATCAACTGGCTCTTCGGCTTCCTGCTGTTCGTGCTGGGCATGTTCACCGGGTTCACCGGCTACTCCCTCCCGGACGACCTGCTCTCCGGTACGGGTGTCCGCTTCACCCAGGGCGCGATCCTGTCCGTGCCGATCGTCGGCACGTACATCTCGATGTTCCTGTTCGGCGGCGAGTTCCCCGGCCACGACTTCGTGGCCCGGTTCTACTCGATCCACATCCTGCTGCTGCCGGGCATCATGCTCGGCCTGCTGGTGGCCCACCTGATCCTGGTCTTCTACCACAAGCACACGCAGTTCGCGGGTCCCGGCCGGACCAACAGGAACGTCGTCGGCATGCCGCTGCTGCCCGTGTACATGGCGAAGGCCGGAGGGTTCTTCTTCCTCGTCTTCGGCGTCATCGCGATCATCTCGGCCATCGCCACGATCAACCCGATCTGGGCGCTCGGTCCGTACCGCGTCGACCAGGTGTCCACCGGCGCCCAGCCCGACTGGTACATGGGCTTCGCCGAGGGTCTGGTGCGTGTGATGCCGGGCTGGGAGATCAACCTGTGGGGCCACACGCTCGCCCTGGGCGTCTTCATCCCCCTGGTCGCCTTCGGCGTGGTCCTCACCGTGATCGCGGTGTACCCGTTCGTCGAGTCCTGGATCACCGGCGACAAGCGCGAGCACCACATCCTGGACCGCCCGCGCAACGTCCCGACCCGTACGGGCCTCGGCGTCGCCTGGATCACGGCGTACTTCATCGGCCTCGTCGGCGGTGGAAACGACCTGTGGGCCACGCACTTCCACCTGTCGATCAACTCCATCACCTGGTTCGTCCGGATCTTCTTCTTCGTCGGACCGGTCATCGCGTTCATCGTCACCAAGCGGATCTGCCTCGGCCTCCAGCGCCGCGACCGGGAGAAGGTGCTGCACGGACGCGAGTCCGGCATCATCAAGCGCCTGCCGCACGGTGAGTTCGTCGAGATCCACGAGCCGCTCAGCCCCGGGCAGCTGCACACGCTCACGGCGCACGAGCAGTACAAGCCGCTCGAACTCGGCCCCGAGGTCGACGAGAACGGCGTCAAGCGCAAGATCTCCCCGGTGCAGAAGCTGCGCGCCAAGCTCAGCAAGGGGTACTTCGCCGAGGGGAACCAGATCCCCAAGGCCACCCCCGAGGAGTACAAGGAGATCAGCGAGGGCCACGGCCACCACTGATCGCCCGACCTGATCGCCACCGTGAGAGCCCCGTCCATTCGATGGACGGGGCTCTTCGCGGTCCCCCCGGCTGGATAGGGTGGAGCCATCTTTCCTGACCGGCTGTGGACCCTGGAGCGGACCATGAACGTTGTGACCCCGAACGGCGGCGACAGCGTGGCGGACCGTTCCTGGCCCGGCCTCCTGAACCCCCTCCTGCGCGGCGAGAACCTCAGCTCCGAGGAGACCGCCTGGGCCATGGACCGCATCATGAGCGGCGAGGCCACCGACGCGCAGATCGCCGGGTTCGCCGTCGCGCTGCGGGCCAAGGGAGAGACCGTCGACGAGGTCACCGGCCTGGTCCGCGCGATGTACGCCCACGCGAACACCATCCAGGTGCCGGGCCGGACCGTCGACATCGTCGGCACCGGCGGCGACCTCGCCAAGACGGTCAACATCTCGACCATGTCCGCGATCGTCATCGCCGGCACCGGCGCCAAGGTCGTCAAGCACGGCAACCGGGCCGCCTCCTCCGCGAGCGGCTCCTCCGACGTACTGGAGAAGCTCGGCGTCAACCTGGAGCTGACCCCGCAGCGGGTCGTCGAGGTCGCCGAGCAGGCGGGCATCACCTTCTGCTTCGCCGTGAAGTTCCACCCCGCCCTGCGGTACGCCGCCAAGGCCCGCAAGGAACTCGGCGCGCAGACCACGTTCAACATCCTGGGCCCCCTCACCAACCCGGCCCAGGTCCGTGCCCAGGCGGTCGGCGTCGCCGACGCCCGGATGGCGCCCATCGTCGCGGGCGTGCTCGCCGACCGGGGCAACTCCGCCCTGGTCTTCCGGGGCGACGACGGGCTCGACGAGCTGACCACCACCGCCACCTCCCGGGTCTGGGTGGTCCGCGACGGCGCGGTCCGCGAGGAGCCCTTCGACCCGCGCGACGTCGGGCTGCCCATCGTCCCCGTCGAGGCGCTGCGCGGCGCCGACGCCTCGTACAACGCCGATGTGGCCCGCCGCCTGCTGGACGGCGAGGGCGGCGCGGTGCGGGAGGCGGTGCTGCTCAACTCGGCGGCGGCCCTGGTCGCCCTGGACCCGGGCCCCGGCACGCTGACCGATCAGCTCGCGGCGAAGATCGCGGTGGCGGCCGAGTCCATCGACTCCGGGGCCGCCAAGCGCGCCCTGGAGCGGTGGGTGGCGGCCAGCAACGCCTGAGCGCGCCGGAGAGACACCTCCGGCGCACACGGTGTGACGCAGGGCGCAGTCCGGATGCCGGACTGCGCCCTTGCGCGTGTGCATACGTATGGCAAGATGCTGCGCAGGTCATGAGTGACAGCGACTACGGCCCCGGCCCGCTGTCCGGCAACCCTCCGTCCGTGGCGGGGTGCCCCGGGTGAAGACCAGGCCGTAGGCAGCGAGGTCTGCGGCAAGCGCGGGCCCCTCGGCATCCAGCGGATGCCAGCCCCCGGGGTCCTGGTCCCTAGGGAGCCTTCTGTGAGCAAGCGAATGCGTTAGGGCTCGTCCCGGGGCTTTTCCCTGCCCTGAGCTGACCGCCCTCCTTCAGCGCACCTTCTTCCTTTATTCTCCGCGCCGCCGCGTATCCGCGGGCGCGCTGATTTCGCCTGCCTGTTACGGGAGTTCGCCATGTCTGTCTCCACCGCTGCCATCGACCCGTCGGTTTGTGCCCCTCTGCCCGTTCTGGGGCGGGATGTCTCCGTTCCGCTCGTCACCGGCGGTGAAGTCACCTACGCCGCACTCGACTACGCCGCCAGCGCCCCGGCCCTCCAGCGGGTCTGGGACGACGTCGCCGCGTACGCCCCGTACTACGGCAGCGTCCACCGGGGCGCCGGCTACCTCTCGCAGCTCTCCACCGACCTCTTCGAGAACAGCCGCCGCACCGTCGCGGAGTTCCTCGGCTGCCGCGCGGATGACCAGGTGGTCTTCACCCGTTCGACGACCGACTCCCTCAACCTGCTGGCCGCCGCGATCCCCGCCGACTGCCAGGTCTTCGTGTACGAGACCGAGCACCACGCCTCCCTGCTGCCCTGGCGCGACGCCCAGGTCACCTACCTCGACGCGCCCCGCACCCCGGGCCAGGCGGTGGAGACCCTGGAGCGCGCGCTGGCCGACCGCGACCCCTACGGCCCCGCCCTCGTCTGCGTCACCGGCGCCTCCAACGTGACCGGTGAGCTGTGGCCGGTGAAGGAACTGGCCGCCGCCGCCCACGCGCACGGTGCCAGGATCGTCCTCGACGCCGCACAGCTCGCCCCGCACCACCCCGTGGACATCGCCGAACTGGACGTCGACTGGGTCGCGTTCTCCGGCCACAAGCTGTACGCGCCCTTCGGCTCCGGGGTCCTCGCCGGCCGTGCCGACTGGCTCCAGGCCGCCGAGCCGTACCTCGCCGGCGGTGGCGCCTCCCGCAAGGTCGCCCGGCGCGCCGACGGCGGGGTGGACGTCGACTGGCACACCACCGCCGCCCGTCACGAGGCCGGTTCGCCCAACGTCATCGGGGTCTACTCCATCGCCTCCGCCTGCAAGGCCCTCACCGAAGCGGGCTTCGACTCCCTGGTCGCCCGGGAGCAGGAGCTGGTGTCCCGGGTCCGTGCGGGGCTGGCCGAGGTCCCCGAGGTACAGGTGCTCTCGCTGTTCGGCGACGACGCGCCCCGGGTCGGCGTCATCTCCTTCGTGGTGCGCGGCTGGAACAGCTCGCACTTCGCCGCCGCCCTCTCCGCCGAGTACGGCATCGGCGTGCGCGACGGTCTCTTCTGCGCCCACCCGCTCGTGCGCACCCTGCTCGGCAGCGACCCGCAGGACCCGGGCGAGTGCGGCGCGCCCGAGGCCGAGCCGGGCGAGCGTTCGCTCAACGCGATCCGCGTCAGCTTCGGCGCCGGTACGCCCGACGAGCATATCGAGCGGTTCCTGCGCGCGGTCTCCGAGCTGGTCCGCGAGGGCGCCCGGTGGAACTACCGCACCGAGGACGGCCGCTGCGTCCCGGACCGCGGCGAGGCCGCGCAGGTCTGAGGACGCCGGCGTCACGAAAACACCTCGGCCGGGGGCGGGCGCGCTGCCCGTCCCCGGCCGAATGATGCCGGGTTACGCGTCGAGGCCGATGGCGAACGCGGCTTCCAGGTCGTGCTGGGAGTACGTACGGAACGCCACATGGGTGTCGGTTCCCTCGACGCCCGGGATCTTGCTGATCCGGCCGGGGATGACATCGGCGAGGTCATCGTGCTTGGCGACCCGGACCATGGCGATCAGGTCGTAGGTGCCGGTGACGGAGAAGACCTCGCTGACGCTGTCCAGCGCGGCGATGGCCTCGGCGATCTCCGGAATCCGGTCCACGCTGGTCTTGATGAGCACGATCGCGGTGATCACGGCTGGCTGTCTCCCTCGGTGGCCGTGGCTGGAACCTTCACTCTAGTCCTCCGCCCGTAGCGCACCCACGCGTACAGGAACCCGGCCGCGAACCCCGCCACATGCGCCAGATACGCCACCCCCGGCCCGGCGTCCGCGCCCTGGGCCGCCGCCCACTGGAGCCCGAACCAGAAGACCAGCACGATCCAGGCCGGGAAGCGCAGCGGCAGGAAGAAGAGGAACGGGAAGAGGCTGGTCACCCGTGCCTTCGGGAAGAGGTACAGGAAGCCGCCGAGCACCGCGGAGATCGCCCCCGACGCCCCGACCAGCGTCTGCTCGGAGTCCGCGTGCGCCGCCGCGTAACAGACCAGCGCCACATAGCCGCATCCCACGTAGAACAGCGCGAACTGCACCCTCCCCATGCGCTCCTCGGCCATCGCGCCGAACACGTACAGGAACAGCAGGTTCCCCAGCAGGTGCAGCCAGCTGCCGTGCACGAACAGCGCGGTGAACGGCGTGATCAGCGCATGTGCGGAGCCCTCCCACAGCTCGGCCGGGATCACCCCCCACCGCTCGAAGTACGCGGCCTGCGCGGCGAGCAGCGCCTCCTCGCTCCGGTGGGCGGCACCGCCGAACCCGGAGAGCGGGCTGATCAGGAAGACCACCCCGCAGGCGGCGATCAGTCCGTAGGTGACCGGGGCGCCGCTGGAAGCCGCCGCGTCCCGGATCCTCCCGGCCGTGGTCCGCCAGTCGGCCTGTCGCCACTCGATCATGTACAGAGCATGACGTACCGGTCGAGAACGGGATGGAGCGCCTCGCCGTATCGATGCCTATACGCGAGGCCGTAGGGTTACGCCAGGACTTCCGCAGTTCGACGGCGCACCGCGAGATCCTTGACGTAGACAGGTGGAGTCGCGGCGGCGCGCCCGGCGCGGGCTCCTGGAAACGACGAAAGAGGACGCAAACGATGACGACGGTTCCCCTGCCGACCGACTCGACCCGCTGGCGCTGCACCCTGTGCGGCAACCTCACGCGCTTCGACGTGACCCGTTCCTCCAAGGTCGTGGAGTACGTGCACCTCGACCTGGCCGGTGAGTCGAGTGTCGAGGAGCGGGAGGTCGTCAGTGAGACCATCGAGTCGGTCCGCTGTCGTTGGTGCAACGCGGTGGACCAGATCGAACTGGTGGACAGGCCGGGTGCCGCTTCCTGAGGGAGCGCACCCTTCGACATATCTATGGGGTGACGGACGGTGGATCAGCCGACCAGCGGCGCCGGACCGGCCGATGAGGCCGACGGCGGCGCAGAGGCGCTCGGCCGTCCGCTGCCCGAGGGCGTCCGACGGCGGGTGGTCGCGCTGGTCTCGGACGCCTTCGGCGGTCTGACCGTCTCCGAACTGCCCTCCCAGCTACGGCAGTACGCCCGGTTCACCCCGACCCGGCGGGCGAAGTTCGCGGGGAACGCGATGGCCGCCGCGCTGGAGAGCGACGCCGTCTTCCGGCAGCGGATCGGTGAGCGGCTCGGCCAGTCCCAGCCCGAACTGACCGGCGCGCTGGAGGCGGGCTCTCCGCCCGCCGCCGCCGATCCCCTCGATGTGGCCGCGGCCGCCTATGTGCTGCGGCCGGTCGGCTGGGTCAAGCTGGTCGAGGCGGCCGGCGAGGAGGTCCAGCGGGCCGACGCGGAACGGGCGGACGAGGAGACCCGGCGCGAACTGGAGCACCTGCGCGAGGAGCTGGAGCGGGCCCGTGCCCACACCCGCACCGAGACCGAGCGGCTGCGCACCGAGCTGGAGACGGCCCGCAAGGAGGCCGAGGCGCTGCACCGCAAGCTGCGCAGCGCGCTCAGCGAGGTGAAGCGCGGCGAGGCCGCCCTGCGCCGCAGCTCCGCCGACGCCGACACCGTACGGGCCGAGTCGGCCGCCCGGCTCTCCGCCGTGGAGAGCGAGTCGCGCCGGCTCAAGGGGCGGCTGGGGGAGGCCGAGGCGGCCCTGGAGGCGAGCCGGCGGGCCGCTCGCGAGGGCCGCTCGGTGGAGGACATGCGGCTGCGGCTGCTCCTGGACACCGTGCTGGACGCGGCCGCGGGGCTGCGGCGGGAGCTGGCGCTCCCCCCGGCGACCACGCATCCCGCCGACACCGTGGACGCGGTGGAACCGGGCCGGATGTCGCCCAAGGACATTGCCGCCCGGGCTCTTTCGGAGACGGACCCGGCGCTGCTGGACCAACTGCTGGCGCTGCCGCAGGCCCACCTCATCGTGGACGGCTACAACGTCACCAAGACCGGCTATCCCCAGATGCCGCTGGAGAAGCAGCGGTTGCGGCTGCTGGGCGGCCTCTCGGTGCTCGCGGCGCAGACCGGCGCCGAGATGACCTGTGTCTTCGACGGCGCCGAGCTTGCCGCCCCGGTGCTGCTGGCGCCGCCGCGGGGCGTGCGAGTGCTGTTCAGCAAGCCCGGGGTCACCGCGGACGAGGTGATCCGTCAACTGGCCCGCGCGGAACCGCCGGGGCGGCCCGTGGTGGTCGTCTCCACCGACCGGGAGGTGGCGGACGGCGTGGCCAAGGCCGGCGCGCGGCCGGTCGCGTCCGCCTTGCTCCTCAAGCGCCTTTCGCGCGTCTAGCGGGATATGGTCGGCATGTGTGGCATGCCGGATTTCTGGGAACGTACCGTCAAGTCGCCGCTACACGCGGTGGGGTGAGAGTAAAGAAGTGCCTGGTGTGACGAGAAAAATCCTGTGAGGATTTGAACTGATCACAAGATGGTCACTAGGGTCAGGCCTCGAACCTTCGCACGGTTGATCACCCACTGGGGGTGACGGCGAAGGAACCGCCGAGTCCGTCATGTGCACGGAGCCGGGGATTCTTTCCCCCACAACCCGGTAGGCGGCTCTGAGGAAGAAGGAGCTCGCCTTCGTGGCGTCCCACCGTCGTCCCAAGCAGCCGAGCCGCACCCGCGTGACCGTGCTCACCGCGACCGCCGCCGCGGCCGTGGCCCTGACCTCCCAGGCCGCCCACGCCGACCCCAAGCCGAGCAAGAGCGAAGTCAAGGCGAAGGTCGACAAGCTCTACCACGAGGCCGAGGCGGCCACCGAGAAGTACAACGGGGCCAAGGAGCAGCAGGACAACCTGAAGAAGGAAGTCGACGCGCTCCAGGACAAGGTCGCCCGCGGCCAGGCCGAGCTCAACACGCTCCGCACCGAGCTGGGTTCGATCGCCACCGCGCAGTACCGCTCCGGCGGCATCGACCCGTCGGTCGCCCTCTTCCTCGCCTCGGACCCGGACAGCTTCCTGGACCAGGCCTCCGCGCTCGACCAGCTGACGGTCAAGCAGACGGAGTCGCTGCAGAAGATCCAGTCCAAGCAGCGCACCCTCGCCCAGCAGCGCAAGGAAGCCCAGGACAAGCTCGGCGACCTCGCCGACGTCCGCAAGGCGCTCGGCGAGAACAAGAAGAAGTACCAGGGCAAGCTGGCCGACGCCCAGCAGCTCCTCAACACGCTGACGCAGGCCGAGCGGGCCAAGATGCAGCAGGACGAGCAGCGCGCCAGCCGCGCCGCCAGCGACCGGGTCGAACTCGGCAACGAGGCCCCCGCGTCCGGCCGTGGAGCAGCCGCCCTGAGCGCCGCCGCCACCCAGATCGGCAAGCCGTACGTCTCCGGCGGCTCCGGCCCCAACTCCTACGACTGCTCCGGGCTGACGCAGTGGGCCTTCGCACAGGCCGGCGTCTCCATCACCCGGACCACGTACACCCAGCAGAACGACGGCCAGCGGATCGGCCGCAGCCAGCTCAAGCCGGGCGACCTGGTCTTCTTCAACGGCCTGTCGCACGTCGGCTTCTACGCCGGCAACAACCAGATCCTGCACGCCCCGAAGCCGGGCACCGTCGTCCGCTACGAGTCGATGGACTACATGGGCACCTTCCAGTTCGGCGTCCGCATCTGACCGGGCCGCGCCCAACGGCACGCCACGGCACGCCCGAACGAGGGAATCGCCGCGCACCACGCTGACGCCCCGCCCCGCCGGAGACCAAGGTCACCGGCGGGGCGGCGGCGTCGGGCGGTCGTTCCGCCACCGGCGCGGTCTTTGGTCGGCGCGTAGTCGTCCGATTACTGTCTGGCTGCTGTGCAGCTCCCGGACTCCGTCCGCCCGCCCCGGGCGGCAGGGGCTGCGCACCACCGCGTCAGCGGAAGGGAGTGCGGCTACCTGTGGTGTCCCATCGCCGTTCCACACAGTCCGGCTTCAACAGAGGCGTACGGGTCACGGTCATCTCGGCGGCCGCCGCCACCGCGGCCGCCACCCTGACCGGGGCCCCGGCGAGCGCCGACCCGAAGGACACCCGGGAGAGCGCCAAGGCCGCCGTCGACCGCCTCTACGAGCAGGCAGAGCAGGCCACCGAGCGATACAACGAGGCCGGGGAGCGGGTGGACCGGCTGCGCGGCGAGGCCGACCGCGCCCAGGACGCCACGGCCCGGGGCCAGGAACGCGTCAACGACATGCGCAACGCGCTCGGCGCGATGGCGGGCGCCCAGTACCGCACCGGCTCCATCGACCCGGCGGTCGCCCTGCTGCTCTCCGCCGACCCGGACACCTATCTGGAGCAGGCCGCAGCCCTCGACCGGGCCGGCGCCCGCCAGGCGATGACCCTGGACAAGCTGCGGCACGCCCAGCGCAAGCTCGCCCAGACCCGCGCCGAGACCACCCGCGCCCTGACCGAGCTGGAACGCAACCGGGCCGCTGTCACCCGCCACAAACGCGCTGTCGAGTCCAAGCTCCGCGAGGCCCGCCGGCTGCTGGACTCGCTGCCGCCCGAGGAACGCGCCTCCTTCGACCGGGCCTCCCGCTCCGGCCGCGAGCAACTGCCCGACCTCTCCGGCGTCGCCCCCGGCTCGGGCCGCGCGATGTCCGCCGTGGCCGCCGCCCACCAGGCGCTCGGGAGACCCTACGTCTGGGGCGCCAACGGGCCCTCCGGATTCGACTGTTCCGGCCTGATGCAGTGGGCCTACGCCCAGGCCGGGGTGAGCCTGCCCCGCACCTCCCAGGCCCAGCGCCACGCGGGCCGCATGGTGCCCCTCTCCCAGGCGCGACCCGGCGACCTGGTCGCCTACCGGGCGGACGCCAGCCACATCGGCATGTACGTCGGCAACGGCCAGGTCATCCACGCCCCGTATCCGGGCGCCCCGGTCCGCTACGATCCGGTCGGCATGATGCCCGTCTCCTCGGTCACCCGGATCTGACCGTACGATCGGCAGGGTGGCCGTACGAGGACGTGACGCGCGCGGGGGAGGCCCCCGGGGACGGCGGCGTGCGGCGGGACTGCTGCTCGCCGCGCTCCTGACCGCGTCCGCCTGCTCGGCCCCCGCCGCCCCGGACACCTTCCTCACCACCCGCGCCCTCGACGCCACCCTGGAGCGCCGCGCGGCGGCCGTCCTCGCCCACGACCCGGCGGGCTACCTCGACGGCCTCGCCCCGGACGCCGCGAAGCTTCGGGCCGCCCAGCGCACCGAGCTGGACCGGCTCGCCGACGTGCCGCTGAAGTCCTGGACGTACGACGTCAAGGGCATCACCGAGCAGGACGGGCAGTGGGCCACCGCCGAGGTGGAGCTGCGCTACCGGATCGACGGGTACGACACCGCCCCGGTCGCCACCCGCCGCGTCCTGGAGCTGATGCGCGACGGCGAGCGCTGGTACATCACCGAGGACCGGCCCGCCAAGGGCGCCTCCGGGCAGTTGTGGCAGCAGGGGGACGTGGAGGTCGTCGAGGGAGCCCACAGCATCGTCCTGGGCGTCGGGCGGGGCGAGGAGGAGCTGCGCCGGATCGCCGACACCGTGGACCTCGCCGTCCCGGCCGTCTCGGACGCCTGGCCGCGCCCCTGGAACCAGCGGGTGGTGGTCCTCGTCCCGGACTCCGTCGAGTCGATGGCGGGGCTGCTGGGCTCGCCGGAGGCCAGCTACCGGGGCATCGCCGCCGTCACCACCGGCGAGGTCGGCGGCACCGGCAGGAGCCCGGCCCTCGCCGACCGGGTGATCGTCAACCCACAGGCGTACGCCACCCTGGGCAGCTTCGGGCAGCGGATCGTCCTGACCCATGAGACGACCCATGTCGCCACCCGGACCAGCACCTCCACGGCCACTCCGGTCTGGCTCTCCGAGGGCTTCGCCGACTGGACCGCCTACCAGGGCGAGGACCGCGCCGCCGACACCGTCGCCCCCGAGCTGGCCGAGGCCGTCCGCAGCGGCAGGACCCCGGCCGAACTCCCCGCCGACCCGGACTTCGGCTTCGACGGCGACCCGGCGAAGCTCGCGGGGGCGTACGAAGGCGGCTGGCTGGCCTGCGAGCTGATCGCGGAGCGGTGGGGCAAGGAGAAGCTGATCGCCTTCTACGAGGCCGTCGGAGCCCACGACGGGCGCGAGGGAGCGGTGGAGCAGGCACTGAAGGCCGTGCTCGACACCACCCCCGAGCAGTTCACCGCCGACTGGCGCGACTACCTCGCCACCCGGCTCGGCTGACCCCCGACCGCGCTCAGGGCGGCCTCCCCACCCGGCCTCCCCGGTACCGTCGACCGCCACAGCCGCCGTGCCGCGAGCAGCGAGGCCGCCACCAGCAGCCCGTTCCGTACGAACAGGAGCGTCACGCCCCATGCGTCGCTCGCCACCACATGGCCGAAGCCGATCGGGAACTCCAGCAGCGTCACCCCGGCCGCCACCAGCACCAGGACCGCGGGCAGAGTCATCGCCGCGCCCCGGAACACCAGGCACACAGCGGCCAGTCCGACCAGCCACACCACGTACTGAGGGCTGATCACCCGGCTGGTGACCGTGAACAGCAGCATCGCCGTGAACGCCGCCTCGGCCGGGGTGCGCACCGCGAACCGGCGCGCCCGCAGCCGCCACAGCAGCAGCCAGCCCAGCGCCAGGGCCGCGAGCCCCAGCGCCAGCGCCGACACCAGCTCCACCTGCGGGCCGACGAACTCCACCGAGCCGTAACGCAGCTCCACCCGCCCCTCCCAGCCGAACCGCCGCGCCAGGTGGAAGACCAGCGCCCCCAGCGACTCGATCTCGGTGCCCCGGTCCCGCTGGAAGGCCAGAAAAGCGAACGCCCCCGGCATCCACAGCGCGAACGCCGCCGCGAGCCCCGCGGCGCTCAGTGCTGCCGAGGCCCAGGCCGCCCGCGTCGGACGCCCCTTGCGCACCCCCACCAGCAGCAGTGCCGGCCAGCCCTTCAGCAGCGCCCCGAACGCGGCCAGTGCCCCCAGGGCCCGGGGCCTGCGCACGCCCGCCAGCAGCGCCGCCACCGCGACCGCCGTCACCATCAGGTCGTAGCGGGCGTAGACCGTCGGCCCCAGCAGCGCCACCCCCGCGACCCACACCCAGGCGCCCGCCGCCCGCATCCCCGGCCGCCGCCCCGCGTACAGCAGCAGCCCGAGCACCAGCGCGTCGCAGACCAGCACCAGCACGAAGAACGCGGTCGCGTACTCCCAGAACGGCAGCAGGGCCGGGGAGAGGATCGCCAGGGCCGCCCCGGGCGGGTACTGCCAGGTGACGTCGTCCAGCGGGAACGTGCCGGTCAGCAGGACCTCGTACCAGGACCGGTAGATCGCCGACACGTCCACCGTGACGTCCGGGCCCGGCACCGTGACCACCTTGAACACACACGCCAGCAGCCAGGCCCGGGTCAGCGCCCAGACCGCGTACGGCCACGGCCCCGCCCCGGTGGGTGTTCGTCCCGTCATCGCCGTCCCTGTCGTCGCTCGTATCCGGCCGGGTTCCAGGCGGCTCATGATGCCGCCGGGGGAGAGCGGGAGCGGTGAAGCGCGGCCGTTCGGTACTGTCGGCGGCGATGGACAAGACCTTGATCGTGACCAACGACTTCCCGCCCCGCCCCGGTGGCATCCAGGCGTTCCTGCACAACATGGCGCTGCGCCTGGATCCCGACCGGGTCGTCGTCTACGCCTCCACCTGGAAGCGCGGCGAGGAGGGCGCGGCGGCCACCGCCGCCTTCGACGCGGAGCAACCGTTCCCCGTGATCCGTGACCGGACGACGATGCTGCTGCCGACCCCGCGCGTCACCCGCCGGGCCACCGAGCTGCTGCGCGAACACGGCTGCACCTCCGTCTGGTTCGGCGCAGCCGCCCCGCTCGGCCTGATGGCGCCGGCGCTGCGCCGCGCGGGCGCCCGGCGGCTCGTCGCCACCACCCACGGGCACGAGGCCGGCTGGGCGCAGCTGCCCGCCTCCCGGCAGCTGCTGCGGCGGATCGGGGAGGGCACGGACACGATCACCTATCTCGGTGAGTACACCCGCTCCCGGATCGCGGGGGCCCTTACTCCGGACGCGGCGGGCCGCATGGTGCAACTGCCGCCCGGCGTCGACGAGAAGACCTTCCACCCGGCGTCCGGCGGAGACCGGGTCCGGGCCCGCCTCGGGCTCTCCGACCGCCCGGTCGTCGTGTGCGTCTCGCGCCTGGTGCCGCGCAAGGGCCAGGACACGCTGATCCTGGCGATGCCCGCGGTCCTCGCGCAGTTCCCGGACGCGGTCCTGCTGATCGTGGGCGGCGGACCGTACGCCGAGGACCTGGAGCGGCTCGCGGCGGAGACCGGGGTGCAGGACTCGGTGCGCTTCACCGGCCCGGTGCCCTGGGCGGAGCTGCCCGCGCACTACGGGGCCGGGGACGTCTTCGCGATGCCCTGCCGGACCCGGCGGCGGGGGCTCGACGTGGAAGGCCTCGGGATCGTCTACCTGGAGGCGTCCGCGACCGGGCTGCCCGTGGTGGCCGGCGACTCGGGCGGCGCCCCGGACGCGGTGCTGGACGGGGAGACCGGGTGGGTGGTGCGCGGCGGCAGTGCCGAGGAATCGGCGGACCGGATCGTGACGCTGCTCGGGGACCCGGAGCTGCGGCAGCGGATGGGGGAACGGGGCCGGGCCTGGGTCGAGGAGAAGTGGCGCTGGGACCTGCTGGCGGAGAAGCTCAGGACACTGTTGTGAACGCGCGAAGGGGCCCGCACCTGGCTGTCAGGTGCGGGCCCCTTCGTACGCGTCCCACCGCTCAGGCGCGGTAGATCGACTCCACCTCGTCCGCGAAGTCCTTCGCCACCACGTTCCGCTTCAGCTTCAGCGACGGCGTGATGTGGCCCGCCTCCTCGGTGAACTGGGCGGGCAGGATACGGAACTTGCGCACCGACTCGGCCTTGGAGACCGCGGCGTTGCCGTCGTCCACCGCCCGCTGCACCTCGGCCAGCAGTTCCGCGTCCTCCCGCAGCGACAGGGCCGTCGAGCCGACCGGCTTGCCGTGCTCCTCGGCCCAGCGGCCCAGGAACTCCTCGTCCAGGGTGACCAGCGCGCCGACGAACGGGCGGCCGTCGCCGACCACCATGCACTCGGCGACCAGGGCGTGCGCCCGGATGCGGTCCTCGATGACGGCCGGGGCGACGTTCTTGCCGCCCGCCGTCACGATGATCTCCTTCTTGCGGCCGGTGATCGCGAGGTAGCCGTCCTCGTCGAGCGTCCCGATGTCACCGGTGTGGAACCAGCCGTCGGCCAGCGCCTCGGCCGAGGCCGACTCGTTCTTCCAGTACCCGGTGAACAGGTGCTCGCCGTGCAGCAGCACCTCGCCGTCGTCCGCGATCCGCACCACGGAGCCGGGCAGCGGCTGGCCGACCGTGCCGATCTTCGGCCGGTCCCACGGGTTGAACGCGGTGGCCGCACACGTCTCGGTGAGGCCGTAGCCCTCCAGGACCGTGAAACCGATGCCCCGGTAGAAGTGGCCGAGCCGCTCGCCGAGCGGGGCGCCGCCGGAGATCGCGTACTCGCCGCGGCCGCCGAGGACGGCGCGGAGCTTGCCGAAGACCAGCTTGTCGAACAGCTTGTGCTTGAGCCTTAGTCCCAGCGCCGGGCCCTGCGGGGTGCTCAGCGCCCGGCTGTAGGCGATCGCCGTGTCGGCGGCCCGGTCGAAGATCTTGCCCTTGCCGTCCGCCTGCGCCTTCGCGCGGGCCGCGTTGTAGACCTTCTCGAAGACCCGGGGCACGCCCAGGATCAGCGTCGGCCGGAACGAGGCCAGCTCGTCTGTGAGGTTCTTGATGTCGGGGACGCAGCCGAGCTTGATCGGGGCCATCACCGAGGCCACCTCGACCAGCCGGCCGAAGACGTGCGCGGCGGGCAGGAACAGCAGCACCGAGCACTCGCCCGTGCGGAACAGCGGCTTCAGCCGCTCCACCACGTTGCCGCACTCCGCGAAGAAGCTGCGGTGGGTGAGCACACAGCCCTTGGGGCGGCCCGTGGTGCCCGAGGTGTAGACGATCGTCGCCGGGTCGTCGGCCTTGGCGCTGCGCGTGCGCAGGTCCATGGTCTCGTCCGAGACCTCGGCCCCCGCCTTGACGAGAGCCTCGACCGCGCCCGCGTCGATCTGCCAGACGTGCGCCAGCTCCGGCAGCTCCTCCCGTACGGAGGCCACGGAGGCGGCGTGCGCCTCGCTCTCCACGAGCACCGCCACCGCCCCGGAGTCACCGAGGATCCACTGCACCTGCTCGGCGGAGCTGGTCTCGTACACCGGCACGGTCACACCGCCGGCGCTCCAGATCGCGAAGTCCAGCAGCACCCACTCGAAGCGGGTGCGCGACATCAGGGCGACCCGGTCGCCGGGCTGGACGCCCGAGGCGATCAGCCCTTTGGCGGCGGCTCTGACCTCGGCCAGGAACTGCGTGGCACTGACGTCCGTCCAGACGCCGGCCACCTTGCGGCTCATCACCGCGACTTCGGGATGCTGAGCGGCATTGCGGCGGATGAGATCCGTCAGGTTGCCGTCCGTCGGGACCTCGTACAGGGCCGGAAGGCTGAACTCGCGCAAGACTGCTGCTCCTCATCGGGCTCCGGTGCCACGGCTCTGTGTGACGCACCGGCTGCGGTCCAAGATTGGCGGGTGCTCAGTGGGGTGAGCACGACTGGACTGCCCGGACGTTACCCACCGGTACTCGGTTCCGGATAGGGGGTTCCGGCCAGATGTCTTATGCATCACACATATAAATGGCCCTTTCGCGCACAGTAGTCCACTGCCGTCCCGCCGTGGAGGTAACCGCAGGTCCGGACGGTCTACCAGGGACGGAAGGCGCACTCTAGGGTGATCGCATGCGAGGCAGCGAACCGGACAGCGGGGCCCTGGCCACCAGGCGGACCCGCATCCATGTGGTCAGTGACGTGCACGGCAACACCGAGGCCCTGGCCCGCGCGGGGGACGGCGCCGACGCCCTGATCTGCCTCGGTGACCTGGTGCTCTTCCTCGACTACGCCGACCACTCGCGCGGCATCTTCCCCGACCTGTTCGGCAAGGAGAACGCCGACCGCATCGTCGCCCTGCGCACCGCCCGCCGCTACGACGAGGCCCGCGCCTTCGGCCGCGAGCTGTGGGCCGGCCGCGACCGCAACACCGAGATCCTCGGCGCGGTGCGGGGGCAGTACGCCGAACTCTTCGCCGCCTTCCCCACTCCGACGTACGCCACCTACGGCAACGTCGACGTCCCCGACCTCTGGCCCGAGTACGCCCGCCCCGGCACCACCGTGCTCGACGCCGAACGCGTCGAGATCGGCGGCCGGGTCTTCGGCTTCGTCGGCGGCGGCCTCAAGACCCCGATGAACACCCCGTACGAGATCAGCGACGAGGAGTACGCCGCCAAGGTCGAGGCGCTCGGCGAGGTCGACGTCCTCTGCTCGCACATCCCGCCCGAGGTCCCCGAGCTGACCTACGACACCGTCGCCCGCCGCTTCGAACGCGGCAGCACCGCCCTGCTGGAGGCGATCCGCGCCACCCGCCCCCGGTACGCGCTTTTCGGCCATGTTCACCAGCCGTTGGTCCGCCGGATGCGGATCGGCACCACCGAGTGCGTCAACGTCGGCCACTTCGCCTCGACCGGCACGCCGTGGGCGCTGAGCTGGTGAACGCGGGCGGCCGGGCGGTGGACCGGAGCACCCCGGGCACGCGATAGCCTGCACAGCGGCAGGCCTCTGCCGAACGGGACCGGTTACACCGCACTGGAGGGCCACGGCGATGGCTGAACACACCAGCTCGAGCATCACGATCGAGGCGGCGCCGGCCGACGTCATGGGCGTGATCGCCGACTTCGCCCGCTACCCGGAGTGGACCGGCGAGGTCAAGGAGGCCGAGGTCCTCTCCACCGACGACCAGGGCCGCGCCGAGCAGGTCCGCCTCGTCCTGGACGCCGGAGCGATCAAGGACGACCACGTCCTCGCCTACACCTGGACCGGCGAGCGAGAAGTCAGCTGGAGCCTCGTCAAGTCCCAGATGCTGCGCTCGCTGGACGGCACCTACGCGCTGGCCCCGATCGGCGGCGGCGAGCGCACCGAGGTCACCTACCGGCTCGCCGTCGACGTCAAGATCCCGCTGCTCGGCATGATCAAGCGCAAGGCCGAGAAGGTCATCATCGATCGTGCCCTCGCCGGTCTGAAGAAGCGCGTCGAGTCCGCCCCGGGGGCCTGAGACCCGTGCGTACGGTCCTGGTCACCGGCCCCGGCGGCGCGGGCCGTACCACCGTCGCGGCGGCCACCGCACTGGCCGCCGCCGCACACGGCAGCCGCACCCTGCTGATCTCCGCCGAGGCCATACCCGGCTTCCCGGCCGCCACGGAACCCACCCGGGTCACCGACCGCCTCGATCACGCCCGCATCGACTCCGGCGAGCACTTCCGCGCCGAACTCACCGAGCTCCAGAACCGCGCCTCCGGCGTCCTGGACCTGCTCGGCGCGGGCCGGCTGGAGGGCGAGGAGCTCACCGAACTCCCCGGCTCCCCGCAGCTCGCGCTGCTGCACACCCTGCGCCGCGCCGCCGAGGGCGACTGGTCCGGCTACGGCACACTCGTCGTCGACCTCCCGCCGCTGACCGAGGCCCTCGCCCTGCTCGCCCTCCCGGAACAGCTCCGCCGCTATCTGCGCCGATTGCTCCCCGCCGAACGCCAGGCCGCCCGCGCCCTGCGCCCGGTCCTCGCCCAGCTCGCCGGGGTCCCGATGCCCGCGCAGTGGCTGTTCGAGGCCGCCGCCCGCAAGGACGAGGAGCTGGCCGCCGTCCAGGCCCTGATCGAGGACGAGGCCACCACGCTCCGGCTGGTCGCGGAGCCGGGCCCGGCCGCCGAGGACGCCCTGCGCACCGCCCGGACCGGCCTCGCCCTGTACGGACTGCGCGCCGACCTGCTGGTCGCCTCCCGCGTACTGCCCCGGCACTCCTCGGACCCCTTCTTCGCCGCGCTCGCCGCCCAGCAGGAGAAGTGCCTGGACCACTGGCGCCAGGACGTGGCCGGGGACGTTCCCGTGCACGAGGCCGCTCACCTGGGCCGCGACCCCGAGGGCATGGGCGACCTGGCCGAGCTGGAGATCCCCGCCCCCGACGACCGGACGCCCGGCCGGGCCGGCGACCCCTGGTGGACCGAGGAGGAGCAGGACGCCGAGTCCGCCGCGGCCACGATCCTCACCTGGTGCCTGCCGCTGCCGGGGGCCGCCAAGGAGGACCTGCGCCTGGTCCGCCGCGGCGACGAACTGCTCCTGACCGTCGGCCCCTTCCATCGGATCGCGCGGATCGCCTCCGCGCTGCGCCGCTGCACCGTCTCCGGCGCGGCCCTGGCCGACGGAGTGCTGCGGGTGCGGTTCACGCCGGACCCGGCCCTGTGGCCGCGCACCTCCTGAACGGCGTGCGGCCGTTCGGGTAACGTCGTTAGTACGTGAACGGCAGGCCGACCGTCGGCCGCCCGCGTCGCAGGAGTCCGCCATGAGTGAAGCCACCGATCGTCCCGTCGACGGCGACGCGTGGGCCGACGCCTGCGCCGAGGACCTCGCGGCCGAGAAGGCCCGCCGCCGAGCCGAGTACGGCCCGCAGCCCGGATCCGCCGCCGAGGAACTGCGCAAGCTGGTCGACGCCGTCGCCGACAAGGTCTCCTCGCTCCAGACCCCGCTGCTCGGCGTCGCCGCCCAGGGCGCGGTCCAGCAGGCCATCCGGCAGGCGAAGTCCGCCGTGGAACCGGTCATCGAACGCAACCCGCAGCTCTTCGACCACCTCGCAGCCGCGGGCAACGAGCTGCTGGCCGCCTACCGCTCCGCGGTCGAGGGCCAGGAGAGCCGCTGGACCCGCACCACCGAGGGCGCGTCGGGCACGGGCCCCTCGAAGAAGGCCGCCGACGACCCGTCCGACCCCCGGGACGAAGGCCCCTCCGGCACCGAGCGCATCGACCTGGACTGACCGGCTCCGGCCGGTGCAGGGCGCGGCCTCGGGTACGGTTGCCCTAGCGGGGCTCGACCGAAACTGAGGGATTCATGGGACTCACCATCGGCGTCGATATCGGCGGCACGAAGATCGCGGCTGGAGTGGTCGACGAAGAGGGCCGGATCCTCTCGACGTTCAAGGTGGCGACCCCGCCGACGGCCGAAGGCATCGTCGACGCGATCTGCGCGGCGGTCGCCGGGGCGAGCGAGGGGCACGACGTGGAGGCCGTCGGCATCGGCGCCGCCGGTTACGTCGACGACAAGCGCGCCACCGTCCTGTTCGCACCGAACATCGACTGGCGTCACGAGCCGCTCAAGGACAAGGTCGAGCAGCGCGTCGGCCTGCCCGTCGTCGTCGAGAACGACGCCAACGCCGCGGCCTGGGGCGAATATCGCTTCGGGGCAGGCCAGGGCCACGACGACGTCATCTGCATCACGCTCGGCACCGGCCTCGGCGGCGGCATCATCATCGGCAACAAGCTGCGCCGGGGACGCTTCGGCGTGGCCGCCGAGTTCGGCCACATCCGGGTCGTCCCGGACGGTCTGCTGTGCGGCTGCGGCAGCCAGGGCTGCTGGGAGCAGTACGCCTCCGGCCGCGCGCTCGTCCGGTACGCGAAGCAGCGCGCCAACGCCACCCCCGAGAACGCCGCCGTCCTGCTCGGCCTCGGCGACGGCTCGGTGGACGGCATCGAGGGCAAGCACATCAGCGCGGCCGCCCGCCAGGGCGACGCGGTGGCCGTCGACTCGTTCCGCGAGCTGGCCCGCTGGGCCGGCGCCGGACTGGCCGACCTCGCCTCGCTGTTCGACCCGTCCGCGTTCATCGTCGGCGGCGGCGTCTCGGACGAGGGCGAGCTCGTCCTCGACCCGATCCGCAAGTCGTTCCGGCGCTGGCTGATCGGCGGCGAATGGCGCCCGCACGCCCAGGTACTGGCCGCCCAACTCGGCGGCAAGGCAGGGCTCGTGGGCGCGGCCGATCTGGCACGCCAGGGCTGAGCCCGACTCCGTACGACGCATCAGGCGCCCGTCGCCGCCCTCCGGGGCAGCGGCGGGCGTCCGTCGTATCGTGGCCCGCATGGTCCTGACGCCCCTGCCCGACTCCCGTACCGAGCCGGACGGTTCAGCCGTTGTCCGGGTGCTGAGCTACAACGTCCGCTCCATGCACGACGACACCGCGGCCCTGGCCCGGGTCATCCACGCCTGTGCGCCCGATCTGGTGCTCGTCCAGGAGGCCCCGCGCTTCTTCCGCTGGCGCAAGGCGGCGGCCCGGCTCGCCAGGAGCAGCGATCTGGTGGTGCTGAGCGGCGGAGCCACCGCGGCCGGGCCCCTGCTGCTGTGCTCGCTGCGGGCGAGCGTCGAGCGCACCGAGGACGTCCTGCTCCCGCTCACCCCCGGCCTGCACCGCAGGGGCTTCGCCACCGCAGTGGTGCGGATCGCCGGGGCCCGGCTCGGGGTGCTGAGCTGCCATCTGAGCCTCCAGCGCGACGAACGCCTCGCCCAGGCGGAGCTGATGCTGGAGCGGTTGGCCTCGATGGGCGTGGAGCACGCGGTGGCGGGCGGCGACCTCAACGACGTGCCGACCGGGAAGGCGTTCCGGCACCTGGCCGGGCCGCTCCAGGACTGCCGGGCCGTCGCCCCGTGGGGCGGCGAGCTGACGTTCCCGCCCGACGAGCCCCGTAAGCGCATCGACGCCGTCTTCGCGACCCCGGGCATCGAGGTGCTCGGCTGCGGGGTGCCGAGCGGGCTGCCCGGGGTGAGCGAGGACGACCTGAGGGCGGCCACGGACCATCTGCCGGTCCTGGCCGCCCTCAGAGTGCCTGCCGCCGGGTGACCTACACGACCGCGCCGCGCCCCGGGTCGCCGTAGGTGTCGTCATCGTCGTCGTGCGGCATCCGGGCCACCAGGGTGGCGAAGCCGCCGAGGAAGCCGCCGATGCAGATGGTGGTGAGCCACCACGTCATCTCCCACTGGAGCAGCACCGCGATCAGCATCAGCACCGGCCCGCCGATCACCGCGAGCCAGGCGAACTTCGCCGTGACGTCGGCCTCCGGCAGCGGCGGCGGCTCCGGGGGCACGAAGTGGCCCTCGTCCCCGTCGTCCGGCTCGTCGATGCCGTCGTCCTTGGACTCGGGCAGCTCGTAGTCGCGCGGACCGGCGACGCCGGGCGCGAAGACCACCGAGCTGCCCAGCGGCTTCTTCTCCGGCGGCTTCGGGGGCGTCTTGCCGGACCCCTTGTCCGCCGGGTCCCCGGCGGAGCCGTCCTGCGGACCCACCACATTGCGCTGGTCGTCCTCCAGCAGGGCCAGATCCTCGATGGCCTTGAACGGCTTGGCGCCCGGCGGATCCGGCGGCTCCTCCCCGTACCCCGCGACGATCGCGGCCCACGCCGCGTCCTCGTCGATCGCCCGCTCCTGCTCCGCCCCTTCGTCCCCCGCCGGCTTCGTCCCCTCCGGGACGGCCGCGGGCTCGGTGGGGCGCGGCTCGCGCTCCTCGTCGCTGCCTGTGCGTTCCGCGTCGTGCTCAGCCACCGGACGTGCTCCCCTTCATCCCGACGTTCGGTGCGAGACGGCCGATGAACCGGTAGCTCTCATCGAAGATCCGCTCCGCATCATGGTCCAACGTCGCCACGTGGTAGCTCTGTTCCAGGAGGATCTCGGAAACATCCGTGGAGGAGATCCGGCTCAGGATCCGCGCGCTGTCGGCGGGCGGCACGACATGGTCCTGCGGGCTGTGCAGCAGCACCACCGGCTGGGTCACCTGGGGCAGCTCCCCGTCGACCAGCCGGAAGAACTTGCGCACCGAGTGCGCCGCGTGCAGCGGCACCTTGGTGTAGCCCACCTCGTGCGAGCCCGGCAACGCGATGTCGTCGGCCACGCCCTTCGTCGTGCGCACCAGGTGGCGGGCGACCGGCAGCGCGTACGCGGAGAGGCCGTGCACCTTGTTGGCCGGGTTGACCAGCACCAGACCGCTGATCGCGTCCCCGTGCTTGGCCGCGAGCCGCAGGCTCAGCGCACCGCCCATGGACAGCCCGAAGACGAAGACCCGCTCGCACTTCTCCCGCAGCAGCCGCAGCTCGCGGTCCACCTCCGCGTACCAGTCCTGCCAGCCGGTGACCGCCATGTCCTCCCAGCGGGTGCCGTGGCCCGGCAGCAGCGGCAGCGAGACCGTCAGCCCGCGCTCTGCGAGGTAGTCCGCCCAGGGGCGCAGCGACTGCGGTGATCCGGTGAAGCCATGACAGAGGAGGACGCCGACCTCTCCGCCCTCGTGGCGGAACGGCTCGGCTCCAGGGAGGACCGGCACCAGGGTCTCCTGTTCGTGGGACGGGGCGGGGGCGGGCGCACTTGGGGGAGTGCTTGACGGATGACTTCACCGTACGCGACCGGACCGACACCGACCAGGGCCGTCACGGCCCCGCGGACGCCCCGCACGGCCCGGCCGGGGAGCCGGGTCCCCGGTGCCGGGCGGAGGCCGCGACGACCCCACAGGCTAAGGTCTACCGACAGCACACAGGAGGCACCAGAGTTGATCTACGGCGCAATGAAGTTCTCCATCGGCGGGTCCCTGAAGCTCGCCTTCCGGCCGTGGGTGGAGGGCCTGGAGAACATCCCCGAGCGCGGTCCCGCGATCCTCGCGAGCAACCACCTGTCGTTCTCCGACTCGTTCTTCCTCCCCGCCGTGCTGGACCGCAAGGTCACGTTCATCGCCAAGGCCGAGTACTTCACCGCTCCCGGCGTGAAGGGCAAGCTCACCGCCGCCTTCTTCAAGGGCGTCGGCCAGCTCCCCGTCGACCGCTCCGGAGCCCGTGGCGCGGGCGAGGCGGCGATCAAGGCGGGCATCCAGGTCGTCGAGAGCGGCGGTCTCTTCGGCATCTACCCCGAAGGCACCCGCTCGCCCGACGGGCGCCTCTACCGGGGCAAGCCCGGCGGTCTCGCCCGGGTCGCGCTCGCCACCGGAGCGCCCGTGATCCCGGTCGCCATGATCGACACCGAGAAGATCCAGCCGCCCGGCCAGGTGATGCCCAAGCTCATGCGCCCCGGCATCCGGATCGGCAAGCCGCTGGACTTCAGCCGCTACCAGGGCATGGACGGCGACCGCTTCATCCTGCGCTCGGTGACCGACGAGGTCATGTACGAGATCATGAAGCTCTCCGGCCAGGAGTACGTGGACGTCTACGCCACCGCCGCCAAGCGCCAGCTCGCCGACGAGGCGAAGGCCAGGGCGGAGGAGGTAAAGCGGGAGCGGAAGCAGGCGGCCGCCCGCGAGGAGAACGGAACGGAACGGTCCGGCGCGTAGCCGCGTCGTTCACCGTCCGGGGGGTGTGGGGCCATGGCCAAGCGTGAGCGGGTCGTACGGATGTCGGTCGAGCTGCCGCTGTGGCGTGCGCTGACGGGCTACCGCGTCCTGACGATGATCTACGCGGTGCTGCTCGCGATCTTCGGGAAGGACAACTTCGGCCGGGAGAGGTTCGAGCGGCCCTGGGTCGCCGTCGCCTATCTGGCGTTCCTCTGCGTCTGGACGCTCGCCACCCTGCCCAAGGTCCGCTCGGCGGCGAGCTGCACCAAACGCTTCCTCGGGGCGGACCTGGTCGTCGCGCTGACCGGCATCCTGCTCACCCCGCTCGCCGACGTCGACTCGCAGTCGTTCGACGGGCCGACGCTGCCGTCGATCTGGACGGCCGGAGCGGTCCTCGCCTTCGCCATCAAGGGCGGCTGGCGGTGGGCGGCCTTCGCCTCCACCTTCGTCGCCGCCGCCAACATCATCCAGCGCGGCGACCCCAGCCGGGACACCTTCCACAACGTCCTGCTGGTCTGGGTCGCCTCCATCGCCATCGGATACGTCGTCGAGGTCGCCCGCGCCAGTGAACGCACCCTGGCCCGCGCCCTGGAGATCGAGGCCACCACCCGCGAACGCGAGAGGCTCGCCCGCGACATCCACGACAGCGTGCTCCAGGTCCTCGCCATGGTCCAGCGCCGCGGCACCGCCATCGGCGGCGAGGCGGCCGACCTGGGCCGGATGGCCGGGGAGCAGGAGGTCGCCCTGCGCACCCTGGTCTCCAGCGGCCTGGTGCCCCCCACCCGCGTCTCCGAGGACGCAGCCGAGGGCGCCGTGGTCCGCACGGTCGAGGTCGACGAGGAGGACAGCCCCGGCGACGGGGGCGCCGTGGACCTGCGCGCCCTGCTCGCCCCGCACGCCGGATCCCGTACGAGCTTCGCCGAGCCGGGCGCCCCGGTCCTGCTCCCCGCCGCCTCGGCCCGGGAGCTGGCCGCAGCCGTCAGCGCCGCCCTGGACAACGTGCGGGTGCACGCGGGCCCGGACGCCCAGGCGTGGATCCTGGTCGAGGACGAGCCGGACGAGGTGATCGTCACCGTCCGGGACGACGGCCCCGGCATCCCCGATGGGCGGCTCGCCCAGGCGGAGGGGGAGGGGCGGCTCGGGGTGGCTCTCTCCATCCGCGGCCGACTGCGCGACCTGGGCGGCACGGCAGAGCTGATCTCGGTGCCCGGACAGGGCTGCGAGGTCGAGTTGAAGGTTCCCAAAGCACCGAAGGTTTCCCGGGGGAAGGCAGGATCGGCCCGATGAGTACGCAGAACGCACCACAGGACGAGCAGGGGGCCGCGGACCGGCCCATCAAGGTCATGGTCGTCGACGACCACCCCATGTGGCGCGACGCGGTCGCCCGCGACCTGGCCGAGTCCGGCTTCGACGTCGTCGCGACCGCCGGGGACGGCCCGCAGGCGGTCCGCCGGGCCAAGGCCGTGGGCCCGGACGTCCTGGTCCTCGACCTGAACCTCCCCGGCATGCCCGGCGTCCAGGTCTGCAAGGAGCTCGTCGGCTCCCACCCGGGCCTGCGGGTCCTGGTCCTCTCCGCGAGCGGCGAGCACGCGGACGTCCTGGAGGCGGTGAAGTCCGGGGCCACCGGCTATCTGCTGAAGTCCGCCTCCACTCAGGAGCTGACCGACGCCGTCCGCTCCACCGCGGCCGGCGACCCGGTCTTCACCCCGGGCCTGGCCGGCCTGGTCCTCGGCGAGTACCGCCGGCTCGCCTCCGACCCCGCCCCCGTGGCGTCGAACGAGCCCAAGGCCCCGCAGCTCACCGACCGGGAGACCGAGGTACTGCGGCTGGTCGCCAAGGGACTCTCGTACAAGCAGATCGCCGAACGGCTGGTCATCTCCCACCGCACGGTCCAGAACCACGTGCAGAACACCCTCGGCAAGCTCCAGCTGCACAACCGGGTGGAGCTCGTGCGGTACGCCATCGAGCGCGGCCTCGACGACGTCTGACCCGGCGAGGGCGGGGCCGTGGCCGTATATTCGCGCTGACCGGCCCTGCCCTGTCCCGTCCCCAGACACAGCTCGGGAGAACCCGTGGAAATCCTGGCCTTCGGTGTGCAGTCCGACGAGAAGCCCCTGATCGAGAAGGCCTTCGAGGGACTGCACGAGGTCCGCTGCCTGGACGTCTTCCTCAACCGGGACACCGCCCCCATCGCGGCCGGCCACGAGATCATCTCCACGAGTGTCAACGCGGACCTGAGCGCCCAGGTGCTCCAGACGCTCGCCGCCGGCGGCACGCAGATGATCGCCCAGCGCTCCACCGGGTTCAACAACATCGATCTGGAGGTCGCCGAGCGCCTCGCCCTGCGCGTCGCCCGGGTCTCGTACTACTCGCCGTACTCGGTCGCCGAATTCGCCTGGACCCTCGCGATGGCCGTCAACCGGCGCATCATCCGCGCCGCGAGCCGCACCCGGGACTTCGACTTCCGCCTCGACGGGCTGCTCGGCCGGGACATGCGCGGCCGGACCGTCGGGGTGCTCGGCACCGGCAAGATCGGCGAGGCGTTCACCCGGATCGCCCATGGCTTCGGCATGAAACTGCTCGGCTGGGACGTCGTGGAGAACCCGGCCTGCGTCGAGCTGGGCATGGAGTACGTGGCGAAGGAGCGGCTGTTCACCGAGGCCGACCTGATCAGCCTGCACGTGCCGCTGCTGCCCAGCACCCAGCACATCATCGACGAGGCGGCCCTCAAGGCGATGAAGGACGACGTGATCCTCGTCAACTCCAGCCGCGGCGGCCTCATCGACACCGCCGCCCTGGTCACCGAACTGCGCGCGGGCCGCTTCCTCGGCGTCGGACTCGACGTGTACGAGGCGGAGGCCGGGCTGTTCTTCCTCGACAAGTCCCTGGAGGGCATCGACGACGACACCCTCGCCCGGCTGGTGACCTTCCCCAACGTCGTCGTCACCTCCCACCAGGCGTACTACACCGAGGACGCGGTGGGCCAGATCGTCGACGCGACCGTCAAGAACGTCACCGACTACCTGGCCCGCCGCACCAGCGAGAACGTCCTCGTGCCGAGGACCTGAGGCTCAGCCCGCCACGGGAAGCCCCGCCAGCAGCTCTGTCACGATCGTCGAGCCCCGCACGGTCAGCACCGACTCCGGGTGGAACTGCACCGAGGCGAAGCCCGGCCCGCGCAGCGCGTGCAGCTCACCGCTCTCCTCGTCGCGGCTCACCTCGATCCGGTGCGCGGCCAGCTCGGCGGCGGCCGGACCGTCGCACCGAGCGGTGAAGCTGTTGTAGAAGCCCACCGTCTCCGGCCGCCCGAACAGCTCGATCCTGGTCTGCGCCCCCTGGTACGGCACCGCCTTGCGGACGATCTCAAGACCCAGTTCCACCGCGATCAGCTCATGCCCGAGGCAGACCCCCAGCAGCCCGTGCCGGTGTTCCCGCACCAGCTCGGCGGCGATCTCCCGCAGCAGCCGCATCTTGGGGTCGCTCAGGTCGCCCGGATTGCCCGGCCCCGGCCCCAGCACGACCGGCCCCTCGTGCGCCCGGACCGCCTCGCGCAGCCCCGGCTCGTCGTAGCGGCGCACCGAGACGTCAAGACCGGACGCCCGCAGCAGATGGGCCAGCATCGCGGTGAACGTGTCCTCGCCGTCCACCACCAGCGCGTGGCCGGACAGGTCCCGGACGCGCTGCTGCATCCGCAGCCAGAACGGGGCGAGCCCCCCGCGCCGGTCGTCCAGCGCCGCCCGCACCCGGGGGTCGGCCGCCAGCCGCGGGCGGTCCGCCTCCGCCGCCGGGCGACCGGGCCGCACGCCCAGAGCGGCCAGCACCCCGGCCGCCTTGGCGTGCGTCTCGGCGACCTCGCTCTCCGGATCCGAGTGGCGTACGAGCGTGGCCCCGACGGGCACCCTCAGCGAACCGTCGGGGCCGATGTCGGCGGTACGGATCAGGATCGGCGAGTCCAGCGTCTGCGCCCCGCTCGCGTCGCGGCCCAGCAGGGCCAGCGCACCCGCGTAGTAGCCGCGGCCCCCGGACTCGTACCGCTCGATCACCCGGCACGCGTTCTGCACCGGGGAGCCGGTCACGGTCGCCGCGAACATGGTCTCGCGCAGCACGTCCCGTACGTCCAGCGAGGACTTCCCGCGCAGCTCGTACTCGGTGTGCGCGAGGTGCGCCATCTCCTTGAGCCGGGGCCCGACCACCACCCCGCCCATGTCGCCCACCGTGCACATCATCTTCAGCTCCTCGTCGACCACCATGGACAGCTCCTCGCTCTCCTTGCGGTCCCCGAGGAACGCCAGCAGGCTCTCCGCGGTGGGCCCCTCGTCCGGGTAGCGGTAGGTCCCGCTGATCGGGTTCATCACGACCGTCCCGCCCGACATCCGCACATGCACCTCCGGGCTCGCCCCCACCAGCGTCCTGTCCCCGGTGTGCACCACGAACGTCCAGTACGCGCCCCGCTCGCCCGCCAGCAGCCGCCGGAACAGCGCCAGCGCGTCCGCCCGCCCGAACCCGGGGATCTCGCCCCGGAACGTCCGGCGGATCACGAAGTTCGCGCCCTCGCCCTGCCCGATCTCGTCCCGGATCACCCGCCGCACGATGTCCGCGTACTCCCCGTCCGGCACATCGAAGCCGTGGTCCTCCACCGTCACGTCATGCGCGGGCAGCGCCGCCAGCACCTCCGCGAGCTCCAGCTCGTGCGTCTCGTCGGCGACCAGCACGCTCAGCGGGGTGCCGTCGTCGCGGACGTCGAAGCCGCGCTCGGCGATCTGCCGGAACGGCACCAGGGCGAGGGCCGGCGACGCGCCCACCGGCAGATCGGCCAGCCGGTCCGCCTCCCGCACCCCGCCGATCAGCAGTTCGACGTGATCGTGGTCACGGCCGGGCGTACGCCGGCGCAGCAGGGCGAACGGCGGCGCGTCCTCCGCCAGCAGTCGGCGGACGAGGGCGGGGGCGGTGCGGGGCGCGGTACGGGACATGGGAGCGGGTTCCTTCCGGGCGGACCGTACGAGGGCCTCGTACGGGATTCACGGGGGGAGGAACGGCTCCGCAGCGCAGAAAAGGCCGCCCCTCGGGCGGCCTTCGCGATGTGTCAGCGCGATGAATCAGTGGGCCGCCGGATGAGCGGTCCACCACCAGTTCTGGATCGAGATCCGGATCTGTCGCGTCGACATGCTGCGACCCTAGCGGACGTTCCGGGCATCGGAGCGGGTGTCTCAACTATTGAGCGCTCGAATGGACGCCTCCCGCGACCCCGTAATGTTGTGCACGTGACCGTGAACGCCAATACCTCCGTCGCCGGTGGCAACACCTGGCGAGACCTTCCCGCGGCGCAGCAGCCCGAGTACCCCGACTCCGAGGCCCTGCGCGATGTACTCGCGGACCTCGCGTCGTATCCGCCGCTCGTCTTCGCGGGCGAGTGCGACCAGCTGCGCGCCCGTCTGGGAGCCGTCGCCAAGGGCGAGGCGTTCCTGCTGCAGGGCGGCGACTGCGCCGAGGCCTTCGACGCCGTGTCCGCCGAGCACATCCGGGCCAAGCTGAAGACCCTGCTCCAGATGAGCGCCGTCCTGACCTACGCGGCCTCCGTGCCCGTCGTGAAGGTCGGCCGGATCGCGGGCCAGTACTCCAAGCCGCGCTCCAAGTCGACCGAGACCCGCGACGGCGTGACCCTGCCGACCTACCGCGGCGACTCGGTGAACGGCTTCGCCTTCACCGAGGAGGCCCGGATCCCGGACCCCGCGCGGCTGAAGCAGATGTACCACGCGTCCTCCTCCACGCTGAACCTGGTGCGCGCCTTCACCACCGGCGGTTACGCCGACCTGCGCCAGGTCCACGCCTGGAACCAGGACTTCGTGAAGTCGTCCCCCGCGGGCCAGCGCTACGAGGCCCTGGCCCGCGAGATCGACAACGCGCTCAACTTCATGAAGGCGTGCGGCACCGACCCGGCCGAGTTCAAGGCGGTCGAGTTCTACGCCTCGCACGAGGCGCTGCTGCTGGACTACGAGACGGCGCTGACCCGCACCGACTCGCGCACCGGCGAGCTGTACGACACCTCCGGCCACATGGTCTGGATCGGTGAGCGCACCCGCCAGATGGACGGCGCGCACATCGAGTTCGCCTCGAAGGTCCGCAACCCGATCGGCATCAAGCTCGGCCCGACGACCACCGTCGACGAGGCCCTCGGCTACGTCGACCGCCTCGACCCCGAGCGCGAGCCCGGCCGGCTGACCTTCATCGTCCGCATGGGCGCCGACAAGGTCCGCGACAAGCTGCCCGAGCTGGTCGAGAAGGTCACCGCCTCCGGCGCGACCGTCGCCTGGGTGACCGACCCGATGCACGGCAACACCTTCGAGGCCGCCTCCGGCCACAAGACGCGCCGCTTCGACGACGTCCTGGACGAGGTCAAGGGCTTCTTCGAGGTCCACAAGGGCCTCGGCACCCACCCGGGCGGCATCCACGTGGAGCTGACCGGCGACGACGTCACCGAGTGCGTGGGCGGCGGCCACGAGATCTTCGTGGACGACCTGCACCAGCGCTACGAGACGGCCTGCGACCCCCGGCTCAACCGCAGTCAGTCCCTCGACCTGGCCTTCCTGGTCGCCGAGATGTACCGCGACCAGTAGGCATTCCCCCCTGACGCACCTGTGGGGCACGGATCCATGTGATCCGTGCCCCACAGTCGTCCCCAGGACTTTTGCGCCGGTGGAGCGGCGGGTAAGGTTAGGTTAGCCTCACCGACAAAGACCGGGACGGCGCCCGACCGACCCGCAGGGAGGTGAACCGCATGTACGTCTGCTCCTGCTTCGGCATCACGGAAGCACAGGTCAAGAAGCATGCGGACGCCGGAGCCTGCACACCCCGGCAGATCGCGTCGGCCTGCAAGGCCGGCACGGACTGCGGGGGATGTGTGCGCCGCATCCAGGCACTCCTGGGCCGGGGCGACTGCTCCCGCCGCGAGCTGCTCGACCAGCGGCAGGAACCCGCGACAGCCCCTCTCGCGCACCCGGTGGCGGCAGCGATCGCCGCAGGCGCCGTCCGGGGCGTACGCCTCTCCGACGCGGCCTGAGCGGTCAGTCGGTCAGCTCTCCGGCTGCTCGATCAGCTGGGCGATGTAGAGCGCCTCGCCGAGCTTCTCGACCAGCTCCAGCTGGGTGTCGAGATAGTCGATGTGGTGCTCCTCGTCCTCCAGGATCGACTCGAAGATGTTCGCGGACGTGATGTCGCCCTTGCCGCGCATCACCTCGATACCCCGCTTGAGGCGGTCGATCGCCTCCACCTCGACCTGGCGGTCCGCCTGGAACATCTCGGTGACCGTCTGGCCCACCCGGACATGGAAGAGCCGCTGGTAGTTCGGCAGCCCGTCGAGGAACAGAATCCGGTCGGTGAGGATCTCGGCATGCTTCATCTCGTCGAAGGACTCGGCCCGGGTGTACTTGGCGAGCTTCGTCCAGCCGAAGTTCTCCTGCATCTTCGCGTGCAGGAAGTACTGGTTGATCGCAGTCAATTCGGCGGTCAGCTGCTCGTTGAGAAACTCAAGGACCTCGGGGTCGCCCTGCATGGCAAAGGCTCCTTCCAACCGGTGATCGATCTGGCAAGTTGGCCAGATCCTCGCACCGCGCCCAGCGGCCGTCCAGTAAGTGCACGCTTAGTACGAGTTGCCCCGGTGGGGTCCTCCCTGGTCATGACCACCCCTGCCTGTCTGTCACCATGGAGGCATGGGTCAGCCGGAAAGCCGGGAACATCGCGAGACAGAGCAGTCCGAGCTTCCGCCGGGACAGCGACTGCAGCGCGGATGGCCGGTCACCCACTACGGGCCCGTTCCCAAGTTCAAGCCCGACCGCTGGGAGTTCCGGGTCTTCGGGGCCACCGCCGACGGCGACAAGCACTGCTGGAACCACCAGGACTTCTCCGCGCTGCCGTTCTCCTCGGTCGTCGCCGATCTGCACTGCGTGACGAAGTTCAGCATGATCGGCGCCGAATGGGGCGGGGTCCCGGCCCGGACGATCCTCGAACTGGCGCCGCCCGCCCCCGAAACCACCCATGTGATGGTCTGGGCCGAGTACGGCTTCTCCTCGAACCTGCGCCTGGCCGACTTCGCCTCCGAGCGCACCCTCTTCGCCACCCACAAGGACGGCGAACTCCTCACCGCCGAGCACGGCTTCCCGCTCCGCCTCGTCGTCCCGCACCTCTACGCCTGGAAGGGCCCGAAGTGGGTCCGGGGCGTCGAGTACATGACGGCGGACCGGCGCGGATTCTGGGAGGAGCGTGGGTACCACAACATCGGTGACCCCTGGGGCGAGCAGCGCTACTCCTACCAGGAGGAGCCCGGGGACGGCCCGGAGCTGTAGAGCTCCAGGGCCTCTCGTTCGGATCAGGCCGGGCTCGCGGGGTCCGGCACGCTCATCTGCGGCGTTGTCGTCAATCACCGACTTCGCCAAGCTCTCGGCTTCGCTCGAGCAGGGGAGACCCCATCCGCGTTGACTCGATCCTCCGCCTTGCGGCTGCACGCACCGGACCCCGCTCCCTGATCCGGCCTGATCCAGACGAAAGACCCTAGCGGGTCTTCCGCAGCTCCTTCAGCCGGGCCACGTCCGCCGCGTGCCCCTCCTTGCCGCCGGGCGTCTCGATGATCAGCGGTACGCCCTCGGTCGCGGGGTGGGCGAACAGCTCGGCGAACGGCTCCGCCCCGATATGACCGGCGCCGATGTTCTCGTGCCGGTCCTTGTGGGCGCCCACGACGTCCTTGGAATCGTTGGCGTGGATCAGCTTCAGCCGCCCCTCGCCGACCGTCTCCACCAGCAGGTCCAGCGTCTGCCGCATCCCCGTCGGACCGGTCAGGTCGTGCCCGGCGGCGTAGATGTGGCACGTGTCCAGGCAGATGCCCAGCTTCGGGTGGGAGTCCAGCGCCTCGAAGTATGGCCCGAAGTCCCAGGTCCGCGAACAGAGCGAGAAGCCCTGGCCGGCCGTCGACTCCAGCAGCAGATCCGGATCGTCGTCGTGGGTCAGCTCGTCCAGCAGCGGCCGCATGTGCTCCCGCACCTGGGCCAGCGCCTCGGTGCGAGGCCGCCCGCCGGTCGCCGAACCGGTGTGCACCACCACGCCCAGCGCACCGATCTCCCGGGCCCGCCGCAGCGAGTGGCGCAGGGACTCCACGGACTTCTCCACCGTCGCCTCGGTGTGCGAGCCGAAGTTGATCAGATACGGGGCGTGCACGTACGCCGGGATCGAGGCCGCCGCGCACTCGGCGCGGAACAGCTCGTCCTGCGCGGGGTTCCCGACGGGCGTCGCCCACCCGCGCGGGTTGGCCACGAAGACCTGCACGGTCTCCGCCGCCAGCTCACGCGCGTACTCGAGGCCGACCTTGGCGAGGCCGCCGGCCACGGGGACATGCCCGCCCACCGGGTTGCGCACGACGTTCTCCGGATGGTGCATGCGGTGCTAGAACCCCTTGGTCTTGATGGTGATCGTGGAACCCTCGGGGGCCTGTCCGCCGCCGTCGACGGACTGGCTCGCGATCGTGTCGCTGAAGGAGAGGAACGGGCGGTCGACCTTCACGTCGAAGCCCGCCTCCTCCAGGGTGCTCCGCGCCTCGTCGACGTCCCGGCCGGTGACGTCCGGGACGTCCAGCATCCGGGGGCCCTTCGAGACGGTCAGCTGGATCGTCTCGCCCTCGGCGGCCTCGGCGCCCTCCTCGGGGGACTGCTCGGCGACGGCTCCCCCGTCCTCGGCGGAGTGGACCCGGCCGGGCAGCACCTCGGCCTTCAGCCCCTCGGCCTCCAGCTCGGCGGTGGCTTCCTCGGCGGAGAGCCCGGTGACGTCCGGGACGTCGATCGGAGCGCCCTTGCTGACGACGAGCGCCACGGCCGTGTCCGGGTTGCGGTCGGTGCCCGCGCGGGGATCCGTGCGGACCACCTCGCCGCGCGCCACGTCCTCGCTGAACTCCCTGGTCACCATCCCGGGGACCAGGCCCACCTTCTTCAGGGAGCGCCTGGCGTCGGCGAGGGAACTGCCCACCACATCGGGCACCCGCACGATCTCCGGGCCCCGCGAGACGACGAGCTTCACCGAGCCGTTGCCCCGGATCCGGTCGCCGGAGGCGGGGTCGCTGCTGACGACCTCGCCCCGCTCGACGGTGTCGCTGAAGACCCGCTCCACACCCTTGAGCCCGAGTCCTTCGTCGGAGAGCCGCTTCTCGGCGGTCTGCTGGGTCTGGCCGAGCAGCGAGGGGACCTGGGTGAACTGGCCGGAGTTGATGTACCAGACGCCGGTGCCGATCCCCAGGGTCAGCAGGACGGCGGTGAGCACGATGACCAGCTTGCGGTGCGGCCCGCCGAACGGGCCGCGCCGGCCGGGCCGCCGCCGGGGCGGAGCGGCGGGTCCCGCCGGGGGCATCTCCAGGCGGCTGG